>NZ_JAQEQF010000001.1:0-578092 GCF_027698965.1 Clostridium fessum
TATTTCACCGACCAAACCATATGGTAGTTAATATTACACACACAAGTCCTATAATGTATAAGATTTTCTTTCATACATATAGTATATCATATCGAAATGTAATGCGCAACCATTATTCGAACGTATTTTCGTTTTTATTGTATGCCGGTTACGGCATTACTATCAAAGGATGAGAATTATTATACTATTTGCATTGTGCAGATATGCACACTACTGCGCTTTCATCTCGGTAATTGAATTGCCGAGGATTCCCGCTTATTGTCCTAAGAACTTCCGCACGCACTCCAGAAACCGTTCTCCATATTTTTCAAACTTATACGCACCCACGCCGGACACCTCCAGCATCTCCGCTTCCGTGACCGGTTTTAAAATACACATATGCGTCAGCGTCTTATCAGAAAATACGATATACGGCGGCACTTTTTCCTCGGATGCGATCTCGCGGCGCAGCGCGCGGAGTGCCTCGAAGAGCGTCTCTTCCTTCTCCGTAAATTCGGCTGCCCCGGCTGGAAGCTTCGCGCCCCGGCGGCTCTTTTTGCTGCTTCCAGCTGCCTGTTTCTCCCGCTCCTTCGCCATCTTCATCTCGATTGGCTCCGGTGCTTCCAGGAAAGCAGCACCTTTTTCCGTCAATTTGACAATCGAATACTCATCCGCCATGACAAACAGATACTCCTCCACCTGGAGGAAATTAAACATCTGGCGCAGATGCACAACACTCTCCTTCGCCAGCTCCCCATAATGCGGATTCTCATCCATCCGGTAATTGCGGATCTTAACCGTATTCGCCCCGTGAACCGTGTCGAGAATTACCGTTGTTCCATAGCGCTGTCCGCACGACTGCACACAGCCTAAGAGACTCTCTGCCGCCGCCTGAATGTCGATCGTGTCGAATTGCGTCATACAATTCGAACAGTTTCCGCAGTAATTACTTCCATATTCGCCGAAATACCGCAGGATATAATCACGCAGGCACTCATTCGTAAAACAATAAAACGTCATCTTTTTCAGGCGTTCCCGGTCACGTTCCAGCACCACCTGCCGCGTATAGTCGTCAAGCTCCTGATTGTCCTGGTTCCGCTCAATAAAGAGCCGGTTCGTCACCACATCCCGCCCGCTATAATACAGGATGCACTCCGCCGGTTCGCCGTCACGCCCGGCACGTCCTGCCTCCTGATAGTAGGCTTCCAGGTTCTTCGGCATCCCGCAGTGCAGGACAAACCGTACATCCGACCGGTCGATTCCCATGCCGAACGCATTGGTCGCCACCATCACCGGAACCCGGTCATAGATAAAATCATCCTGATTCTTCTGCCGCTCCGCATCAGAAAGTCCCGCATGGTAACGCGTCACTGAAAATCCATCCCGGATTAACTTCTCACAGATTTCCTCGACATTCTTGCGGGTCAGGCAGTAAATTATCCCCCCCTGTCCCGGATGTGCTTCCAGATATGCCCGGATTGCCACATAGCGGTCCTTCGGCGTCTCCACTGCAAAATACAAGTTTTTCCGGTCAAATCCCGTCGTCAGCATCACCGGGTTCTGTAACTGCAAAATGTCGATGATATCGTCCCGGACCTCCTTGGTCGCGGTCGCCGTAAAAGCACTGACCACCGGACGCCTCGGCAGCTTCTCGATAAAATCAACAATCTTCAAATAACTCGGTCTGAAATCCTGTCCCCACTGGGAAATGCAGTGCGCCTCATCGATCGCCAGCATCGCAATATCCACGTGCATCGCAAAATCAAGAAATGCCTCCGTCATCAGACGCTCCGGCGCCACGTAAATGATTGGATAACGCCCCTCGCGCGCATACCCAAGCGCCTTATAATACTGTGCCGTCGTCAGCGAACTGTTCAGATACGCCGCGTGGACGCCCGCCTGATTGAGTGCCGTAACTTGATCCTTCATCAGAGAAATCAGCGGTGACACCACCAGCGTGATTCCCGGAAGAATCAATGCCGGAACCTGATAACACAGTGATTTTCCGCTGCCCGTCGGCATGATTCCCAGCACATCACGCCCATCAAGAATCCCGTCAATCAGTATTTCCTGTCCTTCGCGGAAGCTGTCATATCCGAAATACCGCTTGAGAACTTCATATTTTTCCGATTTCTCATAATTCATATATCTTTATCCAACACCCTTTCATTCTAGTTCTGTCTCAACTATCCACAATCTTGAGCATTTCAAGTCTCAGACATCCACCAGGTCAATCTTTCCTGAAACTTCTCTCCACAGGATGTTTCTCTGAACTCCACACATCCACACAAATTTCACTCTTTATACATATATATCAAACACCAAACCATTGCTTCCTTACAAAAGTCCCAGCTCTTCCATCGCCCGGTAAATCCCATCTTCCTCCACGGTCTTCGCCGTAAACGTCGCATACGGCTCCAGCCCGGCATCGTGTTTTCCCATGACAACCGCATTCGGCACATACTGGAACATCGACAGATCGTTCATGCTGTCTCCAAAGACCCACGCGTCCTCCAGCGCGATCCCATATTGCTTCAAAATCCACTCGATCGCACTCGCCTTAGAATGCCCCATCGGCACACACTCATAGAAGCCGCCGCCCCGGTCAATCACCTCAAAATCCCGAAGTGTCTCAAAAAATCCCGCCGGATCACTGTCTGCTCCGACTGCCACGCAAAATTTACTGATCGAAAAGGACGGATCCGACCAGTCCTTCGCCGAAACAGATCCGCTCTGGTCGAGAATCGAGCGGATCGCCCGCATCGTTTCGGTCTGCACCCCATCTGGCCGGAAAAAGCAGGCGTCCACGCCCTCCATCACTGTATCCATCCGGAACTGCAGAATATCCTCTTTCAGTTTCTCCGCCCGTTCTGGCGAAATTCTCTGGTCATAGAGTGTCTTTCCATCCACGGAAATATAGGTACCACAGCCGCAGAGCAGCCCGTTTACCGGCGCTTCCTCCCGGATTTTGGACGTCTGGCACCAGGTCCGCCCCGTATTAATAAATGTCAAATTTCCCTTTTCCATTGTTTTTTTTAAGGCAAGCACCGCGCTTTGCGGTACCTGCCTTAATTTTTCACTAAACAATGTTCCATCAATATCAAAAAACAATGCTTTTTTATTTATCTTCATTTCTGAATACGATCTCCCCAGTCTCTGCATTCATGCTGTCTACGATCGCCAGTGACTCAACGCGGATGCCCTTATCACGGATGCGTTTGCCGCCGTCCTGAAAACCTTTTTCAATGACAATGCCCGCACCAACTAATTCTGCTCCCGAATCCTGAATCAAAGTGGTCAGACCGTCTAATGCCTTGCCCTTTGCCAGAAAATCATCGATAACCAGAACCTTATCGCCTTTTCCAAGGAACTCCTTGGACACAATAATATCATATACAGTGCCATGGGTAAACGATTCAACCTTCGTTGTATACACTTCTCCGGCAATATTTTTCGTCTTTGTTTTCTTGGCAAATACAACCGGAACATCAAAATATTCGGCTACGATACAGGCAATACCAATACCCGACGCCTCGATCGTCAGGATCTTGTTGATCTCCTCACCCTCAAAACGGCGTTTAAACTCCTTGCCGATCTCCTGGAACAGATGAATATCCATCTGGTGATTCAGGAAACGATCCACTTTCAATACATTTCCTGCTCTTACGATTCCATCTTTACGGATTCTGTCGTATAAAATCTGCATATGTCTATCCCCTTATCTGTATTTTTATGAGACGCTTTCTACTCCGCCTCGTCCTCGGCTGCTTCTGTATTCAGCGCCGCATTGTTCTCCTCAGTGCTGACGGTGATCTTGGCATTTTCTACCAGAAAATCAAGTGTCTTCTGCATCAGTGCCGTATCGTCCACCATCTTCTGATCGATGTTATCGTTCTGAAGCATCGTCTCCAGGCTCTCGTAGCCATAGCGTTTCGCCAGTGCCTCCTTGTCCGAATCGTCGATCGTGATATTTTCCTGCTTCGCAATCTCATTTAAAACGATGGACTGCTTCGCCATTTCCTTGGCTTCCTGGCGGATCTCCTGCTTGAAGCTGTCCTCGTCGCTTCCAATCATGCCCGCATAGGTCGCCAGATCGACGCCGTAGGAGGAAAGCATGTTGGTGTATGCCTTTAACTGTGTATCATATGCCTCGTCGATCGATGCAGTCGAGCATACAACTTCTGAATTGTCCACAACCGCATTGAGAATATCCGTATCTCTCTGATTGTCAATCGAGAGCTGTTTCTGCTCTAAGAGGTTCTCACGGGTGGATTCACGGTATTTCTCCACGGTTCCATCATCCGGTGATACGGAAGCAACAAACTCATCCGTCAGTTCCGGAACGGAGCGCTCCTTGACCGCATTGACCGTTACCTCAAATACAACCGCCTTACCTGCCAGATCCGGGTTGTTCGGATACGGATCCGGGAAGGTCAGGTTTAAGTCTTTCTGATCGCCCTTCACAGCGCCGACCAGCCCATCCTCGAATCCATCGATAAAGCTGCCGGATCCCAGTGTCAGGTCATAGCCCTCGGCGGTACCGCCCTTAAATGCCTCACCGTCCAAAAGTCCCTTATAGTCAATGTTGACCTGATCGCCCGTCTGGGCTGCCCGGTCTACCTCGCGGTACTCGGCCTTTGAATTCAACACCTGCTGAATCTGGTTTTCTACTTCCTCGTCCGTCACGGATGCCTCGGTCACGGTCACAGCGATGCCTTTGTACTCGCCCAGCTTCACGCTGCTCTCTGCGACATACTCCTCTGTCTCTGCAGCCGTGCTCTCTGCTGCGGTCGTCTCAGTCCCTGTCTTTTTTCCGCATCCAGATGCCGCTGCTGCTACCGCAACCGCCAGACAGATGCCTGCTATTTTCCATCTCTTCATTTAGTCGTCCTCTATCTCTCAATTTCCTGCCTGCGCCATCCGGCACCTGGCTTTCAAACGCACATATGATATATCTGCACGTATGTCTTACCAATCATCATACCACAAACCAGCCTGTCGCAAAAGCGATTTTTCAATATTTTCAATATTTTACATATTCTATCTTTTCAACGTTTCTTTTTTCATATTTCATCACTTTTTCCAATTTAAAGAAGCCGGATATGACTTATTTGATAAAAAAGAATGTGCCTTTTTTGTAATAGGAAATTCCTTGGAATTTCCTATTACAAAAAATTCCGCCAGAAAAAAACATTTTGTCTTTCCTGACGGAATTTTCTGGCTATTTTTTAGCTGCAAAATGCTGCAAATGCCAGATATGTGTTATAGATATCCAGTTTCGATGCCAGCTCAAATGGGGCATGCATGGATAAAATCGGAACACCCATATCCACAACGTCTACATCCATGCCAGCCACAAACAGGGCAACCGTGCCGCCGCCGCCGACGTCTACTGCGCCCAGCTCGCCGATCTGCCAGTATACGCCTGCCTCATCCATGATCTGGATCACTTTCGCCATCGTCTCCGCGCTCGCGTCGTTGCTGCCGGATTTGCCACGCGCACCCGTATATTTCGTCAAAACGACACCCTTATTCAGATAGCAGGAGTTTTTTTCTTCAAATACACTCGCAAACGTCGGGTCATACGCCGCATTGACATCCGCCGACAGGCACAGAGAATGCTTCAGCACTTTGCGAACATCCACATTTCCTGCCTTGCACAGTCCCTCAATATAATGCAAGGTAAAATCGGAATTTAAGCCAGTATTTCCAACGGAACCGATCTCCTCTTTATCTGCCAGAATCGTAACAGTCGTATATTCCGGGGACTTGGCTTTCATCTCTGCGGTCAGTGCCGTGTACGCGCACACCTTGTCATCCTGTCCGTAAGCACCGACCAGGCTGCGGTCCAGACCAACATCTGTTGCCTTTACTGCCGGCACAAACTCGATCTCTGCACGCAGGAAATCCTTCTCCGTCATGCCAAAGCGCTCATTTAAGAGCGACAGCGCCAGCAGCTTGACCGGCTCCTTGATCGAGTCTTCTTCCTCGCACGGATACGGCAGGGAGCCAACGATGATATTTAATTCCTCGCCCTTGATGCCGTCCTTCAGTTTCCGCTCATTCTGTTGTGCGGCAAGATGCGGAAGCAGATCGGTCACGCAGAAGACCGGATCACCCTCTTTTTCGCCGATGCAAATATCCATCGATGTGCCGTCCTTTAAAATCACAACACCGTGCATCGCCAGCGGGATCGTCGCCCACTGGTATTTGCGGATACCGCCGTAATAATGGGTCTTGAAATATGCCGCCTCTGCCTTCTCATACAGCGGGTTCGGTTTCAGATCCAGGCGCGGGGAATCGATGTGAGCCACGTTAATGCGGACGCCGTCCTCCAGCGGACGTTTTCCGAACGTGCTCATCAGAAGCGCTTTCTTGCGGTTGATCTGGTATACCTTGTCGCCCGGCTGATAGATTTTTCCTTCTTCGAACTCCTCATAACCAGCCTCTTTCAGGCGGAGCACCGCTTCGCGCACAAATTCGCGCTCGGTCTTTGCCGCATTTAAAAACTCCTTATATCCCTCGCAATACGCAAATGCCTTTTCCTCCTGCTCCGGGGCTTTCTTTCCAATATTAGGAAATTCCCAGATCAGTTTTTCTCTCTGTTCTTTCGCTACTGACATATCCTTCCTCCTTTTGCAAATCATTTCTTTTTCACTATCGTATCACTATCCAGCAGAATCGTAAATGGTCCATCGTTTAAAAGCTCGACCTTCATATCTGCCCCGAAAATACCGTGCTCGACCTTCCGCACCTGTCCGGCGCAGCGCGCCAGCGCGTGTTCGTAGAGATGGTTCGCCAGTTCTGGATTTCCCGCACCCGTAAAGCCCGGGCGGTTTCCGTGGTTGCAGTCCGCGTACAAAGTAAACTGGCTGATCAGCAGGATCTCGCCATCCACATCCGCCAGCGAACAGTTCGTCTTGCCGTTCTCATCCTCAAAAATACGCAGCTTGCACATTTTATCCACCATTTTGTCGGTGATTTCCTCCGTGTCGGTGTCGCTGACGCCCATCAGCACCATATATCCACGGCCGATCGAGCCGATCAGCTCGCCGTCTACCTTTACACTCGCGTGTTTGACTCTCTGTAGTACAAATCTCATGTTTTTCTCCTGATTTTTATTTTTCCTGTAATCTTTCTTTACCGCAGCAGCGCCCTCAGCCGCGCCAGCAGATTCTCCGCATTTTCCTCGCCCAGAATGACCTCCCGCGCCAGGATCGGCCGGTCGGTGATGATGTTATCGACGCCGATCATCTTCATTCGCTCCAGTTCACTCTTTTTATTGACCGTCCAGACATGGACCTCCTTACCACAGGCATGGACGCGCTCGACCAGCTTCCGGTTCGCTGAACTGGAGATCAGGCTGATAAAATCGATCGCATCATCCTCGTAATAGCTTCCATATGCTGCCGACAAAATATAGCCCGTATAAATATCTGGATCCGCCGCCTTCACCCGCTTTAAATAAGAAAGACTCGTCGATGTCACGACGCACTGTTCCACGAAATCATTCTCCCGGATACAGTCCACGACCTTTTCCGGCAGATCGCTCGACGCGCCGGCATATTTGATCTCGATGTTCAGCATCATCCGTCCCCTGACATATTCGATAACGTCCTCCAGCTTCGGAATCCGCGTCCCGCTGTACTGCTCCGAATACCAGCCACCGGCATCTACCTGCTGCAGCTCATCCCAGGAAAGCGATCGGATCGTCCGCCGCGTCCCGTCGATCCGCTCCAGAGTGCTGTCATGGAACAATACCAGCACACCATCCCGCGTCTCCTGCACATCCAGCTCTGCAAAATCCGCCATCTGATCGACCGCTGCCTCCATCGCAGGCATCGTGTTCTCCGGTGCGCTCGTCGATGCGCCCCGATGCGCTGTGAGCTGCACTTCCCTCAGCTGATCCGCCGCCAGCACATTGCCCCGGTAAAAAGCGTCGTACATTGCTCCGGCGCTCAATGCCGTCAGAAGTGCCAGCGCCGCCATCCGGTTGCGGCGGCTCATCCACGGAAGACCCGCATGTTCGCCAGCTTCAAACTTCCAGCGCTCTTTGTTCTGACGTTTCCGGTCCAGCTGCACATATAACACCGTCAATGCGCCATAATTGACCGACATCAGCGCGATGCTCATGAGCGGCATCAAAACCATCTCGATCCGGTCGCGCGCCTCTAAAACCAGAATCAATTCCAGACGCCGGTCCGCAAACCAGACAGCAAACACCGCCACAATCACAACCGCAATCAGATAGAGCACCACCGTTACCGCCGTAACTGCCAGATTGCACAAAACAAGCGTCCCAACTACCTGTACCCGATTACCGCGCAGCAGCTCCCTGCTTCGCAGAAATCCGCCCCGAAACGACCGCTGCTCCAGCATACAGCCAAAACAGATAAAAATCGTCGGAAGTGAAATCACAACCGCGCCAACAATCACGCCAACCAGTAAAAGCCGCCCCCAGTTCTCCGCCAGAAGCGCTGGAAGGATAAATTTGACCGCCTTCACATGACATAACATCCGGTAAATCAAAAATGAATGAAGCACCAGGCCGTGAACCGCCAGCACCAGAAACAACCTCAGATTCCGCTTTCGGATCTCTGATACCGTCAGACGGATGCCTGCCGCAAACATCGAAAAAGCGCTCATTTTCCGCGAGAGTGCCGCCGCCTGATATGCCGCCAGAAGTCCCGCCGCCTCGATGGAAACTCCCACCAGTAGGATCGCTGCCATCAAAACCAGAATCGCGATCGTAACCGGCCGCAGCAGGTAGGAAACCAGATTGCTGACCGTCACATAACTGTAGCCAGACGCGCGCACCGACAGCCGGAACAGCGCCGCCACTGCCTGCAAAAGAAGCGGCAGCGTGAGCAAACGGAAAGCCAGCTCAAACAGCAGAATATTCCCCCCATTTACCTGAACAATCTGCTTTGTCTCACCCATCCGCCTGCGTATCTTCATTTTCTTCGTCTCTTACTCTCCGGCTTCTTTCCGGTTCCCGGACGCAGATTCCCCGCTCCGTTTCCCGTCTTTCGGCTCCTGCTCGTTCCCCGCGGGCACATCCTCCCGCTCTGCTTTCTTCATTTCCTCCGCCACTTTCGCAGCTTCCTTCTCCTTCGCCTGTTCCTCCGCAATCTTCGTGATCGCCTGATTCAGGGAAAACATCTTATTATCCAGCATATCCGCCATATCCGCGCAGGCTTTCAGTTCCTGCTCCAGATAATCCGGCGCATTTCCTTCAAATTTATAATAAATCTTGTGTTCCAGACTTGCCCAGAAATCCATCGCTATCGTCCGTATCTGGATCTCCACCTTCGTATCCACCGGACCATCGCTTAGATAAATCGGGATCGTCACAACCATATGGTAACTCTTGTATCCGTTCGGCTTCGGATTCTTGATATAATCCTTCACCACCAGCACCGTCACATCTGACTGACGCGCGATCATCTCCGCGATCCGGTAAATATCCGGGCTGAACGAGCAGATAATACGGATGCCCGCAATATCGCTCAGATGCTCAATCATGTTCGGGATCGTTACCTCATATCCACCGCGTTTAAGCTTCTTGACAATACTCTCCGGCGTTTTCAGGCGCGATTTGATGTGCTCGATCGGATTGTAATTATATAAATGAATAAACTCGTTATTTAGAATTTCAATTTTCGTGTTAATCGCTTTCAGGGCAGAATTGTACAGAAACATGACTGTCGTCCACTGGTCAAGCTGATTATACGTCTCAGGGATATTCAATTTTCCCTCTCCTTTACTGCTATTTAGTCAAATTTAAAGCCCTTTAACAGCTCGGCAAACCCGGTTGTCGCCTCGCCTGACTCATGATAATTAAATACTTCCTCTTCCGGCGCTTCGTCCGGCTCTACCTCTTTCATGCTAAGGCTTAGTTTGCCATTTGCGGTAGACAGGATTTTCACCGTCACTTTCTGTCCCACCTTTACGACTGCACCCGGATTCTCCACGCGCTTTTTACTCATCTGGGAAACGTGTACCAGTCCGCTTAAGCCATTTTCCAGCAGGACAAACGCGCCGTATGGCTTGATTGTCTCGATCGTTCCTTCCATGATCGCGCCGGTCTCACAACGCGCAATCCGGCTCTTCTTCTCCGCATCCTGTTTTTCTCTCGCCAACTCTCTGCCGGACAGGACGAGACGTTTCTTCTCCTCATCCGCCTCAATCACCAGCACCGGAATCTTCTTTCCATTCCAGCTGTCCAGATCCTCGACATACGCTGCATCCAGTCTCGACGCCGGTATAAAGCCGCGCACGCCTTCCACCATCGCAACCGCACCGCCGTTTACGACCTCGGAAATAGTAACCTCAAGCGGTGTGCGCTCATCGAGCAGCTGGCGGAAATGTTCCCACGTCATCCTGTCATTCGCCTCCTTGCGGGATAAAACGACATTGCCCTCGCCGTCGTCGGTCTGAATTACCGTTGCCGTGAGCAGGTCGCCCGGCTGAATCTCTTCTTTCATATTAAAATCCGGATCATTGCTCAGATTCTCACGGTCAATCACGCCCTGAGCAAAATATTTCAGATCCACCAGCACCTGGTCGTCCGTCACTGCAACAACCGTGCCAGTCACAATATCGCCCTCATGCAGACGCTTGAAAGACGCCTCCAGCTCCTCGGCATAGTCCTCCATTGTCTCTACCAACTCTTTATTCTCATCCATCCTGGTATTTCTCCTTTCCGTTCCTTCTACACTCTTTTGGGTGGCAAAACTCTATTGACTATTTAACCATATTCCACCCGATATTTCCAGAGTGAATTTGTGAAAATTATCTTAAAATCGATTCGCTACCGCCCGATTCACAGCCTCTGGTTTGCAAACATCCCACCGGAAACAAAAAACATACCTTGCTGAAACCGCACGAAGTTTCCTATGCCACAAAAGACCGCACATGCCTGCGCCTGTGCGGTCTACGTTTACACACACTTCACATCACAGTTTACACGTTATGTAAACTGCAATGCAAATTCATTCATCCAACACCCGTCTCCGCATCTTTCTCCAATCCATGGTTCTTCTGCCAGAATGTCACACCGCCAACCAACACAAGTCCCAGAAGATCCGTCCATGCGCCCGGATCCATCATGCACAGACCGCCCACGATCAAAACCAGCCGCTCTACAACGGACAGCCATCCAAACAGAAAACCGTTAAGCGCCGCCGCAATCCCGAAGATACCGAGCAGCGAGGTGATGCAGATCTGCACAACCTGCAGTGCATTCGTGTCGATGAATACCATCGCCGGGTTAAATGCCAGAATATACGGCACGATAAAAGCGGCAACCGCCAGCCGCGTCGCATTGAGCGCCGTTTTCATCGGAGGCGCTTTCGCGATCGCGGAACCCGCATAAGCTGCCAATGCCACCGGCGGTGTGATATCCGCCACGATTCCGAAATAGAAAACAAAGAAATGCGCGCAGACCAGATTGATCCCGATCTCCGGTGCAATCAGAATCGGCGCACAGGTCGCCGCCATAATACAGTAATTTGCCGTCGTCGGAACGCCCATGCCAAGCACGATACAGCATAACATCGTCAGGAACAGCGCGATCAGCGGTTTTCCCTGGGAAACTGCCACAATTGCCGTGATCAGCTTCGATGCCAGACCGGTCGATGTGATACATCCAGCCACCAGCCCCGCCATCGCACAGGCAACCGCCACCGTGATCGTGCCGCGTCCGCCTGCCTCCAGCGCATCCACAATCTTTTTCAGCGTGATCCGGTTATTCCGGTTCAGAGCACCGACCGCAATCGCGGCAAAGATCGCTACCGACGCAGAAAACTGCATCGTAAATGTATTTGTCGATACCAGCACCACCAGCACAATCAACGGTGCCAGCAGATAGATCTGTTTCATCAGCACCCGCATCTGCGGCAGTTCCTCCCGCGGAATTCCACGAAGTCCCAGTTTCTGTGCCTCCAGATGCACTGCGATATAAATACCCGCAAAATACAGCACTGCCGGAAGAATCGCTTTCAGCGCCACCGTCGCATACGGCACGCCCATATATTCTGCCATCAGGAATGCTGCCGCGCCCATGATTGGCGGCATGATCTGCCCGCCGGTCGAAGCAGCCGCCTCCACTGCTCCGGCAAATTCCGGGCGGTAACCACATTTTTTCATCATCGGGATCGTGACCGAACCCGTTGTGACAGTATTTCCAACCGAAGATCCCGATACCATCCCGCAGAGCGCCGAGGAGATAACCGCCACCTTCGCCGGACCGCCCGCCGAGGAACCGCAGAGACAGTTCGCCAGGTCGATAAAAAAATTCGAGATCCCCGTCCGTTCCAGAAACGCCCCGAAAATGATAAAGACCACAATATATTTTGCACAGACATTGATCGGCGTATTCATAACTCCGCTCGTCGTGTAAAATAAATCATAAATAACCTTTCCAAAACGCACCGTCGCAAATGTATATACAAGCAGTGCACCGACCACACAGAGAATCGGGATTCCCACACAACGCCTGCAAAGTTCCATCAGCGAGAGCACCGCCAGAATCGCCATCAGCACCATAACCGGATTCTTCGTGACCCGCGTCGCCAGCTTAATGATCGCATGCGCGTTCGCCGCAAAATAGAAAAATGGAACCGCCCCCACTGCCATCAGAACCCAGTCGTACCACGGCATATGGTTGATGCGTCCGTCTCCCTTCTGAACCGGATAATGCAGATACCCGAGAATCAGAATCATTCCCAGAAACATCGACAACCGGATTTCCGGCAAGGCGGTACTGAAAAGCGTCACATAAATGCTGTAAACGGAAAATAATACCGACAGCCACCGGATGATCAATGCTGGTTTCCCCTGCCAGACGCGCGTGTTGGACTCGCGGTCATATTTTTTCATGACTAACTCAACATCCGCAGCTGTCCCTGTGTCCGAATCGCCCTTTTTCAGGCTTTCACGTTCCAGGTATTTTAGATCTGGTGCCCTGTTTTTCTTTTCCTTCCATTCACCCATTCGTATAACCCCCTTTCACACTTCATTTCTGGGTTTCCCCCTTATTTCACCGGCACCTCCATCCCTTTCTCTGCGAAATAATCCGCTGCTCCCGGATGATACGGAACCGCTGTGACCGAAGTGGCAAATTCAAGGTTCAGCTCCGCTCCCTTCGCATGCGCCGTCTTGATGGAATCCATATTTTCAAAGACGCCATAGCAGAAGTTATAGATATCCTCTGCCGGAACGTCATCGCGCGCCACTACTACCGCACCGACAGCCACCGTCCTGATATCCTCATCCGTTCCATACGCGGACGCTGGGATCGTGTTTTTGCTGTAATATGGCGATTCTTTAATCAGCTGATCCATATGCTCATCGTCCAGGCTGACGAGATACACATCCTTCGTCGCTGCCAGGGAGGTGATTGCGGTCGTCGGTGCACCCGCTACGACAAATGCCGCATCAATCTTGCCATCCTGCAGCGCCTCTGCGCTGTCCCCAAAGGATTGATACGTCGGATTTATATCTTTTTCGATATCCAATCCATATGCTCCCAGCACATCCACCGCATTATAATAGACGCCTGACCCCGCCGCGCCGACCGAAACATTTTTGCCTTCCAGATCGGCTACCGACTGAATCGACGGATCCAGCGTAACAATCTGCACCTGCTCCATATAGAGCGCCGCCACGGTCGAGAAATCAGCAACTTTTCCATATTCTTCAAAGAGATTCGTACCATTGTAGGCATATGCCATGACATCCGACTGCACAAACCCCAAATCCGCATCATGTGCATCCAGCGCCTCGATATTTGCCTGCGAACCGCCCGATGTGATCGCCGTCACCGAAGTGCTGGTCGATTCCCCTATCTTTCCTGCAAGCACGCCGCCAAATCCATAATATGTACCCTGATCGCCTCCCGTCGTGAAAATGAGGCTGGTTCCGCCATCCTTTCCGCCCTTTTTCGTGTCTGTCACCTGCGCAGCGCCAGCCCCACTCTGACTTTCTTCCTGTCCGCCTGCTGTGTTACCGGCAGTATTCCTCCCGGCTTCATTTTTACCTCCCGCAGATGTCTCTGCCGATACTCCTGTCGTTCCGGTACTGCCGCATCCCGTCAGCGCCAGCCCTGCCGCCATCGCCATGGAAATTGCTACTGCCATGTGTCCCTTCATTCTCGTTTTTTTCGTCTTTTTTGTTCTTCTCATTCTCTCATTCTCCTCCCTGCTTGAACATTTACGTCTTAGATAGACTGTCAAAAATTACCATTACTATTTTATGTGTGGGAGGTAAGAATTATTCCTTGGCACGTTAGTGCCTTTTTGCGTAATAGGGAATTCCAAGGAATTTCCTATTACGCAAAAAAGACCGCTGAGCCGGACTTCCTGTCGCCAGGTTGTCCGAATCAGCAGTCTCTTTATGTAACTGCGTTATGCAATTATATTACTTATACATTCACTCCATATGGTATGGGGAACTACTGACTACCAGCAGATACCCTGAGCCATCATAGCGTCAGCAACTTTCTGGAAACCAACGATGTTAGCACCAGCTACCAGGTTGTAGCCTAAGCCGTATTTCTCAGCTGCTGCTGCGGAACCATCATGGATACCAGTCATGATCTGATGCAGTTTGGAATCAACTTCCTCTGCTGTCCAGCTGTATCTCTCGCTGTTCTGGCTCATCTCAAGACCAGATACAAGAACGCCACCTGCGTTAACAGCCTTGGACGGAGCTACTACCATGTTCTTCTGCTCCATTAAGAACTTAAGAGCTTCGTTGGTAGTTGGCATGTTAGCAACCTCGATGTAGTACTTAAGGCCGTTAGCAACCATCTTCTTAGCCTCTTCCATACGAACGTCGTTCTGAGTAGCAGCCGGCATAACGATGTCAGCCTTAACGCCGAACGGTTTCTCACCTGGGAAGAACTGTACGCCGAACTTGTCTGCGTAATCCTGAACTTTGTTACGTCCAGATGCTCTCATCTCCAGCATGTAGTTGATCTTCTCTTCAGTTACAACACCTTCCGGATCATAGATGTATCCGTCCGGACCAGACAGGGTAACAGCCTTAGCACCCAGCTCAGCCAGTTTCTTGCAGATACCCCAAGCAACGTTACCGAAACCAGATACAACAACGCTCTTGCCTTTGATGTCATCGTTCTCATGTTTCATAACTGCTTCTACATAGTAAACAGCGCCGTAACCAGTTGCTTCCGGACGTACCAGAGAACCACCGAAGGACATTCCCTTACCAGTGATAGTACCGTTCTCGAATGCACCACGGATCTTTCTGTACTGGCCATACAGGTAACCGATCTCACGAGCACCTACACCAAGGTCACCAGCCGGGATATCTACGTCCGGTCCGATGTGACGATATAACTCAGTCATGAAGGACTGGCAGAATCTCATAACCTCTGCATCGCTCTTGCCGTTCGGGTCGAAGTCAGAACCACCCTTAGCACCGCCCATCGGCAGGGTTGTTAAGCTGTTTTTGAAAGTCTGCTCGAAGCCTAAGAATTTCATGATAGACAGGTTTACAGAAGGAGCGAAACGTAAGCCTCCTTTGTACGGTCCAATAGCGCCGTTGAACTGTACACGATAGCCACGGTTTACATGAACAGCACCGTTGTCATCAACCCACGGTACACGGAACTCGATAGTTCTCTCCGGCTCAACCATTCTCTCAAGAAGAGCAACCTTCTCGTACTCCGGATGTGCATCTACAACCGGACCCAGAGTGGATAATACTTCCTCTGCTGTCTGAAGGAATTCGGCTTCATGTGCATTTTTCTCTTTGAGTTCTGCAAGAACTCTGTCAACATACTTGCTCATTGGATAATACCTCCTGATATGTATATAAGTTTGAATAGTTCACTGAACTATGGTTACCACAAATACTTGACGATGGTTTCATCAATCTTGTACATAATTCCCTCTGGTTCCAAATTGTTTTTGTGAACTTTTCTGTTTCTATAATGTATTATAGATCATTTCTTCGTCAGAATCAAATAAAAATAGTGTTATAGATGTTATTATTATTTGCTTATGGAGTTATATTGTTCCTGATTATAACTCGGAGATGGACAACGAATGTGTCCTGGCACATTCGGGCGCCTCGCGCGGTCGCTTGCAACATATTTCTGCTTCGTGTGAGTGCGCATCATTGGCACGTTAGCGCCTTTTTGTGTAATAGGAAATTCCTTGGAATTCCCTATTACACAAAAAAAGAGGCCTGCCGAAAAGCAGACCTCTTGAAATTCGCATCTATTAGCCCAGGAAGCTGATGAATCCTGTCAGGATAGTTGCGTTTACAAAGTCGATGAATAAGGAACCTACCAGCGGAACAACCATGAATGCAGTCGGAGCCGGACCATATACGCCGGTGATTGCCTGCATGTTTGCCATAGCGTTCGGGGTAGCACCCATACCGAATCCACAGAAACCACTGGTCATAACAGCAGCATCGTAGGATTTGCCAAGTACGTTGAATACAACGAAGTTTGCATAGAAGAACATAAGTACTGTCTGTGCAAGAAGCATAACTACCATCGGTACAGCCAGCTCAGCTAACTGCCACAGCTTCATATCGATCATAGCCAGACCCAGGAATACGGAAAGGGAAGCACCGCCCAGTGTGCTGATCTCTTCCATCGGGATCTCTTTGTTCTGAACATCCATGATGTTACGGATGATAGCACCAACTAACATTGCGCCGATGTAGAACGGGAATGTCATAAACTTGCCAAGGAACATGGATACGATAGTACCAGCACCGATAGCAACGATTAAGTACAGAAGACCGTCAAGGATTCTAGCGGAATCGATTGCACCAGTCTCATCTGTCTCTACAGTCTCAGTCTTAGTAGCTGCCTCAGCAACTGCGGACAGTTTGTACTTACGGATCTTAGCAGTTGCAATAGGACCACCGATTACGCAGCCTGCAACCAGACCATAAGTAGCGGAAGCGATAGCTACAACGCTCGCATTTGCTACGCCTAATTCCTCAAGTAACGGTCCGAAGGAACCAGCAGTACCGTGACCACCTACCATCGGGATGGAACCGGTTGCCAGACCCAGACGAGGATCCAGACCAAATACGCTTGCCAGACCAGCACCCAGAACGTTCTGAAGAATTACCATAACAGCTGACAGAGCCAGGAATACAACTGTCTGAACGCCGCCCTTCTTCAGCATACGGAAGGATGCTGTGAAACCTACGCTACAGAAGAAAGCTACCATGAATACGTTTTTAAGTGTCATGTCGCAGGAAATTTCCAGAATGCCCATGCCTCTTACGATGGTATGAACAATTGCATAAAGGAAACCACCAACTACAGGTGCCGGAATACAATACCGACGAAGAATAGAAATTTTAGCTACCAGAACACGTCCCAGTAACAGTACAAGTGCCGCAACTGCGGTTGCCTGATACATATCAAGCTCGATTGTCTTCATACAACTACCTCCAACCTATTTTTTTTCTTGCTCGCAAGTGTATAATACTGTAGCCCCGACAAAAAACTACAAGATCCATCATAAAAACATAAAATTTTTATAACATTTTTTTAACTTATGATAAACAGATTGGAAAGTTTTGTAAATCTACCCGTTATACCTCACGATCTACCGCCAGCATCAGGCTGTCGATGAACTTTTTGATGCTGACTTTGCCGCCGTAACGGCGTTTACCGCGGATGTGATCCATCTCTGCCCGGATTTCCTCGAATGGGAACAGGGTGCTGGAGTATGCAGTAAAGGTTTCATTCATGAAATCCTCAATACCCAAATGTGCCAGGTTCGACATGCCGACCGCGATCGCACGGCGGACACGCTGCTCCATGTTCTTCGGCGCATCGCTCAAAAGCTCGCAGAGCTGACCGATGCTGACCTGGGAGATCGGGCGTCCGTTGTTGTGCAGATACTCGCAGATCCGAAGGATATCGTCGCCGCCCTTCTCGCCGGACATGCCAAGACGGTTTAAAATGTAAAGCACCTTTCTGCCGTAACCGTCATCTTTTTTCTTCTCCTTCGGCATATCCGCGATCTCTGCCATGAACATTTTCTTAATATTCGTCAGTGTTTTCTCATTCTTGATCTGCTCATCCACATTGCGGATGACCGATTTTACCTCAATGATATTGATTGGCTTGCTGATGAAGAACTCAACGCCCGCATCGTATGCCTTGCCGATCAATTCTTTCGCCGCCACCTGGGAAATCATGATGCATTTTGCCTTGCAGCCTCTTTCCCGCAGCTCACGCATGACCTGAACACCGTCCTTTTCCGGCATCAGAAAATCAATCAGAACCATATCCGGGTTCTTTGCCAGGATATCATCCACATCCGCCGGCTGTCCCTCTGAAGTTCCGCAGACGATTCCCAGATCATTATCTTCAATAATATCCTGCAGGACGCTGATCACTGACATATCATCTTCAACAATATAAATCTCCATTTACTCTATTTCCTCCAATTTCGCTATCGGTATCTCAATATGGAATTTCGTTCCTCTTCCCTCTTCCGAATCCACTGAAATACTACCTTCAAACTGCTCCTCTACCGCGTTTTTCACACCGCAGAGCCCGACGCCTCTATATATATTGCCGGTTTTTTCATCAAACTTCGTTGAATATCCCATATTGAAAATCCGTGGGAGATGTTTTTCTGAAATTCCCGGTCCGTCGTCCGCTACTTCAAACACATAATTACCATCTTTTTTGTACTCCCGAATCCAGATCATCCCACTTTTTTTCGTCGATTCGATCGCTTCCACCGCATTTCCTACCAAATTTTTGAGAATCGTCATAAGCTGGTAGTGTTCCTGCGTCATAAAATTGTCCCGGCAGTCAAACATCAGACGGATATCCAGCTTTTTCTCCGCCATGGTCCGATAGGTGGATGATTCCAGAATCCGAAGAAGATCCTGCAGGCTCATCGTTTCCTCGTTCGACTCTTCCTCGATCGCCTCCTCAATGCCCTGAATGATGCGGATGTAATCTTTCTTGATCTCATGGACATCCCGCGCTATCTCAAGTCCCATCTGCTGCATTTCCCGTGGAAGATCCTTTTCCAGAATCTGCTCATAGAGCTTGTATGCATTGCTCATGACGCGCTCGATCTCCTCGGTGTTCTTATGCATCAGGTAAATCTCAGTCTTGAGTCCCGTTGTCATAAGAAATAACCGCTGATAACGGCTCTCATGATCCGCTTTCGTAAGAAGAAGCCGGTACTGCTGTTCTCCGATCAGTGCCAGTGCCACAAAAAGTGTGCGGACTGCAGCGATCATAAAAAGCTTTTGAATTATATCCGGTCCCGGCATCGCATTGTTTTTAAGAAGCGCCGCCAGGAAGTTTTCGAATATATTCGAGCATAAGTCACAGAAAAATGCCGCCGCAATCACATTTTCCAGATTCGCGATATGTTTATTCCGGATCTGCAGCTTGAACATCATGCCGTACACGATATAAAAGAATGCTCCGGGCATCGCAAGCTGTACCAGCATCTCGGATGGCATTCCCTGCAGATAATATATCACAATTCGGAATAAAAAAACAATGATCGACGTCACCGTACAGATCGTCATCGTGTGAATCTGGCTTCCGACTGTCATAATCAGCACCGGAAGCAGGATAACCGACGCTGACACACGGAAATTGTTGACAAATACGTTCCAATAAAGCTGCGAAGTTATCGCTATGATAAAACCTATCGCTAATGTTCGTCTCCAGGATTTCATTTCTGCCTTTCTCCCTCTTTAAACGGTACGATTTCACATGGCCTTTAGCCTGAGTAAAACAGTTTTTACATATTCATATAGTATACTTAGTTTCGTGAAATCTGTAAAGAATTTTATAGCAGATGTGAAACTCTCGTTACTGTTCACACACGTGTGCCCAGCAACGGGATTTTGCCGATGCTACGCATTCCAAATCGGCAAAATCTGCTGCCGGAACTGTATCGTACGGAATTTTCAGTTCAAAAAATTCCTACCTGTGAACAGTTACAAACTCTCCCAGTGACGCTGCCCTGCTTATAACCCCTCTTTACCTATATAATAACGTCTCCCGGATTCTCTCCGCAAACGCTTTCATCCGCTCCTCAATCCCCGGCAGCTGCATCGCTGCCCCGGCATTGTTTGCCGTCTCCATCATCGCAAACTGCCCCGGTAGATAGAAGGTTTTGTTCATATTTAACGCCGCGATAAGCTGTTCAGCCACGATATCGCTTCCGGAATAGCCCGACACAACCACCGCAAACAGCGCTTTGTCATAAAACCGCGTCGTCCGGAACAGCGAAGTCAGGCGGTTGATGAACGCAGTCAGGTTTGCCGACAGCGCATCGTTGTAATTTGGACAGAGCATCACGATCGCATCCGCCTCGCGGACCGCCGGATAGACATCCTCGACCATCACTCCACCGTAGAAACAGCTTCCCTGCTCGCCAAAATGCAGACACATCTTGTAAGGGCATCCGGCACAGTCGGAAAGCGTACCGTTTCGAAGCCCTATCTCCCTTATCTCCATCTCCGGGAGCTGTTCTTTTACCCGGCTCCAGATCGCATAGGTGTTGGAGGTTTTGTGGCTTGACGCGTGCAACACCAATACTTTCGGACGTTTTTTCCTGACACAATCCATTCCCAGCACTTCTTTGACCAGCCCCGCCGCGCTCTCGCGGTATGCCCCCATCAGATCGGTTCCAAGATTATTGGAAACGATCGTGTAATTGGAAAGTGTCCGCGTGCCTTCGACGAGCGGACGCCCCACGAACGCGCAGCCCGCGCAGTTAGCGGCAAACACCAGATCCTTCGCCGCCGATTTGGAATAGAGGTCATTTTCACTGTCCACCAAAAGCCCGCCGACAAAACCGTTCAGAAAATCCGGATGTTCCCGCAGAAAGCGAATCAGGCGGTAAAGCTCCAGGTTGATACCAGATGTGCCAAGCGGCACGGCAAACAGGATACGTCCCTGGACTGGATTTTTTCGATTCTGTGTCTTTTTCAGGCGCCTCCATCGGTTTACATAATCTTCAAACGTGCTGATTTCCGTCGCTGTCTCATAGACGTAGCCGTCCAGCGCATAGGATAACACCTCCGAAAGGCGCGCATCCGCACCTTTTTCCTCCTCGCGCAGATGGACGAGGAGGAGTGGCATTTCTTCTATATAAATATCTCCTTCTGAATTTGAATGAATCACTTGTTTTCGCTTCCTTCCTGCGATAAGACTCATTGATCAGACAATCCTTTTCAGATTTTCCTCCGCCGTCACAATCCGCTCATACAGCGCATCCGGCAATGGCAGAATTTCTGTTTCCAGACCATATTCGGTATAACGGTTTTTCACGCCCATGAAGATACCGCCCATGAAGACGGAACCGCAGTGCCATTCGCCGCGCATCATCAGAATCAGGGAGATCGCGCCGGAGGAATATGCCGGTGCGATAAACGGCTTGAAACCGATCGCACGCATATGCAGGTTTGCCGTTACCGTCAGCTGGGTCAGTTCTTTTGAAAGCTCGTCGTTGTAATTTGCAATGGAATCTGCGATGACGAGATCCTGTCCATGCGGTCCGAAGGAACGCCCCTCCGTCAAAAACTGTGAAAACCGCCCGTCGCGCTTCGCATAATAAGCCGCGCGCGCATTCATAACGCCGAGTCCGAAGCCCTGCACCTGTTCCGGGCGGAGTCCCTTTAAATCAAGGATGCCGTTTTCGTCCTTGTTGCTCTCCAGCCATGCCGTCTTTGTCAGCGGGTCAACCGGATCGGAGACAACGGCAAATAAGCCCTTGAAATGCTCGGCTCTCGCCTGTCTTGCATACTGCGCAACGATCTTGGAGTTATTTTCAAACTGGTACATCCGCACATCCTTGACGCCAGAACCAACCGGCGGGATTCCCTTAGAAGCGACAAATACAAATACATCACACTTGAAGAGGTCTTCCGGTTTTACCACATCGACCTCCGGCAGCGCGTCATATGCCCACGGATACGCGATCTGGTTTTCCTCAAATTCCCAGCGTGCGGTCACTTTATCGGAAATATCACAGATGCCGATCGAACTGATGCAGTCGCCGCCCAGAAGATGAAGCCCGGTCAGAAGCGTGCTTCCGACGTCACCGATCGCCAGCACATGGACTCTTTTCTTTGTTTTCTGCGGTTTTTCTGCCAGAATTGTCTCAAAATCCGGATGCAGACGGTTGACTGCGCGCATCATACCCTGATCGATCGCGGCTTTGACAGCCTCGTCAAGTTCGCAATTCATCTTTGCTGGCGCGCCACTCTCAGATGCACCGCTGCCTGCCGCTTTTTCCGTCGATTCTGCCAGCTTTTTCTTCATCGTCTCCGCCTGCGCTTCCAGCTTCCGGCTGCTCAGCCAGGAAACATTCTCTGCCTCCTGGAATAAAAGCAGCGGCGAGTTTACCTTAAAAGACTCTCTTCCTGTTCCCGGCTCGCGCTCGAATAAGAATGTGAGCGGTGTGCCCGGGTGCGGCATTTCTGCCCTTTCGTATGATAAATTTCCATTGAAGGAACAGCAGATTTTATCTCCAATTATATAATAGTACATATTGCATACCCCCTGCTCTTTTTTGATATCTTATATAATATTATTTTGCATTATTTGACATAATTTCTCACTTCCGCGTCCGATACAGCATCTCCAAATCATTTTCCAGATACACCGACGCTGCCAGATTCGGATCGTAGCTGACACACTCGCCTTTATCCGGGCAGAGCGGCAGGATGACCGCTTCAGACAAGCGGCTTAACGTCAGGTTTCTCGCAAACAGCGCCCGGTACTCGGATTCGAGCACCAGAAGGATGTTGCGCGCGTTGCGGATGCAGCACGCGGAGAACTCAAACGCGGCTTCCGGCGTACTTCCCTGTACCGGCGGTGCGGCATACGGCAGGATCATATTGATCGACGGCGTCAGTCCCGCCACCTTCACGGTATCGCGGCGCACCGTATCGCCTCCGATGAACGGGTACAGTGTGGACTCAACAAACCAGTTCCGCAGATTCGGAATATAATAAATACTGTCTACCGGCACGCCCTTCGTCGCCATCGTGTCGCGCCCGTAGCCTGAAATCATACCTAACACCAATTTTTTGATTTCCACGCCCTCTTCGCGCAGCATCGGTTCCAATGCCTCGAAACGTCCGCCGTGATGCAGCAGATCATCAACCAGAATCACCGGGCGGTCAAAGGACTTGATAGCCTTGATCTGGCTTCGCAGCGGTGAATAGTACGGGAACGCTTCGATCGACTTCTCTTTCAGCTCCGGATCGTACACTTTATCTGTATGCAGCGTCTTCGTCACCGTATTCGGAATAACTTTTCCACGCAGGATCTTGCCGAACGGCACGCACATCGCCCCGCCGAGGTGTCTCGGCGTCACTGGGTCACGCGGCACACCATTTAACGCCGTGATCCGTTCCACCAGACGATGGTAAATCACGCTCGCAGACATCGAAAGAACCAGCTGTCCCGGATAGAAGCGCGTCATCGCCATCTGCAATTCCCGATGCGCCTTGTAGATCGCATCCAGAACGCGCGGATTGCTGGAAAATGGTTCTTTTAACGTCGTTTCCAGATTCTGCACTAATACAAGCGGCGCATGCATATCGACCAGATAGAGCGGCGCGTCTTCCGGGGATTCCGGCGCCTTCACAAAGCCCTGGCGGACCACCGCCGACAGCACGCGCTCCGGGCAGTAACCGTCTGCCGGGAAGAAAAGTGCATAGCCGCATTTATACTCAAAGGACCGTGCGATCGCCTCGGTTAAAAGCAGCTGTTCCGCGTCGTAGATCATCGGATCGCGCTCGACATAGATACCCGAAATCAGAAGAATCTCACCGTAGGTATGGCGCCGCACCTGATCTGCCAGACTGACCTGTCCCAAAACGGCAAACAGTTCATCCGGCGCCAGATAACGAAGCCGTGCCACGCCGACCAGCCGGTTTTCCTGCACAGTATTCCTAAGAAGCAGCAGCCGGTCGCCCGACTCCTTCATCGAATTCAACAGGTCCTCGCGATCTTCTTCGTCCCGCAGAACGAAATTCGAAATTTCCGCCAGAAGCATTTCATCCGGCATCTCCACCTCCTCATAGGAGATCGCACGCGCGCGGATATATGGTTTATATTCCGGCTCGCGCAGATACAGACCATTGTAATAGATATATTCCTGCACAGACGGGTCAATCAGGTTCGAAATATCTCGGTTCAGATCGACATTTTCACGGATTCTCGTCGAACTGATGTCCTCCAGATGCTCCGGAAGCTCCAGCTCCACGACCTTGCCGCTGATCTGATCCATCATCTGACGGTTGTATTTATTGTCCGACTTGACATCCCCCACGCGTCGGAACGCGATGTGGTTCATCGAATGAATCGAATTTTTGACCGGTTTCTTCTTATAAGAAGAGGCATTGGCAATGACATCGCTACCGACCACGATATACAGCTCTTTTCCGGAAAACACCTCTCTCAGGCGTTTCAGATCCGCCGGATTGGCGATATTGACCGGAATATCATCCGGGAACAGGTTCACATGGAACTCATCCGCCACCGACATACTCACAATCTGACGGCGGATCAGATGCGGCTGCGCCTTTTTCGACCAGGAAAATTCATCGACCGCCAGAAATACCTCATAGCCGAGGTCGCGAATCTCGCGGACAATCTCCTTGTGTGACAGCGTAAACGGGTCAAATGTGCCTGGGAAGAATGCCACCTGGTTCCGCTCCTTGATCTCTAAATTGCCCTCGGTCATATGATACTGCGTGATGAACCGGTAAATATTAGAAAGGGACGCCGCACGATAAAATGCCGTCAGCTCATTTCCCTTATTTTCATTGAATAAGAACAGCATCTTGCGGAAGGACAGGGCGAACAGCTCTTTTTTCTCCCGGCACTCCATCCAGGATGAGCCGAAGACGGTCTGCCCCAGCACCAGCATCGCCTCCTGGCGCACCGACTCGCGGTAATTCGCCAGACCGCTGAGCAGGATGCCAAGCAGACGTCCGCGCCGTTCCTCGCATATCTCTTTTTCCTCCGCAAAGCGCTCTGGGTAGCACGAATACCGTTCCAGCAGCACGCCGACCGTATCAAGCGCAACCGAGACTATCTGGTCGTTTGCATTTGCCATCATGCCATGCAGGTAGGAAACGATCTCCTCCAGCTGTTCCGGCGGCAGCCACAGCGCCGCCTGCCCCAGATACTGCGGAATATATTTGGAAAATTCGTACTCACCGACTTCCAGCCCCTTCATCAGCTCAACCACGATCTCATTTCTCTGATCCGGTGTCAAAAGCCCGATGATGCGAAGCAGGGCGGTTCCGGCATCATGGCGCACGATCACGTGCTCGCTGACTTTTACAAGGTTTGAAAGATGCGCTGCGATATGCAGCATATGTTCCTGTTTACCATGCGCAATCTGATCGACGAGCAGCTTGATATTGGCCGACTTGATGACCCACGGCGTCGCTGTTTTGAGGTTATCCAGGAAAATATCGGAGACAACGTCACGGTCGTACAAAAGTTCCTGTTCTCTCGCCGTGTCCTCTCCGAGGTTATTTAACACGCGGTATTTGAGAAAGGTCATCGTGATATTGTCCTCAACCTGCGCCTCCTTCACGCACATGCCGATCTCGGCACAGCACGGATGATCCGGCTGATACGCCGTCAGAAGCTTGAACGCGCGCCACGATGCGATCCGCACATCCGGTTCCCCGCTCTGCGACTCAATCAGGGCAAATTTTGCGATTTTCCCCAGTTCCTCTTCACTCAGCTTATCAAACGGCATGAAATGCACCGTATCCAGCAAAGAAAATGCCTCGCCCGGATCCAGCTCATCCGCCCGGTCATACCAAACCAGAAATGCCTCCAGAAATTCCCGCAGATCGCCCGGCGTCGCATGATCAACCACCGATGCCAGCACATTTTTCAGGTGATAACGGATGCGCCGTTTCTGCTGCAGCATCAGCTTGTGATCCGGCCGGATGATCATTTCCAGATATTGCTTCCAGATCTCCATCACCCGCTCCTCGGCAATATCCGGCATACCCGCCGGGCGCTCCTTGCGGTAACCGGCGTTGAACTGCGCGATCACGTGTCCGAGCAGCCTCGCCGCCTGCGCGCGGATGTCGCCCTCGCGGTGCATCAAAAGCTCATATAAAAAGCCCAGCGTCTGCTCTTTCTGCTTGTCGTTTGTATATGTAAAATATTCACGGAAAATGTTTAAATACGCGCGGACACTCTTCCAATCCTTCTCGCTGCGCGCCGCCTCAAGGAGATTGCCAAACTGGCGTTCCGCCCCCATCTGATGCATGACACGGATATTATGCTCAATACCCATGAAAATGAGGGACTGCACCGTCTGCTCTGCGTTCCGAAGGGAAATATCCGGCAGCACCTCCGGCTTTTTCGGGTGTCCATTCAAATCCACATCCACACCGAGAGACCGCATATAATCCTCAAAATCATGCAGTTTGGAATAAACAAAGCGGTAACGGTTTAATTTGACCTCGTCCACGTTGTCGAGTTTCGAGAGGATGACGTTGAACGCCTCATCCAGATTGGAAATGTAGGTAATCTCGCGCCCGTCGTCGCCGCGGCTCTGTTTTACACGGAAATCGGCATAGATCAGCACCAGGGATTCAACCGACAGGTTTTCCGGTTCCAGATCCCAGGTCGAATGGTTCGCCGCGATATGGCCGATGTATTCCATCGAATGGTTGTTGAACCACTGGTTTGTATAATAGTAATGAAGATACGGAACCCGCTCATTTGGCTTGCAGCCGAATTTGCCGAGATCATGTCCCGCAGCCGCGCCCGAGGTCAGCGTCAGATCGATCGGAACACCCGCCTCGTAAAGCCCGCGTGCCACCGTCATCGCGACGTAATGCACGCCCGCGATGTGCTCCAGCGTCCGAAACGGCGTCACCTCCGCATTGAGGCGCATCATCTCATAGATGTATTCCTGTGCGAAAAACTTCTTGAAACGGCTGTATTCTGCCGCGCACTCAAAGCTTGAAGCTTCCTCATCACCCAAAAATGCAAAGTCCTCCATCGGTTTGTACGGAAGCACCGCCCGCTCGCGGTCAAACACGAACTGAAGCACTGCCAGATAGAACTCCGCACCGGCGGAAAAAGCAGCATTTTTCTTCTTAAACTCCGCATCCGGGTAGAGAATATGGCACACATACTGGTAGGTAAACTTCATCCAGCCCTCTTCCGGCTCATGCCCTAAAAGGCTTAACGGTTCCTCGCAGATTTCGTAAACCGCCCTGCAGGAAATCCGTTTTTTAATCGGGAAAATATGGGCAAACTGTTCCTCCCAGTGATCCTTGTTCATGAGCATCATGACATTTTTCCGGCTCAGCCCCGACCGGTCTAAAAAGTCTTTTTCACAAAGGCGCTCGGTCAGTTCCGCAGCCGCCTGACGTACCTCTTTTTTACTCATCCACATCCCTCACATTCTCTGGATCTCTCAGATGCTTCTTTGCTGTGCAAAAACCATCTGAGTCATTGCAAATATTCTTTTCATATCAAATTTTATAATACTTGAATTATACCACCAGGTGGGGAAGTGCGCCATACAAAATAACGGATAATTCATCGCCATACGGCACAGTAAAACCACAAAAGACGCCTGCAAAAATGCAGATAGCTCATCTACCTTCCATTTCTGCAAACGTCTTTGTTTTTACAAGTCAATCGTTTTATGGCTGCTCTTTCCGAATCTCCGGAATCTCAACTCCCAGCTGTTTCGCCATCGCATCCGCGATCACCTGATGATCGTCCCAGTGTTCCATGCCGGATACCATCACATAGGCAAAAGGACGGCTTCCATCTCTCATGAAAACCGGAATGCAGCCGCCGCACACGAAGAAGTTCTCCTCGCGCACTTTCCAAGATGCTTCCAGTTCTCCGGCTCTCGATGCCGTCAGCGCCCGCAGCGAGCTCATCCCCGTGAGCCGCGATGCTGCCAGCTTGTTGGTCATCCACCAGTCTGCTTCCAGCGTCGCGCCCTCCATCTTGTAGGCAAAGACGGTCGTCTCGTCCTCCACGATGCGGACAGCGACCGAACCGTGATATTTTTTCTCCGTGACCTCTGCAATCAAAAGCCCCAGCTCAAGCGCCTGTTTCCGGGTAAATGTATCGTAGCAAAGTACGGATTCCTGCTGTTTCAGAATCTCATTCCACTGTTCTTCGGTGTAGAAATTCTTCATGTGTTCCCCCTCCTGTGTCGGTTTGTTTTCCCCTTGTGAATCAGATTATGATCCCCCAGGTTTCATTATATCATACGTATTCTCACCCGTCCACTCACGAACCCGCGCTATCGCGCTCTACCGCCCTGCTTCGCATGGCTGTTCGTTCGTTAATGGCGCAAGAAAAGAATATGTCTGCTTCGCAGCCGCATTCTTTTCTCCTGCGCTCATTATATTTTTTCATGAATACAGCTGTAAACACATTGGAATTTCATTTTGACTCGGCTTCATAAGGTATTTAGATAGAAGCCGCAATCAATCAAACTTCGACCTAAATGTTCTTTTTACTGTCTGTCTTTCCCATCCCACACACCATTTTCATCTACATAGTAGCCGTCCGGTGTCAGACGTCCGACATACAGGATACCTTTTCTTCCGTCTGAGGTCGGGTGGAAATAGTGCCATTTGCCGTCAATCAGGACCCAGCCGGTCTGCATGCCGTGTTCCGGATCGAGGTAGAACCAGCCGCCATAGTCTTCGTCGCGCATCCAGCCGGTCTTGATATAGCCGCTTTCATCGAACGCCCACCAGTTGCCGTTTACCTGCTCCCATGCATATGCAATGCCGTTTGTACCGCGTTTTTCTGCCTTCGGGTAGCTGCTGTCTGCGAAGCGCAACCACCATCCATGTTCATCCTGCATCCAGTGACTCTTTCCGTCATTGGCAGTGCTGTTGGCAGTTCCTGTGAGAATACCTATGCTGCTGTTGATTCTTCCCTTCACCGGATCCTGCCTGGTCGCTCCGCTGCCAGAAGACTTGTCACGTCCGGAGGAAGAACTCTGGCTGCCTGATTGGTCTGGCTTGTCGGAGTTATCTGGCTTGTCGGAGCCTTCTGGCTTGTCGGAGTTTTCTGGCTTATCCTCTGCCGGTGGAGCTGCCTTACTGATTTCAAATGTAAGGGATGCCGGAGCTGGTGTGTTGTATCTGGATTCCCACGTATCAAATTCACCAAAATCAAACTCGGCTTTGATTGCGTGGGTGCCTACAAATGATTCTCCCGGCTTCGTCCACTTGAGTACAGCGGTTCCATCTTCCCCTACCGAAACTATATCTGCATCCGGATTTTCATTATCATAGAAATGAACATAACCCTGCAGCTTGTCCTGATAAACTCCCTGCACTCTGGCAATGATGTCGAAATCTTCTTTCTCTGTTCCGAGAATTCCTTTCGCAAGCTGTACTCCGGTCGTCCGGTTCACAGCTGTTAAGGTAAGAGTGGGGGTTCCTTTTTCAATGGTTATGGTTTTCTCTGCCGATGTGCTTGTACCGAGATAATTCGTTCCCTCTGCCATGGTGATGCTTACCTTTGCAGAACCGACACCTTTGATGGTCACCTGTCCCTGTGCGTCCACGGTGAGAACCTTTTCATCCGAGCTTGTATAGTTCAGAACTCCATCTCCCACTTTCTTCACACCTGTCAGTGGAAAGCTGTCGTCTCCATAGGTTTTTTCTCCGGTCCATGCTTGCCGATCGATCGAAACCGAACCCTGTATCTGATGGATCGTTCCGGTCTGGGCTGGATATATGATACGGTAATTCTGCAGATTCACTGCACTCTCGCCTGTCTCAACCTTTGCCTCTGAGGAATCAATGGTTACCGTCTTACCGGTTCCGGCATTGGCATCTTCAAAGTTTCCTTTCAGACCGCGGATGGTATAGATTGGGCCCGGAGTTCCTATCGCTACCGTCGCCGCTAATGCGATGTCGGTATTTCCGTCATAAGGCTTTTCAATAGGTGTCGTAACAACTGCGGTCAACTCTTTCGGAGATATCTCCGGAATCACACTTCTTTTCAAACTATTTCCATACTGCCCTTCCGACGCTCCATCCGGTATAAATTCTGCCTGATATGCAGTGGTTCCCGTTACCTCCGGATAAATGGAGGAAGCGGACTTTCCGCTCTGATCCGCACTGAACTTCCATGTTCCTAAAACCGGTGATCTATTATAATTAACAACCTGAAATCCTTCTGCCAGCCGTACCGGAATCTCTGAAAGTGCCTGTCCATAGGTTCCATTCGCTTCAAAGGATACGTCGCCAGCGGGACCTTTGAACTGTAAGATATCCGGCGTTGTCACAGATAAGCGATCAGCCGACTTCGATGCAAAACTGTTGTCTGTTGCTTTCACGCGAAGGGTTATATAATAGGTGTTAGCCGGCTTCGGTGACGTAAACGTCTTCTCCGTCCGCCATTGAAGCTCACCAGACTCAGATTCAGCAATTCCATACTCATACTTGGCATCAGTCGGCTCGACAATTTTGATAGAGTTGCTGGTTTTCGTTATCTTTGTTATCTTATCCGGTTTTGCCGGTCTTACCGGAATCGTTATTGCGGCTGCTTCACCTGCTGTGGAACCTGCGGCTGCCTTTCGCACATACAGGGTAATCTCTCTCGCATTCTCCGGCTGATTGTCCAGAATTTTCGTCAGAGAAGCTTCGCCTCCTGCCCGGATCTTCGTCCAAGTTGCAGAATTCTCGGATTCCGCATATTCGAGCTCATACAGAGCCGTATTTTTCAGGACTTCCCTTTGATAATCAATAGAAGTCTGTTCACGCTCCAATACATTCTCATCTTTACCTGCCTCAACCTTTCCGGTAAATTCCACACCGCCAAAGGAGGCTTTCACTGCCTCCGAAGCCGGAAGGTACATATAGAGCTTTCCGCTGGAATCTGTCCGGACATCCTTAAAGCCGTAGGAGCTTTCTTCAATACTTGCATCTCCAACCAGTGTATTATTATCATAGATACCGGTCAGATCCGCTGTGGTGTAATAAACCGGGGTACCGTTCCCATCTTTTATTGTATTATTCTTCTGCCACGTTTTGCCTACCTGCTCCCAGCCATAAATGATCGGTCGCGGTATATATCCATCCGCCTCCTTCAAACAGATCGTTCCACCCGTAATCGTCACATCAGTTTGTACCTGTGTATTACTACTTTCTCCCATCCCAATATGTGCTACTTTCCTATACCCTGTCGTTTTTTTATCCAGACATATGGTACCACCGTCAATCAGCACCTTCGACGAACTATCCAAACCACTTCCGATGCAGGCTCCCCGTTCAGAATAAGCTGTAATCATTCCGCCATGAATCCCAATCTCTGCAGTTATCGCCGGTTTACTACGGGCATATCCAATACCACTTCCAATTCCGGCACCGTTCTCCGAGCTTGCATTCACCGTTCCGCCTTCTATCACGATTTTACCGGTTCTTTCCTGGCTATCAGCACTTCCTGTTCCGATTCCGGCACCCCAACTACCTTTTGCAGTTACAACTCCTCCGCTAATCCGTATTTCTTCTACACTTTTTCCTGCCGAAGCACCGATGGCAGCTCCCCTAGGATTGTAATCCGTCATTTTTGCAATTACAGTTCCCCCCTTGATGTGAATGATTCCTGTATCCTGTCCTACATTTCCTCCAATTGCTGCACCCGTCTTGCTTACCTTTGTGTTATTGAGCACCTCTATGGAGCCCTGCTGTTCCGGTTCACTGTCAATCGTAAGCTTCGCACCTTTTGCCACGCTGATGCCGGCAGGTGAAGATGAAGATTTCCCTGATTTATTAATCAAAATCTTGTTTTCCCCTTCCAGATAGGTAGTCACATGGGACGCTCCGTTTATCTGAATCGGTGCGATAGCCTCTGCCGGTGTAATCGTAAGGTTCCTTAATACGAGCTTTAATTCCTCGGAAGCTGGGGTATTCACAGAGAGATGATAATTCTCTACTTTCCCAGATGAAGTGATCCGATAGCATTTACCATAGGACTGGTCTATTAGCCTTGCTGTAACCACCTTGCCGGAATCATCTGTTTTAGAATATGAAATTGCCAACTGACCATTTTCCTCGGAAAAAGATATATTTCCAAGGGACAGATCCAGCTCTCCCTCCAACGCCTCTGCATCATTTAATATGATGATATCCGTTCCTGCATCCTCTGCCTTTACCGTTCCGCTGTCTATAGTAAATCTTCCACCGGAGCTGCCTAATTCTCTGATGCCTGTATTTATCAAAAACCGGTAATTTCCGGCCGGAAGATATGCCAGAGCATATGCATGATTGCCTGCTGCTTCATCAATTGTCAGCTTCCCGTCAAAGGCAAACTGGCCTTTGTCCTGCTTTAAATCCACCGAAGCTTCTGAAGCAGCTCCAGCCAGCCGTTCGGCTGTCAGGGATACATTCTCTGCCGCCTGCACCTTTGATGAGTAGAAGTGGAACCGGACAGGATACAGGGATTCTCCGATGGTAAGGGAAAGATTCGTTTCCTTCTCTGACTTCATCGAGAGGGATCCGGTTACTGTAAAGCTATTCGTATTTTCTCCTTCTTCCTGTACCTGAACCGATACCGGAATCTCTCCGGACAGAGGCGTATACCAGCTGACTTTACCAGTCTTTATCTGATAACCGGAAGCTTTTTGAGATAAATAGGTTACTACATCCGGTGCAGCGCCGCCTTCACTTGCTTCTTCCCCGATTTGAACCGTCAGTGTATAATTCTTATCGTCCCTCAAACGGCCATCATGGATGGTCAGATCCATTGCCTTCTGGTAAGCGGCTTTTCCCAGCGTGACGGAGATGGTTTCATCCTTTCCTTTGTTTAGAACAACGCTTCCCTCCATCGTCTTAACTGTCCCGCCACCGGAAGGCTCCAGCGCTACAACCATCTGCATATTTCCGGAATAGCCCATCCACTGGGTTATATCCGGTATCGTTCCCCTGAATCCTGAGACGGTCATCTGAGTGCTTTTTTCATAAACCGGATTTTTTCTCTCTGTATCATTTTTCCAATACAGGGCTATGTCAGCCTGATAGGTTTCATTTTGTAGCTGGTTATCATAAGCGGTGATCTGGAATGTTTTTTTCCCGTAGGTACATTCTTCTCCTCGGGGCGCAATCTTGCTTTCAAGCGGCAGCTCCAGCTGCACCTCCTCGGAAATAGTGACACTGCCGCCTTCCATTCCATTTCCATCAAGAGGCCATAACTCTCCATAACCAATATTTCCACCCGTTACCTTCACAGATCCACTTAATATCTGGATATCGCCACAGGATAATTTTAAATCAGTCACTCCATTCCATCCGCTGCCGATGGCAGCTCCCAGATATTCTGATTTTTCATTCTTATAAAAAGATACGGCTATATTGGGAGCTTCGTCTTTCCTCCCGTCGATCACGATCGTGTCTACACTTCCACCCATTCCGCCTCCGATTCCAGCTCCTGTCTGCCTTCCTCCTTTTGCGGTTATCGTTCCACCCAGTATTTTAATGGTTCCGCCGATTCCATAGCGACCGGTTCCGATTCCGGCTCCTCCATGATAATCCCTCGAATAGGAAACCCAATAAGCTCCACCTTCAGCTTCGATAGTTCCGCCCTTGATTATAATCGTTCCTGTCCTACAGTTATTATCTGCACCTTCGTCACTTGCTGTTCCTTTTCCTCCGATACCGGCGGCCCCATAGGCACCTCCCACTGCCTTCAGGCTTCCGGTACTATTCTCCGTAATAACCAGTGTTGCTCCTTTTCCCACCTCAATTCCGGCTCCCTCATCCAGTCCCACAAGTGTATTGGTTCCTTCTAAGGTCAGATTCAGCTGGGCATTGCCTTTCAAGTAAATACCGGCCAGATTCCATCCTCTGGCTCCACCAGATTGGATCGTTACATTTTTAATCGTCAGATCGACCGTAACATTATCAATTATGATGCCGCCCTTGATGTCTGTATAAGTGGCCTCCGGTCGATTGGTAGGGCAATATCTGCCGGTTATGGTTTTTCCGTTAAACTCATTTTTGTTAGCACTATTAATGAGTAGCGGCTCATTATTCAGATCATACTCCTCGCCTGCCAGAGTCATCAGCTGCATCTCTCCTACGAGAACGCAGATTTCCGGAAGCTCTGCTTCCTCTCCCATCGGATATTCCTCCGGCAGAACCGGTGTGTAGACATAGGCACAGCCGTTGTAGTCCTGATTTGCCTCCTCATAGCCCGCCCAGGTCTTCGTCGAAGTCTCGACCGGCTCTCCGTCCTCGTCAAATTCTTCGAAATAGTCTTTTTCGGAAATGCCGCCGTGAAACTCCGGAAGATCACTCTGCTCTTCGTCCAGTTTCCAGGTTATGCCTGAAATCTGCCAGACTGCCGTTTCCGCATCTGTATCTTTCTCTGTGCCCTTATCCACTGCTTTCACCAGATGCACATTCTGGCTGTCTTCCGCCAGCGTTTCATCCGCCTCTTCCACCTCAACCTCCAGTATATCCGGCAGGATGATATCGCTTTCTTTGGCACCCAGAGGAAGCTTCTGCACCGCAACTGTCTCATCTAACTCCGAAAATCCAATGATTGCCGGACCTTTTTCTTCTGGCAGCACCGTCACCTCGATGCTTGGCAAAAAGCCGGTATCCAGTTCATAGCGGCTGCTTTTCAATTCCGCATCAAACACATAGGTACCCGGTGTTTCTCCGTCGTATGTATCTTTCTCACTGAAGGTCTCATCCAGAACCCAGCGGACCTTTACTTCCTTCCAGTTTTTATCGGTTTTCGTCCCGTCCGCATCGGATGGGGATGCTTTCTGCTCAGTGTCATCCACCCCCCCTATTTCCGATTTTTCTGTAGCATCTGCCTCAGATGGGGATGCTTTCCGAACTGTACCATCTGTTTCAGATGAAGAAAGCGTCTGAAACTTTTTTTCTGTTTCCACTTTACCGTCTCCGCTTTGAAGCTCCGACGGCGTAGCAATCTTTTCTGCACCGTCTTCTTCATCCGATGCTTCTTCTGCCAAAACCCGCACCTTCAGCTTGTCCGGCAGCTCCAGATCCTTATATTTCGTTCCATACGGAACCTCCTGATGCAGGATTTCATCCGAAAGCTCCTTCACTTCCTCGATATACTGCACCGAACTGCCTGCCAGCACCTGCGGGTGCCAGTCACAGGTATTCCATATCATCACCGCCGCCAGCGCCGCTGCCAGGGCACGCTTATATTTCTTTTTCATGCTGTTTTCCTCCATTTATTCTGAGCGAATTTTTCTATTTCAGTCTGTTTCCCACTTGAACAAAATACTCTTTCTTCCGATCCAGCAGGCTTTCGCTGCACGCCGCCAGAAGTTCTTCTAATTCTTCTTTTTTCGTCGGAAATACCCCGAATGCAGTCACATGGATCCGCCAGGATTCAAGGGCATTGTCTCGGTCGGAAAGCCAGATTAAGGACGCCGCCGGGTTATTTTCCCGGATTTTTTCTACGATTTCCACTCCCTGTCTGCCCTGCACGGACGCCAGCATAATGAGGTAGGGATTCCCCTTTACAAAGTGCAGATATTCGTCCAGATCGCTGATATACGTGTGAATCATCGGCCATCTGCAGTTTTCAGTCAATATTTCACGCAGCATCATTTCCAGACCTTCAATGTCGGTCGGTTTTTCTCCATATATCACTACCCGTACCATATCCCACCTGCCTTTTTTGATTTATCTGTAACAACATTTCATTTACATTTCAGGTCATAACTTTTATACTATAAGCATACCAAATGAGCGATTTAATGAAAACCACATCGACGCAAACGGTCAAACCTCGACCTAAATGGTCACGGTTTTGAATAAAGGAGGCGGTTGAGCTTTGATGCATTTTGCGATTGTTGAGGACTTGAAAATAGATCAGAATCATCTGATTCATTTGATACAGGAGAACTTGGAGAAGCACGGGGAAACGGCGCACTTTGACTGCTACGAGAGCGGCGAGGCATTTCTGGAAGCGTTCCGTCCGGGACTTTTTAATGCGGTTTTTATGGATATTATGCTGGACCGGAACGGGCGCAATGGCATTGACACGGCGCTGGAGCTTCGCAAGAGCGCGCAACGTCTCCCGATCGTTTTCACCACATCGGAACGCGATTATTCGCTGCAAGGCTATCGTGCCCATCCCCTTGATTATCTCTTAAAACCGGTTGAGGAAAAGGCGCTTGCCTGGTGTCTCGATGAGATCCGGACATTTCTTGCCGCGCCTGCCTACATCGAAATTCAGGCGGCGCTCGGACGGGGACAGTCATCCACGCAGCGGATTCTGCTTGATGATTTTCTGTATGCGGAGACGCAGAACCACCGGCTGATCATCCACACCAGTTCCGGTGACACCGCCACACGGATTTCTTTTTCGGAGCTAATGTCGCTGCTCCCGAAGGGCAGACGTTTTTACATGAGCGGACGCGGGCTGCTTATCAATTTTTCACAGGTTGCCTCGGTGGACGAGGACGGTTCTGTCCATCTGAAAAACGGCAGCTGCTTTTTCTGCAGCCGCCGGAAGAAAAAAGAGACAAAAGAAGCATTTGCAACCTACTTGTTTGACACATTGCGGAAGGGAGGTACTCTATGAACTGGTCTGTGTTTGGCAAGGCATTTCTCGTTGAAACCGTCTATTCCATTCCTTTTTTTATTTTATCGATTCTGCCATTTAAAAAGCAGCTTCGATTTCCGATTAAAATCCTGATTCTGTTCATTTTTATCGGTCAGCTGCTCCAGTCCTCCCTGTATACCTACCTGATCAGCCACGGTAAACCGACCCGGGTCACCGACACGGTATTTGCCTTCGTTTCCCTGGCGATCTATTTTTTATGTGTGAAGGCTAATTTCTGGAAACTTCTGTTTCTGGGAAACTTCATCCTGAATTATTTTGTCACAGTCCGGGGCATCTGTTTCTTTCTGGAAAGCCGTCTGTTCTACGATCCCAGCATTACCTATTATTCACTCCGCGATCAAAGCCTGCTGCTCATCTCGATTCTTCTGCTTCTGACGCTCCCCCTCGGGCTCAAATTTATGAAAAATGCCACGGAACGCGTTTTTCAGGTAGACAGCTCCGCATTCTGGCAGAAAGTCTGGTTTATTCCATTTTCATGCACCCTGATTATCTGCGCTTATAACTTTGATTTAAACATTGATACCGTCCGCAAGTTCCGTTTTATCCTCACGCGCCTCTGGCTCTTTGCTATGACAATTCTCATCTACTATGTCCTTTTGGAAGCGCTCAATGCAGTCCGCCAGCAGGCGCAGCTGGAAGAACGCGCGGCGCAGCAGGACACCCTCCTGGCGATGCAGTACACACAGTATCAGCAGCTTTCCCGCCACATCGAAGAGGTGCGGGAGGCGCGCCACGACCTGCGCCAGCACTTAAATCTCATCGAGCATTACCTGCAAAGCGGGAAAACGGAGGATCTGAATACCTACATCGAACAATACCGTATGACGCTTCCACCGGACACCGCGCGGACCTGGTGTGAAAATTATGCGGTCAACACGATTATCAGCTATTACGGCGAGGAGGCACGCAAGGCGTCGGTCGATTTTTCGGTCCGCATCCAGCTTCCGCCCTCTCTCCCGCTGGGTGAGCCGGAGCTCTGCTCGATCTTCGGCAATCTTCTGGAAAATGCCCTCGACGCCTGTCGGGAATGTACGGACAGCGCGCCGTTTATCCGCATCTGCGCCCAGGAGGATGCCGGTCACATCGTGATCGCCGTTGACAACACCTGCTGCCATCCGCCGATCGAGGAAAATGGGCGGTTCCGCTCGACCAAACATGACGGCTTCGGCACGGGAACCGCCTCCATCCGTTCGATCGCTGAGCGGTACCAGGGTCTGGTGGATTTCCGGTATGAGGACGGGATCTTTTATGCATCGGTGATGTTGAAATTTGACTCTAAAATTTCTCACGGAAATCTTTGAAAAAAGATTGACTTTCATCGCGTCAGGACGCATAATATAAATAATAATCATTATCAATATTATTTAGAAGGATTGGAGTGTCGCTTATGAAAACCTTAAAATACAGCCGTCAGCGCGAATCGATCAAAGCCTGCCTGATGAGCCGGAAGGATCATCCGACCGCCGACGCCCTTTACACCAGCATCCGGGAACAGTTTCCGAATATCAGCCTTGGAACCGTTTACCGCAATTTAAACCTGTTAGTTGAGCTGGGCGAGATCCGGAAGCTGTCCTGCGGCGACGGCACGGATCATTTCGATTATGATACATCCCCACATTACCACTACGTCTGCCGCCAGTGCGGACGGGTCATGGATATTCCGATGGAAGCAACCAAGGAGCTGGAGACAGCCGCCAAAGAATTTGCGCCGGGAACGATCGATGACCATACCGTGTTTTTCTATGGGATATGCGATGAGTGTCTGAAAGGGGAAAAACACTAATATAGAAGCGGCTGATTTTGTATCGGAACAGACGGGACCAAATGAGCCGCTTCCCGATTTCTGCCATGCGCTGACCGGGTATGAATACATCACCAGCGAAAAAGTTCTGAGAATATCCAGGTTATCGATAAAAATGAAAAAAATAAGAATTATTTCTATTTTTTTATTGACAAACACAGGAATCTATGATATCTTAATATCAGTAATCATTACTGATTTCATTTAAGCCAAATAAACGATTTCGTTTTAAAAGCTCCTATGAAACAGAATGGTTGCAAGCAACTTTACTATCTATTTATTGTTTCTATAAAACACGAAATTAAAAATTTATTTTAGAAAAGGAGAATTGACTATGAAGAAATTTGTCTGTACAGTATGTGGTTACGTATACGAGGGTGAGGCTGCTCCGGAGAAATGTCCAGTATGCGGCGCTCCGGCTTCCAAGTTCAAAGAGCAGTCCGGCGAGATGACATGGGCAGCTGAGCACGTAGTTGGTGTGGCACAGGGTGTCAGCGAGGATATTCTCGAAGATTTAAGAGCTAACTATGAAGGCGAGTGCAGAGAAGTTGGTATGTACCTGGCGATGGCACGTGTAGCTCACAGAGAGGGCTATCCGGAGATCGGTCTGTACTGGGAGAAGGCAGCTCACGAAGAGGCTGAGCACGCTGCTAAGTTTGCAGAGCTTCTCGGCGAGGTTGTAACTGATTCCACCAAGAAGAACCTGGAGATGCGTGTAGAGGCTGAGCACGGCGCAACCGAAGGCAAATTTGACCTTGCAAAACGTGCGAAAGCTGCTAACCTGGATGCAATCCATGACACCGTTCATGAGATGGCTCGTGATGAGGCTAGACATGGCAAGGCATTTGAGGGTCTGTTAAAGAGATACTTCAACTAATCTGAGTGAATGAATGGACAGCGCATTACGGCGCTGGTGAATAAAAGAGAACGGATGAGGGCGTGTGAAAATGGGAAATTCCTTTTTCACACGCCCTGTTTATTTTATGCAGATTTGTTTTATGTCTCTGTTCAAAAAGACGCCAAAATCTTATCTACCGTCTCCTTCTCCATCTCCCCAATCGGAATCATCTCCGCCGGTACGTCCTCATACGGCAGCAGCGCTTTCTCATACCAGGTAACATCGTGCCATTTTCCGCTCTTATAACCGGTATTTTTGCACACGCCCATCGTCCGGAATCCGCATCCGTTATGCATCGCATCGCTCTTCACATTCGGACTTGTCACCAGACTGTAGACGGTGTGGACGCCCTGCGCCTTTAAAAGTTCCAGAAGCACCAGAAGCATCCGTTTGCCGATGCCCTTCGACGTCACCCGACTGTCCAGATACTCAGAAAGCTCTGCATTCCAGCGGTACGCCGCGCGCTCAAGCTGCTTATGCCCATATGCATAGCCAATGATTCTGCCCGTTTCATCCTCGCAGACAATCCACGGATATTCTGTCGTGATCGCCCGGATGCGCCCCTCAAATTCCTCCAGGGACGGCAGCTCCGTCTCAAACGTGATCGGCGTGTCCATATATTGTGCATAAATTTCCAGTATCGCAGGTGCATCGGCGATGGCGGCCAGACGCAGGCGGCAGGATGTATGGTCCATAAACTGGTTCCTCCCTATCATTTTCGGTCATTTTTCCTTTACAGGCAACTATATATGAATCTTCCCGTTTCGTCAACTATTTGCAACCGGATTCATGCCTGCCCGTGCCCCCCTCAATCCACCAGCTCATTCTGATGCCTCGACAAATGCTCATACGGCAGAATCAGCCGCCCCCGGTACAGCCCGCAGCCGTCATTGACAAGGTCGTTGTTGATTGCCGTAAACATATTGACATCCACTTCAGCTAAATTGAGCGATACCAGGCGCTGGCAGCGTTCATATGCCTCATCAAAATAAATACATGCACCTTCCGGTATCTCATCCCGCCTGGCCCGCTCGCCCTCCTGGCGCTTTTCGTAGCTTAAATGATTGGCCACGCCGATCTCCGCGATATCGTCCATGTGCTTCGTGCGAAGCTGGACTTCCACGTAGCTTCTGGAACAATTATCATAAAATGTAATATGAAGAGACTGGTAATCATCCGCGCTGTTTCCGCAGACATAATCCCGGTAGTAAGGTCTCACATCCTCATCCATCATCGGGGAGGCGCTTTCCTTGATCCCATAGGCCGGTTCTGCTGTAAACCCGCGTTCCTCCAGAAATCCCGGAAGTTCATTCGCAATCTGGTAGAGGTACCGGATATCTGCCTCCTGCTGCGATTCCCCCGGTTTCAGGTAACACTTCGGCAGTGAAATCACGATCCGGTACGCGATCAGATCGCGGAAACAGCTCAATCTCTGCTTCAGCAAAAAAGGGACGGTGCATAGGATAACAATGCCCCAGATGCACCAGCCCCCTCATTTATAAAATAGAGCTATTTATTTTCCGTAAACCTTCTTGATCCGCTCCATTGCCTCTTTTGTATTCGCAGTCGTACCAAATGCAGTCAGACGGAAGAATCCCTCTCCATTCTTACCAAATCCGCTGCCCGGTGTGCCGACCACATTTGCCTTGGCAAGCAGATCGTCGAAAAACTCCCAGGATTTCATGCCGTTCGGGCACTGCATCCAGATGTACGGTGAATTTTCGCCGCCGATGTGCCAGATTCCAAGCTCTTTTAAGGTCTCTGTCATGATCTTCGCATTGGTGCGGTATACGTCCAGGTGCTCGCGGCACTGTGCCATGCCCTCCGGTGAAAGAGCTGCCTCTGCGGCGCGCTGTACCGGGTAGGAAACGCCGTTAAACTTGGTTGTCTGGCGGCGCAGCCACATCTTGCGGATGGAAGAACCACCGCGCTCTAATTCAGACGGAACCACAGTATAGCCACAGCGGGTTCCGGTAAAGCTTGCCAGCTTCGAAAGGGAGCAGAACTCGATCGCGCAGGTCTTTGCGCCCTCAATCTCAAAAATACTTCTCGGAAGCGCCGGATCTGCTACGAAGGACTCATACGCCGCATCAAATAAAAGAATCGCATCCTGCTCGTTCGCATAGTCAACCCACTCTTTTAACTGCTCACGGTTGTACACACCGCCAGTCGGGTTGTTCGGGGAGCAGAGATAAATAATATCCGCTTTCTGTCCCTTCGGAGGCATCGGAAGAAAGCCATTTTCCACATTGGCATCCATAAATACGATCTTTCTGCCTGCCATCACGTTCGTATCCATGTAAACCGGGTATACCGGATCCGGGATCAGGACCGTGTTGTCCGCATCAAAGAGATCGAGGATATTTCCGACATCACTCTTCGCGCCGTCGCTGATGAATATATCCTCCGCCGCCACCTCAACCTGGAAGGACGCATAATACTTCTGAACTGCTACGCGCAGAAAATCATATCCCTGCTCCGGACCATATCCATGGAACGTAGCCGCCTTGCCCTGCTCCATAGCTGCTTTTGCAAATGCGTCAGCTGCTTTCTGGCAGATCGGAAGGGTTACGTCACCGATACCCATTTTGATTACTTTTGCCTCTGGATGGGCTTTGGTGTATTCATCTACTTTTTTAGCGATGGTGGAAAACAGATAGCTTTCTTCCAGATTTTTATAGTTTTCGTTGATCTTCATACTTTATTTTCTCCATATTTTAAGAATTTTTTTCCTTTACCTCCAGAGCCGCTTTCACAAACTCCCGGAAGATCGGATGTGCGCGGTTCGGGCGGCTCTTGAACTCCGGATGGTACTGAACTCCCAGATAGAACGGATGTCCCGGAATCTCCATCGCCTCTACCAGCGTACCGTCCGGAGACTGTCCGGAAAAGATAGCGCCATGCTCCATATAAACTTCCCGGAACTTGTTGTTAAATTCATAACGATGGCGATGTCTCTCTTCGATCAGACCTTTTCCATACGCTTTCATCATCAGCGTATCCGGACTGATGCGGCACGGATATGCACCCAGACGCATCGTTCCGCCCATGTCAGCCAGATCCATCTGCTCTTCCATCAGGGCGATAACCGGATGCTTGCTGTCCGGCGCAAACTCGGTTGAGTTCGCATCCTCATAGCCTAACACGCCTCTGGCAAATGCGATCGCCGCGATCTGCATACCAAGGCAGATGCCAAAGTACGGGATATTGTTTCTTCTCGCATAATCAGCTGCCGCAATCATGCCCTCGATGCCTCGGATGCCGAAGCCGCCCGGCACGATGATACCAGTCGAACCGCCCAGGATTTCCGGCGCTGTCTCCGGAGTGATCGTCTCACTATCCACCCAGTTGATCTCCACCTGCGCTCCATTTTCCCATCCGGCATGGTGCAGGGATTCTACGATAGACAAATAAGAATCGTGCAGTTTGACGTACTTGCCGACCAGGGAAATCTTGACCGTCTTGCTGCTGTTCTTGATGCGGTCCAGCATATGTTTCCACTCAGTCAGATCGCACTCCTGCGGCGCTTTCTCGATGCCCAGTTCGCGAAGCACGATCTTGGCAAGTCCTGCTTCTTCCAGCATGATCGGCGCCTCGTAGAGAACCGGAAGGGTCAGGTTCTCGATGACGCAGTCCTCTTTGACGTTACAGAACAGTGCGATCTTGCGGAAAATGGATGGATCGTCCACCGGACGGTCACAGCGCGCTACGATGATATCCGGCATGATACCAAAGGACTGCAGCTGTTTAACCGAATGCTGCGTCGGTTTTGATTTATGCTCGCCTGAAGATTCCAGATATGGAATCAGGGTTACATGGATGAAGAGGCAGTTGCTGCGTCCCGCCTCGCAGGACACCTGGCGGATGGCTTCCAGGAACGGCTGTGACTCAATATCGCCGGTTGTTCCGCCGATCTCTGTGATAACGATGTCCGCATCGGTCTTTTCCTGCACGGAATAGATAAATGATTTTATCTCATTTGTGATATGTGGAATTACCTGTACCGTCTCGCCCAGATATTCGCCGCGGCGCTCTTTATTTAACACATTCCAGTAGACCTTACCGGTCGTCAGGTTGGAATACCGGTTTAAATCTTCATCTATAAAACGCTCATAATGTCCCAGATCCAGATCCGTCTCCGCACCGTCGTTTGTTACGAATACTTCGCCGTGCTGATACGGGCTCATGGTTCCTGGATCGACGTTGATATACGGATCCAGCTTCTGCGCTGCTACCTTAAATCCCCGTGCCTTCAAAAGACGGCCCAGAGACGCTGCTGTAATACCTTTCCCCAATCCCGATACAACACCGCCTGTCACAAAAATAAATTTTGCCATCTGCTTTTCCTCCTCTTCCTTTCTTTAAATATTAATCCACTTTTTCCGTCATATATGATTCTGTCAGATTTTGCCTTCGCAAAAGATTTCAGCCTGCACGGATTCCGCAACCCTCAAAACGCAGAATCCATGCAGACCATCGTTCTTTTTAGTCGTTTTCATGCTCCTGAAGCACATAACCCGGAATCTGGATTTCTTCCGGTTTTTCCATCTGGCCCAGCTCTTTTCTAGCCGCTGCACCATGTGCAATGTGCGCGATATCTACCAGTTCAACGTTGTCCTCGTTGTACTTGCTTTCCAGTGTCAGCGCCAGGACAGCCGCGGTATCAAGCGATGTCAGGCACGGAATACCAAGCTCGACTGCCTTTCTTCTCAGGCGGACACTGTCGCGTCCCGGCTGGCGTCCCGTCTTGGAAGTGGAAATCACATAGCTGATCTTTCCTTCTTCCAGCAGGGAAATGGTCGTCTCCTCGCCCTCTTTGGCTTCCTTCGGCTTCTTGACTAACGTTGAAGAAATGCCGACGCTGTTTAACCGGCTTGCAGTACCGGAGGTCGCGTAGATGTGGAATCCCATCGCCACGTACTCTTTGACCAGCTCGCGCAGGTCGCTCTTATCGGTATCGCGGACACTGATTAAGACGCCGCCCTCGCGCTTCATCGTATATCCGGCTGCTACCAGGCCTTTGAACAGCGCTTCCTCCATCGTCCGGGCGATACCCAGTACCTCGCCGGTCGATTTCATTTCCGGTCCGAGCTGTGTGTCTACGTTGGACAGCTTCTCAAAGGAGAAGACCGGAACCTTGACTGCGTAGTACGGAGAGCACGGATACAGACCTGTCTCGTAGCCCATGTCAGCCAGCTTCTCGCCCATCATGATGCGGGTTGCCAGATCGACCATCGGCACGCCGGTTACCTTGCTGATGTACGGCACGGTACGGGACGAACGCGGGTTGACCTCGATGATATAGATCGTATCCTCATGCAGGACATACTGGATATTGATCAGGCCTTTCGTATTCATGGACAGCGCCAGACGGATGGAATAGTCCACCAGACGGTCTTTCTGGCTCTCGGTCAGCATAAATGCCGGATATACCGCGATGGAGTCGCCGGAATGGACGCCCGCACGCTCGATGTGCTCCATGATACCCGGAATCAGAACCGTTTCGCCGTCGCAGATCGCGTCGACCTCCAGCTCGGTACCCATCAGGTATTTATCAATCAGGATCGCATTCTCAATCTTGTGTGAGAGAATAATCTTCATATACTCATGAATATCGGCGTCGTTGTACGCGATAATCATGTTTTGTCCGCCTAATACATAGCTCGGACGCATCAGAACCGGATAGCCCAGATGATTTGCCGCCTGGATTGCCTCATCCTCAGTGTAAACGGTCTGACCCGCTGCCTGTTTCATATTTAATTTTTTCAGCAGGGCTGCGAAACGTCCGCGATCCTCCGCCATATCGATGCTGTCTGCCGGAGTGCCGAGAACCGGAATATTGTTCTCTACAAGACATTTTGTCAGACGGATCGCTGTCTGTCCGCCAAAGGCTACAACTGCGCCGATCGGCTTCTCGATCCGGATGATATCCAGCACATCCTCCGGTGTCAGCGGCTCAAAATACAGACGGTCTGCTACGTTGAAGTCGGTGGAAACGGTCTCCGGGTTGTTATTTACGATGACAACCTCATAACCGGCTCTCTTTAACGACCATACGCAGTGAACGGATGCGAAATCAAACTCGATACCCTGACCGATACGGATCGGACCGGAGCCAAATACCATAACAACTGGTTTTCCGCTTGCATTCTCTTTAATAAATTCTTCTGCCTCATCTTCCTCGCCGAAGGTGCTGTAGAAGTAAGGGGTACTTGCCGTAAACTCAGCGCTGCAGGTATCAACCATGCGGTAGCATGCCGGAACATGCTTGATTTCCGAAAGCCCGGTCATCTCCTTGATGACTGCATCCGGGAATCCGTTCTGTTTGGCTTCCATATAAAGCGCATCGCTCAGAGTCTCAGACTGCATCCGGCGTTTCAGGGACAGGATATGCATCAGTTTATTTAAGAACCACTCGTCGATCTTGGTCAGCTCATGAATCTCGGCAACGGTCACGCCGCGCTTGAAGCTCTCATAGATTGCAAACAGACGCTCGTCATCCTGCGCCAGAATTTTTTCTCTCAGCTCTTCCACACTCATCGGCGCCAGTTTCTTCATGTTCAGGCTGTTCTGGGAGATCTCCGCGCCGCGGACTGCCTTCATGAGCGCCTGCTCAAAGTTGCGGCCGATCGCCATAACCTCGCCGGTTGCCTTCATCTGGGTACCCAGCTTCCGGCGTCCGTAAACGAATTTATCAAATGGCCATTTCGGGAATTTAACCGTTACATAGTCAAGGGCCGGCTCGAAGCATGCCATCGTCTCGCCGGTTACCTCGTTCGGGATCTCGTCCAGATGATAACCGATCGCAATCTTGGTTGCCACGCGGGCAATCGGATATCCGGTTGCTTTCGAAGCAAGGGCGGACGAACGGGATACACGCGGGTTTACCTCGATAACGGCATATTCAAAGCTCTCCGGATTCAGCGCAAACTGGCAGTTGCAGCCGCCCTCGATACCCATCGCCTGGATAATATTCAGCGCTGCGGAACGAAGCATCTGGTATTCCTTATCCGCCAGCGTCACAGCCGGTGCGATAACAATGGAGTCGCCGGTGTGGACGCCGACCGGGTCAAAGTTTTCCATCGAGCAGACCGTAATCTCGTTGCCGATGGCATCGCGCATTACCTCAAACTCGATCTCCTTCCATCCGGAAATACATTTCTCAACCAGAATCTGATTGATCGGTGACAGGCGGATACCCGCCTCCGCGATGTTGTAAAGCTCTTCTTTATTTGCCGCAATACCGCCGCCGGTACCGCCCAGGGTAAAGGCCGGACGCACGATAACTGGGTAAGAAATAACCTCGGCAAAATCAAGCGCATCCTCGATGGTGGTGACAACCTTGGACGGAATGACCGGCTCACCGATAGCTTCCATCGTGTCTTTAAAGCACTGGCGGTCCTCCGCCTTATCGATGGTCTCCGGGGACGCGCCGAGAAGCGTTACATTGTGGCTCTTTAAGAAACCTTCTTTGGCAAGCTCCATGGACAGTGTCAGTCCGGTCTGTCCGCCCAGGGTGGACAGGATGCTGTCAGGCTTCTCTTTTTCAATGATTCTCTTGACAAATTCCAGGGTCAGCGGCTCGATGTATACGTGATCCGCGATGGCGCTGTCCGTCATGATGGTTGCCGGGTTGGAGTTTACTAAAACGACCTCCAGACCTTCCTCTTTTAAAGCCCGGCACGCCTGCGTTCCTGCATAATCAAACTCTGCCGCCTGACCGATGACGATAGGACCGGAACCGATTACCATAACTTTTTTCAGGGATTTATTTAACGGCATGACGCGCCCTCCTTTTCCTTATAATCTCTCATCATCTGAATGAAACGCCCAAACAGCTCTTCCGTATCCTTCGGACCTGCACAAGCCTCTGGATGGAACTGGACGGTAAATGCCGGCATATCGTGGTAGGTGATGCCCTCGCAGGTGCCGTCGTTGACATTGATAAATGTCTCCTCCGCGCCCTCCGGCAGCGTATCGCGCAGTACCTCATAGCCGTGGTTCTGGCTGCTGATGTAGACGCGTCCGGTCGTCAGATCCTTGACCGGCTGGTTCGCACCTCTGTGACCGAATTTCATCTTTCCAGTCTTCGCGCCCTTGGCAATCGCCAGCAGCTGGTGTCCCAGGCAGATGCCGAACATCGGTTTTCCAGCCTTCGTAATCTTTCGGATCTCCTCGATGAGCTCCGGGTTGTCCTCTGGGTTGCCTGGACCGTTGGAAAGCATGATTCCGTCCGGATTCATCTTAAGAATCTCCTCCGCCGTCGTACCAGCCGGAAGGTCAGCCACGCGGCATCCGCGCCTGGTCAGCTCGCGGATGATATTTTCCTTTGCGCCAAAATCCCAGAGCACAATCTGGAACTCTTCTTTCTCATCCGCCGGTTTGATCTCACATTTCTTTGGTGTAACGGTTTCAACCGCCTTTGTAATGTGGAAGTTTTTCACTTCCTCCAGCTTTTTCGCATCATACGGCGGCTTCACCTCGGTCAGCCAGCCGTTCATCGAACCGGATTCACGAATGGTTTTTGCCAGCTTTCTCGTATCGATTCCATAGACGCCCGGGATGTTTCTTTCTTTAAAAAAGGTGTCAAGATCCCCACTGCATCTGAAGTTGGAAGGTTCCTGACACCACTCTTTTACGATATAGGCTGATAAATATACCTCTTCATTCTCGAAGTCCTGCGGAATCACTCCGTAGTTTCCGATTAACGGAAATGTCTGAACGACAATCTGTCCAAAATAGCTGGGATCTGTGATCGTCTCAAGGTATCCTGTCATACCGGTTGTGAATACGACTTCTCCGGTCACTTCACGTAAAGGAGCGCCAAAGCTTTTTCCCTCAAAATAGTCGCCGTTTTCCAACAGAAGATATACCGGTTTCTCCATCTGGTCACCATTCCTTTCTCTCTCGTACCCCGCCTTCTCAAACCGCTTCGTCGCCAGACCGCTTTTTCTTGTATTTGGACGATTTACCGCTTCCGTTTACATAGGATGTATGCGGCAGCTGGCTCTTTTTACTGTCTGTTCCGGCAGTTTACTTTTTCATTCTCAATAACCTTACATTTGAGCAAATCCGTTGTTACTGTTCACACACGTGTGCCCAGCAACGGGATTTTGCCGATGCTACGCATTCCAAATCGGCAAAATCTGCTGCCGGAACTGTATCGTACGGAATTTTCAGTTCAGAAAATTCCTACCTGTGAACAGTTACAATCCGTTTTCCTTAGATGCTTTTTTCACATCATTACAGACACATTTTATAAATTGTCTGATTATGCAGAAAAAGCGTCCATGAGCCTAAGCCCATGAACGCCCTTGTTCATATTCTGAAAGATTATAGCATAGTAAAGTTCTATGCGTCAAGAGATTTTTTATACATTTTTTTATGTTTTATACGTCATTTATGCATTTTTATGCATTTATGCATTTCTTGCTTTAAATGTAGTAGCTGGCTTCCGCGTTTTTAAGACTGCAAAAAAATAAGTGCTTGTTCTTATGCCTGTCTCTTTATATAATGATGTTAGGTCAAAAGAATTTTGGCATTTTTGATTTAGGAGGTATTTTTTCATGGATAAAATCACCAGCTTTACTATTGATCATCTGAAGCTGCTTCCCGGTGTCTATGTTTCCCGCAAGGACCGCGTGGGCGATCAGGTCATCACCACCTTTGATATCCGCATGACACGCCCAAACTATGAGCCGGTCATGAATACAGCTGAAGTTCACACCATCGAACATCTGGCTGCCACCTGGCTTCGCAACAATGAAGAGTGGAAAGACCGCGTCCTCTACTTCGGACCGATGGGCTGCCGCACCGGCTTCTACCTGCTTCTCGCAGGCGACCTGACATCCGAGGAGATCGTTCCGCTGATGAAGGGGCTCTTTACTTTCATGCGTGACTACAAAGACGAGGTTCCGGGTGCTTGTGCAAAAGATTGCGGCAACTACCTCGATATGAACCTGACGATGGCAAACTGGCTGGCTGACCGCTTTCTGCGCGAAGTCTTAGATGGAATTGGTCCGGAGAGACTGGTTTATCCGGAATAAAAGACAAGAATAGCAGGCGGTATGCTTTGAAACACAAAACCCCCAGATGCTGCAGCATCCGAGGGGTTTTATTCTATATATTTTCTATTTTCCCTATTTTCTTGCATCCGCAGCCGCTGCATGTCCAGATAATCCTTCTCCATGCGCCATACGCGCTACAAGCGGTGCGATACGCGCGGATGCCTCCGGGGTCATGCTCTGATGGGTACAGGTCTTTAAGAATGTACCAACCCAGACACCGCCGGTATAACGTGCCGCCCGAAGAGTCGGAAGTGTGTGGTTGGTTCCGGAAGCATAATCACCAAATACCTCCGCTGTATTCTGACCGATAAACAGGGAACCGTAATTCACCAGCTTCGGAATCAGTGCATCCGGATCTTCCACGTTGATCTCCAGATGCTCCGGTGCATACTCATTCGCATACTGAACTGCCTCGTCCAGGCTGTCTACCACACCGATCTCTCCAAACGTATCCCAGGACTGTCTCGCAATCTTTGCCGTATCCAGAATCTTCAGCTCTTCCTCTACCGCCTCAATCACGCTCTTTCCAAATGCCTCATCCGTTGTCAGAAGAATGCCTTTCGCATTGACATCATGCTCGGACTGTGCCAGCAGATCGGCCGCTACCACCTTCGCACTCGCTTTTCCGTCGGAGATTACCAGGACCTCGCTCGGCCCGGCTACAAAGTCGATGCCGACCTGCCCGTAGCACTGACGTTTCGCCTCGGTTACGAAGCGGTTACCCGGCCCTACAATAATATCCACCGGCTTGATACTCTCCGTTCCATAGGAAAATGCCGCGATCGCCTGTGCACCGCCCAGTGCATAGATCTCATCCACGCCAGCCAGATCCATCGCTACCAGCGTCTTGGCATTGATATGACCCGTTCCACGCACTACCGGAGAGCAGGCGGTGATACGTTTTACTCCCGCTGCCTTCGCCGGAGTCGCTAACATCAGTGCCGTCGAATACAGCGGATAATTGCCGCCCGGCACATAACAGCAGCAGGACTCCACCGGAATGATGCGGTGTCCTAAAAAGACTCCCGGCTCCGGGCTGAAATTGTCAAGGGGTTTCACGGTCTGCCTCTGCGCGTTCGCAAATGCCTCAATATTGTGATGCGCCGCTTTCAGATCCGCCAGCTCCTGCTCGCCCAGCTCCTTATAAGCCGCATCAATCTCCTCCCGGCTGACCCGCAGCGATTCACGGGTACATCCGTCAAACTTCTCATTGTACTCCTTCAGAGCCGCATCCCCGCGCCCCCGGATCTCACCAATAATCCCTGCCACGGTCTCCCGCAGATTCCGGTTATCTTCCTCGCTTCGAACCTGTGCCTCTTTTATAATCTTGATCATACATTCTGCCTCTCTGTATAAGTTTTATCATTTTTTCCAAGTATAGCACAAGTTTTTTTATTTTGCGATACAAAATAAACCTATCCAGCACATCTGAAACCAGAACGTTACTGTACACGGGTAGGCACTTTTGGAACCGAAAGTGCCGTAAGAAAACGTGGTGGCAGCAGGAATTTGCCGTATTTAAATGCGAAGCCACGGCAAATTCCGTTACTGGGCACGTTTGCGTGAACAGTAACACCAGAACAGGATCACACTTTTTCTCTTAGACAACCGTCTCAATATTCTTAACCACAAATCCCTCTTTTTCAACCGCTTCCTGCAGCTTCGCATCGTCCACGCCATTCTCATAGAACACGCGGGCAATGCCTCTGTCTACGTCCGCATCTGCACGGATGACGCCGTTCTGGGCGGTCAGGGCTTTTTCAACGGATTTCTTGCAGTTTGCACAGTGCATACCCTCGATCCGCATGATCTTGGACGGGGTACCCGCTGTAACCGCTTTCTTGGAAAGATCTTCGCCGCGCGCACCAGCATTCCCATCGCTGCCGCAGGAACCGCAGCTTCCACCGGAGCATCCGCAGCATCCGCCGCCTTTTCCCGTGTAATGACGGATCGCCGAACGTAATGCCAGCAAAAGCAAAATCGCTACTACAATTAAAATTCCAATATCAATCGGTCTCATACGTTATCGTCCTCTCTTCTCTGACTTTTCGATGAATGGCTTCGGAGTATCTTTTTTATTTTATCATACACACGGCAGATAAAATATCCTACAAAATAAACTACCAGAAAACCAATCACACCATAAAACATGGATCCGGATGAATCTCCCATCTATGCTTTCTCCTTTTCTTTTTTGAAATCGAATAAAACTGCCTCCAAACAGCAGACTTTCATTCTGCTATCCGAGGCAGCCTTATAAAGGATTAATTTTATCACTTATGATTACAGGCACCTGCCGATGCCCGGTCAGCGGAAACGCAAAACCACCGGCCGGACGGCAGAACCTGTTTTATTTTTCATTTAGAAACTAACTTATGAAGCTGCCTCTACAGAGCTTCTTGTGTAGCTCTTCTGATCCTTGTATGGATCCGGACGGAACAGCATGAAGAGCATGAATACCAAAAGGACTGCTGCCACGATAGTCCATACGTTGAATGCAACTGCGCCAAGTACCAGACCACCTAACTGATATACAATCAGGGATACAGCGTAAGCGAAGAGATTCTGATACAGGATAGCGAACCAGAACCATTTTCTGGACTGGAGCTGCTGTGCCATCGTTGCGATAGCTGCCAGACACGGAGAGTCAAGCAGGTTGAACAGCAGGAATGTAAAGGCTGCGATGGTTGTCGGGAACCATGTCTGGATTGCTGCTGCTACGACATCGGTCTCCTCAGACAGATCCTCGGATACATTTGCCAGAACGCCCATGGTGGAAACGATAGCCTCTTTTGCTGTGAAACCAGTGATGGAAGCTGCAACCGGCTGCCACTCGCCGAAACCAAGCGGACGGAACAGGATTGCGATAGCGCCGCCCAGCATAGCCAGGATAGAATCAGCAGATTCTTCTACCAGACCAAATCCACCGTCTACAAATCCGAAGGAGGACAGGAACCACATAACAACGCAAGCCAGGAACAGGATTGTACCAGCCTTGATGATGAATCCCTTCAGACGCTCCCAAACATGAAGGAGAACGGTCTTAGCGGACGGAATGTGGTACGCCGGAAGCTCCATAACGAACGGAGCTGGTTTGCCGGAGAACGGTTTGGTCTTCTTTAACATGATCGCGGATACAAGAACCGCAGCGATACCTACAAAGTACATGATCGGAGCCATCATAGTAGCCAGATCCATGTCGCCGCTCATATAACCAGCCATAACGCCGCCCATCAGAGCGATAACCGGCAGCTTCGCACCACACGGAACGAAGGTTGCTGTCATGATGGTAAGACGTCTGTCGTTGTCCTGCTCGATGGTCTTGGACGCCATGATACCTGGAACACCGCAGCCAGAGGAAATCAGCAGCGGGATGAAGCTCTTACCGGACAGTCCGAAGTGACGGAATACACGGTCCATAACGAATGCGATACGTACCATGTAACCACAATCTTCCAGAATGGAAAGGAAGAGGAACAGGATAGCCATCTGCGGAACGAAACCAAGAACGGCACCAACACCGCCGATGATACCATCCACTACAAGGCTTACAATCAGGTCAGAAGCGCCTGCTGCTGCCAGTGCATCGCCAGCCCAGCCCTGAATTGCGCCAACAAATGTATCATTGGTCCAGTCTGTTACGAATGTACCAACGGTAGTAACGGATACATAGTAAACCGCCCACATAACAAGAACAAAGATCGGAATACCAAGTAAACGGTTGGTTACGATGCTATCGATCTTATCCGAAAGACTCATCTTCTGAGCCGGTTTCTTTACGGTCTCCTCGATAACCTTCTGGATGTATACATATCTCTGGTCAGTGATAACGGACTCAGCGTCATCATCAAACTCTTTCTCCAGCTCCTTGGTGTAACGGGAGAAACGGTTGTCTGCACTAAGACCAAGCTGCTCTACAACCTTGCTGTCATTCTCGAGAACTTTGATTGCGTACCATCTCTTCTCTGCTTCCGGAATGCTGGACGGAAGCTCTGCCTCGATTGCGCTTACTTTATCCTCTACGCTGCCCTCGAAAATAGCGCTTACAGTGCCTGTTGCATGGCTCTTTGCAACTTTGATTGCCTCTGCAATAACTTCCTTTAGACCGGTTTTCTTCAGCGCGGAAGTCTCAATGATCGGGCAGCCAAGTTTCTTGGACAGTGCCTTTACATCAATGTTGATGCCGTTCTTCTTCAGAAGATCGCACATATTTAAAGCGATAACAACCGGAATACCTGTCTCGATCAGCTGTGTGGTCAGATACAGGTTACGCTCAATGTTGGTTGCATCGACTAAGTCTACGATGACATCCGGATTCTCTTTTAAGATAAAATCACGGGTTACAACTTCCTCCAGTGTATACGGAGAAAGGGAATAAACTCCTGGAAGGTCCGTTACATTTACCTCTTCTCCCGAAGCATCTTTTAATTTACCGGTTTTCTTCTCAACTGTAACACCCGGCCAGTTACCTACATACTGGTTTGCACCCGTCAGTGCGTTAAACATGGTTGTTTTACCGCAGTTCGGGTTACCCGCCAAAGCAATATGAATTGCCATTTTTCATCCTCCTGCTTTTTTAATCAAACTTATTAAACTGTCTGAACATCTACGCACTCAGCATCGGCTTTACGAAGTGAAAGCTCATATCCACGAATCGTAACCTCTACCGGGTCGCCCAGCGGAGCTACTTTTCGAATAAAAATCTCGCTTCCCTTCGTGATGCCCATATCCATGATGCGGCGTTTGTATGCGCCTTCGCCATGAATCTTGACAACTTTGACGGTAGATCCAACCTGTGCATCTTTAAGCGTCATTCTCTGTTCCTCCTAACCATTCCAATTTTTTACTCGGGATTCCGTCTGCTTTTCTACCATACAACCTGCTCCGGAATATCCCCATTCCCTTGTCTTAGACCAGAATGTGTCTTGCCTGATCCTTATTTATAGCCACTCTGGACTCCTTTACGTGAATAATCACGTCTCCGTCCAGCTGGGTTATCAATTTTACTTCGGTTCCCTCGTTAAATCCCATGGATTTTAAATGAGAACGAACCTCTGTGTTTCCGCTGATCTTTTTGATCGTATAGGCGGTTCCTACGGTTGCCATCGAAATCGGCATTGCTCCCTGCATACGATTCTCCTTCCTCTGTTTTTCCACCTTCTGCCCGTCATGATGTCTCACTTGGCGGAAACGGCTGTTTTCATCTGCCGGTAATCTAATTGATTCGCGTACATTAATTTTCATTAGTGCCTGCTAACAGTTGTTAGAGAGAGCTAATTTTCATTAGATGAGACTAATTTTCATTAGTTTCTCCTAACCCGTACATAAGGTTAGCACATGCTAACTTTATTGTCAAGTTTTTTTGCCTGACCTGGAAATAAAAAAAGGGCGTGTTTTACGCCCGAAAATTGTCAAAAATTCCCATAGGATAAAAGTCATCCCAGCCATTTTCCCACAAAATACAGCGTCAAAAGATGCGCCGGATAATAGACATAAAAGAAGGAACGAAATCTGCTCCGACCTCTGGAGCCATCATATAACATGAAGCAGACAGCCGTGAGCGCCAGCACCCAGAGGGGTTCCTGCCACGCGAACGCTCCGATGAGGACGGCAACGATTATCTTCATAAACACCCCTGCCGTTTTCTCATGAAAAAGAATGTTCCTTGGCACGTTAGTGCCTTTTTGTGTAATAGGGAATTCCAAGGAATTTCCTATTACACAAAAATAGAATGCCAGCACCATTCCCATCCCCCATGCGCCGCCGTCTGCTCCCGCCGCTTCTGTCAGCGTACAGAACACTGCCGTTAGCACCAGCTTCTCCCAGATACCGTTTCCATACCGCTCTAACAGCTCCATCGCAACCAGCGCCAGAAAAAAGGTCAGGCAGACATTCTGGTGCTGTGCATCCATCCACCGTCCGGAAAATGCCAGATCATACGGAATCTCCGACACAACCGCCGCCAAAAGCAGCCTCCGTCCATAACATCTGCGATCCCGCGTGTGAAAAAAACCTTCTACTAATAAAAAGGCGAACAATGGAAACGCCAGATCCCCAAATGTCCGGAATCCCGGAACCGGTCTGCAGATCACCGCAATGTGGTCTGCCGTCATCGCCAGGAGTGCTAAATATTTAAGGGCGGAGGCGCTGAGATGGAGGCGGGTTAAAACCACTCTTTCCATCCCCTCTGATTTCTCATTCTGCTTTTCCTTGATTCGATCTTTTATCGCACTCTCCTCCCTTCGTTTCCTGTCCATTCTATCTCTATTCCATCAAATTATACTGAACATTTCACCCGCTGTCCATCCGCACTTTTCCATTCCCTTTTTCTCCATCTCCCCTATTTTCCCATTCTCATTTTCCACTCTTTCTCCCCATCTTTTTTCTTTATTTTCTCTAATAAAAAATGTAGTTTTTTCTTATAAATAAAGGCTTTTCGGCACTTTTCCGCGTCTTTTTTACACTAATTTTACATTTTATTTGACAAACGAAAAACCGTGTTATATTCTGTAAATGGTGCTGGTGCGAGATCCTGCTGAAAAAGCAAAAATCCCGCACCGCTCTTCATTTTAAATACTAAAAAATACACGGACAAAAGAGGTAGAATCTCATGGCAGGTTTAGATATTATTTGCATTGGCGCTATCAATTATGACTATATGTTTCACTGCACCGGGCTCGATCTGGTGGAGACATCCGCCGGTGGAGGCGACGAGAACTTAAGCAACCCGATTTCCGATGTGGAAAACGATATTCAGGAGCTGGCGATAAAAGGCAAGGAATACACAACCCAGATCGGCGGTTCTGCTTTCATCACCCTGAAAGTGGCAAAGCATATTCTCCCTAACCTGCAGGTCGCTTACGTCGGCGTGTGCGGCACGCCCAGTCCATTCGATCTGCGCTTCGGCAAGACAAATGACATTGACGCCGAGCTGGCGCACCTGGATAACCGTGACTGGCTGTTTACCACGCGCGAGCGCTTCGACGATCCATATTCCAAAGCGATTGCCAAATCGATTGTCCGCCTTTATAATCACACGCGCAATTGCATCAAGATCGCGCCGTGTGCCAACAACACTCTCTTAGACCGCATCCATGAACAGGAAGCCCGGACGGGAACCACACTGGCGGAGTACCTCGCGCAGGCCCGCTGGATCCACCTGTCATCCCTGTCTGATTTCGACCAATTCGAGGCAATCATGCAATCGGTCATCCAGGCAAAACATTTAAATCCTGCCATGAAAATCAGCATGGATCCTGGTTTTGAGTATACATCGCTGCGCCGTGAGCGCTTACAGCCACTGATCGCATATGCCGATTATGTTTTCTTAAATAAATCCGAAAAGAAAAACCTCGGCTTCAATGCCCGCAGCGCCCGTCCGCTCTACGCGAACCTCTGTGAGTATTTTTCTGCGATCAACCCGGATCCCACCCGCACCCTCATTGTCAAGCACGATGACCGCCATGAGCTGATCCATTTTAAGGACGGCGTATGTCAGATCCGCACAGTCCGCCACAAAAAGCTCTACCAGTACCAGCTAAACAACGATACCGGCGCCGGTGATTCCTTTGCCGGCGGTTTCATCAGCGGTATGCTCGATGATCGGCTCAATTCGGATATCGCTGAGCCGATCCAGCTCGGTGTTCTGGCTGCCAAGGGACGGATGCGTAGTTTTGATTATGAGAACCCGTATCTGAATATACAGAAATTGACCGATGCTTTTTTCGAAGCTCTATAATATTTTTTTCAAGTGCTGTTAAATAGCGCAGCGTGAATTGCAGCCATCATTTCAGGAGAAAAGTACGTTACTTTTCTCCTGTTTATCCTTATATAATTATATATATAATGTCTGTACACATCTAAAAACTTCTTTCATATATTAATATCAATTTGATATTGATTTTGGAGATCCCATGATCCGCCTCAGCCTATGTATGATCGTCAAAAATGAAGAAGCCGTTTTGACGCGTGTTTTAGCATCTGCCATACAATTTGCGGATGAAATCCTCGTCGCCGACACCGGTTCCACCGATCGAACTGTAGAAATCGCCCGGCAATACACCAAACATATTTATCACTACCCGTGGAACGATGATTTCGCCGCCGCGCGCAATTTCATCTGTGAAAAGGTCACAACCGAATACTGGATGTGGCTCGACGCCGACGATGTCGTTCCCGCCGAATCGATTACATCGATTTTAAAGTTGAAAGAAACTTTAAGCAAATCCCCGCAGCCCGACGTTGTCATGATGAAATACATCGCTGGATTCCAGCCGGACGGCACACCTGCATTTACCTACGATCGCGAACGGATTCTGCGAACGGACCGGCATTTTCGCTGGAAAGGACGCGTCCACGAAGCCATCGCGCCACGCGGCAGAATTCTCTATTCTCCTATTCAGATCGAACACCGAAAGCCTGCTTCTGCTCTCACCCATTCTGACCGTAACCTGAAAATCTATGAAACAATGCTTGCGGACGGCGAACTGCTCGATCCACGCCATCAATACTACTACGCCCGCGAACTCATCGACCACAAACAATATGAAAAAGCCCGTCCGGTTCTGGAATATTTCCTGAACGAACCGGCCGGATGGTATGAAAATAAGACAGATGCCTGTCTGCTTCTGGCGCGCTGCCATGAAATGCTCAGAAATACGGCTGCCAGCCAGCTTTCTCTGTTCCAGAGTTTCCTCTACGACCGCCCACGTGCTAAAACTTGCTGTGAGATCGGACGGTTGAAACTTTCCCTCGGAGAAATTTCCCAGGCTGTTTTCTGGTACCAGCTTGCCCTCAAAGACCGACCAGAATATCATCCAAATGCCTTTATCGAAGCCGATTACTATGATTTCATTCCTTTAATCCAGCTCTGCGTCTGCTATGATCGGATGGGAAACTATGATAAGGCACTATATTATCATAAGGAAACAAAAAAAATCCGCCCGGATTCTCCGGCGGTTTTGACAAATGAAGAATACTTTCAAACCATATCCTCAAACCATAAAACAAACGGATTACCTATCTTGTGACATTCTCTCCGACCTCTGCAGTGGTCTGAGCAGCGGACTGGGAGTCGTTCCATCCAGCGGCATCCACACTTCCTACATTCATTCTTACCGTCTTCCACACTTATAATATTCCACAGTTCCCAGCCCTCAATTTCCCAGCCCTTTTCTGCTAATGCACATCTCTTTCATCGCACACATATACTACATCAGGATGGATGTCCTAAATCTGGAAAGGAGTTTTTTATGTTTCGTCATTCATGTAATTTTCCCTACTATTTTGATGATAGTGACTATGAAAATAACGGCTATGGGCGCTGCGGACGCGATCGCGGCTGTCCCGGTTCTTTTGAACCCTACAACTGCTGTCGTCCCGGTCCCATAGGACCACGCGGCTGCCCCGGACCGATCGGACCTGTCGGTCCCACTGGTGCTGCCGGACTCGATGGACTGGACGGCGCTACGGGTCCGGCTGGGCCGACTGGTCCGACCGGGCCGACCGGGCCGACCGGCGCTACCGGTCCTGCGGGTCCAGCTGGGCCGACCGGCACTACCGGGGCTGTTGGTCCGACTGGGCCGACCGGCGCTACCGGCGCTGCGGGTCCGGCTGGGCCGGCTGGCGCTGACGGGGCTGCGGGCGCTACGGGTCCGACTGGGCCGGCTGGCGCTGACGGGGCTGCGGGTCCGACTGGGCCGGCTGGCGCTGACGGGGCTGCGGGTCCGACTGGGCCGGCTGGCGCTGACGGGGCTGCGGGTCCGACTGGGCCGGCTGGCGCTGACGGGGCTGCGGGTCCGACTGGGCCGGCTGGCGCTGACGGGGCTGCGGGTCCGACTGGGCCGGCTGGCGCTGACGGGGCTGCGGGTCCGACTGGGCCGGCTGGCGCTGACGGGGCTGCGGGTCCGACTGGGCCGGCTGGCGCTGACGGGGCTGCGGGTCCGACTGGGCCGGCTGGCGCTGACGGGGCTGCGGGTCCGACTGGGCCGGCTGGCGCTGACGGGGCTGCGGGTCCGACTGGGCCGGCTGGCGCTGACGGGGCTGCGGGTCCGACTGGGCCGGCTGGCGCTGACGGGGCTGCGGGTCCGACTGGGCCGGCTGGCGCTGACGGGGCTGCGGGTCCGACTGGGCCGGCTGGCGCTGACGGGGCTGCGGGTCCGACTGGGCCGGCTGGCGCTGACGGGGCTGCGGGTCCGACTGGGCCGGCTGGCGCTGACGGGGCTGCGGGTCCGACTGGGCCGGCTGGCGCTGACGGGGCTGCGGGTCCGACTGGGCCGACCGGGGCTGACGGCGCTACCGGCCCAACTGGCGCTACAGGAGCTACCGGCGCTGCGGGTCCGACTGGCGCTACAGGTCCTACCGGCGCTGCAGGAGCTGTCGGCGCTACAGGAGCTACCGGCGCAACGGGTCCTACCGGCGCTACAGGTCCTACCGGTCCCGCCGCCACCGTTACCGCCGCTGCTCCCGTCGCAGATGCAACAAGTGCTGAAGATGTCGTTGAACGCTTCAATGAACTTCTTGCCAACCTGCGTGCCGCCGGACTTCTGGCAACCGACAATGCGTAAAAGGCTGAAATTCTGTGAAAAAGAATGTACCTTGACGCATTCGGGCGTCTCGCGCGGTCGCTTGCGACATGTTTCTGCTTCGCGCGAGTATGCATCCTCGCGGAGCGTTTGTTGTTTCATAGAACGCAATTTCCTATGAAACAACAGAAAAACCCCGGAAACCTTACGGTTCCGGGGTATCTCTTACGTCTGGACACAATGCGCTTCCTGGAAGCGACTTTATATTATATATACGGTACATCTTCTTGCCTGCTGCACATACAAGAAGCACCTTTGTTTAATTCATTGATTACTCGATGATAGTAGCAACTCTACCAGATCCTACTGTACGACCGCCCTCACGGATAGCGAAACGAAGACCCTGCTCCATAGCTACCGGATGAATCAGCTCTACAGTCATCTCTACGTTGTCGCCCGGCATACACATCTCGGTACCAGCCGGTAACTCGCAAACACCTGTAACGTCAGTGGTTCTGAAGTAGAACTGCGGACGATAGTTGTTGAAGAACGGAGTATGACGACCACCCTCGTCTTTTGTCAGAACGTAAACCTGAGCAGTAAATTTCTTATGGCATTTTACAGAGCCCGGTTTAACCAGACACTGACCACGCTGGATGTCAGTTCTCTGAACACCACGAAGCAGAGCACCGATGTTATCACCAGCCTCAGCCTGATCAAGCAGCTTACGGAACATCTCGATACCAGTTACAACAGTCTTACGAGTCTCCTCGTGAATACCAACGATCTCAACCTCATCGTTCAGTTTCAGAGTACCACGCTCAACACGGCCGGTAGCAACAGTACCACGACCTGTGATGGTGAATACGTCCTCGATCGGCATCAGGAACGGCTTATCTGTAGCACGTACCGGATCCGGAATGTAGGAATCTACAGCGTCCATGAGCTCCATGATCTTGTCGCCCCACTCGCCGTTCGGATCTTCAAGAGCCTTCAGAGCAGAACCCTGGATGATCGGTGTGTCATCGCCCGGGAACTCGTACTCGTTCAGCAGGTCTCTGATCTCCATCTCAACCAGCTCAAGCAGTTCCGGATCGTCTACCATATCGCACTTGTTCATGAATACTACGATGTACGGTACGCCTACCTGACGGGAAAGCAGGATGTGCTCTCTTGTCTGAGCCATAACACCATCGGTAGCAGCTACAACCAGAATAGCGCCATCCATCTGAGCAGCACCAGTGATCATGTTCTTAACGTAGTCAGCATGTCCTGGGCAGTCAACGTGTGCGTAATGTCTCTTCTCTGTCTGATACTCAACGTGTGCAGTAGAGATAGTAATACCACGCTCTCTCTCTTCCGGAGCTTTATCGATATCCTCGAAGTTCTCAGCTGTGTTACCAGCTACTCTTGCAGCCAGAACTTTTGTGATAGCTGCTGTCAGGGTTGTTTTACCATGGTCTACGTGTCCGATAGTACCAATGTTACAATGCGGTTTAGTTCTTTCAAACTTTGCTTTTGCCATTTTAAGACGTCCTCCTTAATTTACACCCAATACGGGTATCTCAATTTATGTTAGGCTGACTCTAATTATATTCGATTAGAGCCGTTTTTTCAAGCCTAATATTGCTTTTCCGGGCAGTTATCTGCCCGGAAAAGGCAATATAGTTACATTTTTAATTATTTCTCAGCTTTTCCAGCAAGAACTTTCTCCTGAACGCTCTTCGGAACCTGCTCATATTTCTCAAAGAACATGGAGTAGTTACCACGTCCCTGAGTTCTGGAACGAAGGTCGGTAGAATAACCGAACATCTCTGCCAGCGGAACATAAGCCTTAACCAGCTTGCCGCCGCCGATGTCTTCCATACCCTCGATACGACCACGACGAGAGTTGATATCACCGATGATATCACCCATATACTCTTCCGGCATGGTTACCTCAACCTTCATGATCGGCTCAAGCAGTACCGGGTTACCTTTACGCATAGCATCCTTGAATGCCATGGAACCTGCGATATGGAAAGCCATCTCAGAAGAGTCGACCTCATGGTAGGAACCATCGTATACGTCAGCGTGAACGCCGAGTACCGGGAATCCGCCGAGGATACCTGCCTTAGCAGCCTCTTCGATACCTTCGCCTACAGCCGGGATGTACTCTTTCGGGATAGCACCGCCGACAACGCTGGACTCAAACTTGAAGGTCTCTTCGCCGTTCGGATCCATCGGAGTGAAGTGTACCTTACAGTGACCGTACTGACCACGACCACCAGACTGTTTTGCATACTTGCTGTCTACATCTACAGCCTTTGTGAAGGTCTCTTTGTAAGCTACCTGCGGAGCACCTACGTTAGCTTCAACGTGGAACTCACGAAGCAGACGGTCTACGATAATCTCCAGATGGAGCTCGCCCATACCAGCGATGATTGTCTGACCAGTCTCTTTGTTTGTATAAGCACGGAAGGTCGGATCCTCCTCTGCCAGTTTTGCAAGAGCCTCGCCCATCTTGTCCTGACCAGCTTTGGTCTTCGGCTCGATAGCGATGTCGATAACCGGCTCCGGGAACTCCATGGACTCCAGGATTACCGGATGCTGCTCATCACAGATAGTATCACCTGTGGTGGAGAACTTGAATCCGATCGCTGCTGCGATATCACCGGAGTAAACCTTTTCCAGCTCGTGACGCTTGTTGGCATGCATCTGAAGGATACGTCCAACACGCTCTTTTTTGTCCTTTGTTGCATTCAGTACGTATGAACCGGAGTTCATAACACCTGAGTACACACGGAAGTAAGCCAGCTTACCTACGAACGGGTCGGTCATGATCTTGAATACAAGAGCAGAGAACGGCTCTTCGTCGGAAGAATGTCTTACAGTCTCGTTGCCATCCAGGTCAACACCCTTGATCGGCGGGATGTCAAGCGGAGACGGCATGAACTCGATGATTGCATCCAGGAGCTTCTGAACACCCTTATTTCTGTATGCAGTACCACAGCATACCGGGATTGCCTGACACTCGCAGGTTGCTTTTCTTAATACTTTCTTTAACTCATCTACAGACGGCTCTTCCCCCTCAAGGTAAGCCATCATCAGATCGTCGTCCAGCTCGCAGATCTTCTCTACCAGCTCGGTGTGGTAAAGCTCAGCGTCATCCTTCATATCCTCCGGGATATCAAGGATGCTAATGTCCTCACCCTTATCATCATTGTAGATGTATGCTTTCATCTCGAACAGGTCGATAATTCCCTTGAAATCATCTTCCTTGCCGATCGGAAGCTGTAAACAGATAGCATTCTTACCAAGTCTGGTCTTGATCTGCTCTACACAGCCATAGAAGTTTGCACCCAGGATATCCATCTTGTTGATGAATGCCATACGCGGTACATTGTAGGTATCAGCCTGACGCCATACGTTCTCAGACTGCGGCTCTACACCACCCTTAGCACAGAATACACCTACAGCACCGTCCAGTACACGCAGGGAACGCTCAACCTCAACCGTGAAGTCAACGTGTCCTGGAGTATCGATGATGTTGATACGATGCTCCAGAGCGCCTGGTTTCGGTTTGCAGTTTTCCTGCAGAGTCCAGTGACAGGTTGTCGCTGCAGAAGTGATGGTAATACCTCTCTCCTGCTCCTGAGCCATCCAGTCCATGGTAGCAGTACCTTCATGAGTATCACCGATCTTATAGTTAACACCAGTATAATACAGAATACGCTCAGTAGTGGTAGTCTTACCAGCATCGATATGAGCCATAATACCAATATTTCTGGTTCTCTCTAACGGATATTCTCTTCCAGCCAAAGCTTTTTCCTCCTATTAGAATCTGTAATGAGCAAATGCCTTGTTAGCCTCTGCCATCTTATGCATATCTTCTTTCTTCTTCACAGATGCACCAGTGTTGTTAGCTGCATCCAGAATCTCTTTTGCCAGTCTCTCTTCCTGAGTCTTCTCGCCTCTCTTACGGGAGTACAGAGTGATCCAGCGAAGTGCAAGAGCCTGTCTTCTTTCCGGCTTAACCTCGATCGGTACCTGATAGGTAGCACCACCGATACGTTTTGCCTTAACTTCCAGAACCGGCATGATGTTGTTCATTGCCTCTTCGAAAACCTCTACAGCTTCCTTACCGGATTCTGCAGCGACACGATCAAACGCGCCGTATACGATCTTCTGAGCAACGCCCTTTTTGCCGTCCAGCATGATGTTGTTGATTAATTTAGTAACAACCTTATTGTTGTACAGCGGATCCGCTAATACGTCTCTTTTCTGAGTATGTCCTTTACGTGGCACGTTACTTCCCTCCTTAATATCTGCTCCGGCGGGGAGCCGCGGGAGCCATTCATTAGATCTTAGGTACTCGCATTGAACACTTAGCGAGGTTCCTCACGAGCTTAGTGTTAAAGCGCACCTGCGAAACGAGCGAGTCTTTCAGCGCGACATTGAGCATGGTGCTTCCTCTCTTCCTACTCGGCAGGTTCTCTCTAAGTTCAACCTGCGTCTCGTGCGCGGTTCTATGATTCCCTGCAACCTACAGGATCAATATCAAAGTCCGGCACATTCATTCTAAATCTAATAGAACTTCTACCTAATTAAAATTATTTCTTGTCTTTCGGTCTCTTAGCGCCGTATTTGGAACGCGCCTGTTTTCTGTTGGCTACGCCTGCAGTATCAAGAGTACCTCTGATGATGTGGTATCTGGTACCTGGTAAGTCCTTTACACGACCACCACGAATCAGAACAACGCTGTGCTCCTGTAAGTTGTGTCCCTCACCCGGGATGTAGCTTGTTACTTCGATACCGTTGGAAAGACGAACTCTGGCGATTTTTCTAAGAGCAGAGTTAGGCTTTTTAGGTGTTGCAGTCTTAACGGCTGTACACACGCCTCTCTTCTGCGGTGCAGAAACGTTGATAGCTTTCTTCTGTAAAGAGTTGTATCCCTTCTGCAGAGCCGGAGCTGTTGATTTCTTTTCAGATGTCTGTCTTCCCTTTCTTACTAACTGGTTAAATGTAGGCATCCTTTTCACCTCCTGTGATATTGTCTGTGGTTGCTTTTTTAAGCTTGTATTTCCGCGCAGAAATTCCTTGAATTTTGCACGCTTACTTATTATAGCTAGTTTGAGTTGCACTGTCAAGGTATAAAATGCAAATTTTTCCCGTAAAATAAAGGGTTTGTTACTGTTCACGCATACGTGCCCAGTAACGGAATTTGCCGTGGCTTCGCATTTTAATACGGCAAATTCCTGCTGCCACCACGTTTTCTTACGGCACTTTCGGTTCCAAAAGTGCCTACCTGTGAGCAGTAACAAGGGTTTTGCGCTGTAGACAGGTACAGTGCAAAACCCTCTATTGTCTCATCTGACTCTTTTTTTCTGGAAAATATCTTAAATATCCCGGAACTTCATTTCCGCTACTCCTGCGGTCCCATGTACTCCGAATCACCAAAACCAAGAATCAGCATAAAAAGCGGATTCAGAAAAAATAAACCAATCGTAAATCCTATCCCGTGACCATAGGCACACGCCAGCTTATAGAGTGCCACCACATTCATGAGTGCTGTTCCCAGAAGCGCAAGCGAACCGATAACTCCCACGATTCCGCCGAAGGAATTTAAAATACCTCCGCCGACCGCCAGTCCCAGTGCCACCCAGAAATACTGCACATCCCAGGTCAGCCGGTACTGTACATAGCCATTGTAAATCGGAATGATGGATTTCCATCCTTCTTCCCCGGCTTTTGTAAAAATCTTCCAGTATGCAATTACCTGCAGAATATAAAAGATAAACGCAAATAATGCATATGCCATAATAAACGCCACCAATCCCATATGTTTTCCTCCTTTCAGTTTTTACTGTCCGAAGAACGTATTCACGCCAGCCAGCAGTCCGTTCGCCAGCGTCTCAAGCGTCGCACCCGAATGATCGGACGCCTTATCTCCCAGCTCAATATCCACACTCGGAATCGTCGAATAGGAAGTCTGGGTCAAATCCATCTCCATGCTGCCTTTGGAATAAATCTTCACACCCGCGCTCTTTAAGCCGCTGATCAGCGACTCGCCCAGTTGGTTGTGCTGCTTCCAATGAGAGGCAACCGGCTCCATCGCACGGTAGGTTGCGTTGCTTGGAACGCTCATGAAAAAGGCACCCTTGTTGCTGCTGGTTGAATCCCAGTGCAAGGCTATATGACAGTCCGCGTTGTTATTCGCAATGACCGTACGGGCTATATTATCCAGCTGTACATCATCTGATTCACGGATCATCAGTACATCATAGCCTGCATTCAGAAGTTTTGTCTTAAGCACCTTTGCCATAGCAAGTGTTACCTTGCTCTCTGCTGTTCCATCTGCAAAGGTCATACCGCTGGAAACTGCCACTGCTGAGGTAGCACCGGCTCCGGTTGTGCCGCCGGTTACTTTCGCACTTCCATCCGGATGACACTGGGTCTTGACGCTTCCGCCACCGTTTGTTCCATGTCCGGCATTGACACAGACCACTTTATTTTTCTTGTTGGAAGCAGTCGAGCGGTACAGGGTCGCAGTTCCGCTGTTGATCTTCGAATAATTTGCGTATTTATAATTAGAAGAAAGTGCGATCGCCGTGCCGCCGGATGTCTGCGCTCCCGCTGCTGTCTGGCTGGTTGTCTGGACAGCACCTGCAGATGCCGGTTTTTTGCTTGTCACATAGGCAGATGAAACGTAATACTTCTTTCCATTCAAAAGAATCATCGTCCACTGCCCGCTGGTTCCCACGCGCTCCAGCTTCTGGCCGTAGGACAGATTGCCCGCGATATTATTGTCCTTGATCTGCGCGGATGTCCGGTAGCGCAGGGAAGACGTATTGACATACACCGAGTCGCTTGCCAGCGCGATCTGCGACATACCGGCTGTCATCAGCAGAGCCGCCGCCAGTCCCAGTGTATGTTTTTTGAGCCGATTGTGTCTCTTCATCTATATAATCTCCTTCCAATGTCTCTATTTTTTAAATAATTGTTTCTGTTTTGAAAGTCTAAAATCGTTAAATTTGTTTTTTAAATTTATACAATTCAATCACATTACTTTGGATTTTAAACATTTCCTTTATAAGTATAACGGATTTTCCCCTTCGATTCAACCAATCCCGCGCTTCTATTTCTTACGGTTTTATGAAACAAAAAAAGACCGCCGCATCTCTGCGGCGATCTCCAAAAAACGATTCCGTTTTTCATTTTTAATTATTCTTCACTCAGCTCATCCTCGTTGAGTACAATCTTGTCTGCCTCGTCCAGTTCAGCCGGCTCGTTGAAGTCGTCCTCTGCCAGATCGATATCATCCTCTTCCTCAACATCGGTGTTCAGCTTGATGGAGCGGTAACGCTTCATACCGGTACCAGCCGGAATCAGCTTACCAATCAGAACGTTCTCCTTCAGACCAATCAGCTTATCTACCTTTCCGTTGATGGCAGCCTCGGTCAGAACCTTGGTTGTCTCCTGGAAGGATGCAGCGGATAAGAAGGAGTCGGTTGCCAGAGATGCCTTGGTAATACCCAGCATAACCTGACGTCCGATCGCCGGCTCTTTGCCCTCGGCTTCCAGCGCCTCGTTCATCTCGTTGAAATCGAGTACATCCATGGATACGCCCGGCAGTACGTCGGAATCTCCACTTTCCTCAATCTTAATCTTCTTTAACATCTGGTGTACGATCATCTCAATATGCTTATCGTTGATTTCTACACCCTGTAAACGGTATACACGCTGTACTTCCTGGATCATGTAATCCTGTACGGCGCGGACGCCCTTGATCTTCAGAATATCGTGCGGGTTCACGCTACCTTCGGTCAGCTCGTCACCAGCCTCCAGAACCGCGCCGTCCTGAATCTTGATACGGGAGCCGTAAGGAATCAGGTATGTCTTGGAATTGCCCGTCTCATTATCCGTGATAATGATCTCACGTTTCTTCTTGGTATCTTTGATGGTTGCCACACCGCCGAACTCAGCGATGATAGCAAGTCCCTTCGGCTTACGTGCCTCGAAAAGCTCCTCGACACGCGGAAGACCCTGTGTGATATCGCCACCGGCAACGCCGCCCGAGTGGAACGTACGCATGGTCAGCTGTGTACCAGGCTCACCGATGGACTGTGCCGCGATGATGCCGACTGCCTCACCGACCTGAACCGGCTGACCGGTTGCCATGTTGGCACCGTAGCACTTCGCACACACACCGATATGGGATTTACAGGTCAGGACGGTACGGATCTTGATGGAATCTCTGCCCTGTTTCTTCAATGCTGCCATAACAGCCGCTGCACGCTTCGGCGTACACATATGATTCTTCTCAATCACCACTTCACCTGTATCCGGGTCTGTGATTGTCTCAGCGATGAAACGTCCTGTGATACGCTCCTGCAATGTCTCGATGGTCTCCTGACCATCCATGAATGCCTTGATCTCCATATACGGAATCTCCGGCTTATCCCAGCAGCAGTCCTCCTCGCGGACGATCAGATCCTGGGATACATCTACCAGACGTCTGGTCAGGTAACCAGAGTCGGCAGTACGCAGAGCCGTATCGGACATACCTTTTCGAGCTCCGTGTGCGGAGATGAAGTACTCCAGTACGTCCAGACCCTCACGGAAGTTGGACTTGATAGGAAGTTCAATCGTATGACCGGTCGTATCTGCCATCAGTCCTCGCATACCAGCAAGCTGTTTAATCTGCTTATCCGATCCTCGCGCACCGGAGTCAGCCATCATGAAGATGTTGTTATATTTGTCAAGTCCTGTCAGCAGGTCGTGAGTCAGCTGATCATCGGTTGCCTTCCAGGTCTCGATAACTTCTTTGTAACGCTCTTCCTCTGTGATAAGACCACGGCGGAAGTTCTTTGCGATATGGTCAACCGTTGCCTGCGCGTCAGCAATCAGCTTCGGCTTGCTTGCCGGTACGGTCATATCGGAAATCGATACGGTCATGGCTGCACGTGTAGAGAACTTGTAGCCAATCGCCTTGATATCATCCAGGGTGATCGCTGTCTGGGTTGCACCATGGACATTGATAACCTTCTCCAGAATCTGCTTTAACTGCTTCTTGCCTACGTGGAAGTCAACTTCCAGTTTCAGCTCGTTCTCTTTCTGGGAACGGTCTACGAAGCCCAGATCCTGCGGGATGATCTCGTTGAAGATGAAACGTCCAACGGTAGACTCGATGATACCAGTCTTCGTTGTGCCATCCGGCATCGTGCGGGTTACTCTTACTTTGACACGGGAATGCAGGGTAACAACCTTGTTCTCGTATGCAAGAATCGCCTCGTTGATGCTCTTGAATGCCATACCCTCGCCCTTGGCGCCCGGACGTTCCTGGGTCAGATAGTAAATACCAAGTACCATATCCTGGGAAGGAACGGCTACCGGACCACCATCGGACGGTTTTAACAGGTTGTTCGGAGAAAGCAGCAGGAAACGGCACTCTGCCTGTGCCTCCACGGAAAGCGGAAGATGTACCGCCATCTGGTCGCCATCGAAATCGGCGTTGAATGCGGTACAAACAAGCGGATGCAGCTTGATTGCCTTACCTTCTACCAGAATCGGCTCGAATGCCTGAATACCCAAACGATGCAGTGTAGGAGCACGGTTTAACATAACCGGATGCTCTTTGATTACATCCTCGAGAACGTCCCAAACCTCCGGCTGAAGGCGCTCTACCATCTTCTTTGCATTTTTAATGTTATGAGCGGTTCCGTTGGAAACCAGCTCTTTCATAACGAACGGTTTAAACAGCTCGATCGCCATCTCTTTCGGCAGACCGCACTGGTAAATCTTTAACTCCGGTCCTACGACGATAACGGAACGTCCAGAATAGTCAACTCGCTTACCCAGAAGGTTCTGACGGAAACGTCCCTGTTTACCCTTTAACATATCAGAAAGGGACTTGAGGGCACGGTTGCCAGGACCGGTAACTGGACGGCCACGGCGGCCATTATCAATTAATGCGTCAACTGCCTCCTGAAGCATACGTTTCTCGTTGCGCACGATGATATCCGGTGCGCCGAGCTCCAGAAGTCTTGCAAGACGGTTGTTACGGTTGATAATACGACGATACAGATCGTTTAAGTCGGAAGTTGCGAAACGTCCGCCATCCAGCTGTACCATCGGACGGATATCCGGCGGGATAACCGGGACAACGGTCATGATCATCCACTCCGGTTTGTTGCCGGAATTTCTGAATGCCTCTACGACTTCCAGACGCTTGATGATGCGGGCACGCTTCTGTCCGGTTGCATCCTGTAACTGGTTTCTCAGATCCTCAGAATCCTTCTCCAGGTCGATCGCCTTTAAAAGCTCCTGAATCGCCTCGGCACCCATGCCGACACGGAAAGAACCGTAACCGTATTTCTCGATCTCGTCACGGTACTCCTTCTCAGACAGAACCTGCTTCATCTGCAGTCCGGTCTGTCCCGGATCCAGCACGATATAGGAAGCGAAGTACAGAACCTTCTCCAGAGTTCTCGGAGAAATGTCCAGAATCAGACCCATGCGGCTCGGAATTCCCTTGAAATACCAGATGTGGGAAACCGGAGCTGCAAGCTCGATATGACCCATGCGCTCACGGCGGACGCTGGCTTTTGTAACCTCAACGCCGCAGCGGTCACAGATAACACCTTTATATCTGATTTTTTTATATTTACCACAGTGGCACTCCCAGTCCTTGCTCGGTCCAAAGATTCTCTCACAGAACAGGCCGTCTTTCTCCGGCTTTAATGTTCTGTAGTTGATGGTCTCCGGCTTTTTAACCTCGCCGTGAGACCACTCCAGAATCTTTTCAGGGGATGCCAAACCGATCTTGATTGCGTCAAATGTCAATGGTTGATATGTTTCATTTGTCTCTGGCATGAGCGGTACTCCCTCCTATCGATTATTCTTCGTCGTCAGATCCATTATCATCGGAAACGTCTGCATAGTCATCGTCCGTATAGCCGTCTGCCTCTGCTGTATACTCATCGTGCTCTACATCGGTCAGCTCACCATCTTTAAATTCCTGCTCCTGGTAACCGTAGTTGCCGAAGGACTCATTCTGAGAGTAACGCTTACTGTCACCCTCGATGACGGAACGAAGATCGGTATCGCCTTCGTCGATGTTCTCCTTGAGCTCGATCTCGGAACCGTCTTCTGCCAGAACTCTGACATCCAGACCCAGGGACTGAAGCTCTTTTAAGAGTACCTTGAAGGACTCCGGAATACCCGGCTCCGGAATATTCTCGCCCTTGATGATTGCCTCGTATGTCTTCACACGACCTACCACATCATCGGACTTCACGGTCAGGATCTCCTGCAGCGTGTAGGATGCGCCATACGCCTCCAGAGCCCAAACCTCCATCTCTCCGAAACGCTGGCCACCGAACTGAGCTTTACCACCCAGCGGCTGCTGTGTAACGAGGGAGTAAGGACCTGTGGAACGTGCATGAATCTTATCATCAACCAGATGATGCAGTTTCAGGTAATGCATGTGTCCGATTGTAACCGGGCTGTCGAAGTATTCGCCGGTACGTCCATCTCTCAGGCGGACTTTACCGTCACGTCCGATCGGAACGCCCTTCCAGAGTTTTCTGTGCTCCAGATGGGTACCCAGATACTCCATAACTTCCGGATCTACAATATCTTTATATTTTGCTTCGAACTCTTCCCAGGAGGTGTTGACATAGTCATTTGCCATCTCCAGAGTGTTCTGAATATCTTTCTCGTCTGCTCCGTCGAAAATCGGGGTGGATACATCAAAACCAAGTGCTTTGGCAGCAAGGCTTAAATGAATCTCCAGGACCTGTCCGATATTCATACGGGACGGTACGCCCAATGGGTTCAGTACGATGTCGAGCGGACGGCCATTCGGAAGGAACGGCATATCCTCAACCGGAAGTACACGGGAAACGACACCCTTGTTACCATGACGACCAGCCATCTTATCGCCGACGGAAATCTTTCTCTTCTGTGCAATGTAGATACGAACGGTCTTATTTACACCCGGAGCCAGCTCGTCGCCGTTCTCTCTTGTAAATACCTTCGCATCAATGATGATACCGTATGCACCATGCGGTACTTTCAGGGAAGTATCACGAACCTCTCTTGCCTTCTCACCGAAGATCGCACGTAACAGGCGCTCTTCTGCGGTCAGCTCGGTCTCTCCCTTCGGAGTAACCTTACCTACCAGGATATCACCGGCACGAACCTCTGCACCAATGCGGATGATACCGCGCTCGTCCAGATCTTTCAGTGCATCCTCGCCGACACCCGGAACATCTCTTGTGATCTCTTCCGGTCCCAGCTTGGTATCACGTGCTTCTGCCTCGTATTCCTCGATATGGACGGAGGTATATACATCCTCCTGAACCAGACGCTCAGACAGAAGAACGGCATCCTCGTAGTTGTAGCCTTCCCAGGTCATGAAGCCGATCAGCGGGTTTTTGCCCAGACCGATCTCACCGTTGCAGGTGGACGGACCATCTGCGATAACCTCGCCAGCTTCGACATGGTCATTCTTGTATACAATCGGTTTCTGATTGTAGCAGTTGGACTGGTTACTTCTCTTGAATTTTGTCAGATGGTATACATCGCGGTTTCCATCGGAATCTCTCTTGATGATGATCTCGTTGGAAGCGGAGCGCTCAACCACACCGGCATTCTTTGCAACGACACACACACCAGAGTCAACAGCTGCCTTCGCGGAAATACCGGTATCGACAACGGCTCTCTCGGTGGTCAGAAGCGGTACCGCCTGACGCTGCATGTTCGATCCCATCAGAGCACGGTTCGCATCGTCGTTCTGCAGGAACGGAATCATGGAAGTAGCTACGGAGAATACCATCTTCGGGGATACGTCCATCAGGTCGATTTTCTTCTTCTGGAACTCGGAGGTCTCCTCACGGAAACGACCAGATACGTTATTGTGGACGAAGTGTCCTTCTTCGTCTAACTGCTCGTTTGCCTGTGCAACAACAAAGTTATCTTCCTCGTCTGCTGTCAGGTATACAACCTCATCCGTAACAACCGGGTTGGACGGATCGGTTTTATCTACTACACGGTACGGAGCTTCGATGAAACCGTACTCATTGACACGTGCGTAAGATGCCAGGGAGTTGATCAGACCGATGTTCGGTCCCTCAGGTGTCTCGATCGGGCACATACGGCCATAGTGTGTGTAGTGTACATCTCGTACCTCGAATCCGGCACGGTCCCTTGACAGACCGCCAGGACCCAGGGCGGAAAGACGTCTCTTATGGGTCAGCTCGGACAGCGGGTTGTTCTGATCCATGAACTGGGACAGCTGGGAACTTCCGAAGAACTCCTTGACTGCTGCTGTAACCGGCTTAATATTGATCAGGGACTGGGCAGAAACACCTTCCATGTCCTGTGTTGTCATACGCTCACGTACCACACGCTCCATACGGGACAGACCGATACGGTACTGGTTCTGAAGCAGCTCGCCGACCGCACGGATACGACGGTTGCCCAGATGGTCGATATCATCTGGATTGCCGATGCCGCCTTCCAGATGCATGTTGTAGTTGATGGAAGCGATGATATCTTCCTTCGTAATGTGCTTCGGAATCAGGTCATGGATATCTCTGCGGATAATCTCTTTTAACTCCTCATCAGAAGCGCCGGCATTTTCTTCCAGAATACCCTGGAGAACCGGATAGAATACTAACTCTGTGACGCCTACTTCTTCCGGATCGAAATTCACATAAGCGCCCAGATCTACCATCAGGTTAGAAAGAACCTTGTGATTCTTCTTCTCACCCTGAATCCATACAAACGGAACGCCTGCGTTCTGGATGTCAGTAGCAAGTTCCTTGGTAACCTTTGTTCCCTGCTCCGCCAGAATCTCTCCGGTAGTTGTATCAACCACATCCTCAGCCAGAACGTGACCTACGATACGGTTCTTAAAGTGAAGCTTTTTATTGAATTTATAACGGCCTACCTTTGCCAGATCGTAGCGGCGCGGATCGAAGAACATGCTGTTTAACAGGCTCTCTGCGCTGTCTACGGAAAGCGGCTCACCCGGGCGAATCTTCTTATATAATTCCAGAAGACCATCCTGGTAGTTGTTGGACGGATCCTTCTCGAAGCTCTTCTCCAGTTTCAGCTCATCGCCGAACAGGTCAATGATCTCGGCGTTAGTACCGTAACCAAGAGCACGGATCAGAACAGTAACAGGAACTTTTCTGGTCCGGTCTACACGCACGTAGAAAATGTCGTTGGAATCTGTCTCATACTCCAGCCAGGCACCCCGGTTCGGGATAACGGTGCAGCTGTATAACTCTGTACCGATCTTATCGTGCGCGATTCCATAATAAATACCAGGGGAACGAACAAGCTGGCTGACGATAACTCGCTCCGCTCCGTTGATAACGAAGGAGCCGGTGTCGGTCATAAGTGGAAGATCACCCATGAAAATCTCATGTTCATTGATCTCATCTTTATCTTTATTGCAAAGTCTTACCTTTACCTTCAGAGGAGCTGCATAGGTCGCATCGCGCTCTTTGCACTCTTCGATCGTATATTTGATATCGTTTTTACACAGTGTAAAATCCACAAATTCCAGACTCAAGTGACCTGCGAAATCCGTGATCGGGGAGATATCAGCAAACACTTCTTTCAGTCCCTCATCCAGGAACCACTGATACGAGTTTTTCTGAATCTCAATCAAATTCGGCATTTCCAGAACTTCTTTTTGTCTTGAGAAGGTCATCCTTACACCTTTACCGGTTTTTACCGGACGCATCCTGCTTTTCTCCATTCGATGTTTCACCCCTGTTTTCTTTCTATCTCTATGGTTTGCATTTTTCCATCTCCGAACCAGCCTTGTTTCATGCCGCCGGAGCTGCACTGTCATTTGGGCATACGAATACCCGGAAAACACAGTTTTCCACAATAGTGCATTCTCCATCTTAGCATGGGATTTGATGGGTGTCAAGTGGTTTTTTGATGGATTTGGAAAATATAGCCTTCCCTCTTCTCATTTCATTGTATCATGCGGCAAATCATGGTATAATTTAAGAATATTCACTACAACATATGGAGGAAACCGATGCCATAGTTAAGTGGATTTGAAAGAATCGCTTATGCGGACCAATGCACTAACACATCCGAAATCATCTCAGTAAAAGCGCTCGATAACATGATTTTGGTTTTTTCTATTTTTTTAAGTCCCCATCGCCATAGTTACCCGTCTATTTTTCTTGCCATTTCCCCTCTCCAATGCTATAATACATAGTAATTGCGCGGCTATTTTCGTTATTTCTGCGAAATGGGATTGGATTTGTGTCCCGCCGCTATCTACAACGGAGGTATATATATGTCATTTTGGAATGTACTGCTAGTTATTATCGTCATTCTGGCTATCCTTCTTGTCGTACTGTATATTCTGGGTTCCCGGATGCAGAAACGTCAAGCAGAGCAGCAGACTATGATCGACGCTTCGAAACAGACTGTTTCGATTCTGGCGATTGACAAAAAGAAACTGAAAATCGGAGATTCCGGTCTCCCGAAGATGGTTATTGACCAGACTCCATGGTATATGAAGTGGGCGAAGCTCCCGATCGTAAAGGCTAAGATCGGACCGAAGGTTGTGACCATGATCGCGGATGAGAAGGTATTCCTTCAGTTACCGCTCCGCACCGAGGCAAAGGTTGTCATCAGCGGTCTTTATATCACAGAGATCAAGAGCGTGCGCGGAGGCATCCCGCCGCTGCCGAAGAAGAAAAAATTCTTTGACCGTTTCAAGAAAAATACAGAAGAGGCAGCAAAGAAAGAAGCTTCCAAGTCCAAGAAAAATAAATAATGGATCTTAAAATCCCGGAAATGTAACTGATTGCACGTTTCCGGGATTTTTGATTCATCGATTTTATTTCTTTGTTTCTATATTCTTTTATATTTACTGCTCTTTCAGGTTCAATTTCGCCGTCGCCTTCGATTTCACATCAATTTCAATATGGCTTTGGCTGGTCTGCTCATAGTTGAGTTCCAGCGTATAATCAATCTGGATTTTCAGATGATCCGGACCTTCATTGATCTTGATGCGGTCGGTCGTGACGCCCACGATCATCTGACCGTATGGAGTCACATAACAGCTGACATTCGGACGGTTCTCCTGAAAAATCATATGCGCCCGCGCATCGCCTCCCTTGATCATATCGACGCTGTCCGCATTGGCTTTGATGGTATTGCGGATGCTTCCTTCCTCGCCCTCCAGTATCTCATCATAGATGATATAATGCTTGCCATTTTTGAAATAATAGCTGCCTGCCGTGATAACCTCCAGGTTATTCGTCTCCCCGTCCGCAATATGGGCACCGCGCACGGATACAAGCACATCTTTCGTCATATTTTAATACTCCTCAATGTTAATCTGTTTCGTGTCTTTTACCTCTTTTGGAAGAATCGCCTTGGCAAAACGCGTGAAATTCTCCGCCCGGTCGCTGACAAAGAACTGATACTGGTCAAGAATCGGCTCCCCGGCAGCAGCGCGGCGGCTGTTTTCCTCCGAAAAACGTTCCAGATCCTCCGAACTGCGTGTCAGATCCATGTCCCGCAGCAGAGTTTTAAGTTCAACCGCCGTCTCATATGCCGGATTTACCAATGTCACCTCGTTGCCCATCAGCCGATGCAGAGTCGAACGCAGCAGCGGATAATGCGTACATCCCATAACCAGCGTATCAATGTATTTTTCTTTCAGCGAAGAAAGATACCGGGAGGCAATCTCATCTGTTACCGAATCATGGAAGAGTCCTTCCTCCACCAGCGGCACAAAGAGCGGACACGGTTTTCCAATGACCTCAATATCCGGGCGCAGCTTCTGCATTTCTCTGGTATAAATACCGCTCCGGATGGTCGCCTCGGTTCCAATTACGCCAATCTTTCCATTATGGGTTGCCTCGGCAGCCGTGCGCGCGCCCGCGTAGATAACCCCGATGATCGGGATATCCAATTCCTGTTTGACCGTCTCCAGTGCACACGCCGAGGCCGTGTTGCAGGCAATCACGATCGCCTTGACTCCCTGTGTTTTCAGAAAACGGATGATCTGGCGGGAATAGCGCAGCACCGTCTCCTGCGATTTGCTTCCATATGGAACGCGCGCCGTATCTCCAAAGTATACGATGCGCTCCTGCGGCATCTGACGCATGATCTCACGGGCTACCGTCAGACCGCCGATGCCTGAATCAAAAACTCCGATCGGGGCATTTCTATCCATGTTTACCTTCCTTTCGGCAAAATTCTTATGGTCATGTTTCCATTCTTTCCCGAACATCTGTGTATATTGAATCATATAACGTCCAAAAGTAGATTCTCTCACACTGTTTCAGGATTCTGAAACATTTTTATTTATTTCTAGGCTTCGTAGCGTTTCAGTCCGTGTTCAATCAGCTTTGTCACCATCTCCGGCTTCGGGATTCCGGCCGCCTCAAAGAGCATCGGGTACATACTAATCGCGGTAAAGCCCGGCATGGTATTGATCTCATTGAAGATAACCTCGCCGTCCTTCGTCACAAAGAAATCGACACGCGACAGACCATAGCCATCTACCGCCTTGAAAATACGTCTCGCCGCCTGACGCACACGCTCGGTCGCATCGCCCGGAAGCTCTGGATTTACCACGGTTCTGGACTCTGCGTTGTAATATTTCGCATCAAAATCATAGAAATCGGCTGCTGCCAGAATCTCGCCAACACCGGAAGCGATGACCGGTTCTGTGCCATTTCCAAAGACCGCACATTCGATCTCACGGCCGACAATCGTCTCCTCAACCAGAATCTTGCGGTCATGGTGCGCCGCCTCCTTTAAGCCTGCAATCAGCTCTTCGCGATCCGACGCCTTGCTGACACCTCTGGAAGAACCTGCATTGGACGGCTTGATAAATACCGGATATGAGAACCGGTTCTCGATGCGTGCCACAACCTCATCCATCTTTTCAAGTTCTTTGCGGATGACCAGCTCATATGCCGCCTGGCGCACGCCTGTGTGGTCAACAATCTGTTTTGTATACACTTTATCCATCGAAACGCTGGACGCCAGCACACCGCATCCGACATACGGGATTTTTGCCAGCTCAAAGATGCCCTGAATGGTGCCGTCCTCGCCCCAGAGTCCATGCAGAACCGGGAATACCACATCAATGCGGATCATTTCCGCCTTACCATCTTTCAGGACGATCACGGATTTCTCCGTTGCATCCGGGGAAAGGATCGCGGTCGTCGTGTTCTTTCTCCAGCTCTCATCCTCGATCTGCTCGACCGAGTCAACCAGCAGCCATTTTCCCTCTTCGGTAATTCCGATCAGGGTTACATCATAGCGCTCTGTATCTATATTTTTAATGACATTGATTGCCGACATACATGAAACAATATGTTCCGAAGACTGTCCGCCAAATACCACAAGTACACTCTTTTTCATAATATCCGCCTTTCTGCCGAGTGTGGGAAGCTTCACCACACGCCGGAATGCTATTCCAAAATATAGTTTAGATTATACCATAACTGTCAATACTTGCGACAAGAAGATTCGATTTCTTTCAGTAAAAGGAGAGCCATTATGTTAAATCAAGTGATTTCGTTCCAGTCTGAAAATTCTCTGTCATCCGCATCCAGGATTCATCCACCTGTTACCAATAAATGCCGCCATTTTTCCACCGATTCCTGCAAGTTTTCCCATATCTACGATGGAATACTCCCGCTTCTCGCATTATGTTCCATGCTCTTATTTCTGCTTTTCTGCCTGCCTCTTCTCACTTTTACCAGAAACCAGATTCAGCAGAAAGTCCTGGCGTACGCGATCGCCCCGCCGATCCTGCAGACTCATGTGATCGACAACTGGTGGGGTGTTCTCTATCCGCCGCCCGCCCTGTCCGGAGGTGTCATGCCGGAAGAAAACTCAAAAAATCAGAGCGCCGATTCCGTCTCTGACGCTCTGATTTTTGATAACGATATGAACTGGCTGTCGCAAAAGAAGCATATCATTTTTGATGTAAATAAGAAAGATACTGCTCTGATTTCCTCTAAAGCTGACCCGATGACTTGCTCCAATCACTCGGAACGTTCTGGAACAGCTTCAGCTTCAAAAATAACCACCGAACCGACAGAATCTTCTTCGAACTCAAAAATAGCAGCCACGCACACCGTTTCCGCTGACAGCAGTCTGCCGGATAAAGCTCATGCTTCCTCCGACAATTCGATTACTCTTCGGGTAACGTGTCGTTTTTTATCTTTCCTTCCCGGAGGCTCGGAGTGATGAAATTCTCATAAGAATAGTTCCACAGCGTCTCCGAGCCCTTGGCGGTATTCTTATTTCTTCCAAGAATCTGGCTCAGGTGCACGCCGCGCGTCGCCCACGCCTTTCCCTTGGAAGCATCATTGAGCATCGTCGGCTGGATGTTGTCCATCGTATGTGCAAACCGTGCTTCCGGCGTCTCCCCGGCTTCAAATTCATCCCAGAGAGCGCGCAGTTTTTCGCCCTGATCCGGCGGCAGCATTCCGAAAATGCGCTCTGCACCCTTTAATTCTCTCTCCCGCTGGGTTTTCTTCGCCTCCTCATCATAGGCATATGTGTCGCCGGCGTCGATCTCGACCAGATCGTGAATCAGAAGCATGGTAACCGTTTTCAGCACATCGATCGGCTCATTGGAATACTCCGCCAGAAGCACCGTCATGATCGCCATATGCCATGCGTGCTCCGCGTCATTTTCCTTCCGCTCGCCGTCTGTCAGATACGTCTGGCGACCGATAAATTTCTCCTTATCTATCTCCCGGATAAATGCAAACTGCTGCTCCAGACGTTCTTTCTGTTTCTGATTTATATCCATTGTTTCCGCCTCCCTGGTCTATTTCACCACATTTCTAGTTACTGTTCACGCATACGTGCCCAGTAACGGAATTTGCCGTGGCTTCGCATTTAAATACGGCAAATTCCTGCTGCCACCACGTTTTCTTACGGCACTTTCGGTTCCAAAAGTGCCTATCCGTGAACAGTTACGGAAAAATGCCTCTTGCATTTATCCTCTCTTTACAGTCTCTTCCCTGCAAGAACCTCTTTATAATCCTTATAATTCTCCTCCAAAAGCTTCGGCGTATCCAGACCATACGGGCACATCGACTTGCAGTGTCCGCAGTGCAGGCAGTCCTCTATCTTCTTCATCTTCGCCTGTCCCTCCGGGGAGAGGTATCTCGCTGACGGAGAACGGCGCAGAAGCAGGGACATACGCGCACAGTTGTTGATCTCGATTCCTGCCGGACACGGCATACAGTAGCCGCAGCCCCGGCAGAATTCACCTGCCAGCTCTTTCTGGTCTTTTTCAATAACAGCTTTCAGCTCGTCCGTCAGTTCCGGTGGATTGCCGATGTAGCTTAAAAATTCGTCCAGCTCGCTTTCCTTCTGTACACCCCAGATCGGCAGTACATTCTCAAACTGTGCCATATAGGCATAGATCGCAGCCGAATTGGTCAGCAGACCGCCCGACAGACCCTTCATTGCGATAAATCCCATTTCGTGCTCCGCACAGGCCTTCGCCAACGCGATCTCCCGCTCGGTGGAAAGATAATTAAATGGGAACTGCAGGGTATCGTAAAGTCCCGACTCGATCGCCTCCTCCGCAATGCTCATGCGGTGGTTCGTGATGCCGATGAAACGGATTTTCCCCTGCTCTTTTGCCTCGAGCATCGCCTCATAAAGACCGCTTCCGTCTCCCGGCTTCGGACAGACTGCCGGATTGTGGAACTGGTAAATGTCCACGTAGTCTGTTTTTAAATTATGTAAACTCGTCTCCAGATCCTTCCAGAAGCCTTCCGCCGTCGTTGCCGCTGTCTTGGTCGCAATATAGATATGCTCGCGCACGTCGCTCAGCGCATAGCCGATCTTCTCCTCACTGTCCGTATAAAAGCGCGCCGTATCAAAGAAACGGACACCCGCGTCATACGCCTTGCGAAGCAGTACCTTCGCATCATCAAAAGAAATACGCTGGATTGGCAGCGCGCCAAATCCATTTTTATTAACGATAATATCCGTCTTTCCAAGGGTAACCGGCGTACCGGCTACCCTTTCTCTTTTATCCAGCATCTCTTTCAGCGCCTCGTCGCTGTCATCGATCCAGACATCCTCCTCATCGGCGTTGAGACCGAGATATTTTGCCAGTGTCCGCTCATCATCCGACCGGTTCCAACGGGAAATATAGCGATCGATTTCCTCAAATGGAATCTGTCCGGACAGGTACAATTCTTTAAATGTCATACTTCCTTCCGCTCCTTTAAATTCTTAAGTACCGTGATTTCCTGGTTATCTATGTGCCCCCTGGCTACCGCCTTTGCCTCCGCCATATGGCGCAGACGCAGTGCCGCCAATATTTTTTCATGCTCTAACTGCAAAATCTGCCGTTTATCCTCGTCCTTGATGTATTCCAGACGGAACCGGTACATCTGCTCACGCAGGTTGTTCAAAATCTGCACCAGACGCTTGTTGCGGGTCGAATGGTAGATCACGTCATGATATGCCTCGTCCGTCTCCGCGATCTTCATCGCATCGCCCTGATCAATTGCCGCTTTAAATGCTTTCTGTGCTTCTTCCAATGCCTGCATATCTTCTTCCGTCATGCGCTGGCACGCCAGCTCAATCGCCAGTTCCTCCAGCGAACGGCGCACTTCCAGCACATCTTTCAGGCTTTTTTCCGAAATTCGCGCCACCTCCGCGCCGCGCCGCGGAATCATCAGAACGAGTCCTTCCAGCTCCAGCTTGCGGATCGCCTCACGGATCGGGGTGCGGCTGACGCCCAGCTTCTGTGCCAGCTGAATCTCCATCAGGCGCTCGCCCGGTGCCAGCTCTCCCTTTAAGATTGCCTGGCGGAGTGTGTTGAATACCACATCCCTGAGTGGGAGATATTCATTCATTTTAACCTCAAAATTGTTCCCCATCTGCGTGCCCCTTCCTGTTGTAAAAACTAGTCAGGTATACCTGTTTCGCCAGATCCTGGCTGCTGCCATAGCGGAGTTCCTCATACGCCGCCTGCGCCGCCGTCTGGTTCGTAAACAAGCCAAATACGGTTGGACCGCTTCCGCTCATCAAAGAGCCGTCCGCGCCCATCTCCATCATCTTATCTTTGAGTGTCTGAATCACCGGATTTTCCGGGATCGTCACCGTTTCCAGCACGTTTCCAAGCTGTGAAACGACGCCGGAGAGGTCTTTTTTCTCGATCGCCGCCCGCATCGCATCAATATCCGGATGCGCCTCTGCGCCCAGAGACGGCAGGTTTAAGCTCTCGTACACATGCTTCGTTGAAACGCTGACCGCCGGTTTGGCAATCAGCACGCGGCACTGCGGCATCGGCGGAAGCGGTGTCAGGATCTCCCCGATTCCCTCCGAAAGAGCCGTTCCCCGCATGATACAGTACGGCACATCCGCCCCCAGACGGACGCCGCGCTCCATCAGCTCCTGTTTCGAAAGCCCCAGTCCGAACATCTTGTTGACACCAAACAGGACTGCGGCCGCATCGCTGCTGCCGCCTGCCATCCCGGCTGCCACCGGGATAAATTTCTTCATCTTGATCTCCACACCGTCGCGGATTCCAAACTCATCCATCAGAAGTTTCGCCGCGCGGTAACCTAAGTTATTTTCATTGTCCGGCAGATAATAAAGGTTCGTTGAAAGACGGATTCCCTCTTCCTCCGTCCGGTTCAGTTCGATCGCGTCGTACACGCGCACCGTCTGCATGATCATCCGCACTTCGTGGTAGCCGTCTTCTCTCCGGCGGACTACATCCAGACCGAGATTGATCTTTCCATATGCTTTCAGCTCCAGATGCCTGATCATCGGTCATTCCTCCCATCGTTCCCTTAGTGTAATCACACTAGATTGTATTTTTTCATTATTTTGTATACAAGCTATTATATCCTTTTTGCATACAAAATACAATAGAATCCTTGCAGGATGAAGGTACCTGAACGAATTCCATTTTTTCCGCCAATATCCGTGAAGCCGTGTTGGAACGCTTCGTGCAAATCCGGATCTTATCCAGCTCCAGCGTTTCAAACCCATATTTCACAATCGCCCGGCAGGCTTCCAGCGCATATCCCTGACGGCGGAACGGTTCATAAATATGATATCCCAGCTCTCCGTCCGTCAGCCCCGCCTTTCCAACCAGCACACCGTCCGCGCGGCGTTCCAGCGCCCACAAACCGCACTCGGCAAAGCGGTACTGGTGTTTCCGGTATTCCTCGCGCTTGTTCCAATCAGAAAAAGTTCCGTCGGCATCCTCAGCGGATGCCGGTTCCAACGGATCGTCCTGGGAAAATTCACGGATGATGAGGCGGTCAGTTTCAGCAATGAGCCACGGGAGAGCCAGGTGGCGGCGGACGACGCGTTCCAGGAATGTTTCATCGGCGTCTTCAGGGTCTGTAATAAGGTAAAGGCAAGATGAATAGTCGGCTGGCTGTTTTTCCTTATTTTCCCTCCATAAGCCAACAATAGCTCTCCCGGCTGCTTTCGCAGCCTGAAGAGCTTCGTTTTCATCGGAGAGAATCACCGGGTATGTCTGTCCCGCAATGGTTACTTCTCGTTCGATTGTCATAGATTATCTTTCTTTTCCTTTTTCCGGCTCCGGGTACTCCTCGCCGAAGGTGTCAACGGTCATCTTTTTGATCTTCTGCTCTTTCAGCGGACGATCGCCCCAGTCGGTGCGGACGCCGGCAATCTTGTCCACGATATCCAGACCTTCAACTATCTTCCCGAAGGATGCATACTGACCATCCAGATGCGGGGAAGTCTCATGCATGATGAAGAACTGGGAACCTGCGGAGTTCGGGTCCATCGCACGCGCCATAGAGAGAACGCCCTTGGTGTGCTTGAAATTGTTCGTAAAACCATTCTGGCTGAACTCACCCTTGATGGTATACCCTGGACCGCCCATACCATTTCCATTCGGGCATCCGCCCTGAATCATAAAGCCCTTGATGACACGGTGGAAGATCAGACCATCATAAAAGCCCTTCTTGATCAGGCTGATAAAGTTGTTGACTGTGTTCGGCGCAATCTCTGGGTAAAGCTCTGCCTTCATGATATCGCCATTTTCCATCTCAATGGTAACAACTGGATTTTTCATGTATGTTTCCTCCTGAATTTTAAAAAATACCTCATTAAGTGGTCACATTATACCATAAGAACGTTCGAAAATCGACTGTTTTTCGTTCCATATTTGTCCATTTTCTTTACATTTCGTAAGTTTCTCCTCACAATTCGTTCACATTTATGGCTTAAGATGTATAGCACAATGTCGAAATGGACATTCTATGCGAAAAGATGAATGTTGCGCTCAGGAATCATCATCTGTCCTGCATCATACATCTGTGAGCAAACTAAGTCAAAAGAAAGGTTGGTAATGTACTATGAAAAAAACATATTTTGCTATCCTGGGCGCGGCTGCGATCCTCTCGCTCGCAACCGCCTGCTCTTCCAAAAACGTGAATGAACCGACTGCTAATGAATCGTCCCAGTCCGCCTCCTCCGAGTCCAGCTCGAATGGCATGGACGAAAGCAGCCCGATGGATGATTTAAAAGAAGACGCCAAAGACGCCGTTCTTCCATCCGAAGGAACTGCCGATGCAAAACAGTCCACAATGACTGGTACGATCAGCGACATCAAAGACTTTATGTTTACGATCACCGCCGACGGAACCGATTATGAATTCAGCTTCGAGCAGGATCAGAAACCGGACGGGCTTTCTGATGTAAAAGATGGGGATAAAGTTACCGTAACGTATACGGGAACCGTCAGTGAAGTGGATGCATTCAGCGGAACCGTTTTATCAGTTAAAAAAGCGGAATAAGGATTGTTGACACACTTTATACCCGTATTTTTTATGGCAGTCTTGACAGACGAAGCACGCAAAATATCTGCGCTTCCTGCCCAGGCTGCCATTTTCGATCCTCTGAACATCAAACATACTTACCAGGATCATGGAATCCATGTTCCGCGTTCATATTTCGTTCACACTTCATTAAAAAACCTTTTACACAATTAACATGGTTTCTTCACGATTTTTCCCTATACTATAACCATAGCAACAAGCAATGCTTACAAATTTTTTTCATAATACCGAGCTGAGTTTATATCAGCTCTCCTCCCTTTTTCAATACCAAAAGACCTCTCACTGCTGGAGAGGTCTTTTGTTGTATCTGAATCCCTCAATTCTCTCACTGTTCCGGTCTTCGTACCTTCCTGCCAAGCACCACCAGCGCTGCAAGGTTTGGCACCGCCATCAGCCCATTGAAAATATCAGATACCGCCCAGACGGCTTCCATCCGGCTGACGCAGCCGAGAAAGACCGAAACAAGATAACCCCCGTGATACAAAATACATATTTTGTCGGCGCGCTTCTGTGGGACATCCCGCATCAGCCATCCAAGGGCCTGATCGCCGATGTAAAACCAAGCAAGGATCGTGGCAAAGGCAAACAGCACCATGCACGCCGCCGTCACCATGCCGCCTGCATTCCCAAAACGGGCTGCCAGAGCCGCCGCCACCGCGCCGCTGCCGCCCAGGGAACCGATCTTCTCGGTCAGATTGTGTGGAAATACACAGAGCAGTAAAAAAGCGGTCAGGCTGCACCCTATGATCGTATCGAAAAACACCTCGAAAATCGCCCACATTCCCTGTTTCTGCGCTTCCTGCCTCTGTCTTAGCCTCCCCTTTCCCTCACTCATCCCATGCAGCACCGCCAGACTCCCCAGGCCCGCCTCATTGGAAAACACACCGCGCGATACCCCGCTCCGGATCGCCGCTGCCATTCCGTACCCGGTCATCCCGCCCGAAATTCCTGAAAAATTCAAAATACTGCTTCCATCCGTCTGTCCTGCATTATCTGCCAGTCCAAATGCCCCGCCCACAATGTTCCCCAATATTTCTGGTATCTGATCATAAAAGCTGAACACGGCGATTCCACCTGCCAGCAGATACAGCCCCGCCGATACCGGTACCAGCACCGAAGCCGTCCATCCGATGCGTTTTGCCCCGCCAAAGAGTACCACGGCGGTCAAAACTGCCAGTATGATACCGGTTCCAAGCGGCGGCAGGGACGCTGCATAGCGCAGACTATCCGCCAGAGCCCCCGCCTGTACCATACATCCCATTCCAAGCGACGCCAGCACGCAAAACAGGGCATAGCATTTTCCAGCAAAACAGCTTCCAACCCCATTTTCCAGATAGACATAAGGTCCGCCCCCATACAAAATTCCCAGATAAACCTCCGTATATGCCAGCGCCATCCCCAGAAATGCCGCCGCCCACATCCAGAACACAGCACCCGGACCACCGATCGCCAACGCGGCTGCCACGCCCGTGATATTTCCCGTTCCGACCGTCGCCGCCAGCGCGGTGCAGGTCGTCAAAAGCTGTCCTTTCCCGCCGCTCCCAACCGTCTCTCCCCACCAGACTCTGATATGACAGATCGGAAATCCCCGCAGACGCACCATGCAGAGGACTCCAACCGCCAGAAACAGTCCCAGAAGCCACGGTCCCCACACCATTTTCTGTACGATTCTGAGCGCTTCCATCCGAGCACCTTTCTATATCTATTTTCACTCTATCAAACCAATCTTATGATTTACTATGATATTTTATTCTCCAAGCCGTGATATTGCCTTCCGAGAACTCTCTTTCCATCCACATTTTCTTACACTTTCTGTAAACATCCGCAAACCCCATGACAAACCAGACCGGCAGTGCTACAATAAGCATATCGGACAGGCGGACAAATTTCCAAATCTCTGTCCATCTGGAAAGGATGAAAACAATATGCCAGGTTTTACCACGCACTATATATTCGGCATGAAAGCATACAACGATATGCCGTTCACACCCTTAAAACACACGATCGCCAAATACCGCTGGCTCTACCAGCTCGGTCTGCAGGGACCGGATATGTTTTTCTATAATATCCCGATCCTGCGCCACCGCGATTACCGCAACGTCGGTTCCTATATGCACGAACACAAGGTAAACGCCTTTTTTGAGTGCTGTCTGCGCCGTATTGGAACCATCCGCTCGCGCCAGCAGCAGGAGGAAGCCATCTCCTATCTGGCCGGATTTATAAACCATTACATTGCCGATTCGATCTGTCATCCTTACGTGTACGGGCGCATCGGCTATCCAGTGGATGCCCCGACCTCCATGCATCACGGGATGCACGCACATCTGGAAAACGAGCTCGACGCGATCCTGCTCTGGAAATATAAAAAAAAGAAGCCGTCCGAATTTAACCAGACCGCCACGATCTGTCTAAATGGACAGGAAATCCAGTTTATTTCCCATTTCCTGGCTTCCTGCATCAACGAAACCTATTATCCGATCACCTACCGCAACAACTTCCAGGTTACTCCGGCGATGGTGCACCGCTCCATCTGGGCGCTGCGCTTCGGCTGCCGGACACTCTCGGACAAGAACGGCAAGAAAAAATTCGGCATTGCACAGGTCGAATCCATCTTCGTCAACCACCCAGTTGCTTCCGCGAAAATGGTAACGGACTCCGTAACCGACTACCGGAGCAGCTGTAACCTAAACCACGAAGCATGGGGCAACCCGTGGGATCCGACCCGCGTCTCAACCGCCTCGTTTGTTGATCTCTTCCATGAAACATTGGACAAATGCAGCCGTGTCTATGCGCTTTTAAACAGCGCCGTCACAGACAACATGCCGTTAGATAAACAGGATTTATCGCCGCTTCTGGCTGAACTGGGGAATGAGTCTTATCACAGCGGACTACCTGTTGAGTGAAAACACGTACTTCGGTTCCTGGTAAATAAAAGCTGTCATATGAAGAACACTCATCTGTTTCTCATATGACAGCTTTTTTGATCACTTTTCTCTTAATTATACACAGAAAATATCCCGTGTCTGTGCAGACAACCTCTTATTCTGCGTTCTCTGTCTCTTCCTCCGCCTCAGTCGTATCGTACTCGCCTGCTGCTTCTTTCTCTTTCACCTTGGAAATCAGCTCTTTGGTATCCGGAAGTTTGAAATCTGCGCCAGCCTCATAGGAACCACTGATAAACCATGCGTCCTCGTTATCCTGGTCGCTCTCCGGAACGATGCTGTAGGACAGTGCATACTGTTTCCACAGTCCGCCGTAGGAATCTTCACCGGACATCTCAATCGAGAAGTCCTGGGTGTGGACAATGTCGTTGAATCCCTTGATTAAATCTTCCGCATAGGTTCCTATCTGATCATCCGGCAGATCATCTGCCACTACCCAGATCAGCATGATCTGTTTCTTGTTCGGCTCCATATAGAAATGGAAATCGCGGCCGTACTCGTAGGTACTTGTATCCTTAAACATGTCTTCCGCGTCCGTGCTGACCTGTGTCCAGTCGATCTCAACATTTTCCTGGGTCTCAAAATTCGGATCTCCGACTACCGTCTCAGAAGTCGGTTTTACAATCGTACTCTCCGTGCATCCGCTGAGCAGCGCCATACACGCAACCATCATTATCAGAAGTTTTTTCATCGTGTTCTTCTATCCCTTCATTCACTCATTCACAGCCGGAACCAGCCCGAACCGCATGGCTATTATATAATATCGCCTTTTGTTTTTGTAGTCATTTTAGAAAAATTCAAAAAATCTTCATACTTTCCAAAATTTCCCGTAAACAATCCATCTGGACCATTTTACCGCCATTTAGCGCATCCAGGTTGTCAATCCAAATCCTCAACCGTAAGCTCTGTGTCATCCTCCTGCACACCCTGCTGTGTTTTGGCATCCTCTGCCTCTTTCTGTGCAGGTTTTTCTTTCAGCGGCTTCTTTTCCGTGGAACCAGTTCCTACTTTTCCACTCTCTGCCAGCCGGGACGCGGCTGCATCTGCCGCCGGAACCTGTCCTGAACCAGATCGCACATCCATGTCAGACTCCGCCTGCTCTGTGCTCTCATCTGCCTCCGCTGTGCCAGGCGCCCTGTAGGACGCGCCCATCCGCTTTTCAAGCAGTTTTTCAAACTCTTCCCGCGAACAGCCGATCTCCTGCAGACGCTGTCTTCTCCGTTTTCTCCGCTCCTCCTGGCGTCTCTTTTCTTCCTGATGACGCTGGTAGAACAACCATACAAGCGCCGCACACGCCGCTGCCAGAAGCACACTGACGACCACAATCAGCACCGTTCTCACCGATACTTTCGGAAGTTTCGGCAGGGTCAGGTGGAACGAAGATTTCGCCTGCTTCGGTTTTCCGGACGCGCCTGTATTGGATGCTGCCGGATCCGATGCCGTATTTCCGTCATCCGGAGCCGTCTCCCCGTTTGCTGCCGCTTCTGCCGCCGATGCGCTGATCAGATACACCTGTCCGATCTTGCGGTCGTTGTATTTGTAAGAAAGCAGTGCCACCGCGCCCAGCGGTGCATCCTCCGGCAGATCCGTTACCACCGTCTTCTCCGCATCCGCAAACGAAGCATCCTTCGGGATCGTGATGACTGCCGACGTATCCATCGATAAATCGGACGGCTGATAGCTATTGTCTCCGATCTGCACCGGCTGATCGCCGCTTGTGTATGCCGTCTCATTTTCCGAAATATTTACATTTTCAAACCGTAGAAAGCCGAAATCCAGCAATGCAATCGTATCCTGATAATGGGTCGCCTGCGTACTCTTCATCGTGACCGCAATCTGGCGTCTGTCATCCTTGATCGCATAGGTAACAAGCGTCTGCCCCGCAACGGATGTGTAACCGGTCTTTCCGGCCACCGCATATGGATAATAGTTCGGACTCTCTGTGTCAGTCGTGATAAGAAGCTTATGCTCCGGCTGAATGGTCACACCGTCCGGATTGTTCTTCGTCGCCGGTAATCGGTAGCTCTTATCCTTACTGATCGTTAAAAGCGTGTCATTTTTATACGCCGCCGATGCGATCAGCGCCATATCATACACCGAAGTGAGCTGTGTGTCGTCATTCAGACCGGACGGATTCGCAAAATGGCTGTTCTCACAGCCAAGCTCCGCCGTCTTCTCGTTCATCATCTTCACAAAACCGTCGCGGCTTCCGCCCACATGCTCCGCCAGCGCATTCGCCGCCTGGTTGGAAGAACGCATCAGCAGCAGGTAGAGACAATCGCGCACCGAAAGCGTGTCGCCCTCCTCGATGGCGTTCTTGTTTCCGCTGCCATCTTCCACGTTGTAAACGGCATCGTGGGAAAATGTGACCGTATCATCCAGACTGCTGTTCTCAATGACTACGAGCGCCGTCAATATTTTCGTGATACTTGCCGGCGCCTTCTGCACATGGATGTTCTGCCCGAATAAAACCGCCCCGGAGTCCGCATCCATGACAATGCCTGCCTCCGACTCGATCCCCGTATCCGAGGGCCAGTCCGGCTTTGCAAATGCCGTCATCGGCATTCCGGCAGCCATCAGTGCCGTGATCATCAAACTTATCAGTAAACGTCTTAATCTCTTCATACGATTCCTTCCTGTCAGCTTTCCTTTTCCGGAAATCCTTTTGTATCATGAACGATATAAATTGGACGATCCTTCAATTCTGTAAACAGGATCGCGATATACTCCCCGATAATTCCCACAATCACGAACAGCATCGCGAACATAAAGCATAAAAGCACTACGATCGTCGCGTAACCATTGGGCGTTCCTTTGACCGCCCACTCATAAATCGTTTCCAGCATCACGAGCAGCCCCAGAAAGCCCACAATAATTCCCGAGTAAATGCCGAGCTTTAGCGGCAGATCCGAAAAGCAGAGAATCGTATTGATCGAAAATTTAAATAATTTCCGGATGCTGTACTTGCTCTCGCCCGCCACCCTGGCTCTCGCCTCATACTCGATGGTCGTCCGGTTAAATCCGATATTCTGCACATAGCCGCGCAGGAAACGCACTTTTTCCCGGTAATTGGTCTTTAACACCTGCGCCGCATTGGCAGTCAGCGCAAAGAAATCGGATGCGTTATTTTCCAGCTTCACATCTGAAATCTTGTTCAAAAATTTATAAAAAGCAGAAGACGTCAGGTTTTTGATGAATCCAGCCGATTTATTTTTCGTCCGGACCATGTTGATAACCTCATAGCCCTCTTCGAATTTTTCGATTATCTGCGCCACACATTCCGGCGGATGCTGCAGATCGGCATCCATACACACGATGCCCTCCCCGATGCTGTGATCCAGCCCCGCAAGCATCGCCGCCTCATGGCCAAAGTTGCGGGAAAAGTTGATCACACGTACCCGCGGATCCGCTGCCGCCAGTTCTGCCAGAATCTGCCCCGAGGCGTCCGCACTTCCGTCGTTGACAAAAATCAGTTCGTAATTCCACGGCAGCGCCTCAAAAACCGGAGTTGCCTCCCGATAGAACTCATGCAGCGCCTTTTCCTCGTTGTAAACAGAAATCACGATCGAGATCGTCTTTGGTTTCTGTCCGTTCATATTTTCCATCCTGTTCTGCATGGTCGACTGTCTGGTTTCATTTTTCTTCTTATCTTCCATGCTGTCTGTCCGTTTTTTCTTATCTTTCTTACTCATATTTCATCTTTCAATTAAGCATCCGGGTCATCCAAAATTTCGATCGCTATCGAAGAATGTGCCGGAACCCGTTTTTCCACCGGCGGCAGCGTCATATAGTCGCCGTAAATCCACTCCAGCACATGCTCATAGCCCACCGGCACCATCAGCTTTGTGTCCTCAAACGGCAGATCCACCGCGTGCTCGCACCATGCGCCCTCCAGCGTTACATAGAGATAATCCGGCTGGTAATTGCTGTAATACCAGTGTTTCGTTTTCTTTTTGCGATCCTTCGCCGCTGCAAGTCTCTGCAGCTTAAATAAAACCGGCATCGGGACAAGGTGTCCCACACCTGCCAGCACACCAACCCGCAGCTTATCCATCAGGCTGTATTTGCTGAAATCAATCTGATCACGGTGTGCGATCGCCATTCCATAAATAACCTTCTGAAGAAATTTTGCGCTCCACGCGCCCACCTTACTATCCGGCAGGCGGTCAAGGACGAACAGATCCACCCAGAGATGGTTTAATTTTCCCTCATAAAACTGCATCTGCTCATTGTCCTCATGGACGCGGCTGTTGTCATAGATGACGCGCGTTGTAAAATCATAAAACACCTTGCCACCCCGGATCTCCTCCGGGCGCAGCAGGGACATTCCCTCCGGCAGCTCCCGCGGCGCTACCTTCAAAAACATCTCATAATTGGCACGTGTAAATGCCAGATCGACATCATCATCCCACGGGATAAATCCCTCATGGCGCACTGCGCCCAAAAGTGTCCCGGAATCCAGCATATAGGAAATCTTGTATTTCCGGCAGATCCGGTCTATCTCCTTCAAAAGGCGCAGATTCGCCCGGTGAACCTTCTCAAGCCCCGGATACGGCGGCAGTTTGACCGCCCTGCGGCTCTCTGATTTTTCCTCATTCATGATGGTTGTCCCCTCATTTTCTCCTGTAACTGTTCATTCTCTGTCACAGCTGCTCATTTTCACAGGCATTTTCTTACAGGCAGAGTATCTCCCCGCCTGTGAATTGCCGCGGTCCCCGTCCCTACTGACGGCATGCCTCACGAAGTGTCTTTGCCATATAATCAATCATTTCATCTGTCATGCCCGGATAAACGCCGACCCAGAAGGTATCGCGCATGATACGGTCGGTATTTTCCAGAGTTCCGGCTACGCGGTAGCCGCAGTTTTCTTTCCGCATCTCATCAAAGCACGGATGCTTGATCAGGTTTCCGGCAAAGAGCATACGCGTCTGCACGCCCTTTTCCTCGACATATTTGACTACCTTGTTCCGATCCACGCCCTCTTGGCAGGTCAGAAGGAAACCAAACCAGCTCGGCTCGGAATGCTCACAGGCAACCGGCAGGATATATGCGTCCTCGGTTCCGGCAAGTCCCGTTTTCAGACGGGCGAAATTGTGTTTTCTGCGCTCCACGAAGGATGGAAACTTTTCAAGCTGCGCGCAGCCGATCGACGCCTGCAGGTCGGTCGCCTTTAAATTATATCCAAAATGGGAGTATACATATTTATGGTCGTAGCCAAGCGGCAGCTCACCATACTGGCGGTCAAATCGGTGACCGCAGAGGTTATCGCAGCCGGACGGGCAGACACAGTCGCGTCCCCAGTCGCGGAAGGAACGGATAATCTTGTTTAAAAGCGGATTGTCCGTGTACACGGCGCCGCCCTCGCCCATCGTCATGTGGTGCGGCGGATAAAAGCTGGACGTTCCGATATCTCCGATCGTACCGGTAAAATGCCACTCGCCGTTCAGCTCATAGCGGCTTCCGAGGGCATCACAGTTGTCCTCCACCAGCCACAGGTTATGACGGTCACAGAATTCTTTTACCTTCTGTAAATCAAACGGATTTCCCAGTGTGTGGGCGATCATAACCGCTTTCGTCTTCTCTGAAAGCGCCGCCTCCAGCTTATCGGCGTCGATGTTGTATTGTGGAATCGTCACATCCACAAACACTGGAACTGCGCCATACTGGATCGCCGGGGTTACCGTCGTCGGGAAACCTGCCGCAACCGTGATAATCTCATCGCCGCGGCACACCCGGCGCTCTCCCAGCAATGGGGAAGTCAGCGCCATAAATGCGATCAGGTTCGCGGAGGAACCGGAGTTTACAAGGGAACAGTATTTGACGCCCAGGTAGTTCGCAAGCCCCGCCTCAAACTGATCGGTGTAACGTCCGGAGGTCAGCCAGAACTCCAGCGCACTGTCTACCAGATTGACCATCTCATGGTTATCGTAAACACGGGACGCATACGGAATCCGCTGTCCCTCGGTAAATTCTTTTTTCTGATTATGATATTTATCACAATACTCTGCCACCAGATCGAGAATCTGCTGACGCGCAGCCTCTTTTCCGTCCGACAGGGTTACTTTTTCTTCTGACATGTTTCTCCTCCTGCTTTTGCTACCGTTCTCTGCCGCAGCCGTATCAGCTCTGCCTGCTGCCAGACACACCTTTCGTGCAGCCGCCTGCATCTATCTATTTTTCTTCAAACCGAGCCGCATACGCCCGGATCTGCTCATCCGTCACCTCGCGCATATCCGCTCCGGCAAGCCACTTCTTCGACCATTCCACCGTCGCAGCCATCGCCTCTTCTACATGGAAGTGCGGCTTCCAGCCAAATACCTTTTTCACTTTGGAACAATCCAGTTTCAGAAAATTCGCCTCATGCGGACCTCCGTCATAGCGGTTGATCCAATGCATCCCGCCGCCCCATGTTTCACAGAACAGATCCGCCAGACGTCCTGTATTGACGCAGTCACAGTCATCCGGTCCGACGTTGTAGCAGCCCGCCAGCTCCGCATTTTCCCACTGCGCCTTTGCCACCGTCAGATACAAAAACAGCGGCTCTAACACATGCTGGAACGGGCGCGTCGAATGCGGATTCCGCACGATGATCGGCTCTTTCTTTTCCGCTGCACGCACGCAATCCGGCACGATCCGGTCCGCCGCAAAATCACCGCCGCCGATCACATTGCCAGCACGGCAGGTTGAGACGGCGCAGCGGCCGTCCGTGAAGAACGACTGCTTATAGCTGTGTGTCACCAGCTCCGAACAGGATTTACTATTGGAATACGGATCATAGCCGTCCAGCGGGTCATTTTCGCGGTAACCGTACTCCCATTCCTTATTTTCATAAACCTTGTCCGTCGTCACATTGACGAGAGAGCGGACGGATTCACACTGTCTGGCGCATTCCAGCACATGAACCGTACCCATGACATTCGCCGCATACGTGCCGACCGGATCCCGGTACGACTCGCGCACGATCGGCTGCGCTGCCAGGTGGAGTACAATCTCTGGCTTCGTCTCATCAAACACCTGTTTTAGATGGGCAAAATCGCGCACATCCCCATCCACATGGTGAATCGTCTCCCCCAGATGCAGGATCTCAAACATCGACGGCTCGGTCGGCGCTTTCAGCGCATAGCCGGTCACCTCCGCCCCCGCCAGATGGAGAATGCGGACCAGCCAGCTTCCCTTAAAGCCTGTGTCACCAGTCACAAGAACCCGTTTTCCTTTATAAAAATCAAAAAGTTCCATGGTTTTCCTCTTTTTAATTATTTCGTGTTCGTTCGTTAATGGCGCAAGAAAAGAATATGTCTGCTTCGCAGCCGCATTCTTTTCTTCTGCGCTCATTATATCACGATTCGCATCTTCGATGCTTACCGCTGCTGACGCAGCTATCGTGATCGCCATTCGCCGTTCGCCATAAATCTGCAAGCAGCTTTCTGGCTCACTTGCGCTCATTATATCATACTTTCTTACAGGATTTGTGTATATTCCTTGAATTTTCCCTTACAGTATATTATTGTTACTGTTCACGGGTAGGCACTTTTGGAACCGAAAGTGCCGTAAGAAAACGTGGTGGCAGCAGGAATTTGCCGTATTTAAATGCGAAGCCACGGCAAATTCCGTTACTGGGCACGTATGCGTGTACAGTAACATATTATTTCCACAGCTTCCAGGGTGCATTTCCTTCCTGCCACATCTGTTCCAGCTGCATCTTGTCACGCTGGGTATCCATACATTTCCAGAAACCGTCGTGGCGGTATACCATCAGCTGTCCGTCCTTGGCAAGCTGCTCCAACGGCGCTTTCTCAAAGACGGTATCATCGCCCTCGATATAGTCAAAGACGCCCGGTTCGAGTACCATGAAGCCGCCGTTGACGATCTTGCCGTCATCATCGTTCTTCTCACGGAACTCGCGGATGTGTCCGTCGCTGTCAACATCCATGACACCGAAACGCTGTCCGATGTTGACGCCGGTCAGGGTCGCGATCTTGCCATGCTGCTTGTGGAATGCCACCAGCGCGTCCAGATCCACGTTGGAAACGCCGTCGCCGTAGGTCAGCATGAACGTCTCATCCCCAATGTAATCGCGGATACGTTTGATACGACCGCCCGTCATCGTGTGCAGTCCGGTATCGACCAGCGTCACGCGCCACGGCTCGGAATAGTTGTTATGCACCTGCATCTCGTTCTTCGCCAGATCGAAGGTCACATCCGACGTATGCAGGAAATAATCAGCAAAATACTCTTTTACTACATACTGTTTGTAGCCCAGGCAGATCACAAAATCATTGAACCCATACTGGGAATAGTGCTTCATGATATGCCAGAGAATCGGCTGTTCTCCGATCTCGATCATTGGCTTTGGTTTTAAATGGCTTTCCTCGCTGATTCGTGTGCCGAATCCACCCGCTAATATTACAACTTTCATTGCACTTCTCCTTCTGTCCATCGTTTTTATCGAAATATATTCAAATGGTTTTCTTCCAAAATTCTCATCGCCTCCCGCACTGCATCCGGGTCGTTATGCAGGTAGGTTTCCAGATCCTCATCGCTCGCCGTCCGGTAATTCCGTCCCAGCTCCCTTGATACCTGTAAATATGCTTTCCGGTACGGCGCTGTCCGGATTTCTGCCCGGGTTGTCCATGCATTTCCAAAGACCGTCAGCACGGTAAATGCCAGCATACAGACCTTTAAAGGTGTGCGGGCTGCCCGTTTCTCCGGTGCGCGTGTTTTCGCCTTATCTGCCTCTGTTTCCTGCGCCTTTTCCCGGCACATACTCCAGACGAGTGCAAACGTAAGCAGAATTCCTACAATTCCCATCTGATACTGTATCTCGTACCGCGAGGACATCCCGTACTCGTCCTTCAGGAAAATCCACCGCGCCGCCAGCACCAGCAGATGGTTACAGCCGCCGCTGAGAACCAGCAGAAGCGGAAAAATAGTCTTTTTATAAAGCTGAAACCGCACATTCAGATACAGTGCCAGCAGATACGAAACAAACACTGCCAGCCCCAGCAGATACACCAGATGCAGCCGGACAAACCAGGGGCTTCCTGCCTCCAGCTCCTGAATCTGCGCCACGCCGATCACCGACGATGCCACCGCTTTCAGCAGAAACCGCAGGAAAAAGAGCGGCTGGGCGGCAAATTCCTGAGCGATTGAAACATCAGTCACTGCTCCACGGTGCACGTAAACTGCCTGTGAATTGCTCCAAAGATATAATACCATCGCAAGAACCGTTGTCAATGCCCCGATGCACCAGGTTCTCCGGCACTTTCGGCTCCAGGAGCGGCTGCTTGTTTCAGCACCCCCGCGCCGATCCGCCAGCCACAGTGCGCCGTATGCCAGCACCAGAATCACCGCATAGCCGCCGCTGTACGGTCCTGCCACCAGCACGACCAGCAGGATCGGCAGAATTGCCAGAAGCACCCGGTCAGACATATTCCGGCACCGGGTCGCCGCTGCATGGTCAAGGACTGCAAAATGGAATAAAAATCCGGAGATCGACAGAGTGCAGACCCAGCCGGTCCCGTTCGTCATCATTTCCCATTTATTCAGACTGAAATATACAAACTGAATCAACAGGAAGGAAAGATAGCCGACCGAGCGGTTCCGCTCTGCGTAGAGCGCCAGCACCGCCGCGCCCGCCCCCAGGCTCAAAACACCCAGAATCATATCAAAATACGTATTATAGCCAAATAGTTTCACATTGATAATGCGCCCCAGATACGTGATCGGAACGCGCGTCAGGATATCCGGTACAAAGAATTTCGCCGGATTTGTCACATCCGGCAGATACGAATTGATCAGCCGGATATAATCCGAATACGCCACATTGTCCGAGGCATGAAATATATACCAGATATAAAACAAAATCCCCAAAATAACCGGAAGCCCTAAAAATACACGGCGTTTCATCCGTTTCTCCTCTTTAAAATGCTCAGCTGGTTCAAGTAAAGTTCAAATAACTGACGGTGTTTCTTCGTAATAACCTCCAGAATCACACCACTGATCCACAACAGGAACGAAATCACATAGAGTCCGGAACACGCGATCAGGGTCGGGAACTTCGGCACCATGCCGGTTGCCAGATAGCCGCTGAGCACCGGCGCGAAAAATGCCGTTGCAATCGCAAAACAAATGAGTCCCAGCCATCCAAAGAACGCAAATGGCTTGTAATCCCGGAAGAGTCTCGCGATCGTGCGTAGCACCTTAAATCCATCCGAAAACGTATTTAACTTTGACACACTTCCCTCCGGGCGGTCACGGTATCCAACCGGGATCTCCACCAGCTTAAAGTTCTTGTCCAGCGCATGGATGCTCATCTCCGTCTCAATCTCAAATCCGGTCGAAAGAATCGGGAAGCTCTTGACAAATTCATAGTTAAATGCGCGCGCGCCTGTCATGATATCCTTGATATTGCTCTTGAAAATCAGGTTGATAAGCCCACGCACCAGACGATTTCCCGTATTGTGGAACGGACGCTTATTTTCGGTAAAATACGTCGAAGAAAGGCGGTCGCCGATGACCATATCCGCTTTTCCCTGTAAAATCTGGTCTGCCAGCTTTCTCGCGTCCTCCGCCGGGTAGGTGTCATCGCCGTCCGTCATGACATAGCACTCCGCGTCAATGTCGCGGAACATGCTGCGGATGACATTTCCCTTGCCCTGCTGGTATTCATAGCGCACAACCGCGCCTGCCTCCCTGGCAATCTCATCCGTGTGATCCGATGAATTATTGTCATATACGTAGATCGTTGCCTCCGGCAATGCCTCGCGGTAGTCCTTGACCACCTTGGCAATCGTCTGACCTTCATTATAACACGGAATTAATACCGCTATCTTGTCCATTTTTCTCCTCCCGTTTTCACTCTTCCACCATTCCGGCGGACCATTCCGGATTGATCACAACAGCCCGTTTTGTCTCAGCTGTACTTACCAATTCCAATTTTATCTCTCTCTGAAGCCCTGTCAGATCAAGCTGTACTTCCATCGGTTCATATTCCTTCTGTCCCGCCTGGATCACAGCAGCCGTCCGGCTGTTTGTCCCATCCGAGGCAATGATTTCCACTTCAAATGGCTGCTTCAGCACCCAGTAGTCCGGATCACACAGAACCGCCCGGATAGTCGGATGATCGTCCCCGCTGGTATTCTCCCAGCGCCATTCTGGTACTTCTTTTTCCGGTTCCTGTGCATCCATGAAAATCTCCTGTGTGCGGTACCAGCAGTTTTCGCGTCCATGCGCCATCTCAAGCCCTGCCAGTGTAAAGGACTGGCTACCCTGCAGGATTGTTTCCTGATACTCCATATCATGCACGTACCATCCCGCCTCATTCATCCATTCCAGATAGCTTTCCAACGTCTCAAGTCCCTGCGGGATCATGTCATAGACGCCCTCGCCTGCCTCCATCGCCGCCTCGATTTCATCGATATAGGCGTCTTTCTGCTCCGAAAGCTCATTGACGATCGAATACCGGTTCCAGACCGGCACATCTTCGCCCGCAAGCCGCGCATAACTTCCCACATCCGACCAGGTCAGGAAAATGCGGTCAATCTTGGAACGTTCTTCCGGTGTAAACAGCTGATGATCGTGAAATACGTAAGGCAGGTTGCTGCGGATACTCTCACGGCTCACCGCCCGCATCGCCCATTCCCCGCCGTTCCAGACACAGGTGTAGGCATTGTAAGCGCGCCCGGCGTAAACAACTATAAACATAATCGCAAATACAACGCCGCCTGTCAGCCTGGGAGAAATGGAAGCCATTCCCTGCAGCACCAGGCACCCGCAAAGCATTCCGGCAAATAAGATTCCGCCCATAAAATAGCGGCTGTGTCCCGTCGTTGCCGCCCAGAGAATAAAGGATGTGGCATACAGCAGAAATAGGGTTCCCGTCCTGCTGCTGACCCGCTTCCAAATCCAGCAGAGCCCGGCTCCCGCCGCTCCCAGATACATCAGCGCCAGATCCAGGTTGTATTTCGCCGGGATCTCACTCAGGCGGTAATCTGGATGCCGGATCATCGAATATGCCCACAAAAGAAATTCTTTTATATTGCTGGGTCCCCATCTCGGGTCCTTAAAGTCCGTTTCCCCAAAATACGGCGAATGAAACAGGCTGTTATAATAAGGATAAACTGGATTTTTCATCGCTATCCCATTGTAAATCAGGTACACGCTGACGGGAATCACCCCCGTCACCAGACACCCCAGAAACAGCTTCGGTGTCAGATACTTCCGGATTTTCCACAGATACAGAAGCACCAGCGGCACCAGATACACGATATTCGTCATCTTGAGGCAGAACAGGATTCCACCAAACAGGCAGAATAAAACCGCCTCGTGCTCCCGCTTCGCCTCATCCAGCCCGCGCAGAAGCAGAAATACCATTTCCAGCAGAAATGGTAGCGCCAGAAGCTCGACCATGTAGCTGCCGCTCTCCTGAATCAACTCCAGGCGGCTGACAATCAGAAATGCCAGTACCGGCGCAAGATGCTTCGACCAGCTGCATTTTTTTTCCAGCCGGTCTGCCTCCATGCTCAGGAACACCGTTACCTGACGATAAATCACAAGCATCGCCAGTGCGTTTAACATTGTCCCCATCCGAAGCCCAAAAAGCGCCCTGAATGGATAAAACATCCGGTCGCCCAGCCGGAAACCGAACATCTGGAACCGTCCCGGTATCACATGATAATGAAGGTTGTCCACAAATCCGGGTATCTGCGACAGCAGGTGATAGTTCTGCGTATCATAGCTCTGATCCGGGGCAAATCCCTTGACCGAAAAGAACGCCAAGATGAACAAGCTTCCCACTATAAAAAGCGGACTCACTCCCGCATGGTCCCATTCAAATCTTCCGATTGCCACCATGACAGCGCCACATAAAACGAGCGCTGCCGCCCGCGACAAAACCGTTCCCTGTGGTACATGTAAAAGCCATGCCAGAAGATCCAGCACTTCCAGCCACCAGATAAAAAGCGTATAGGCAAGCAGCACTGCAAAGCTGCGGGTACTGACTCTCCATTTCGCCGTTTTGTCTGCCGGCCTGTTTCCAAATAACATACTTTTCCCTTGTAATCATCCAGTTTTCTTCATGAACCTGCTGAATCATTACTTCCTTTCCATGAAACAAAATATATCCTAAAAGAAATACTCCTCCAGCATCAGGCACAGTGCATGGTACACCGGAAGATGCAGCTCCTGAATCTTAAATGTCTCCTGCTCCGGCACGACAATCGCAGTGTCGCTGTACCCACGGATCCGCCCGCCGTCGCGTCCCAGAAGCCCGATAACCTTAAGCCCCTTTGCCTTTGCCGTCACGGCTGCATACAGGACATTTTTTGAATTGCCCGAGGTTGAGATTCCGAGGAACACATCCCCCTCTTTTCCATATCCAAGCACCTGTTCCGCATAAGTCATGCTGCCGTCCACATCATTCATAAATGCGGTGGTCAGTCCTGCATGGCCGGTCAGCGCGATCGCCGGAAGTCCCTGCTGCAGCTTTTCGGAAAGTTCCGCTCCCATCTGTGGATCCACCGTTTTCAGTGCCTTTTCTATCTCTTCCGAAACTGGGCGTTTCTTCACAAACCCCTTCATCAGCTCGCCCACGATGTGCTCCGAATCCGCACAGCTTCCGCCATTTCCGGCAATCAGAAGTTTTCCGCCGCGCTCATAGCACTCTTTCATCGTCTCATACGCAGTGCGAATATCCGCTTTCACCGGTGCAAGAACCGGATAGCGGCTGATCAGCTCGTCTAGGTACTCGTATTCCTTCATGATTTCTATTTCCTCCTGTCAGTTTTTTCGATGTCTATTGAGCTTCTGCATCATAAAATAAATACTCCTGCTCAAACATTTCCAGATTGTTCTGCGCTTCTTCCTCCGGCACCGCTGTGTCGGATACCCGCGCAAGCATATTTCCATTTTCAAAAAACAGATCGGTCAGGCTGCCTCTGCGGATCAGCTCCCGCAGAAGATCCAGACTCCACTCCCAGCTTCCCGGTCCCAGATAGCCTGCTTCCGCGTAGACATAATCTGTCTTCGCATACGCCATATAGGTTTCAAACGCCTCCGGCGAGTTGACGAGTTCGACGTTGCCCCACGGCGATGTAATATCCTTATACGACTCCACATTGCACGGAAACTGCAAACAGTACGGATGCGTTCCAAATGCGATCACCCGGTTTTCCGGATCCTGCGATACTTCCTGCCAGATCAGCGTGTTTCCCTTTTCCTCCATCCGCGCCTGTTCCTGCGCCCGGTGATTGACACGCCCTTTATTCAGAAGATGAATCTCCGAAAATCCAGCCGTCCACGCCCAGCTGCTGATCGCCGTGACAATCAGATTTAATACCAGCAACGGCGTCAGGCACTTCGACGCGAGCGGATAAAAGCCGATTTTCTTAAAATACACCATCGCCCGGCATGCCCCCAGAATCAGCATAGAATACAGAAGCATGAAATAATTTCCGTCGATCTGGTAAAGCATCGACAGGCTGATCAGGCTGACGATCACAAATGGGAAGAAAATCACCAATGCCGCGTTCCAGATATGGGACTGCTCATCTCCCTTTTTGGAGAAAATCCCATAAAGCACCAGCATCACAATCAGCACCGCCATCAGCGAGGTTCCCCACGCCAGAATTACATGCCCCATATCTTCACCCTGCGGCTGCATCAGAATCTGCCAGATGCGCCGCGCCAGCACATGAAGCGTTGATTCCTCCTGATAATTCTGCGGCAGCTCCGAGGTAGCAAATGGGTATTTCATTTTAAAACCAAACAATGCAAAAATCGAAGTAAACACCGAAGTGACCGGCATTCCCGTGATCTTCATCGTCCGCGCCCAGATACCGGCCAATGCCCCAAACGGCAGACATAATGAGACAATCAGGCGGACCATATGGTGAAACAGGTCAGCCGCCGCCCCGCGCTCATGAAACCAGAACCATAGAAGGTACAGCCCCATCATGCCAAATACGGCAGTGGAAAAGACCAGAGAGGTCGGCTTCATCGTGAGGGACAGGAAATAGGAACCGGCTGCCCCGGAGAGGAATATCCAATGATTTTCATACACATGAATATACTGAAAGAAACATCCCAGCATAATAAGCTGCAGCAGCCACGTAATCAAATCCGCCTTGGCTGTGAGCGCCATATTCATGATGCCCGGCACCGAAACCGTCAAAACAGCTGCCATAATTCCCGGCAAGACGCTGTGATACGTTAGTTTCTTTTCTGTCTCCTGCTTTCGATTGCCCGTCAGCAGCACCGCATTCCAGACCATCGCCCCGATTCCCAGAACTGCCAGCCAGAGGTTAAAGAACGTCAGGTAGCTGTGACTCGCCAGATCGCAGAGCGGCAGAGTCAGCACCTCAAAGCCCTTCGAATACACATAGACCATGCCGACCAGCCCCGGATTCTCATACAGCCCGGTTCCGCCTGCCACAATGTACTGGGAGCGAACGCCATACCAAAGTGTATCAAAATCGAGTGCGATATTCAGGCGTCCCACCTGAATCAGGAACATCAGGGCACACCAGCCAGCCGCCAGCATCCATGCCCGGCGCACCCGGCGCGGTATTTCCCTCGATCCCCCGCTGTCAGCCGGTTTGTTACTGTTCACGCATACGTGCCCAGTAACGGAATTTGCCGTGGCTTCGCATTTAAATACGGCAAATTCCTGCTGCCACCACGTTTTCTTACGGCACTTTCGGTTCCAAAAGTGCCTACCTGTGAACAGTAACGCCTGTTTCCCTGTCTCAATCACCTGAACCGACACCTTGTCCCTGCCATCCAGCATCCAGGAAAGCGTCTGCCATCCCATGATGCACTGGCAGGAAATCGAGGAAAAATCAAAGCCCAGCGCCGCCACACCCAGAGCATAGACGCTCAGACGCATCCAGGCGATTTTTCCAAGGCCAAGGGCAGAAAGTAGGCAATACACAACGATTGCAAAGGAGGCGCCAAAAAGGAAGTCCATATAAAAAGAAAAATAAGGCCGCTCCCAGACCGTTCCCCTGAAAAACACCCGTTTTCTCAAAAACCGCCCGATCGCCAACAGGCTAATCAGATACACCGCCGACACCACCATCGGCAGAAATACCACATGAATCCAGGAAAACACCAGCACAACCGCCGTCAGCCAGTACATCCGGCTGCGTCCGCGCTTCAAAAGCGCCAGCCCCCCAAAGATCAAGACTGCCAGAATCGCAATCTCCACATACATCCGTTTCGATTCCGTAAAATGAATGTAATCTGCAAAAAAACCATTTCCCGTAAACAGCGTTTTCGCCGGAATCAGAACCGCCGCCACACAGAACAGCGCCAGAAAAAGACCAGCCATGCGCACGGCTGCGTCTGGTCGTCCGTTTTGTCTCTGATTCTGCATGTCGATGGTTCCTCTCTTTCTAGTTTATGTACTCCCGGAATCTTTTTGTGAGCCGCATTCTATATACGCCCGCCTAAAATCCCGCGCACCGCATCCAGCAGCGTCTCCGCATACGCATCATAACCGCCCGCCGGACAGCTTCCGTCCTCTTTTATAAGTCCAGCCGCCCTATCTTCCGCGTGTTCTTTTGCCCCATAGCCAGTTCCGACAAGGACTCCGGTCACGCCAAAGTTTTTTCCTGCCTGCGCGTCGATGCGCTTGTCCCCGATCATATAGGAATGCACCTTATCAATGCCCTCCGGCAGATCGCGCTCTGCCATCTCAAACATTCCCGTCTCCGGCTTGCGGCAATGGCATTTTTTCTTATAAAGTCCAATCCCATGCTCCGGGTGGTGCGGGCAATAGTAGAACGCATCTACGTGTGCTCCGTCACGCTCCAGCACCTCATTCATATAATCATGAAGGATTTTTACATCCGCCTCGGTATAGTAACCTCTCGCCACGCCCGCCTGGTTGGTAATGACGATCACCTTATATCCGGCCTCGTTCAGGAGACGGACTGCCTCTGCGGTACCGTCAATCAGCTTCAAATCTTCTTTTCGGTGAAGATAATTGACCTCCACGTTCATCGTGCCATCACGGTCGAGGAATACTACTTTACAGCTATTTTTACACATGGAATGTATACTCCTTATCCGGCATCTGCACCTGAATATCGCGGTAGTCCCAGCGGTCCTCATCGCAGATCCAGCTCTGAGCGCCGCGCAGTTCGAAATTCCAATCCATCAGCTGTCCGCCTGCCGCTTCCAGACGGCGCGCCACCTGATGTTTAACGTTGTATGGGCAGTACACAAGCAGGAAGCCGCCGCCGCCAGCACCTAAAAGCTTTCCGCCGAGGGCGCCCGCTTTTTTCGCCTCGTCATAGAGCATATCAATCTGCGGATTTGTGATCTTGCTGCTCATCCGCTTCTTGCTCTCCCAGCCGTAATCCAGGAGGCGGCCAAAATTGTGGAGATTTCCCTTTAAAAGCTCGTCCTTCATCGCATAGGAAAGCGCCTTTACCTCGCACATCGCCTGAAATGCGTCTGGTTTCTTATAGTTGCTTACCTGATCCTTGATAATATTCGCGGATACATGGATATTGCCCGTGTAGCATAACAACAGGTTATACTGCAGCTCATTGATAATATCGCGGCGGATGCGGAGCGGGTTTACCACGACGTTGTTGCGTCCGTGAAATTCGATAAAGTTAAAGCCGCCGAAGGTCGCCGCATACTGATCCTGATAACCGCCGGAAATCCCCAGATCGATCCGCTCCACGCCGTAAGCCAGATCCGCCATCGCATAATTATCCAGCGTGATTCCTTTCCAGCGCGCCATCGCGGTCAGAAGACTTACCATGACGGTCGAGGAGGTTCCAAGTCCCGAACCAGCCGGAGCATCACACTGTAAATAAACCTCGCATCCCTGCTTGATATCCATCGCCCGCAGCGCTGCCGTGACAAGATCCAGCCGTCCATCGCAGACGTAATTTTCCTTCGCATTGTACTTGACTGTCATATCAAAATCCAGGGAATGAACCGTGATCTGGTCATCATCCCTCGGAATGATCGAACAATATGCATATTTATTGATAGTACTTCCGATAATGGCACCGCCCTGTTCTACACAGAATGGTTCTACATCCGTACCGCCGCCGCCAAAGCTCACGCGCAGCGGCGCTCTTCCTCTGATTACCATGTAATGTCTCCTTTTCTTACATCCTCCTGGAACCGGAAATAATCCTCCGGCACACCGATATCAATAAAATAGCCATCATTTACGATGCCGCCGAGACGTCTTCCCTCCTGCATCCACCTGGGGATGCACTCATTTTCCAGCGAAACTTTTCCCTCCGGAATCTCGTCCAGCAGCGCCCGCTTCATCAGGTACACACCGCCGTTGATCGTGCCCGCCCCAGTATTGCCGTTTTTCTCATTAAAAGCGGTCAGCAGCCCGTCGGTCAGGCGCGCCGCCCCATAACGGGAAATATCCGGCACACCGCGCAGAACCAGCGCCATCTCCAGATTTTTTTCCTGCTGAATCCGGCTCAAATCGCCGAAATCCATCTGATAAAATGTATCGCCATTCAGGACAAAAAACTGCTCGTCCGTCACATATTTCCCGGCATTCTTGATCGCGCCCGCCGTGCCGAGCAGCTCTTCCTCATACGCATACCGCGCCCGGATGCCAAACCGCGCTCCGTCTCCAAAATATTCTTCCACCATGCCGCCCTTATAACCGACGGCAAAAATAATATCATCAATTCCGCTTTTTTTCAGCCCCTGAAGCACATACTCCAGAAACGGCTTACCTTCAACCAGCGCCATCGGTTTCGGACGATCGCTTACCACACTGCGAAGCCGCGTCCCCAGTCCGCCAGCCAGAATGATTGCCTGCATACTGTACTTCCTTTCTGTCTGTTGTTTTTCGTTTAATTATCTCTACTTCTATTCTTAAACTTTAACGTTTAATTTTGATCGCATTCCGACTAGATTATTCCTTGTTTTCACTTCTGGTATCTAAGCCGTTCGTCAACAGCTGGTAAACCCAGTTTAACTTATATATTCTACCACAGTTTACTCGCGATTTCTACCGCCAGAACACCTTTTTAACCTTATCCTCTCTATATAACAAAAAATACAGCCGGTTTGGGGAAACCGACTGCATTTTTGTTTGTATCAATGGGGATTGATCATATTTAGTTGCAATGTGATTCGTTCTATTCTGCCGGGAATCTCTTGATTCCCATTGTAACAATCTCCCTAAAGAGACGTATAATTGCCAGATGTACCGATTCCGGGCATCCGTCTACGCTCGGTGCAACTCTGGAACCAATCGAATCATGGAATTCAACGCGCCAGCAGCTGTCCAGCACTCTCTTTTCTATCTCCTCGCTGCACATGGCGTCCAGATTTCCTTCTGCCAGTCCAAGCAGGCAGGCAATTCCATAACCAGCCCAGTTTGAGATAGCCGCCGAAAGCAGAACATCCACCTTTGCTACATCCAGTGCAATGCCGGAATGACACGGGCATTTACACATATTTCCGTTCTTTACCTTTTCTCGCACTGTTTTTTCAATATTTGCCATGCCAATCTCATTACCGCCATCGCCGATACCGATTGTCGCGATCCCGCGTTCACCGGCGCCGGTAAAGAGATAATCCATCTTCGCCTGGCTGGCAGAGAAGTCAAAGCCTCCCATTCCGTGGATCCTGCCATGCTTATTCATACCTCCACGTTCAATCGCCAGACAAAGGGATGGTTTATAGTGCTCCAGCAGTTCTTCGGAACGAACCCGGCAGGCTTCCTGATCAATCGGCATACCAATTACCGCAATCGTAGGAACCATTTCAAATCCCAATTCATCCGAAAGAGATGTTGAAAGTTTTTCCGGCTCTGTAATTGAAAAACCACAGCTTGACATAACCTTCTTCATATCTTCTACCAGATAATCATCTGTAATGACAATCGGCAGACCTTTTAATGTCAAGCGGATAGCTCTTGCAAGAGCCGCCGTACCTGGCGGTCCATCCGTCTCACTCTTCGTCGGGATATTGGCTGGCTGATCCGCCCATCCGGTTGTGATAAACACATAATCGCCGGGCTTAATCGACTTTTGCATTAATTCTACCGCCGCCAGCGTCATAGGCTTTCCATTTAAAAGCTCTCTGGCTGCATCAAACAGCACCTGTGCCGTACCACGCGCACCAATATCCACATTCATCAGCCGGTCGATTGACTCTGCTACATTTGCAAGACCGACATCTGAAATTAATTTGCGCATTTTCTCTCCTCCTTCTTTTGTTATTTATGGATGCATACTCAATCTCTTCAGACTGAAATACTCCTCAAGACCCCAACCGGAAGCGTCGCATCCGACGCCGGATTCACGAACCCCGCAATGCGGAAGCATCGGTCCGGTACTAAATCCATTTACATACAATTCTCCAAATTCCAAAACTTCATATGCTCTGGCAATCGCCCTTGCATCATGTCCGAATAAATAAGAAGTCAGTCCGGCTTCCGTATCATTCGCTTTTTTCAATACATCCTCAAAATCTGTATACGGGCGTACTGAAATAACCGGTCCAAAAATTTCTTCTCTGGATATCTTCATATCCTCATTCACATCTGCTACGACTGTCGGACTGATATAAGCGCCCTTTTCAAAGCCTGCAGGAACATCTCCGCCACAAAGTACCTTTGCGCCGCGCGCTTTTGCATCTGCGATTAAATCCAGTACCCGATCCCGCTCGCGGAAACTGATCATCGGTCCCATGACCATTTCCCCGTCGTCACGTCCCGCTCCAATCGTTACTTTTTTCAGGCGATCCAATACTTTCTGGCAGAACTCCTCATAACGTTTTTCATGTACATAAATACGGTTATAACCGATACAGGTCTGTCCGGTATTGCACACCTGGCTTTTTACAATCAGATCCGCTGCCAGATCCACATCTGCATCTTCCATCAAAATCGCCGGTGCATTGCCTCCCAGCTCAAGTGAATATGTTTTAACTGAAGACGAGCCTTGCGCCATAACCTGGCGGCCTGTTTCCGTCGAACCGATTAAGGTAATCATTTTCGGAATCCGGCTCTTATTCAATACATCTCCAAGTTCTCCCGCCGGACCTGAAATAATATTCACCACGCCAGCTGGAAGCCCGATCCGATGCAGAATCTCCCCCAGATAAAGGGTTGCCAGCGGTGTCTGGCTGGATGGTTTTAAAACGCAGCAGCAGCCAGAAGCGATTGTCGGCCCAATTTTAAGCGCTGCATTTCCAAGTGGATAATTCCATGCAAGATGTCCTACCACAACGCCAAGCGGGCGGCGATCCACCAGATGATAGAAATTTCCCCGGCGGCCTGCGTTATCTGAAAACGTAGTACCTGTCACCCTGCGGATCTCTTCTGCGAAAAACCGAAGACTGGAAATCCCCCAATCAAAATCATAGCATGCTTCCGCATATGGTTTGCCGGATTCCTGTGATAACAAATCTACAATGTATTCCCGCTCTGACAAAAGTTCTTTCGTATACTTTCTCAGCCATTCCACACGCTCATCCAGCGGCGTCCAGGACCATGTCGAAAATGCTTTTTTAGCCGCCTCCAGCGCTTCTTCTGCCTGTGCCCCGGTAGCTGCCTTAAACGATTCGAAATCGGTGCCGTTTGCCGGGTTCATAACGCGGAGCATTGTCCCCTTTCCTTCCACCAGTTCTCCACCAATATACTGTTTAAACATCTGTTTCCCCACTCCTTCCCTCATGAAACAAAATCATGACCGCTTAAAAGAGGCTGCGAATATAATTCTGGACGCTCTCTTTGTCATAACCATACTTTTTATAAAGTTCCTTTGCATCTCCAAACCCCGGATATACCTGCGGGATTCCAAAACGCTTAAAGGATTCAAGTGCGATACAGTTATCCGTAAGCACATCGCTGACTGCACTGCTCAGACCATTGTTCATCAAATGATCCTCCCAAGTGATAATTCTTCCTGTTTCCTCTGCTGCCCTGATAACCGCTTCCCGATCCAGCGGTTTCACTGTAAACATATCCAGCACACGGACACTGATTCCCTCTTTTTTTAATTCCTTTGAAATCTTGATCGCTTCTGCTACCATCTCTCCACAGGCAATAATGGTAATATCCGAGCCCTCGCATGCGGTATATGCCTTTCCGATTTCAAACTGAGCATCTTCCGGATATAAAACCGCATTGTTTTTGCCCGGATCCATGCGGATTGCCATCGGTCCTGCCCAATCCACGCTCTTTAAAATTATCTGACGGAGCTGCTCCGGATCAGCCGGTGCGCACACTGTCATATTTACCAGAGATGAAAATAATGCCATATCTTCCATTGCATAATGGGTAGAACCGCCGTTACCTGTCAACCCCGAGTAATTTGCAATAATACGAACCGGGAGATTCTGATAACACAGATCCGTGCGGACCTGTTCCAGATCCCGCATACTCATAAACGGCATCATACCGATAATAAACGGAATGCTTCCTTCCAGTGCCAGACCGGCAGAAACTCCCACTACACACTGCTCTGCAATTCCCGTATCGATAAATCTGCCCGAATAAGCTGCCTTAAAATCTGCACACCCCCAGCCAATATCCGGTGTCAGAAGCCAGATACGGTCATCTGTTTTTGCCAATTCTGTAATCGCATCTCCAACTACCGTCCGCCCAGAATTGAATTTTTCCAGTGTATACGATTCCTGCATAACTATCCCTCCATTTCCCGGGCAAGCCCTGCATCCAGATCCGCCAGTGCCCGTTTTAAATCTTCTTCATTCAGGCTTCCACAATGCCACTTAATCTGTTTTTCCATAAAGGAAACTCCATGACCTTTTACTGTGTTTGCCACAATTACCGTCGGTACCTTGCTATCCGGTGCCGGTAATTGATCCAGTGCATCCACAACTGCGTTCATATCATTTCCATCGATCTCTACTACATTCCAGCCAAAAGCTCTCCATTTGTCTGCATATGGCTCCAACTTTACTGAGTCTTCACTAAAGCTGGTCATCAGCTGACGGTTCCGATCCACAATCGCTATCAAGTTTCCAAGTTCCTGTGCGTGACCATTAATTGCTGCCTCCCAAACAGAACCTTCGCAGGTTTCTCCGTCTCCCATCATGCAGAATACCCGGTGTTTTTCTCCTTTATAACGCGCATGGGCTGCCATTCCGACACAGATAGCCAGTCCGTGCCCCAGGGAACCGGTTGACGCCTCTACGCCTGGAAGACGCACTTTACACGGATGCTGTCCATATGCACTATCCAGTTTTCCGTACGTCCTTACTATCTCGTCATAGTCAAAAAATCCACGCAGCGCCATGGTTATGTACATACATACCGCGCCATGTCCTTTGCTCAAAATAAACCGATCCCGCTCCGGCATCCGGATATTATTCGGATCAATCTTCATTGTATGGTGGAACAGACAGGTCAGAATATCTGCCATCGACATATCCCCGCCCATATGAATGTTTCCCTGATAACTGCCACAAAGCTTGCAGAGTTTAGTCCGAAGCTGGTACGCCATTTCTTCCAGGCGTCTTACTTCCTGTTTATCTGCCATATCCTTCTCCTCCTTTTTACGAAATTGTCAATCCGTTCTCTCCGCCTATCACACGTTTCAATGTAAAAAAAGCAGATAATGGTGTATATGCCCCTGTCACCAGTCCTTTCGGAATGCTGCATACTTCAATATCAAACTGAACTCCATCTGCGGTCACTTCGATTTTATGGGTATTTCCCTTTACATCCGGATCCGCCACAATTCTGGAGCGCGTCTTGTCAAATCCAAGCCCCGCAATCGCAATTCCAGCATGCACATTTACATTGCGCGGGAACTTCTTACAAGCTTCTCTGGTGCTTCCTTCAAAAAGAACTGTTTTCTCTGTTACGCTGCTCCCCAGATTCGCCGGTTTTTTTGTTGTTGTGATGCATACCTCTTCCAGTACTTCCCTGCCGTCAAAAATGCCATCATATCCAAGCACAGCGCCATGCGGAATATAGATCTTTCTTCCCCATTCACTGCAGAGGTGCTTCGCCAGTTTTTCAAACTTTTCTTCTGCAAATGCACAGGATGAAAATGTCATCATATCCGCATATGGCAGAATTAACGGTGCAAGCTGCTGTACCGCCTGATAAGTAGCTGCTTCTACTACCAGATCCACGGAAAGCTCCTTCATTTTTTCTACCAGCTGCTCCGGTGTACTGATCACAAGTTCTGGCGGAAGACTGGCTGTCGCCTCTGGGTTCATATCATATATGAACCCAAGCTTCACATCGCCAAGCTCACCTAAACGTTCTTTTATATACCGGCCAATCAGGCCAAATCCTATCAGTCCTATCGTCTTCATAACAATTTCCTCCCACTCTGCCTAATACGTCAACATTCTAACCCTTGCTACCGTCTCCCATTCATCTACAATCTTTCCGTTTTCTGCCACAAGAATCGATGGATATAAAACCGTAGTCGGGCAAATATGGCTTGGTATCACATATAAAATGTCGCCAATCTGAGGGCGTTCCGCCTCATGGCCTTCCTCCATCTTCCAGAGCCAGTGTTCCTCACTCTGGAACATTGCTTTCGCCGCCACTCCTACCAGTTCGCCCCGAACCGGCTGGTCACAGGAAATTCCTTTGCTTCCCAGATCCAGTGTAAATGTATTTGATGCCGGATGACTGACAACCCGCGTCATAATCGCTCCCGCTTCCCAGAGCTTCAAATCCGGGGCATCTTTTCCGTATCTGGCATCCATGACAAAGGAAGTTCCCGGAGAAAGGAAATAATCGCTTACCTTTGCATGGCACGGAAATGACGGTGTTCCGCCTACAATCACTGTATCGCAGACAATTCCGCGTCCGAGAATATCTTGACGGACCTCTTCAATCTTCCGATCCATCTCATCTACCGCTTTCTGTCGTTCTTCCACATCCACCTGATGGTTATGTCCGTCATAACAGTGAAGTCCACGCATCTGAAGATTCGGCAGACGACTGCATCTCTCATAATAATCGGCTGTTTCAGACAGCAAAACTCCTGTCCGATCCTGTCCCACATTGACATCCAGAAGAACCGGAATTGTAATACCTTTTTCCCTCGCCGCTGCCGAAAGTTGAAGAAGCGTATCGTAGTCATCTCCAAGCGCCCAGAACTGGGTACCCGGCATTCCGAGCGTCAGGTCAATAAACCGTTCGATATTCGGTCCTACCAGCGCATAGGCAACCAATACATTTTCTGCCCCTACCGACGCTGCCATCTCTGCCTCGGAAATAGTAGCGCACATAAAATGTGTAAATCCCATCTCCATCTGCATCTTAACCAGTTCTCTGGTTTTATGTGTTTTTACATGATACCAGAGCCGGTTTGCTCCCCCCGCCAGTTCAATGGTTCTCTGTGTATTCTTCACAATCGCATCTCTATAATAAATCAACGCCGGGCTTACAATCTTTTCTTCACCCTTTACATGATAATTTTCCAATTTCATATTCATCACTCCTGCTCTGAACGCCTATTTTTTTAAGTATTTTCATTTTGGCAGAGAGGCAGCTGTTCCAGCCTCTCTGCCCATTTTTCTTTATTTCTTATTCTTCTGGAATGACACAAACTTTAATGCACTGACCGCTGCGTGCCAGATCAAGTGCCTCGCCGTAACGGGACAGCGGGAATGTATGTGTTACAATCTTTTCCAGCGGAAGCACACCGCTTTCGATGATACGGGCTGTCTTTTCCATGTAATATTTTCCAAGGAATACGCCATGAATTTCTACTTCTTTTTTCAGAACCTCTCCAACCTTGATCGGAGCTAATGCAGTCTCATCATGTCCGCACTGAAGCACTTTTCCTCTCGGGCGTACACAGTCGATACAATCCATCAACATTGCGGCAACCGCTTCAATACAATGATCGACACCTTCACCGTTTGTTTCTTCCATGCACACCTGTTTGATATCCTCAACATTCGGATCCACAACTCTGGTTGCACCTAATTCCAGCGCCTTATTTCTGCGGTACTCGATCGGCTCAGAAAGAATAATCTTTCTTGCTCCGCTTGCCTTCGCCAGTGCCAGATAAAGCTGTCCAATCGGACCGCCACCCAGGATGCAGACGGTATCTCCCACATGGATATTCAGCTTTTCAAGGGAATATCCACAGCATGCCAGCGGCTCTGCCAGCGCCATCAGTTCTGCCGGTGTATCAGCTGCGATTTTATACGCAAACTTTTCCGGAACCAGTGTATAGCTGGTTAATCCGCCATCCTTAAATACGCCCATCGCATTCGCCTGGCCTTCCAGTCCCGGCTCATCCAGATACAGATTCTTACACATTTCCGGAAGTCCGGCACGGCAGGCATCACAGTAACCACACGGTCCATGCGGGTCTACGATTACTTTATCGCCCGGTTTTAAGCTTGTAACCGCTTCTCCTACCTCTACAACCTGTCCGCAAAATTCATGTCCAAAGATAATTCCCGGACGGGACGGATGTTTCTGCGGAGTTGCAAAAATGTTAATATCTGTACCACAGATACACACTCCCAGCACTTTGATCATCACATCATCTGCTTTTTTGATGATTGGTTTCGGTCTATCTTCAATCGCAAATTTTCCAGGTCCTTTATAGATAATTGACTGCATATGCTCCTGCCTCCTTTTCTTATTCTACTTCTACCCATTTCGAATCATTGTCGCCGCTCTTCATAACTGCATGAACGAATTTAACGCCCGATACACCAGTTTCAACATCCGGGAAGTCCAGATCGTCCGCTGTAAGCGGTTCACCATTTTTACGTTTGATCAGATAATTGATAATATTTTTATAAATATTAGCTTCCGCAACGTAGTATCCTTCCGGATGTCCGAACGGGAGACGGAAATGACGTTTTTCTTCATCTGAGAAATAACTACCTCCACGTGTCAAAACCTGTGTTGCCTCTCCATATTTATGGAAGATAACCTCATCCGGGCGAATCTGCTGCCACTCTAAGCCCCCCTTTGTTCCATATACACGGAATACCATTTCATTAGATTTACCACATGCCACCTGGCAGAACCAATAGGAACCATGGACACCATTCTCATATTCCACCAGAATATTGTCATTGAAATCCAATTTTTTTCCAAAACGGTCAACCGTAGCTGCTACTTTTTTAATTTTCAGTCCTGTAACATAATGAACCAGATGTTCAATGTGGGTACCGTCATCCGCACAGGTGTTGGAAATGCCGGAAAGTTTCGGATCCGAACGCCAGATCTTACTGTTAATCTGGGAATCTTCATGAAGCACATTTAAGAAACAGCCCGCCGTGTACTCTGCATTGATAGAAACGATATCTCCCAGTTCGCCTCTCGCTACCATTTCTTTCATTACCTTTACCATCGGATAACCCGAATAGCAGTAGTTCACTGCAAAAAGAAGGTCTTTCTCTTTTGCCAATGCAGCCAGTTCCTCTGCTTCTGCCACTTCAAAGCACAGCGGTTTTTCGCACATAACGCCGATTCCATGCTCCAGAAAGCACTTTGCAATTTCATAATGCACAAAATTCGGCGTACAAATTGCCACAAAATCAATTTTACCGGCCTCTGCCTCTGCCATTTTTTTGTAATCGAAATAGATTCGCGATTTGTCCACGTTATAATAATCCGCGCATTCTACGTTCAGCTCATCAATCGCTGAAAAACATCCGCACACCAGCTCTGCTCTCGGATCAAACGCCAGTCCCTTACGATGCACTTCACCAATCAGTGCTTTCAGATCGCCACCTACCATTCCATACTGAACCTGTTTCATGTTCTCATCCTCTCTTTCTTTCATTTATATTTTCAGAGCATTAAGATCAGCTCTTTTTCATCGGTTTTTTCCTGCCGGATCCCCATGCCGGTGCTCCGTGCTTCTCTTCTCCCGCATATTCAAATCCACAAATTTTCATTGCCTGCTCAACCGCTGCAAATGTATTTTTCTCTGGGAAAAATTCAAGACACGCAGTTCCCTGAAAACCTCTTTCCCTCAGTTCATTCATCAGATAACTATAATTAATCTCCCCGGTTCCCGGTTCATGGCGGTCCGGTGCATCTGCAATATGTACATACGGTACAATATCCAGATTCCGAATTACATTTTCAAGTAAATCTCCATGCATCAGCTGCATATGGAAGAAGTCGCACAGCAGACGGATCTTCGGGGAATTTACGGTTCTTACAATCTCTGCTCCCTGGCTTGTATCCGTAATGGCCATTCCGCCATCCGCTCCATGGTTATGGAGCGGCTCCAGCAGAAGTGTAATGCCTTCTTTTTTGAGAATCGGTGCCAGCAGTCCCAGTGTTTCCTTGATATTGGCAACTTCCTCCTGCCAGCTGTATATATTTCTCAAATCTGAGCTTTTCCCATTTTCAAAATGATTGGAGAATGCAATCAGGGAATCACACTCCAGATAATGAGCCGTTTCGATGGAACGTTTTACCCACTCAATATACTCGCTGCGTTTCCTTCCGTCGCAAAGAGAATAATCCTGCTGACCACTGAAAGCAGTCACCTTTACTCCCTGATCTTCGCATAGTTCACGAATCCGCTTCACATCACGGTCTGCCCAGCTCCAGAACTCAATTCCGGAAATCCCTGCTTTACGAATCAGCGGAATTTTCTCATAAATATCCTTTCCCGGAAAAAGCGGTTCTATATTTGCTGCATATGTAATCATATTTCTCTCCTTTCCATCCGCTGCTTTTACTCTCCAAACACAGCCTGATAATCTTTCTGAAATTTGATAATTCCTGCATCTGTCAGCGGATGTGCCAGCATCTGCTTCAGCACACCATACGGTACAGTTGCAATGTCCGCGCCTGCCAGCGCGCATTCTGTCACATGAATCGGGTTACGGATGCTTGCCGCAATGATTCTGGTGCGTATTTCCGGATAATTTTTAAACATTTCTGCAATCGTCCGGATCAGTTCCGTTCCGTGCTCCGAAATATCATCCAAGCGTCCTAAGAACGGAGATACATAAGTTGCCCCCGCTTTTGCCGCCAGAAGCGCCTGATTCGCAGTAAACACAAGCGTCACGTTCGTCTTGATGCCTTCTGCCGCTAACGTCTTCACCGCTTTTAATCCCTCTCCTGTCATCGGAATTTTTACGACCATATTCGGATGAATCGCTGCTATCGCCCGGCCTTCTTTAACCATTTCTGCTGCCTGCGTTGTGGTTGCTTTTACTTCACCACTGATCGGACCATCTACAATCGAAACAATCTCACGAATTACTTCATTAAAATCTCGTCCTTCTTTTGCTATCAGGGACGGATTAGTCGTAACCCCACAGATAATTCCCATGTCATTTGCTTCCCGTATCTCCTCTACTTTTGCTGTATCGATAAATAAATCCATGTCCCATCTCTCCGTTTCTTCTTCCATTTTCCTACAGTTCCGCTGCTTCCTGTCTGGTCGAACCAAGGCGCCAGCGTCCTTCTGCCAGCTCGCTTTCTACATAAGCATATTCTTTATCCAGATGATAGAAGAAAAGCAATACTGCAATCCCTCCCCAGGCAATAAACGGAACCATCAGATACAGATTCTGAATTGCCGCCACTGCCGACTCCGGCACGCTTGCCGCCAGCCCATCAAATCCTGCATGTGACATTACAAATCCACAAACCGCATTTGTCAGGCCACCACCCAGCTTATAACCAACTGCTGATGCACAATAGCAAAGTCCTTCATTCCGGATACCTGTATACCAGTGTCCGTATTCAACCGTATCTGCCAGAAGTCCATAAATCAGTGCGCCTACAGTTCCTCCGCCTAATCCCCGTACAATCAGTCCAACCGTCAGGGTCGTCAGATTGTACGGCTGTGCTGCCATAATCGCCGCACCGGCTAAAAATAATACACTTCCTGCTATTGAACAGTTTCTCTTTCCCAACTTCTTTACGAATGGAGCCACTAAAACAACCGATAAAATAAGTGGAATCTTTTCTGCCAGTGTCAAAAGTGTTACCCTCTCATTATTTCCCAGCGCGTACTGTGCATAATAGGAAACCATCATTCCATTCAGCGAGAAATACATTCCCCAGAGAATGAATACTCCTGCAATAATCAGCCAATAACGGTTTTTAAATAACGCTCCGATGCTCTTTCCAACCGGCACCGCCGTATCTGCTACCGCTGTCGGATCCTCGGATACCTGTTCCTTACAGTTCAGAAAGCAGATGAATAAAAGAATCATTGAAATAATTGCATATCCAATGGAAATCATAATCCATGCTCTCTGATCGCCCCCCAGACGATTTGCCATCGGAAGTGTAAAGGCCGTTACAACAACTGCACCTATCGGTGCGATACACATACGGTACATATTCAGAACGGTACGTTCATTCTGGCTGGTTGTCATCAGCACGGCCATTGCACCATATGGTAAGTTCAAAGCTGTATAAACGATCGTTACAGCAAAATTATATGTAATAAATACATATATAGCCTGTGCCATCGCGCTTGCATGCGCCGGAACCATAAACATCAGCACCGCTGCAGCGCCAAACGGAATAATCATCCGCAGCACCCAGACTCTTGCTTTTCCATATTTTGATTTCGTCCTGTCTACAATTACTCCCATAATTGCATCGCTGAATCCATCAAACATTCTGGAAAGCAAAAGAATCGTTCCAACAACCGCCGCTGACATTCCCACAATGTTGGTATAAAAATAGGACGCCATATTCGCAGTTGCTGCAAATAATATGTTGCACGCCAGATCTCCGAATGAATACGACAATCGGGTTTTAAATGATAATTTTTTCTCCTCCAATTTTAAATCTCCTTCCCCGTTTCCAGATTTTCCCCAAAATCTGTATCTCTTTCATTTTTCCATCCCCATTTTCAATAATAGTAAAATAGTCTCTTGATTTTGATAGAATAGTCCCCGATAGAACTCTTATGAATCTGGCCTATCATTTTTACCTTTTCGGTATTTCGTCCTTCATTTTTTCCAGTCACAAGCAATTCCATTGTCATTCTACACAAAAACAACCAATTTATATTGTATTTTCAAGGACCATATTGACATTTTGTCTATATTCAGCTTATACTGATTCACAAACCATTTTTTATTTCTGGCATTATTTTACCCTAAGCAGGTTGCATGCTGCAATCTCAATTCTCTCATGTTTTGGTAATATAATTTCATCTTCCATGAGAAAGCAAGAATTATCCCATTCAACACCTGATGAAAGGAGATTTTGAATTATGATCAATCAGGAAGTAATTGTAAATCAGCAGCTTCAGGAACGTATCCACTATGATAATCCGGACTTTCCGCTTGCCCGTTTTATCGACGAAATGGATTATTTTGTAGATGGGGAATTTCTCTGTCACTGGCACCCAGAATTTGAATTAGCAATTATTTTAAAAGGCGGGATTGAATATCAGGTAGATCAGCAGGTTTTCCGCCTGCATCAGGGAGAGGGAATCTTTATTACTTCACGGGCCCTTCATTCTGCCCGACAATTAATTCCAGGATCCATCATTTTCAATATCGAATTTCCTGCTTCGCTCTTTCATACGATTGGTACCTCATTTCTGTACCAGAACTATTTCAACCCATCTTCCCTGAAAAAAATGGGCAGCTGGAAAATCCTCCCTGAAAATGAAGAAGGAAGTGAAATTCTTGAACGCCTTATGCACATCCACCGCTCCGATCCAGATAAATACGCCTATGAGCTTCTGTGCATGGAAGACATTTTACACATATGGCGTAATCTTCTGGTTCTATTGCATCGGTCCTTCCTGGTTCCTACTGACAATGATGAATTCATACGCGAACACCGCATGAGAAAAATGGTGAGCTATATCCAATCGCACTTTGAACAGCCCCTTACCATTGACGATATCGCCGGTGCCGCCAGTATCAGCCGCAGCGAATGTTTCCGATGCTTTTCCGGTTTCTGTCAGGTTTCGCCCATTGAGTACCTGAACCGCTACCGCCTTCAGAATGCAGCCCAGAAACTCTCTGGCAGTACTGCCAGTATCTCCGACATTTCTTTTCAATGTGGATTTAGCAGTATCAGCTATTTTGGCAAAGCATTCCGTAAAATGTACGGCTTATCTCCCTCTGAATATCGTCAGAAGAAGAAAAATGCCGTCTCAACCTCATTGAACGCATGAAGCTTTTCCCTTTCATCGCAGATATTTGCGGAACTTGCAACGATTTGTTGATTTTTTGGCATGATTCGACGAATTTTTTTATTTGGCAGACACTCTGTTCCGTGCTACAATCTTAGTTATAAATTGGGATTTGGAGGAATGCTTATGGCACGTGATATGACAAAAGGAAATATAACCGGACACCTGATTGCCTACGCGGTTCCGCTTGTTTTTGGAAATTTATTTCAACAGCTCTACCACACGGTCGATTCGGTGGTTGTCGGACAATTTTACGGAAAAGAAGCATTGGCGGCAGTCGGTGCGGCAGGTCCGATCATGAATATCCTGACTTTTCTGATTGTGGGACTGTCACTCGGCGCATCGATTTTAATGGCAAGCTACTTTGGTGCAAAAGATTACCAGGATTTGAAGGATGAATTTGCGACCTCTGTACTCTCCGGACTGCTTTTAACCATCGTACTCTCCGGAATCTCACTGGCGGGAAGCCGCCTGTTTATCCGCCTGACGCAGACGCCGGAAGAAATCTCAGCACAGGCGTCCTTGTATTTGCAGATTATCTCGCTGGGTCTTATTTTTACCTTTTTTTACAATATTTTCTCCGCCGCCCTGCGCGCGATCGGAGATTCCAGAGCGCCGCTCTATGTCCTGATCCTGACTACTATTGTCAATGTATTTCTGGATGTATTCCTGGTTGGCATCTGCCGCCTCGGTGTTCCCGGTGCGGCAATCGCTACAATCATCTCGCAGGCAGTCTCTGCGCTCGCCCTCTTTGTCTATATCTGGTCGAAGGTGCCGCTCTTACGGCTCGGCATCCGGGATCTGAAACTGAAAACCTCGATGCTCAAAAAAACGATCGATTTCAGCTCCATTTCCGCCGTCCAGCAGACGATTCTCTACGTCGGCCGCCTGCTCGTCCAGTCCGGCGTCAATGCGCTCGGTGTCGATGCAGTTGCCGCTTTTAATGCCGTCTCCATCATCGACAGCTACGTGCTCGCCCCGGGCGACAGCCTCGCGGCATCTATCACGACGTTCTCCGCACAGAACCTCGGCGCGAAAGAGTATGACCGGATTCCGAAAGGGCTTCGGAAAATGCTGGTGATTGCAGAAATTTATATTATTTTGACAGCGGTGGTCGTGCTGTTCTGCCGTCACCCGCTGCTCGGCATTTTCTTGAAGCCGAATGAAACGGAGGCGCTGCGTCAGGGCATGTCCTATCTGGTGCCGATGGCTAGCTTTTACTTCATCAGTGGTATCACCAATACCTTTCAGGGATATTACCGGGGAATCGGGCACCTGATGATCACCCTGTTCGCGACTCTGGTGCAGATTCCGATCCGCGTTGTGATCAGTTATGCGCTGTTTGGACGGCTGGGAATTCAGGCTGTAGCGATTGGTACGACGATTGGATGGGCTTGTATGGTGGTATTTGAGCTTTTGATGTATCGGAGGTATGGACGGGTGGAAGCGCTGCGGAAGAACGATCGGTAATATAGAGTGCTCTACCCGGTAGTACAGGAAAGAGCCTGCAGCATACCGGCGTAGCTAGCTCTTTCCTTCCTTGGATAACTTTAAATTACCCTTACGCAAGAAAACGATCAGAAGCACATTCCCCTGATCGTTTTCTTTATTATATATAATTTTCTATCTTTTACTATTTTTTATTCAAAATCTTCCTTAATCACATCCCAAGCCGCATCAATACTGAAATGCTCGCGGATATAAACCTGCGTTTTCTCTGCCAGGTCTTCCAGGCGTTTTTCGTCTTTGTAGAGTTCTACGACTGTCTCGGCAAACTCGTCCGGCTGATCCTTGACGAGGAGAACTTTTTCTACATCCGGGATTCCCTCGCTGCCGACGGAGGTGGTGACGATGGGGGCGCCGTTATAGATGGCTTCTACCACCTTGCCCTTAACACCTGCGCCGTAGCGGAGCGGTACCACTACAATCCGGCAGTTCCGGTACAGGTCTGCCAGTTCTTCTTCACTTACAAAACCTTTGACGATGATGCCGTTTCCAGGCTGTTCCAGTGCTTTGATCTCGTCGGTTACTTTGGAACCTACGATGTAGAAGTTGACCTTGATCTGTTCCCGGATCTTCGGGAATACTTCTTTCGCGAACCAGAGCACCGCGTCTGCGTTCGGCGGATGCGCGAAACCGCCGACAAACAGGAGTCCTTCCCGTTTGGCGAAGTCTTTATTCAGATTCTGCAAAAACTCCTCATAGACATATGCCGTGATCGCCTTGACCGGGATCGTCTCATCAACGGCGTGGATCGCCTCTTCTTCGACGTAGGACGGATAATAGGACACCGCCACTTTGTGGAAGAGTGAAAACTCGATCGATTTCCAATATTCGGATTCCTGACGCTTCTTCACATCGCCGGTCAGCTCATACTCGCGGAACTCACGCATAAAATGAAGGTCGTGACCGTAGTAAATCATCTTGATATCCGTGTGTTCTTTGATAAAATCCACATACTTCGTCGCGATATGCGGGCGGTTCAGATATGCCACGTGGATATCTTTTCCATTTTTCACCAGCCAGTCCCAGATACCGGTCAGGTATTCCTGTCCGTAGAGAACCTCGATTCCCATCTGCTGCAGCGTAGACGTATACGGTTCCTCATGGAGGTAATTATCTCCGATAAATTTAACAACATACCCCTTTTTCAGGAACATTTTCAGGTACTGGAACGTTGTCTTGGAACCGGCATCTTTGTCAAAGGTCGGCACATAGTGATCGATCACGACAATGATCTTTTTGCCCATGCTGCGCTCGCGTGCGCGGAATGGATTCGGATTGCCGGTGTTGACGCACTGGTTCTTAAATTCTTCTTTCCATTTTTCTTTGAGCTTCTCGCTGTTTTCCACCTGATACCGTTTCAGACCGGTTCCGTTGACATCCGTTCCGTTGGAAATGCCTTCGAAATGGATGACCTTGGATTTTGGCTGGTAAACGACGCGGTAGCCCGCTTTCCGCACCTCAAATGCCAGATCCGAATCCTCGCAGTATGCCGGGGCAAACCGCTCGTCGAAACCGCCGATCTGCTTCCAGAGTGCGGTGGATAAAAGAATCGCTGCGCCGGAAATATAGTCTACATCCTTGACGTAGTTATATTCTGCCTTATCCGGATCGTCGAGGCGGCCGTAATTCCAGCCGGAACCATCGCTCCAGATGATGCCGCCCGCCTCCTGTAAACGCCCATCCGGATATACCAGCTTAGAACCTACCATACCGATGGTGGAATCAGATTCAATCAAATTTACCAGGGAGCTTAGCCAGCCTTCTGTTACCTGGGTATCGTTGTTTAAAAACATCACGTATTTGCCGCGCGCCGCCTTCGCCGCCTGGTTGCAGTTGCGCAAGAAGCCCTGGTTCGTCTGGTTACGGCAGATCACCAGGTTATCGGCAAACTCTGCCAGATGCTCGGTGGCATCGGTTGAAACGTCATCTGCGATGATAACCTCATAGCTCACATCCTTCGTATGCTCCAGAATCGACTGCAGGCATAGATAAGTATAGTGAATCTGGTTGTATACCGGAATTACGATGGAAACCGTCGGATTTTCTTCCTTCGGAAGGTGGATTTTTCCGTAAGTCAGATACTCCTCACCTATCTCAAAATCACCTTTGATAAGGTTCTTTCCTTCCTCGGTGGTGTACATCTTCATCATTTTGCCCGGATGAAGAATTGTGCGTTTCCAGTAGCCGAGCTTCTTGCGGCGTACCGTGCCCTTTGGATAGCACCGGTTAAATGCCTGTCCGAGCTTGCGGCGCACCTTGAAAATGACCGCCTCATGACCATTTAAGTAGGTCAGCGTCTTGCCAAGCTCTGCATTTTCATGGCGCAGATCAGAAATGATAACGTCCAGATTCGCCACGTGGTTATTCGTCAGGCGCTGTACCTCCTGCACTTTGCGGAGTGCCGTATCTTTTTCCGAATTTTCTGCCCGGAGCGCATCCAGACGTTCGTTTGCCCTTGCAAGTTCTCCGTCCACATGGGAAAGATCGGCTAATGTCTTCGTCTTTACCATGTAATCTTCCTGGTAAGTGCGCTGGTTTTCCCCGTGCACGTACTCCTGGAAGCCGCGTTCCATCGCCTCGTAAAGCGAAAGCAGCTTCTCATCCGCCTTCACATACTCCGGGAACTGTCCGATAAATTCCCGCTCGGCCTGACCGCCCAACAGACTCTTATAACGGCGGTAGAAATAAACCAGTGTCCTGTATTTCACAAAACCAGCCGGAACCGGGAATAAGAAGACCCACTCATAGTCGATCGCATAAGTTCCGTCCGCCGTCACCAGCATATTTTCAAAAAGGGCGTCAATGTTGGAGGCGCTGCAGCTCTCGTCCGCAAGAACTGCCCCTAAAGAAGCCCATCCGCCGCCATTTTCTGTCTCTTTATCCCGATAGGAATCCAGCTCGCCCAGCGCATTAAATACCTTGATAAATTCCGGTGTCACCGCAAATGGTTTGCGTTCCTCCGGGCGGATGCTGTAGATCTCATCCATCGCAGCCCGGATCGCGGAAACCTCCGCATCCGCGCCCTGGGCAGTCAGAATTTCTCCCAGAAGTTCCGCCCGCGTTTTTCCCTCTAAATACGGAAATACCGCTGTCATTCCCTCGTCCTGAAGCTCCGGTTTTGCCAGTTTCAGGGACGGATTCTGACGGTCAAGCACCTGATATTTTTCTTCGAAGGACTGGATGTGCGCCTTTCCCTCCGGATAGAGCGCCGTCTTCCAGACCTCGCGGGTTCCATTCTTTTCACGGATCTCTGTCCGGATCTGGAAGCGGTCTTCGCGGGTGCGGTTGTATTTCACATAGATAACGTCCTGTGAAGCATTCTCAGCTTCCGGCGCAGCCTGTCTCTGCCAAAAAACCAGAAATGCATTCGCAAATTCCGGGAACCGTCCGTCTTCGCAGGCTGCATCGAGCGCCGCCCCCATATCCATCAGCATATACTGCGGACAGTCATAGACCGGTAACACACCGGTCAGATCGCCTTTTTTCGGCAGATAGGCATCTGAAAAAATCTCTCCCGCCGTCCGGTAATCCGGCATCGGATAGTAAAATTCCCCGCCCGGAAGCAGCTGCTTCATTTCGTTCCAGGAAAGTGCGCCCGTCTCCCGCTCTGCGCCTGCCATGTATTTCACGCCAAACCAGTTGGAAGCCGCCGCAATTAAGGTTCCATGAGCAGAAAGAAGCTGTTTTGCGGCTGTCATCTGTGCCGCGCGTCCCGCTTTATCTGCCGCCGTCAACCCCCCGATCAGCATTACATATCCATATGTCCCGCCACGCTTTTCCGCTTTCATCGCATACGTCTCCACATCCGCACAGACATAGCGGATCTTCGCCGCCAGCTCGGGATCTGTCTGGAAGCGGCGGCGTACTACCTCCAGATTTTCTTCGGAAGCATCCAGCACCGTTACCGACGATAAACGTCTGGCAAGCAGCCCTGTCAGCGCGCCCGCGTCCGCCCCGATCTGCAGCGCCTGCTGTTCCGGGTCAAATTGGCACCAGTCCAACAGGTTTTCCCGCAAATCTGCCAGTGCGTACAGATAGGAAAGCTTCTTATTTTCCCGCAGCGCCTGGCGCCGGTCACTGCCGTATTTATCAAACAGAGCAATCAGCTCCTGATTGATTTTTTTCATCTTATTTCTCCTTTTATCATGCCTGCAGATCTTCCTGTGCCGCCTCATCCGCACTAAGCGACTCCGCCTGCTTCGCTGCCTCTCCGGCCGGCGATAACCTGACCGCTACATCCGGCTCCATGTCGTAGACACCGACCGTGTTCTTATTAGAAATAACGGTAATATTTGCCACATCGTAGAGACGGTGGTACACCACGTGCTCGCCGCCTTCAAATCCGGTACAGCTCATGGACAGCAGGTATTCGCCGCCCTGCAGAGTCATCTTCTGCGTAAACGCGACATCGTAAATATCGCCCTCCTTGACCGGATGGACATCCGTTCCCTCAAACAGGGTGTTCGTGCCGGTCAGGTCGGTTCCTTTCTTATCCTTGATCGTATAAGTAAAGATCGGTGCCTGAATCGGTGCATTGAAACGGATGCGCTCGCGGATGGTAAACTCTTCGCCTTTTAAGAGCAGGTTAGTGATATTGCCGCGCGCGTCCACCAGTCCCAGATCGAAGATCTGCGCCCTTCCGTCGCCGTACTCCTCGCGGTTTGCGTTGATCGTCAGCTTGTCGCGCATTAAGCCCGGCTTTTTCGCCGTTTCTCCGTTCAAAGCAGCCGGATTTCCGGTGCCGTCCGATGCTGAAGCGACTCCATTTTCTGCGGTGCCATCCACTGCCCCGGAGCCGTTTATATTTCCGGCATCGTTATTTCCAGCCTCATTTCCAGATGCACCATTCTCCGCACTTCCGGCTCCTGCTTTCTCCGCTTTTACTACCTTGTCCCCGGAAAAATCGTTCATCACTTCCAGCTCGGCGCGCAGCGCGTCCATCTGTCCTGCCAGAATCTTTTTGTAGAGATCGACCATCTTGCCCGCCGAACCCTGTGCGATAAATTCTCCCTTATTGAGCAGCACTACCTTATCGCAGTATTTGATGATACTTCCCATATCATGGGTTACCATGATGATCGTCGTGCCGTTTTTGCGGATCTCCTCCATGCGGCGGTAGCACTTGGACTGGAAAAAGACATCCCCGACCGAGAGCGCCTCATCAACGATCAGGATCTCCGGCTCGACGTTGATCGCAAGCGCAAATGCCAGACGCACGAACATACCGCTCGAGTACGTCTTGACCGGCTGATAGACGAAATCGCCAATCTCGGCAAAATCGAGAATCTCCGGCAGCTTTGCATCCATCTCTTTTTTGGTATATCCCATCATAGTACCGTTCATATAGATATTTTCGATACCGGTGTAGTCCTGGTTAAATCCGGCTCCCAGCTCCAGCAGCGCCGAAATTTTGCCGCGCACCGTCACCTCGCCGGTCGTCGGCGTGAGAACGCCGGTAATGATCTTAAGGATCGTCGATTTACCCGAACCATTCGTACCGATGATGCCGACCGTCTGACCTTTTTCAACCGTAAAGGAAAGATCGCTCAACGCGTAGAAATCCTTGTGGTATTCTTTATGGCTGACGCTCAGCGATTCTTTCAGCCGGTCGATCGGTTTATCATACAGCCTGTATATCTTGGTCACATTTTTCACTTCGACCGCGTACTTCTCTGCGTTCTCCGCCTCTTGTGCCCCTGTGTTTGTTGTATTTTCAGCAGACATATATCTTTTTCGTTCCTCCTGTTCCACTATTCTCGTAGTATAGCATGTTTTCTATGTTTCTTGCAATTCCTGTACGCAGAAAAACACACCTCTTTCTATGTACTCACGAAAAACATTCGTATTTTTTTGTGAAATGTTTTGTATTTTCTTGACAATATCCAGATGCTATGCAAAAATCATGGCAAAGGAGGATGATTCTATGGATTTTTTAACAATGACAATTCGAAAACAAAAAAATATTGCACTCATCGCACACGACAATAAAAAACGTGAACTCATCGACTGGTGTGAGGCGAACAAAGAGATCCTCAAAAAACATTTCTTATGCGGAACCGGCACAACCGCCCGCATGATTACGGAATATACCGGGCTTCCGGTCAAGGGCTATAACAGCGGTCCTCTGGGCGGCGACCAGCAGATCGGTGCAAAAGTCGTCGAGGGACAGGTTGATTTTATCATCTTCTTCTCCGATCCCCTGACCGCCCAGCCGCACGATCCGGATGTCAAGGCGCTTCTTCGAATCGCCCAGGTTTACGATATCCCGATCGCCAACAATAAAGCGACTGCCGATTTTATGATTACCTCGCCGCTGATGGATGAGGAGTATGAGCATGACATCATCAACTTCCATCAGAATATTAAAGAGCGGGCCAAGAAGCTGTAAAAAAACACATTCTCCCTTGTATTTATTTCCATTCTTCGGTACAATGGTCGTTACCGTTTATGAGAATACATACAAGGGAGATTTTTTATGTTACAGAAATTTTTTAAATACATTTTCCAAAGCATGGCGGGCATGCTGGGAATTTCCGTCTACATCCTCGCAGACACCTATTTTATCTCGGTCTACTCCGGTGCAGATGGTCTGGCGGTCTTAAATCTGATTTTACCGGTTTACGGACTGATCTATGCGATTGGAGCAATGATCGGGATCGGATCGGCGACCCGTTATGCGATCGACCGTGCGCAGGGCAAAAACGCCAGCTTCTATTTTCTCTCCGCCGTAACCTGGGATATTCTCATCAGCATTCCGCTGGTGCTGGCAGGCATTTTCATCCCGGATAAAATCTTGCAGCTTCTCGGCGCAGACGCGGGGCTGACCGCGCTCGGAAAGCAGTATCTCCGCATTATTCTGGCTGCCTCGCCTTTTTTTATGTCCAACTACGCATTCACGGCGTTTGCGCGCAATGACAGCGCTCCGGCGATCGCGATGCTCGGCTCCATCGCCGGAAGTATGTTCAACATCGTGTTTGACTACATCTTCATGTTTCCGGCAGGTCTGGGACTGACCGGCGCGGCGTTAGCGACGGCATTCTGCCCGCTTGTGACGATGAGCATCTGCGGCACGCACTACCTGGGAAAACACAATCAGGTCGGATTCCGTTTTCGCGCTCCATCCCTGCGCCACCTGATCGCCTGCTGCCAGCTCGGCGTATCCGCCTTTGTCGGCGAAATATCCTCCGCCGTGATCGCGATCGTCTTTAATTTCCTGCTTCTGGGACTCGCCGGAAATGTCGGTGTCGCCGCTTACGGCGTCACTGCCAATCTCTCCGTCGTTGCCATGTGCCTGTTCAACGGACTCGCGCAGGGCACGCAGCCGCTCATCAGCGAAAGCTACGGAAAAGGCGATCACACGCAGAGCCGCCAGTTCCTGACCTGGGGCGTCATCGCCTGCCTGATCGTGGAAGCGATCATTCTGGTGCTGACCTGGAGCATGACCGATCCACTGATCCAGATCTTCAACCAGGAGCAGAACGCCGAACTTCTGCATTACGCCCACAGCGGGCTCCGGCTGTATTTCCTGGGCTTTCTCTTTGCTGGCATCAACATCCTGCTGGTTGCCTATTTTTCCGCCGTCGCGCAGCCAAAACCAGCCATCGCCGGTTCTCTGCTGCGCGGGGCCGTCGCTATCATCCCCTGCGCTGTCACACTGGCGCGCCTGTTTGGGCTGAACGGCGTCTGGCTGTCTTTCCTGGCGTCGGAAATGATCACTTTCTTCGCTATTTTGCTGCTGGCAAGGCTGGGACATACTTCCAAAGAATCACATAATTTTAAAAAAATTTAATTTTTTCTCAAAAAATATTTGACACTTTACATCATCGTAGTATATTGATGAAAAATCGAACACACCAAAACCGTTGAAGCGGAGATCAAAGCAGCATATGCGCGCACAGAGAGTCCGGGAGGCTGAGAACCGGGTCGAGATGCAGGCTGCCCAATGGACCGCTGATGGCGCAGCCAAAAACTGGATATATTTTCAGCCTAGTACTCTGCGACGTAGGGCTTATGTTAGTTGCCGGAGATATGCAGGTATCTCGCAAAGCGCATGGAATCACTCCATGAATCAAGGTGGCACCGGCGTCCGGAGTGAGATCACGACCGATATCGGCGCGATGGTAAATCTGATAAAAGAAGAAAGCGATATCCCGTGTGCCGTATGTGGCAGAATACGTGAAATCAATGAAAAACGCGATTCGGTAAAAAAAAGAAAACCGTCTGTAAAAGAATCTTTCATTCTTTCTCAGACGGTTTTCTTTTTCTGGCTTCAGAAGCCTTGTTCTGTCGTAAATGCTTTAGGTTGGTGGTAACTCATCCAATTCTGCCGGATGGTTATAAGCTTGCGAGCAGATTATCCATTACATTTCGCACAGAAACTCTTTTTCTACTTCTGCCTCAGACTCGGTATAACCTAACTGTGCAGCTAAACGATGTACCAGTACCGGCATTGCTTCCTGCTCTAAGGACTCGGAAACTACATGCTTTTCTGCTGGTGTGTTGTAATATGCCTGATATAAATTCTCCTGATATAAACCGTTATTGAATGTTCTTGTTGCTTTCATCATGATAATTACCTCCATCAAATAAAATTATATTTTTTCATATGATAGGCGGAAATCCATTGCAATATTCTTATGATACTATTACGATATCCGTCTGTGAAAATCTCTTGTTTCTTTCGATGGCAATAATATAACACTGTCAAACAAAAAGTACCATCCCCGGAAGTGGTATAAACTTATAAGTCATTTGCAATTATATAAACATAAGTTAATATATGTAATAAGTACCAATTTTGACACCCTGACTATGTACAAAAGTTACAAAAACAGCCATACTTGAAATATAAACAAAAACGTCCGGCGGCGATTTGCGGATTTGTGCATCCCGCCTAAAAAAGAATGTACCTTGGCTCATTCGGGCGTCTCGCGCGGTCGCCTGCGAACGGTTCTGGCAGGGCTACGCGGATGGGTGCTGCCTACACAATGCGTGAACGGTGGCTTAACGGGATTCGCGGATTACCTCCTCAATATTTTTGTACGGAACCCGCGTAAAAAGCCCCCGCAGCTCTTCCGCCAAATCCAGTGCCATCGCGATTTTTGTGAGTGACAAAAGGGAAATCTGCCCCGTCGCCTCAAATCGCTTAATTGAGCCATAACTCACCCCACTCATGTCCGCCAGTCTCTGCTGTGAAATAGCGCGGCGTTTCCGGATGTTACGCAGCCGTGATGCCAGTTTCTGATCCAGTTCATCTGCAGTTTCCCAGATAAGTGCTTCCATATTGCTCTCCTGCCTCTCTAAAGATAATGACCTAACATGTCCTGCACACATGTACGAATCTGTTTTATCATTTCCATGCATCTCGTTTTTTTCATTCCGGCTGCAAGCCCAACTGCAAGCAGCTCCTTCTCACCCGGATTTCGTCCATTGCCATCTACGCTGGTCGTATGTTCCCCATAATATGTGTTGCTGTACGTCAGATCATACGCTGGTCCCAGGCGCCATTGCTCTTCCTCCTCCCGATATATATAAGTAAAATTCTTTGAATGATCATCCCGGTTGTGGGCAAACACATTAAAACACATACGGCGGAACATGTTTTCTATATCTTCTGCCTTCCCATTCGTCAATATTTTCGTTAATTTCATCAATTGATGGTAATCCAGACTTGGCTGTTCAAAATCCAGTTCTAATAACGCCGCTGCCGTCAGCATATGAACCCGCTTTACCATCCCATTTTCTATTTCCCGATCAAATCGTCTGGTTCCAAAATATCCTTTGCATCGCCTTGAGGGAAACAATCTCGATTCACTCATGACAATTCCGCACTGTTTTGCACAGCACGCATAGTCATACTCCATCTTCCCTGCATCTTTTCCATCTATATGTGCCGGAAATTTAATCAGCCAGTCCTCTCCCTGAATCTGCGTCATGATTTTTGGGCGCGCACCTCCGCTTGTACCGCCCAGCCGGTACAGTTCATCCAGTTTGTCCGAGTATTCGGTATTTAATATTTTCTGGCAGGCCTCCGCAAGTTCGTCCAGATTATCATTTTTCTCCTCAACCGAAAGTTCCCGCTGCGGACGATAGGTCAACGCCCCCATCCCAGATCTTCCCACAACCGCCAGCCGGTCTAACACTGTCCAATCGTCTGGCTGCTGCTTATGCGCCAGCAAAAGACGCCGCAAAAGCAGGCGCCCCCACGCATCTGGCAGGCTATCCGCAAACACCCCAAACAAACCTTCAAAATAATCCTTATTTGGAATAAACACCTGCTTTTTCAAAGGCAGTGAAAACGGACTGATCGAAAATCCCTCTTCCAGCCATGCATCATCATACTCAAATGCCACCTTGTGATTCGCTGTTAATGCAAGAGTTCCTACCAGTCTGTCTTCATACATAACCTGAAGTTTCTTTCCTGTCTCCATCCGCCCTATCCTTTCTCCTTTATTATCCCATAAACACAAACTTTGGGGAAATTCTATTTTAATTTTTTCCATTTAAATCATGGATAATATATTATCTATTAATGCTATATTTTATTTGTTTTGTATAATATATTATCCATTTATTTTAATCTATCCACCCCTGATTTTCAAGCCTTCTACCTTCGCTTTTCAAAATTTCCCTCTTTACATCCTCTTCCATTTTTTTATAATAACCCTCGCGCAACAAAATATGGAATCAAGAGGCATAAAAAAAGAATCACCCGAACTAGCACTTTACGAGTGATTCTTTTTATTTAGTTTTAAAAAAACTTTGCAGCCCCCTTCCGCCCGGACATCCGGCACCTTACCCGTCCTTCTCCGGCACCTCATCCCGCCAGACAACCGGCTCCACATCCTCAAACAGCTCCTGGTTGCGCTCGACCGTCAGATAGACAAAATCATCCGGCTGGTACTCATCCAGAAGCGCCTCCGTGTATGTGTCAAAGGTCGCAAACACCGTTTTCCGGTACAGCTTCGGCATAAAATATTTAAGGTTCTGGCTAAAGGAATCGCCTACCACCAGAAGTGTTTTATCATTCGGCGAATCCGACTCAAATACTGCAAAGCTGTTGTCCTCGTTCATATCCACCGTCGTAGCCGTCACCTCCGGCAGATAATTCTGAATCACATATTCGGTATCGTCGCTGTACTCTGCTGCCATATTAAGCATCCGCGCCAGGTCTCCGGACGCCGGTCCTGCCGCCTCAATCGAGACTGCACTGAGCGGTGTCGAGGTTCCAAGCAAAGTCTGTGCAATCTGCTGGCTTCCGATAAAAGAGCCGATCTGGTTCCAGTGCGTATCATATTTGTAATAAAGCTGATACGTGTCCGCCTCTTTCAGAAGCTCCGGCTTCATGTCATACACCGGAAGTCCCTGCGCCGCAAGCTCCGGGAGCGCCGCATCCAGACGCGACTCACTTCCGTATACCCGGACCGAATCCGGCATATATTCCGCATAGACACTTTCCTTGTTGGGTGCCTCAAACATCACAAACCGGATGCCGCGCTCTTTCATTTTCTCGTTTACCGAGGTAATCGCGTCCGCCAGCGCTGTTTTCTCATCCGCCGTATAGAGATTTGTCCGCTGATAATCCGCCAGCGCATCCTCGCCGTCCTCCGAAACGGTGTAAAACAGCCAGTTTTCTTTTCCGACCGTCACATCCGAAATCGAGCTTTCATTTAAAAGCTCCAGATCCAGCTTTGTCTTCGCCTTGACAAACAGATTTTTAAACGGAACATGGTCGTTGTAATACGCTTCAAATTCCGTCGGAATATTGTCAAAATTGGCAGCCGACAGTTCCGGAAAGGATGCCAATTCCCTGTTTTCATAATTCTGCTGGTCCAGATGGCTCCTGACCGCCGGATAGACAAGCGTCGGCAGCACCAGGCTCGCCACAAAGGAACCAATCAGAAGTATTTTTGTCCCTGTCTCTCGATTCATATCTCTCGTTTTCTTCTCCCTGCATGAATCCATCTTTCTGTACTTTCACGCCCTGCCGCCCATGCTTTCATTTTTATGTTCTCATTGCACAGGCAAGCATGCTTTCTACACTGCTTTTAAAAACGGAAATAAATAAATGGATTGTATGTATTGTTGACAAGCAGCAAAATGGAAAACCACAGGATCGCCATGTAGCCGATCCAGCTTGTGACCGTCACCGAGCCATCCTGCGCCAGCACGCGCCCTTTCCATTTCATCCAGAACCACTGCACCGGACCGCATGCCAGCAGCGCCGCCGCCAGAAACATCCAGAGTTTCCGGTTCATGTAGCGCTCCATCAAAACGACTGCGCTGTGCGGCACAAACATATACCGAATAAAGGAAAATGCCTGCCCGATCGTGTCCGCGCGGAAGAAAATCCAGCCGATCAGCACGACAAACACCGCATAGATATGCGCCAACGGCCGGAATTTCTCCTGCTTCAGCCATTTTCCCAGAAAACAGCGCTCCAGCACGTTGAAAAAGCCATGGTAAATGCCCCAGAAAATGAACGTCCAGCCCGCTCCGTGCCAGATGCCGGTCAGCAGAAAGACCGTCCAAAGGTTGACATACGTCCGCGCCGTGCCCCTCCTGTTTCCGCCGAGCGGAATGTACACGTACTCTTTAAACCAGCTGGAGAGGGAAATATGCCATTTCCGCCAGAAATCCTGGATCGAAGTCGCTGTGTACGGCAGCCGGAAGTTTTCAATAAATGTAAAGCCAAACATTTTTCCAAGCCCAATCGCCATGTCCGAATAGCCGGAAAAATCGAAATAAATCTGCAGCATATAGAGAAGCGCCGTCAGCCAGAGCATCGCCTGGCTCACATCCGCCGCCTGATACGCGTAGACCGCGTCCACCACCTCGGCAAAGGTATTTGCCAGGATGACCTTCTTTCCCAGACCGAAAATAAAGCGTTTCACGCCGTAAGAAAAGCCCTCCAGCGTGACGGTCCGGTTTTCGATCTGCTCCTCGATGTCATGGTATTTCACGATGGGTCCCGCTATGAGCTGCGGGAAGAAGGAAATATAAAGCATCATGTTGAGCGGATTTTTCTGCGCCTGATTTTCGCCCCGGTACACATCCACCACGTAGGAAAGCGCCTGGAAGGTATAGAAGGAAATTCCGATCGGCAGCGTCACCTGAATCGCCGGAAGCGCTATATCAAACCCGCGAAGCAGCGGATTCAGCACCTCGGCGAGGAAATTGTAATATTTAAAATAGCCGAGGATCAGAAGATTGAGCGTCACGCAGAGCGCCAAAAGCCATCTCTTTTTCCCGAATTTCTCCACCAGACGCCCGAAACCGTAGTTGAGCAGAACCGAAAAAATCATGAGCACCACATACCGCGGTTCGCCCCAGGCATAGAAAAAGAGGCTGAATACGGTCAGGATGCCGTTTTTGAACGGTTTGGGGCTCACGTAGTAGAGGAGCAGGATGCAGGGGAGAAGAACCCATAGGAAGATGATTGAACTGAAAACCATTTTATGTAAACTCCTATTGATAAGTTGTCGCAGAAGGGAGCTGCCGGAGGCGGCACTGGCAGCTTCTCAGATTATCGTTGTTCGCATCTCGATAATCCAATAGCCGTCAACACCATCTACAGCAGCTCCCTTCCCATCTACAGTACGTCTGAGAAATGGGGACGAAGTTTTTTGAATACCTTCAGTCCTATTATCATCAAAATAAATGTTACCACCCAGAAATAAATCGTCATCGTCGGCCGCTCGAAGAACCAGCTTCCCGTAAGCATGCTGTCGCGGTAGCCTGCGGCGATGTAGTAGAATGGGTTAAGCTTGAATACCCACTCCAGCCAGGATGCGCGGCTGGTGAAGATTGCCTCGTCGTACATGATCGGGGTCAGCCACATGCCGAACTGGAGGCAGATGCCGACGATCTGCGCCATATCTTTAAAGAACACCTGCACGGCGCTGGTAAAATAGGTAAGCGCCAGTCCAAGCATCGACGCCGCAAAGGAATAGTATAACACCTGAATCCAGGTTGCAGACGGCATACGCCCGTCAATCAGGTACAGCCCCGCCATAATGATCAGGAAGCAGGCATGTACCAGGAAACAGGAGATAAGCTTGATAACCGGAAGCATCTCCACCTGGAATACTACCTTTTTAACCAGATAATGGTACTCCTGCAGGCAGTTTGTGCCCGTATTTAAAATCTCGCTGAAATAAAACCACGGGATGATACCCGGCGTCAGCCAGATGACATAGGTCGCCCCCGGAACCGGCGGCGCATTTTTCATGCCATGTTCACCGAAGATGAACGCATAGATCGCGATCGTAACCATCGGCTGAATAAACATCCAGACAATTCCAAAGTACGAGCCGACAAAGCGCTTGCGGAAATCCGCCTTGGCAAGCTCGGTGACCAATTTTCTTTTTCCTATCAGTTCCCGAAACAGGGAAATCAGTTCCCGCATTCTATCCTAACTCCATTCTTAAAATTTGAATGCATCCCGGAAGCCGCCCCATTTCTGGTCTTTCTCCGAAATAATCAACTCCATGCCTTCCTCGATCGGCCACTCAACGCCAATCTCCGGATCGTTCCATGCCATACCGCCCTCATCGCCAGGATGATAAAAATCGGTACATTTGTATGCAAATTCTGCCTCATCGGACAGTACCAGGAAGCCGTGTGCAAATCCTTCCGGAATGTAGAACTGCTTCTTGTTCTCCGCGGAAAGAACCACGCCAAACCATTTTCCGTAGGTCTCAGAACCAGTACGAAGGTCTACCGCCACATCAAATACGGTACCGCGCACTGCACGCACCAGCTTGCCCTGCGGATACTGTTTCTGGTAATGAAGTCCGCGCAGAACGCCCTTGACAGACATAGACTGGTTGTCCTGTACAAATACCATGTCGAGTCCCGCCTCATGGAAATCGTTCTGATTGTATGTCTCCATAAAATAACCGCGCTCGTCCTTGAAAACAGTCGGTTCGATTACATAAAGTCCCTTGATGTCACATGGTGTTACTTTAATCTTTCCCATTTTTCTATCTCCTTCTTATGCAGGTATTTCAATTCATTTTTCAATACGTAACTGGCATCATCCTTTTCGGCTGTGCCATCTTTAACTATATCATTCGTTTTTCTGGCTGACAACCTTTTTTACAGATGTTTGTGCCTCTTTCCCCCGCTCATTTTCATCCAGCGCAATCTTCTGCGCCAGATCCTTGACCTTCGTCTCCAGCTGCGACTGTTTGATCGACATATGGAACATTTTCACAATCAGAAGGAAAATAACCGCCAGATAGATAAAATTGGCAGTCGTGTACGTTCCCGCCAGCTCCGCCAAAAGATCCGGCAGCCCCGGAAAGATACTGAACACAATGAGAATGGACGAGAATCCCAGCCAGAAAATCGAATCCTCGATCTGGAGTTTTGACTGCCGGATCTTCCGCATAATCATAAAGGTTGTCAGGATCGACACGACGATCAGGACAACTCTGAGTGTTGGCGTCATGGCGCTACCTCCTCTTTCTGAAATTCTGGATTAACAGAATCGAAATCAGCATTTTAAGCATATACCGCATCGCATTGACCGGTGTCAGGTAACTGACTCCCAGAATCCGTTCATCCATGATGACCGGCACCTCCGCCACCCGCGCGCCCTGGCGGATCAGGTAGGAAACGGTGTCCGGCTCCGGACCGTAGTTAAGCCCCGATGCAAATTCGCGGATCATGCGCTTGCTGAACATCCGCATTCCCGAGGTCGGATCCTTGATATTGACACCAGTTGTGAAGCGGATCGCCATCTCGATCAGATTACTTCCAAGCATCCGCATCGTAAATGGCTTTTTCTCCCCGACAAACCGGGAACCGATGACGATATCGTAACCTTCTTCCATTTTCTTGATCATGGATTCCAGATACTCCGGACGGTGCTGTCCGTCTCCATCGAGCTGGACCGCATATTGATATCCGTACTTGTCGGCATATTTAAGTCCCGCCTGAAATGCCCCCGCCAGTCCCAGATTGACCGGAAGGTTCAACAGATTATATCCATTTCTCTGGCAGATCGCCGCCGTCTCATCGCGCGATCCGTCATTGACGACCACATAATCATACTGCGGAAAATTGGCAGTCAGATGGTTCACAACCCGCTCTATATTTTCGGCTTCGTTGTACGCCGGTATGACTATCAAAAGTTCGGCTTTTTCCGCCCCAGAAGCTTCTTCTGTGGACAATAACGCCTTATCTTCCATCGCCCGCTTCTCCTTCCCAGTATGCCGGATTCATCGTCAGGCTTCGAATCAGCCCCTCCGGCAGCTTTTTATAATGCTTTCCCAGCCAGTACCCGGCATATTTGCTTCCGCTCGCCATCACAAGCTGTGGCAGAAGAAGCACATGACCATTTTCCACCAGCCATTTCGCTGTTTTCTTCACCAGACGGATTCCCTCGCCCTCCGAATGAAGGTGCCCAAACACCTCGGGGTGATCCGCCTGCGATACGCCAAGGTCGAAATTCCGGTGCAGCTGCTGCATCGCCGTATAATTGTGGGAATGGATGACCTGCGCGTCCGCCGCGTAGGCAATCTGATACCCGGCTTCCACCGCGTGTCCGGCAAAAATCATATCCTCGTTGAAAATGGTTTTCTTCGTAAATCCGCCAAGCTTCAGGTAAATATCCCGCCGGTATGCCGCGCAGACATTGGAACAGAAATACGTCTTGATTCCCAGCTCGTCCTCGTCCTCTTTCCCTTTCAGACGGCTCACCGCCGGATAATTAAAGTCCCTCGTATACCGTTCAATCACACCGCAGTCCGCCGCCGGAAGCTGTCTCGCATATGCTGCCGCCACACGTTCCGAAGCATCCAGCGCCTCCAGAAGCTCTTTCACCAGATTCCGGTCATACGGCACGCAGTCGTGCGTCATGCAGATGCAGACATCCGCATCTGATTTCAAAATTCCCTCATGGCGCGTCCTTCCATGGTCAAATTCCGACTGGCGGATATGGCACACGGTCAGCTTCGTATCTTCCCCCTCAAATAAGGACTCAAACCGCTCAGCATCCCAGTACTTTTCTTCCGTATTCATGATGATCACACGGTCCACCGGCACACTCTGTTCCAACAGCCGCCGCAGAAGTTTTTCCAGCTTATCCCCCGGTTTGAACGTAGGTATAATCACATCGGCTTTTCTCATTTTTCGTACTCCTTATAGGCTTTTCTGTAAAAATGCATCAGAATCTTTACCATCCAGTCCGGCCACATTTTCCGGAACATCGCCATCTCATCCGCCGGGCGCCGGTTGTCCTCGATGCAGGCTTTCGTCGTCGCCGCCGCATGAACGCGGTAGGCAATCAGCGGTTTTTCCGAACAGATAAAACGCCCTTTTTTGCCCGCCAGCTCGTAAAGGTTGTCCCAGTCCAGCGCAAAATCATACTCCGAATGGAACATATCGTCCCCAATCTGTTCTTTATTGTACGTGCAGGACGGACAGCAGATTGAATTGCCAAACCAGACACTGCTCCGCTTGATCCATGTGCGGTTTGCCAGGAAACGAAGCCGCAGCGGCAGGCGCAGTATCTTTTTTACCAGCCAGACCATGTTAAATGGCTCCGGAATGGCTTTCATTTTTCCCTCTTTCTCCGTCATGCGGATCGTGAGATAATCGCTCGCAAACAGCAGCAGATCCGGATATTTCTTCCATGCCTTTAAAAGCTTTTCGGCATAATCGCTGCGGTATCGGTCGTCCTGATGCGCGATCGTGACAAAACGCCCCTGCGCTTTTCCATAGGCAAACATCCAGTCCTCACGGATATTGCTCGCCCCGTCCCGCACATAGAGCGGCACCCGATACCGCGCTGTCAGCTCCCGGACATAGCTGCTCGGCGTCGAGGTACAGCAGATCACCTCCGATTTGACCGTCTGGCTCGTCACCGAACGCAGACATTCTTCCAGATATGGCGAATCCTTATATGCACAGACCGCAAATGTATGAATGATTTCCTGCTGCATCTCGTTTCCCTTTCTCTCTCGCTCTTTCATGCCGCACTTCTGCCTTCTCGTTTTTCAAGAGCGGTACCTGCTTGAATTTATTTTTACCAGACTTATGATCGATTTTAACGTTTCAAACATCTTTTCCTGCTTCTGGCTTGCTTATGCTTACCGGCAGAACTTCATCCAGATATCCAGATAAACCGTTGCCGCCAGAATCAGCGCCGCCGCCCCTAACACCAGCGCATGATAGTTTTTATTCTCCATCCGCACCATCACCCGCTCCGGGTTTAATACCAGCCAGACAAGCGGCAGAAATGGCAGATAATAGCGCCCCTGTACGCCGTCGATATAGGTATTACCCGGTCTGGTAAATGCGATGTACATCGAAGTCCAGACCAGCACTGCCGTTCCCGCGCAGAGTACGGATATCCACAGCTTCTGTTTTTTTGACAGACGTTTTCCACAGGACGACTGCCCGGCTGTGAGGATAACTGCCGCCGAACCGGCGTACAGCGCCCACGGAAATGACATCGTTCCCGTGTGTCCCAGAAGCCCCAGCGAATTTTCGCCCAGCACATAGGACGGAAGCGTCCGGAACAGGTTGCACATCAGCACCCATGCATAGGCAAGCGGCTGTCCCAGAATGTATGCCATCTGCCCTTTCTCGCTGGTGCTGTCGCCTCTCGTATCCCCGATATCGCGCGGCGCGATCAGAACCGGCAGGATGAAAGATAACATCATCAGACCGCAGATCACGATAAATCCACCCTTCATCAGGTACATTTCCCGTTTAGAACGGAACTTTTCTGCCGGAATCATCAGTCCCAGCAGAATGAGCGGCGCATATACCGCCTTGACGCGGCAGCCCCATACAAAGGTAAGCACGATAAGCGCATACGCTTTCCAGTCCATTTTCCGCCCGCCAAGCGCCGCTTCCAGAATGCCCGCAAAAGACAGCCACAAAAACGCCGTGACGGTCGGGTCATAGGAATATGCCCCCGCCAGCATCATCGGCTCGGGCATCAGCGCCAGAAATGCCAGGATTGCCTTGCCGACCGGTGTTTTTTTGATGGCAAAATACAAAACTGCCGCATAGACATAGAGATTTCCCAGCCGCCCCAGCTTATACAGGATTCCAAATGGGATATGAAGCAGCCCGCCCGCTTTCAGCACCAGCGCCGAGCCCACATATCCGGTCATCGTCGTTTTGTTGAGATCCGTACTCCAGAGATGTTCACCGTGCCGGTAACCCGCATTCTGATTCAGATACGAAGTGAGCGCCGCCTGCTCGTCCTGGTTTTCCGGCTGGTTGTATGGCCAAGTATCTACGCCCGCCGTAAACTCCTGTAAAAGCGCCGGATCCGCCTGCACCGGCGTCCGGTAATTTGCCATCCAGAACGCCTGCGCGAAATGCACTTCCTCATCCCAGCTCACCTTATTTGCCGGGAGCGACAGTGAAAATATTGTTCCAAACGTCAGGGAGAGCAGCAGAAATCCAACCTCGATGCGCTTTGCCACAAAATCCCGGAAACAGAGAAGTGCGATCAAAACCGCCGCCGCACACCAGAACAGTCCCAGCCGGTACCAGTTGATACCTGCCCGCGCCACCGTCGCAAACCCGGTCAGTGCAAGCGGCATCCCGCCAAAATTCATGTAGGAAAGCCCTTCTTCGTCTAGATCCTCCCGCGTGATCAGAAGATCCACGTAGTCCAGCTTCCCATTCACCGGAACCGAAGAAAATTTCAGCACCCGGCAGTTGCGGTCCATGACCATCTTTGCGTCGTGCTCCCGCTGCTCGCCGTAGATGTTGCGGTAACCGAGGCGGACGGTGGCATTTAACAGACCATCGTAATCATAGTGGTAGAGAAACTGGCTGACATAGCTGCCGTCCAGTGGAATGTGAAGATAACCGCTTGCATCCGAAAGCTGCAGCACCTCTGTATTTTCCACCTGCCGCCTATTCTCTCCAATGATTTGCCCCGGATCTCCGGTGATTTCACCCAAACCGTTCTTTTCTGTCTCTACCCGCTCAAATCCGCTCACCTGCACCTCGTCCAGAGCGATCGTCCGCGTCGCCTGCCGCGTCCATCCATTTGCCCGGAGCGCCGGGAAATTGCAGACAAACTCGCCCAGAACACCGATCACAAAGACTGCCACAAGCGCCAGAAGCAGCCGCAGCACATCTTTTTTCTCTATTCGATTGATAAAATGCCTGTTAAACTGCATCTGTACTTCTCCCTTATTTTTCCCGTTTAAATTCGGTAAATTTCTGCTGCCACCACGTTTTCTTACGGCACTTTCGGTTCCAAAAGCGCCTACCCGTGAACCGTGTTTTGTCTTTCAAATCAAGCGCTCTAGCGCACTATCTTCTCCACACCTCTATGTTTCAGGATGCGCTCATAATCCTCAATATAATCAACCTCCGCCCAGAAATGCCCGCTGACGTCCTCGACATAGACCGGCTGCTGCCCGGTCATGCTGTAAACAACATTTTCCCACCAGACGCCGTGCTCCTGGCGGTCGATCATCTCCTCCATCCGGCAGATAAATTCCGGCATAAATGCCGCTGAAAACCGTCCGATTCCGATGTACTCGCCCGTCACATCATCCCCGGTCAGCTCTTTTCCATATTTTTTCAAAATTCCATCTTCATAGAAGAACTTATAATCCGCTGTCTCCCGTCGGCTCTCGTCCGCAAACATCACCGGGCTCCTGCCCTGCGCGAGGATCCGGTCAAGCAATTTTTCCTCCAGGTATACGTCACCGTTCATGATCAGCAGATCGTCCCCCATCAAGAACTCCTTCGCAAACCATGCAGACGCAATGCTGTTTGTCACATCGTAAAACGGGTTGTAAAAAAAGGATACTCCCTTATCTGCCAAAACCTCGCGGATCACCTGCGCCTCATAGCCCAGCACGATACCGATGTCCTGGATACCCCGGGAATGAAGCAGGTCGATCGTGTACTCGATCAGGCACTGTCCGCCGCCGATATCCACCGTACATTTTGGTTTTCCCGACAGATAACGCGAGATCCGGGTTCCCCGTCCCGCTGCCAGAATCAATACTTTCACAGAAGCCCCCTCCTTTGCATATCTTTCCACGCCGCAATCAGGCTGTCATTGTCTTCCGGCGTCAATGCGCCGATATGACCGACGCGGAACACCGTGTCGGCAAGCGCGCCGCCGTTCGGGCAGATCCAGATGCCGTATTCATCCTTCAAAATCTCAAAAATCCGATGCGCCGAGACCGGTTTTCCATCTTTATCCACACCCGTCGGGTGAAGCGGTGTCAATGCAGCCGAGAGAGAATTGGAAACAATCTCAAACGGCAGATCTTTAATTTTGCTTCGGAAATCCTCCGCCTGACAGCGGATCCGTGCCTGTTCTGCCGCAAGCCCTTTTTCCTCGATCATCGTCAGCCGTTTATGAAGCTGTAAAAGCACTCCGACCGCTGGTGTAAACGGCGTCTGCCCCCGCTCGCCATTTTTCAGATAGTCGCGCAGATCAAAATACATCGAGCGGACCACCGTCTCCTGCACTCTCGCGATCGCACGCGCCCCCAGCACCAGAATCGAGATTCCCGGCGGAAGTGCCAGCGCTTTCTGAGAACCGGTCAGCACCAGATCAACGCCCCATTTTCCCATCCAAAATGGATCGGCAAGAAACGAGCTGACCGCGTCAACCGCCAGGATCAGCTGGTTTCGTCTGCAAAAGTCCGAAATCAGCTCCATATCATAGAGAACGCCCGTGGAAGTCTCATGGACATTGACTAAAAATCCGGTAAATCCTTTTCCCTCATACGGTGCCAGGTCTTCTGCCCGAAGCGCCCGTCCGCTCTCCAGCTGGATCTCCTCATGAGGAACTTCATGGATCTCACAAATTTTCGCAAACCGCGCGCCAAAACTGCCGCCGTTTACGACCAGCACGCGGTCGCGCTCTGTAAAAAGGTTCATGACTGCCGCTTCCATCGCCGCCGTGCCCGAACCTGTCAGGAAAACCGCCCTCGCATCCTCCGGCGCCCCCGTGAACTGCTTCATCAGGCGCTCATTTTCCTTCATAATTGCAGAAAATTCCGGTGTGCGGAAATATGGCACTTCTTCCGCCCCGATCGCCCGGATTTCCTCGTCCATCTGAACCGGTCCTACCGCAAAATTAATCATACATTTCCTCCAAATCTATCTAATGTACTCTCGAAATCTTTCTGTGCTCGATTTTGTGAGATGATTTTTTGTCAGTTGTGCCCAAATTTCTGAGGCGTACGCGGTGCGTACGTTGATGAAATTCGGGTGCGGCTGGCGGAAAATCAGCCACAAAAGCAAGTGCAGAAAGACTCCGAGAGTACATTCTAAACAAGTTCTATATCCCGCGTACCCGTCTCCGGTACATCACAAGCGACGTCAGTCCAAAGCAGGCAGTCAGTGCCGCCATCAAAAGCAGATACGAAAGCGATCCTCCCAGCAGTCCCGCCGCCCGTACACAGGGCGAAGAAATAAGGAGCGCCGCTGCCGTCACACCGACATAACCCAGAAAAATTCGTTTCTGCTCCTGCATAATGATGAGTGCATAATAAAACAGATTCACATACGCATTGAACGCGCCGCCCAGAATGATAAACGTCAGCGCCAGGCGGCATTCCCGCAGCATGTACGCAATCTTCGGATATAATATTGAGAGGACCGGGATTCCGAGAATCCAAGCACCCCCGACTGCCAGCGCCGTAAGCGCCGCGATGATTGCCGCCAGCCGGCCTACCGTCCCGGCAAATTCCGGGAGCGCATTCCGCTCCCACTGATCCGAGAGTTTCGTGATATACGGGCGGATGACGAAGCCTGCCACCAGATTGATGACGCTGGTCGGCATAAAGATCGCACCGAATACCGCCTGATACTTGTCCGCCATATTGCCCTCGATCGCATATTTCGCGGCAGAAAAAATATAAAAATCCAGAATAACCGATAAAAACAGGACTACATTTTCTTTAAACAACAGCCCGACACGCCCGGAGCGGACCTCCCAGTCCACCTGCGGCAGATGACCGATTACCGAAAAATCAAACAGGCACACGCCCGCCAGCTGCGCCAGTACCGCCGCCAGGCAGGAGCCAACCAGGTTGTGGGTCGCATTCAAACTGCCTAAAAAGACACCGACCGATAAAACCGTCCTGAATGCGTTTGATTTGCCCGTCAGATACAGGCGTCCATCACGCTGAAATTCTGCCTCGTAAGCGTCCGCGAAACCGTCGATCACCTTGTACGCGACCATTAAAAACACCGTCGCCGCCTTGACAAAGGCATAGTCCCGGTTGATCACCGTCACATAAAAAAGCCCGGCTACCAGCGCCGCGCCGCAGGTCATCAGGCGCAGCCGCAGATATTCGCCAAACGTAAACCGCCGCCTCGTATCCGTGATCTGGAACGGGCGGATGCCAAAATAGGCCACCATAAACATATGCTGACCAAATGTAGAATACGCAAAGGAGAAGATACCGCCCTCATCCTCGCCGACAATCTGGATGACCGCGATCGTCAGCACCATGGACGCCAGTGCATAGAGAAAGCTCCCTATCATATTCCAGCTCATATTTCGTTTTTCAATCTGCCCGTCTCCACCGATCAGGGCGTTCGCTAAATATTTTACCACTACAGTATCTCTTCCTTTGAAAATTCCAGCCGGCTCGGCGTGTGTGTTTTGCGTTTTTCAACCGGCGGAAGCTGCATGAAATCGCCATACATTTTTGTCAGCATTTCCTCGATATTTCCTGGGAAATTCATGCGTCTGCCCTCAAATTCCAGCTTCCGGAGCGGATAACAGCGCGTCCGATCCACGACATTCCAGTATGGGCTTGTGTCCGGCAGAAATGCCATCCGGCGTGTCCGGTATTTATTGTATTTACGGCAGACCCGCTCACAGCGCATCCGCAGCCACTGAGGCGAGATATGGAGCAGCTTCATCGCCTTGTAGACCATCCCGCAGACCGCCCAGATAAGCTTCGCCTTGATGCCCCGCTGCTGCAGCGTCGGACGCGGAATCGCCCGCAGAATCATCAGCTTACTCCAGAACCAGGCCGTCCACGACTGAATCTGGTATAGAACCGGGTTGTCCGCCACATTGTCAAGCACATAAAGATCCAGAAAGATGCCGAACGGACAGTCCACATCCTTCATAACCTCCTCAACAAACACCGTCCCCTTCTTCACCAGACGGGTCGTCATCAGCGGATAATTGGGATATCGCTCTGCATTGAGAACCAGATACCGGTCGCTCATCTTCTTTTCCACGATCCGGAGCAGGCGCTCAAAATCCCGCCGCGGCATCGCAATATCGATATCGTCGTCCCAGGGAATAAATCCCTTGTGCCGCAGCGCACCAATTCCCGTTCCGGCTATCCCGAAATATTCCAGATGATAGTCTTCACAGATCCGGATAAAATCATCCAGAATCGACAGAATCTCTCCCTGCAGCTGTTTCAGAACTTCTGGCTCATAAAATTTACTGTCCATATCGATGTCTGTCCCCTCCATCAAGCCCGCAGAACACCCCACGCCTGCCGCAGCTGATCATATTTTCCTTAATAGTATGAGGGTATTCTACTATATTTTAAAAGAAAAGTAAACCGCGGCTACTTTTTACCCTCTTTCTCAGGTTCCCACACCTCTATCTCCCGCTTCCATCCAAACAGGTGTCCCGGAAGCGAATATGCCGCTCCGATCCCCAGCCCGATTGCGATCGCCATCTTGATTGTATCCATGCCATACTGGAGCGCCAGCGCTTCCTGCCCCATAAAAAAGTTGTAGGCGGTATAATAGATCGCCGCTCCGGGCACAAGCGGGAAGATGCCGCAGACCAGAAAGAGGAGCGTCGGCGCTTTCCGCTGTACCGCCAGACAGCGCGACAGCATCGTCAAAACCGCGCTCGCCGCGAAGGTCCCGATGATCGGCGTCTGATAAGCTGCCATGACCGCCAGATACACGCCCCAGCCGACTGCCCCGCAGATACCACAATCCAGCCAATACTTCTTCGGAACTCCAAACAGCGCCGAAAAGGCGGCAGTTCCGACACAGGCCGCCAGAAGCTGCCCCAGAATTTCCCCTGCCATTTCCATCAGAGCATACCTCCCATCGCAAACATCCAGAACCGCAGTGCCACACCAACTCCGATCGCGATACAGCCCGCCGTCAAAAAGGCGTCTACAAAACGGATCAGACCGGATAAATAATCATTTTCCAAAAAATTCCGGATCGAATTGGTCAGCGGCACCCCCGGCGCCAGCGTGAACACAGCTCCGATCATGACATGATCCAGGCTTTCTCCCAGCCCGATCCAACACAGAAAACAACAGCACAATGCAAGCACGCTGCTCGTCATGATCGTCTGCATCATCCGGGACGAGGAAAAGCGCGGAGCTGCGTATAAAAGGAACAAATACAGCAGCACGCCCGTCACAAATGCCGCCGCCGTATCGCGCAGACTGCCCTGGAACAGGTAACAAAATCCGGCGCTTCCAATTCCTGCCGCCAGAACCTTTCCCCGATTTTCGATCACTTTCATCTGTTCAATCTGCTCAAGGCGCATCCGCATCTCATAAGGACCACATTTACCCGCCGCAATCTTTCTCGACAAATCGTTTAAGGCATCCACCCGGCATAGAATCGTAGGTGCCAGCGGCACATGGCAGATACGGCTGGAATAAAACCGCCCGTCAATCACCACATTTGAAAAAATCCCATTTGCAATCACATACGCATTGAATGCTTCGAGACGCAGCGCCCGCGCCGCATACTCCATCGCCTGCTCCGCCCGGAATACCTCCCCGCCATTGGAAAGAATCGCATTCCCCAGACGAGTCACCAAACGGAAGCGCTCGATCTGGGAACAATCCTCGATCGAAGCGCGTACTATTTCCTTCATTCTGTTTCTCCCCCTGTTTTTATTTTCTGTCCACCCGTTTTCTCTATCCCATTTTCTCCCCCATCTATCCGCTCACTGATTCACTTCTCCAAATCCGCCGCCCATTTTGGTCTTTTCCCAAAAAATCGTTCCATTTCGAATTAAATTTACCCGTCAAAACTACCCCTTTGGTTGACGTTCCAACAAAAATCCTGTATAGTGAATATATTATATTAAAGAATGATGCCGCAAGGGGGATATATCTATGGATCATAATGTTACCATCGGTGCCAAGGTAAAAGCCTTCCGTACCGCAAAAAAATACACACTGAAACAGCTCAGCGAAGAGTCCGGTCTGTCCATCGGCTTTCTTTCCCAGTTGGAGCGCGGTCTCTCTTCGATTGCAATCGACTCTCTGGCAAAGCTTGCTACGATTCTCGGAGTCAGTCTGTCTTCGTTCTTTGACTCCTCCGCCGATCAGGAGAAATCCCCGGTCAGCCGGAGTTTTGCCATGCACTGTTCCCAGATCAACCCCCAGATCGTACAGTACCTGGTCAATGGAAATGCACAGGGATTTGCCTGTCTTCCGCGTATCTTCCACCTGATGCCGTCTGCCACCACAAGCTCTGAAAACCAGCTTGAGATGAATCAGCACGACGGTGAAGAATTTATCTACGTTCTGGAGGGTATCCTGACCGTATATCTGGACGGCAGCGAATACTGCCTGAATCCGGGCGACAGCATCCAGATCCACTCCCAGACCCCGCATGACTGGGTCAACAACACAAACCGTGTCGTTAAGATTCTGACCGTACACACGCCGAATCCGTTTGTTCATGGGAATGAAGTCGTATTTTAAACAGTCTGCGCGGTATAGATACATAATAAAAGCTGTCTCTTTTAGAATTTCAAGATGTTTTTATTTTCTTTTTGGTTTTCCCATCTCAGGAAACAAAAACTCCTGCACTTCTGAAAAAGACAGCTTTTTCATATCTTTTACACCGTATACACCATTTTTCCTGCCAGATACACTTCCAGCACATCATCCAGCGCACGAATATTCTTTGAGACATCTCCCTTTACAACCAGCAGATCCCCCGCCAGGCCCTCTTTCAGGCTACCCGTCTCCTTCTCGATTCCAAGCACGCTCGCCGCATTGTATGTTGCGGTTCTCACTGCCTCCACCGGCGTGATTCCATAGTCTACCATATAGCCGAGTTCCTGATGAATCGGAAGCGGCGGTGCTTTGTAGAGTACCATGTCGCTGCCTGCCAGCACCGTAACTCCCGTGTCATAGAGCTTTTTGAAATTGTCCCGGTATGCCTCAAACGCCGGTTTGAAAAATGCCTGATCGTGAACGGCTCTGGCGGCGATCGGGTTGTCCATGTCCACACCCGCCTCGATCATCTGCTTCGTCTGCTCATACAAATACGTGTACGCCGTGATCGTCGGCGTCCACGCGATTCCTTTTTCTGCCATCTGGCGCGCCTGCGCCTCTGTTAAAAAGGTTCCGTGCTCGATCGTGTCAAATCCCGCGTCAATACACATCTGAATCGACGGCTGTGTACCCGAATGAACCGCGATCTTCACCCCCTGGCGGTGCGCCTCATCGACCGCTGCATCCAGCTCTTCCTGCGTAAATTCCGGGATATCGCCACGGTTGCTCGTCAGGATCTTGACCCAGTCAGCTCCCGCGCGCAGCTGTCTTCGGATAGCGGCGCGCACGCCCCACGGGCTGTCCGCCTCCTCGACCCCATCCTGATGTCCGTGTCCTCCGGTCATGCAGATACCTGCGTCCGCATGGATGATACGCGGAACCGTCACATACCCCTTCTGCCCTGCCAGACGCAGCTGCTTCATCAGATTGGGCGGACAGGACAGATCGCGCACCGTCGTGATGCCGAGCCGCAGCGACTGTTTCGCCTGTTCCAGCGCATAGTATGCCACCATATAATCGTCATAATTATCCAGATCCGGCTGGCTGTAGTAGTAACCGAAATGCACATGCATATCAAACAGTCCCGGCAGGATCGTCGCCTCGCCGTAATCCTTTACCATCTCTTCCGGGTAGCGCCCCGCCGCTTCCGCAGCGTCTCCTATCCAGCCGATTTTTCCCTCTTTATCCAGATACACCGCCTGATCCTGCAAACAGGTTCTGCCATCTCCGGTAATTAAATACTTCGCCCTTAGAATCATTTTCACGGACTTCCTTTCTCTTTTTCATAAGCATGAAATTTTCAGTCGAATATCGTCATTTCATGCAGTTTTTCAGTTTTCTATATCGTAACACCGGGATTTTGTTCTTGTCAATATTGGAATGCGGAGTGTACGCTAAAACGTGTTTCAATTGTGTTACTGTTCACGCATACGTGCCCAGTAACGGAATTTGCCGTGGCTTCGCATTTAAATACGGCAAATTCCTGCTGCCACCACGTTTTCTTACGGCACTTTCGGTTCCAAAAGTGCCTACCTGTGAACAGTAACTCAATTGTTACTGTTCACGGGCAGGCAGAAAAAGAGCGGCACACATTTCTGCATACCGCCCAAACCAGCGACTGTCCACACACAAGCAGTCACTCTGAATTGATTCATTTTATTTTTTAGTAGAACAATCTGTTTACCGCACTGAAGATACCGCGGATAGATGCTCTCGTAATGTTGGAGCTGATGCCGACACCGTAGGTTGCCCGGCCGCTCTTTACATCCATCAGATGGATGTAGGACGCTGCCTGTGCGCCGGAACCGGAACGAAGTGCATGCTCGTTGTAGTCCAGAACACGGATCTCGATGCCAAGTGCCTCCTCGATCGCTCTCTGTACCGCATCGATCGGTCCGTTACCTACGCCCTCAACGGTGCGCTCGGTGTCATGAGCGGTAAAGGTAAGAGTTGCAACGGTTGCGAATGCGCCGCCCTCGTACTCCTTGTCTGTGATCTGGCATTTTTTGAAGTGCATCGGCTCTTTTCTGTCCAGGTAGTTTGCACGGAACTCGTCCATGATCTGCTCCGGAGCTACCTCGCCCTGCTTTTCTGCAATCTTCTGGATAATGTCAGCAAACTCTTTGTGCATTCCCTTCGGAAGACGGAATCCGTAGAAGGAATCCATGACGAAGGCTACGCCGCCCTTGCCGGACTGGCTGTTGATGCGGACAACCGGCTCGTACTCGCGTCCGATATCACTCGGATCGATCGGCAGGTACGGAACCTCCCAGATGCCATCGGTTCTCTTCTGAAGCGCCTGCATACCCTTGCTGATCGCATCCTGATGGGAACCGGAAAATGCGGTAAATACCAGCTTGCCTGCATACGGATGTCTCGGATCAACGGTCATCTTTGTGCAGCGCTCGCAAACCTCGGTGATCTCCTTTACATTTTCCAGATTCAACTCCGGGTTGATACCCTGCGAGAACATATTGTAAGCGATATTTAATATGTCGATATTACCAGTACGCTCGCCGTTTCCAAGCAGTGTACCCTCGACACGGTCTGCACCTGCCAAGAGAGCCAGCTCGGTCGCTGCAATGCCGGTACCACGGTCATTGTGCGGATGGATACTTAAAATAATGCTGTCACGGTTCTTAAAATGCCTGTTCATCCACTCGATCTGGTCTGCGTATACGTTCGGAGTCGTCATCTCAACCGTTGCCGGAAGGTTGATGATGATCTTATTGTCCGGGGTTGCGCCCCACTCTTCCTGTACAGCGGTGCAAATATCCAGTGCAAAATCAAGCTCGGTTCCGGTAAAGCTCTCCGGAGAGTACTCAAGGATTACTTTTCCGTCGTAATCTTTCATATATTTCTTTACCATGCGGGTACCATCGATCGCGATCTGCTTTACTTCCTCGCGGTCTGCATGGAATACAACCTCACGCTGTAAGGTAGAAGTCGAATTGTAAATATGTACGATCGCCTTCGGAATACCCTGGATGGCATCGAAGGTTCTCTTGATCAGGTGCTCGCGGCACTGGGTCAGAACCTGTACAACTACGTCGTCCGGGATAAGCTTGCGTTCTACTAACTGGCGCAGGAAATCGTACTCGATCTGGGAAGCTGCCGGGAAGCCAATCTCGATCTCTTTAAATCCAAGTTTTACCAGGAGGTTGAACATCTCAATCTTCTCCTCTACGACCATCGGCTCAACCAGTGCCTGGTTGCCGTCGCGCAGGTCAACGCTGCACCAGATCGGCGCTTTCTCAATCTCTTTATTCGGCCACTCACGCTCCGGGTAATTTACCACAGGAACTCTCTTATATTTCTTGTAATTTAACATGTCTTTCTCCTCCATCACTCTATAATGTACTCTCGGAGTCTTTTCTGCACCTGCTTTTGTGGCTGATTTTCCGCCAGCCGCACCCGAATTTCATCAACGTACGCACCGCGTACGCCTCAGAAATTTGGGCACAACTGACAAAAAAACATCTCACAAAATCAAGCACAGAAAGATTCCGAGAGCACATTACCCCTGGTCGCTTTCCAGGTACCTCATCATCAAAAAACGCAGTTCCTATCATCCTAAGCTTTGGAGTCGATAGATCACGCCGTACCTTTTAACAATGAATAAAATTACTGATTCTGGTCTAACCCCATCATAATCATCCCTTTTCTATCATAAAAGAAATTATTTCGATTATAGATTATACCATCGGAAATAAAGGATATCAAGAGAAAAACGGGGCAATTACAGGTATTCTGGCATTACTGTTCACGTATGCGTGAACAGTAACTTCTGGCATCTCTTACATAAAATTATCTATTTTTTCTGTCCTCTGGTTTTTTCATCTTCTGTCTCCAGGACCGTATCAGATGCGCCGCCAGCCGGTTTCCAAAATACCCCGCCGCGCACCCCACAATCATGCCGCCCAAAACATCGGTCGGGTAATGCACATATAAATACATTCTTGAAAACGCCATCAGGATCGCCAGAGGCAACGTGATTTTCCACCATTTTTTCGCCCCGGCAAAGTACAGAGCCGCGACCGCAGCAAACGAAGCTGCCGTATGTCCCGACGGGAAGGAATAGTCCGCCGGGCGGGCAATGATCAGCTGAACTGTCTGATTCACATCGCACGGACGGATCCGGCAAACCATAGGCTTTAGTAAGATATTACAGATGATCGCATCCAGACAGAGCGCTACCGCCAGCGCAGCTCCCCATCTTCTCGTCCGCGGAATCATAAGCAGCAGGCATGTAAACAGAATCCAAATCATTCCTGCATTTCCAAGCCGCGAAATAAACACCATCCAGACATCGCCCACCGGCGTCCGCATCTGCTGAATCCAATCCAGTATTTGTAACTCCATTTTCATTTTGCTCCCTCTGTTTTTTACACAACTTTATGCGCGAGCCATCTCCGGCCCATAAAGCGGAATGTGAATACGATGCCCCGGATCGTCCAGTCTGTAAACATGCCGATCCACACCGCGATCGGTCCGAAGCCGTGGACGCGGCAGAGATAAATGCACAGCGTCACCCGGAACGCCCACATACTGATGCAGGAGAGAATCATCGAAAACCTCACATCCCCGGCAGCCCGCATTCCATATGCCGGAATAAATGCGAGCGTCCAGACGATCGGCTTTACCACCGTGATCCATCCGACCATGTAGAGACACATCTTCGCACTCTCCGGCTCCATGCCGCCCAGAATCGTGACCGGTTTCGTCGCCAGAAATACGAGCGCACAGCTTGCGATGATGACGACCTCCGCCACTGCCGTCAATTTTTTGATATAATAGATCGCCTCATCCTTGCGCCCCGCGCCGAGACACTGTCCGACCACCGTCATCATGCCGATTCCGATACCGATCGCCGCGATGCCGTTTAAGTTTTCCAGAATATTCGTCATCGCCTGGGCTGCGATCGCGATCGTCCCGAGGGTCGAGACGGTTGACTGAATCGCAAGTTTTCCAAACTGGAACATCGCATTTTCGATACCGTTTGGGATTCCCAATGAGAGAATCCGCATAATCCGGCGTCCGTCCGGACGGATATGCAGATAGTCACGCACCGCAATTTCCTGGCTGGGATTGTGCAAAAAGGCGAACACCACCACTGCCGAGATAACGCGGGAACCGAGCGTGGCAATCGCCGCACCGGCAACTCCAAGATGGAAGCCCCAGATAAGCACCGCATTTCCGGCGATATTTAACCCGTTAGAGACGACCGCGATCGTCATCGGAAGCCTTGTATTTCCTTGCGCCCGGTAGATCGAGGAACCGGCATCATAGAGGGCGATAAATGGGAACGAAAGCGCCGTGTAGAAGAAATAGGTCTGCGCTGCCTCCATGACATCCGCCTCGACGCTGCCGAAAATCAGCCGCAGCAGCGGTCCGCGTGTCAGAAGGCAGACTGCCATGACCGCCGACGAGATGCACGCCACCACAAAAGATAACTGTCTCGCGGATTCCTCCGCATTTTTCTTATCTTTCTGTCCGATGTACTGGGAGCAGACGATCGTGCCGCCTGCCGCCAGCGCATAGAATGCCTGTATCACTAAAATATTGATGGAGTCAACCAACGAAACCGCCGAGATCGCCGCCGATCCCACGTTGCTGACCATAATGCTGTCCGCTGTACCCATCAGGGAGTTTAAAATCTGCTCTACGATCAGCGGAACCAGAAGAATCCGCAGATCGCGATTGCTGAAAAGATGATTTGTCTGCTCTTGTCTGCCCATATGCTGTCCTGTAACTTTCTATATTTTATTCTCTGTCCAAATGGTCTGTTTTTCTAACGGTCAGGCATAACATGCACGGACGCCGCCGCATCTGAGACAAAATTACCCCCCTTAGCATGATAACGGATACATATAATAATTCCGCACCATTTCCCTATCCTTCGTTCACCAGCGTCAGAATCCAGTACAGCCATGCCCGCACTGAACTTGACCTCCGCACGATCAGATTTTCCCCACAGACCTGGTATTCCCGCATTTTCTTTGCGACATACTCCTTGTCCGGAACATCTCCGATCTGAAGGGCAGCTTCAAATAAATCGTGGAAAATCGGGTGTTCCAGAATCAGGCGGACGTATTCGAGCTGGCGCGCCCTATACGGCAGTTTCAAAAGCCGTCTTCCTATCGCCGTGATATGCACTTTCACGCCGTCCTCATCCGTCTGCTTCTCCGCCAGCCCCAGATAGCGGCACGCGTTGAAATAATAGTCCGACTGTCGCTCCTTAAATCCAAAAAGCTGCGCGATCTCCCCGCCCGTCATTGGATTCTCGTTCAGCCGTTCCACCAGTGAAATAACCTTGTAAAAGCTGTCCGCCTGGATAAAGGTAACCGCCGGTTCCGGCTTGACCTTTGTCCGTGCCCAGACATCGTATAAATCATCCAGCGTGATCTCAATTTCCTCTAAGCTGTAATTTCGCTCCTGCACCAGCCGCAGCGAATTGTAGTAGCGCAGGTCCGTAAATTCATATTCCAGCAGGCGGAAAATATTATTCGAATACACCATAAACACCGGACGGATAGGCTTGTGTATCTTCTCCGCCCAGAGTCTCGCCGGATAATAGAGCTGCCGGATCAGAAAATTGCTGTGGACGACGTTTTTTCCCTCGATCAGCGTAAATACATTCTCATTTTCAAATCCGCCGTCGATCTCGACCTGCGAATTCTGTACCTGGATAAGCGGCTTTTTTTCAATCAGCTCTGATTTTTGATAGTCGCTGACATAAAACTCAAAATTTCCAGACCCCATCCGCCCCGAAACCGTCTGCACCATGCGATCTTCGCCCAGAAAATCATCCAGAATCCCCGTGATGCTCATAACGTTGATCGCGCTGGCTTCCGAACGGATGTCATGAAGGTCGATGGACTCAAAGTAATCGGGTATCTTCGCGCTCGTCACCCGCTTGATACCGGACGGAATCTCCGGAAAATCCTGATATAAGTCAAACTCGCCCAGCACATAGCCGCCGCGCGACACCGGAAGAATCGAAATTTTCTTTCCAAACACCCGCGGCAGGGATTCCCGCGTATCAAATTTCGTCATCAGACGCGGTTCCTTGACTTCACGGATCTGGTCGGCGGTAATGTAAAACCGCCCATGTTTCTCAATTTCCCGCTCAATCCGGTATTTATCAAATAAAATTCTCCATTTATCATCAATCAAGCTCATAATTGCGTACCAGAACTTCCTGAATCTCTCCGCGCTTCTCCGGTTTCACGTTGATCGCGCGCTTGGCATCCACGTGGTCGATGATGTAATCTTTATATAAATCCTCGATAAATTCGCAGGACGAATTGGAAAGCAGGAACTTGATGCCCTTTGCATTCAACATGTCACACTGCTCTTTTAATGCGATCTGCTCTTCCTCCCCGAAGCCGCCCGCGGTGTAGCCCGTGAACGACGCCGATGAGCTGATCGGCATATAAGGCGGGTCAAAATAGACGAACGCGCCCTTCCGGATGCCCTTTAACGCCTCGCGGTAATCGCCGCATTTGATCGTGATGTTTGCTTTATTTAAATACGCATTCAGCGCATGGATAGTCGCCTCGTTCGTGATATTCGGATTCTTATATCTGCCCCACGGAGAATTGAACTCGCCGGAGCTGTTGACGCGGAACAGGCCGTTGTAGCAGGTCTTGTTCAGGTAAATGATCCGCGCTGCCCGCTCGACGTTGGTCCGCGTCTGATACGTCTCCTTGTCGCGATCCCACGCCCGCACCGTATAATAATACTCCTCGCAATTCTGTTCCTTATGGGCGCTCAGCGCCGCAATCAACGCTTCCGGCTCTTCCTTGATCATCCGGTATACATTGATCAGCTCTTCGTTGGAGTCATTGATCACCGCCTTGTTCGGTTGTCTCCCAAAGAGCACCGCACCGCCCCCGATAAACGGCTCATAATAGGTCGAACATTCCGGGATCAGCGGATTGATGCTGTCCAGCAGCTGCCGTTTGCCGCCTACCCATTTGAGGATGGGCATAACGAACGGATTTTTTCTTGACATCGGATAGGGTACCTCCTTCTATTTGTCTTTCTATTCACCTACAGAACCTGCCGCCGGCAGCTTCTTCCGGATACATTGCAACACAAAAACGGGAAATCAGATGTCCGCTTGTGCTCTGATTACCCGTTTATTATAATCGTACAACTGTTCTAGTTTATTATACTTGACTTTGGGGTGGATGTCCAGCATTAGAAGTAGATGTTATCCACTTTACTATTAATTTGTTACTGTTCACTGCGTTCTCAGTAACACGCTTCGCGATGCACAGAATTTACACTTTCTGCGTAAATTCCTTATGCATTCTCAATACTCTATCATTGACTAGTGTAGTTCTCCCCCAAACCCAAGTCACATTTTTTATGCGTTTTATTACAGTGATACACAATTGAATATCCTTTATTATCAGTAAAACTAACTGCACAGGTTCCAGCCTTCATCTCAGCCTTATGCCCATCTAAAAAAGTCACCGAATGCCAGTCATCAGCGTTATCTATATCCCAATAAAGTTTAACCTTCGGATTCTGCTGCTGGGTAGACATATAATCTGCCTGTATTTCCGCATAATATGCCCTGAGATTCGCCCAGTCTGCCGCCACCTTCGCCTTGTGCATCTGTGCCGTAAAAATCGGAATTGAAATTGATACCAGTATTCCAATAATAACCACCACTATCAATAGCTCAGCCAGTGTAAAACCTTCCCGTCTCTTCATCACAAATTTCTCCTTCTGTCAGTTTATGTTATTATACCCATTTTTTTCTCTAATGCAAATACATATTTTTAACAAAATCGATATTCATAAATCAAACAAGGCAAAAGTATGTATTTCCTTTCAGTACATCCAAATTTATCGGGATGACTCCACTTTCTCAGCCGGCCAGGATTTTCTCAGTGCCGCATAGGACACCAAAAAGTTGGCAAGCCATCCTGCCGGCACGGCGAGCCAAACAAAATCAATGCCAAAACGTGGTGCACCGATCAATGCCACGGACAGGCGGATCGCAAGGTTTACCATGTTGGCAATGAGGAATGGCTGCATGATTCCGAGTCCGCGAAGGACTCCATCGGTCGCCATTTTAATTCCCATAAAGATAAAGAAGTAACCAAGCCATCTCATATAATCCCCAGACACCTGATAAGCCAGGGCGGTTCCATCTTTTCCAAGGAACAGTGAGGAAATCTGCGTGTGCAGCGTTTCAATGACAAGGAAAGCAAGCGCCGCAAAACACACATCAAGCACCAATGCTGCATGGTAGCCTTTTTTGATGCGCTGGGTTTTGTTTGCGCCAAGATTCTGGGAAACAAACGGAGAAACCGCATTGCCGATGGACACAAAAATCAGGGAAAAAACATTCTCCACACGCATCGTTGCCGCGTATCCGGCGAGTGCCTGTGTTCCAAAAGGATTTACCACCGCCTGTACGATCATCATACCGATGGATACGGTAGACTGCTGAAGAACCGACGGAACAGCAATCCGAAGCATCGAGCGCAGCTCCTGTCCGTCAAACCAGGCAAAGATACTCTTATACCGCCGCATCCGGTAAAAGAAAATCAAAAGTGAAAACACAGCCGAAATGCCCTGTGCGATCAAAGTTGCAAGCGCCGCACCGAACACGCCAAGTCCCAGACCGGCTACCATCCAAAGATCCATTACAATATTCAGGATTGATGAAAAGATCAGCAGTCCCAATGGAATTTTTGATTCACCGATGGAAGTGAACATGGTAGAGAGAATATTGTACATGAACAAAAACGGAAAGCCCACAAAATAGACCCGCAGGTACAGCACTGCTTCCTCCAGAATATCGGCAGGAGTCTGTAATCCGCTCATCATCGCATGGGAAAAACAAAAGCCAAAGACACCAAGGATGATGCTCAGTAGCAAAAAGCTGATCAGTGATGTAGACACAATCGTTTTCATTTTTCCATACTCTTTGGCACCGAAATAGCGGCTCACAAGCACACCTGCACCAGCACCGGCCCCCAGTGCCACACAAATGAAAACATTCGTCAGCGCTGCACAGGCGCCAACCGCCGCCAGTGCGGAGGAACCCACAAACTGGCCGACGATAATGGAGTCCGCCATATTGTATACCTGCTGAAAAAAACTGCCGAGAATCATCGGCATTGCAAAAACCGTCAACGCTTTCAGCGGCGCATCGGTAATCAAATACTCATCTTTTGACATGATCCTATTCCTCCACAACTTCCTGCTCTTTACCCGAAAGCACAAGCTTAGCAAGTACGATCCGTAACTCGTGTACAAAAATTCCGGCAAAACCAAAACAGGGTCCAGAAATAATTGGCATAACATTGTTAATTCGTTTCATAATTTCACTCATTCACTTTCTGCGCCACAGTTGCAGCTATGGTTATCCGGTGCCTCCATTGCCTTTTACTGTGTTCAGCAGCTGCTGGGAATGTATGTGTACCCAGCATAATATTTATATAAACCGCCAGTTTTTCTGTCTATTTATATTATAATCGATCTTCCATTTAAGATACAATCATTATACACAAAAAAGCTCCGCCTATATTTTAGTATAGACGAAGCTTCCTAATTCTAACTCCTAATCCTCCATATTTTCTCTTCTCAATAGCTCAAACAATGTCAGCAGTCCCTCACACAAAACAGGATCCAGAACCGGAATTCCTACTGTCTTTTCGATGGAGGGAGCAATACGGATACTGGACATTCCTGTACAGCTAAGGGCAATCACATCGGCCCCCATCTCTTTCTGCGCAGCCGCTGCTTTCATGGTGGCTTCATATCCTCTGTCTGTCATCAAATCCAGGACATTTTCTACCCCATCTCCCTTTGCATTGTCTACAATCCGATCACCGAATATCCGCTGATATCCTGACGGTACATCTTCAGTAATCCCCAACACAGCCGGATGACTGCCAAAAAACAGACTCAACGCTGCAGTACTGGCTCCCGCTCCTATAACCGGAATCGGTACGGCCTGTCTTGCCTCCGGAACTCCCGGGTCACCGGCACAGCTGATAATAATAGCCTGACAGCCTTCCTTCCACAGTTCCACTGCAAGATTCACCACCTTAGGTACACCTACAGCGAATGTTTCATCGTCATGAATTCCCTCCGGTTGTTCCGGAATACATCGTGACACCACCTGGAACATAGGGAAATACGATTCTATCAGCTTTCCATGCAGCTGCAGCAATTCCTCGTCCTCTGTGGTCAGCACCCGAATCAGACCAACTTTATAAGTTTTCATATTATACGTTCCTTCTCTCTTGGTTTCCTAAAAATAATTTCATGATCAAAATACTCAGGCAGCAATTGGAGTATCTCCTTAAATCTGGAAAACTCCATCTAATATAACTAGCTTGTCATCCAAATACAATGTGGGATTCTTAATAATTCCGTCCATATGGCAGTCTGCCTGATTATTTCCTCCAAATCCTACGTTAGTACCAAAGGCAATATGGACCGTTTGATAAGCTTTCTCATCCTCCAGAATAACGCCGATCAGTCTGGCCGCATAGTTGGTTCCAATGCCCAGTTCACACAGAGTGGCATTGTTCTTATTTCTCAAGAGAATCTCCAGTTTCTCTGCTTCTTTTCCCTGGATGCTTTGAAGAACCCCGTCCTTCACTTTCACTTCCAAAGGCTGTTCTAATAAACCGATTCCAACCATAGATCCATCAATTACCATCGTACCATTTGCTCCTGTCTCTATCGGAGCTATGTAGGACTCTCCGGAAGGAAGATTTCCCGCCTGCCCCTTTTCCCGATAGACACCAGGGCTAGATACTCCACGCCGTCCCCGAAGATCCAGCGTTAAAACATGTCCATCTTTCTCTATGCGTGCTGTATTGGCATTCGTCAATAAGTCAGTCACCTGCTCTGTAAGTGCCATAACACGACTGTAATCTGCAGTCATAGCACCCTTGGCAAACATTTCCTCCGTGATTCCCGGCATTGTAGCAATCCTTGCTCCAGCTTTCGCTGCCTCAATTTTGGCTCGTGTATGCGTAATAGATGTTTTCATGGGGCAAATCACCACATCCGCCGCTTTCATGGCAGCTGCCACTACAGCGGGTGGTTCCTGACCAGACACCTCTCTAGCAGTCATAGTCATTAACATAGCTTCTGCTTTCAAAAGTTTAGCTGCCTGATACAAGGTCTGACCAATGGCATACTTCTCATCATCGGTCACTATCAGTACATTCTCCCCCGGTTTGACATTCATGCAGTTTGTTAAAATATTTTTTCCAATTTCCGCCAGTTCCATCGCATTTCCCCCCTTATGACAGCAGTTCCATCATAGCCCGGACTGCAAGTGTCCGGGACAAAATCACCCGTTTTCCAGACAATTTTTGAAATTGTTCTTTCATTCCGATATTATAGCCAATGCAGTCCATTACCACCAGATCCACATCCATTTTCGCTGCAGCTCTAGCCGCCGCATCCAAATCATCCTGGCTACCGTAGGGAGAAGCCGGAATAATAATACTCTCCTTTACATACTGATTCCACTTTTTCTCTGTCTGATCCACGTGCTGCGGTGTTGGAACCACTACAGCGATCTTTCCTCGATTAGACAAGGCTGGCACAAGCCCATTAAGCACCTTGCACGGAAAAATCAATGGCACTTTAGAATGAAACACAGCCGGAAAATCCCCCGTGCACAAAAACAGAATCAAATTTACGCCCTGCTCTTCCAACCGTTCGATACACTGCTGCAGCTGGGGCAGAATATGTCGTTCGGCAATCATAACCGAACTTCCGTCCCGAAGTCGTGAGATTAAAGTATAATCCTCTGGTCCTGGTGCAAATGCCTGGATATCCTCCCGAGTGAGCCCATCTAATGCACCTGCCTGAATTAGTTCCACCTGCTCACCCATCAGCGGAAACAGTTCTTGTACCACATCCGTCCTGGGTGACTGCCCAATGGTTATTGCTCCAACTTTCATCTTCACCATCTTAATTTCCTCCATCTTATGCTTGTCCTATCGTAACTGTTCAGTACCTTCACAGTCACGCGCAATAAATGCACAAACCTACTGAACCGTTACGTCCTATCTACAAAGGCCCCGCTGCCAGCATTTTGGCGGCGGGGCCTTTCGCATAGATTCCCTTATCTCCTTATCAGAATGACACACAATCCACAATAGGACGGTTGATGATCTTCTCTACGCCCGCCAATAAGTCCTTGTCAAACATGGGAGCCGCCAACTTCAGATGCTGATAACCCACATGAATGAGATAAACTTCTTGGCCCTGCTTCAAGTCAGATGTAGGCGTTGGCCGTCCAGTCTGGCTGTCAAATGTCATAATCAGATCAGGGAATGTGCCTTTGCGCTGTCCATCTGGTCCATCCACCGTCATGTACTCATTCCAGAAAGACATCTCATATCCACCAATCTTAACGATACCTACATCAAAGCCACCTTCACTGCGCAGCTGATACTCCTCTACCGGACCGTGAGCCAATATCTCACCGCCTAAAAATTCACAAACCTCCTGCACACCATTTTCTACCGACTTTTCTAATCCCTGTGAATAACGGCGTCCCGTCTCAATAGCCAGTGACAAGCCCCCCACAGCGCTGTTTTTTTGCAGGAACGAAGCCTTCACCGGGTTCCGGATTACAGCCACAAGACCTCCAGCCTCCACAGCAGCCGCCCGCACCAGTTTAGAACAATGATCAATAGAACCTGTAACTGTACATTCCACGTGTCGGCCCAATTCCTTTCGTCCGCCCACACAGGTCATGGTAGTAATATAATTGGGATCACGATGAAGATTCAGGCTTCCCATCACTCCCGTAGGATGAGCACGGCCGTTGCAGGGAGCGTCTATCAGAGGGATTCCCAGCATGGATGCCTCTAGCCAGCCATTGAACGTAGAACCGCCTCCATTCTCATTAGTAACGATACCTCCTGGACGAATACCCGTGCTTTGAGTAAAGAGCTCCACGCAGCGCATCATATCTGCCGGGGAGACAAACTTCTCCTGTGCGGCAGGAGCTCCTACCATAGAGGCTGTGACAACCACGGTTTCCGGATCAATCTGATCCAACGGGGTTAATTCCAGCTGGCTGAACCGCACAGCCAGATCTCCGAACTCAGCTCCGGTCTTTGCCGAACCGCCTCCACCGCCGCCAAGAATAGAGCCACCAAGAGCCGCCCAACGGACATGTTCTTCTGTCAATTTCATTCCAATATGTTCCATAACTTCCTCCCTTTCTATATTCTACCTCAAGATGCTTCCACCTTAATTCTTCTTATTTGCCACCAGATTAAACACCACATGCAGCACAACCGTAGCTACCATACCATTAATAGCCTGAATGCCCGGAGAGAAAATAGCAACTGCTACACCACATCCCCAAGCCAGAACGGAAGGCCACTTGATAAGTGGAAGGTTTTCGTACGAAATGTCATTATAATTATAATTATGTTTTACTCCAAACAAAGGCAGTACCAAATAATCAGCCACCATAACTGCAGCCATTGGCGGGATTACAATACCAAGCCATGTCATATACGGCACAAAGTAGTCCACCACACCACAGAAACCTAAAGCAATTCCGATCGCGCCCAGAACAATGGTAACAGTACTTTTTTTCTTCACTTCAATAATGTTGCATGTCGCATTGGATGCAGAGTACAGGTTCTGCTGGTTAGTTGTCCATGCAGCTAAAGTAATAAGCAGAGCACCAATGATTCCCGAACCAGTTGCCAGTACGCCAATGTAATCAGATACTACTCCGAAATCCCATGTTTCCAGATGCAGAGCAGCTGCAATACCAGCAATTGGAAGCAGGAAATGACCAAAGAAGAGACCAGCGATCCAAACGATAGAGATCTTTATGATATCCGTCTTTGCAAATCGACCGCAGTCGGGAACAGTAGCCATTCCGGCTGCCCAGCTGCCAATAACTGTGGTAACGCCAGTAGCCATGGTGCCAATCTGACTTCCCGCAGGGCTATAAGAGAACAAAGAATCTACGCCAATCAATCTTACACAGTTAACCAGTGCCAAAACAATAAACAGAAGCAACGGAATCGCTGCAAATGTGCTTAACTTCTCCATTCCCTTAAATCCCTTAATCGCTGTAGATGCCATCATAATTCCGCCCAGCACTGCCAGGATCGGTACGCTTATCGGAATATACTGAGACCAAATCTGCCCAAAGAAGCCCAACTGGGTGGCAAACCAACCCACTGAGGTCACACAGATAATCGCCGAGAAAATATAAGTTCCTACCCGACCTACGGTAAACCGAATCAATGACATTGCTGCCAATCCGGTTTTTGAACCGATATACACAGTCATAATCATGACCGCCACTAATATAATATCGCCGATTGACAGGGCAATAAGAGCATCCCGAAACTTCATGCTGGATCCTAACGCCGTACCTGTAGCCAGGTCTCCTACTACTACATTCCAACATAACCAGACGAAAAACATCTTAATCCATCCGTACCGCTTATTTTGAGGAACCGGAGTATAAATATAATCCTGATCTTCCACGTTAGGCTCAGTTGTCACAGCATTCACATCATGTTTTTTATCGCTCATATGGCTCTCCCTTCTTTTAAAGCACACAATCCGTTTCTTCTATCAACTTGTCATACCATGTAGTATGTCTGGTTCCAAGCATTGGCTTTTCTCGAACCAGGTTTATCGCTGGACATCCACTTTCATCTGACAATATAAATCGAGTATCCATTGTCATATCTGCAAATCCGCTCTCGTTGAGCACCACTTCATTCCGCGGTACTAGGAACATATCTGGACCAAATATGCCGCTCACTCCTTTTTGAGCCGCAAAGACTGCGTATGTACTATTTTCATTAGCCCTTACCCTAGCAAGATGATAATGTTCCACCTCCTGTTGAACCTCTGGAATACCAGGAGGGCACGACGGATTTTCCACCGCTGGAACAGCTAAAATATCGCATCCGCTATTGGCCAGCAATCGAGGTACTTCCGTAATAAAAATTTCGTTGCCTAACAGTACACCGATTCTGCCATAAGGGCGATCAAGGACCAGTCCGGCACGGTCTCCTGCTTCCGCCCACTGTGCTTCCCTCTCAGTCAGATGACTCTTCCGATAGTAATGTCGAGAACCATCCTCGCACAAGCATGCTGCTGCATTCCATAGCTTCCCGTTTTCTTCTAATACAAAGCCCAGAATCACATCCACATGATTCTCCATGACTAGAGAAGATAGTTCTTTCCACACCGGATCATCCTCTCGAATGGCCACGCACTGTGCTTGCTGCAAGTCATCAGGTACACCTCCAAGCACCAGTTCTGGCAGAACCAGCAAGCGCTCTCCTTGCTTCCCAGCTTGACTGATAGCCTGCTTTACAGCCATAAACCCTTCTTCCCGATTCTCCGGTTTCATGCTGCATACCGCCGTTGAAAATTGCTTTCCCTCAAGCAATGGCTCCGTAGCATATGCTTGGTAATACTGGCTCTGATACCATGGATAACGCTGTAACTGAAGTTCACGGTAGAGCTTCGGGCGGCGTAAAGGAATCTCGCTTCGATCCGGCTTCATCTCTAAATCAATCTCAGCCATAGCAATTCCATCTCCATAAGGATGACACGCCACTACTCTGCCCTCTGGATCAATAATCCCGCTTCCGCCGCAGAAATCGAATCCTTTTTCATTTCCGTGTCGATTAGAAGCAATCACATACATACCGTTTTCCTTAGCACGTGTCAGCCAGATAGATGAAGGGATAGATGGCTCGTTCCAGTTCATAGGCGAACACAAAACCTGTGCTCCCATAAGCCTGCTTAACCTAGGTCCTTCCGGATAACTTAGATCCATACAAATCTGTATGCCTATATTTCCAATAGGAGTATTAAACACCTTTACCGGTTCATCTCCCGTTTTAGCCCATGTACTATCAGGAACATAATGGTGCATTTTCCGATGTCGGCCAATCAGCCCCTCCGGTCCTATAAGAACCGCTGAATTGTACAACCTCTCTCCATCCGACTCAGGAAGTCCTGCAACCAAATAGCAATCTAACTCCTTTGCTAAATTCTCCAATAATCGTACCGTTTGCCCATTTGCTATGGGCTCTGCCATCTCGGCCGCCTGTTCCATGCTATCAAAATAGTATCCAGTCGCACACATTTCTGGCAGGACAATGAGCTTCGCCCCTTGAGCTGCTGCCTGACGCACCAAGTTCGTCAGAGCAGCCAAGTTTTTCTCTTTATCCATAAAATGGCAGTCATATTGGATTGCAGCACCTTTGTATTTCATGATTCTCACGCTCCTTTCTATCGTTCATTTGTTTGAGATTCCTATTATAGGAACATCGTTGCTTAGATAGGAATTATGTTTTTATATTAGCATCTTGTCAGAGTCTTGTCAATATATTACATCATTTTCTAACAGATTAATTTTATGTCAATATTTTTAGCAATAAAAAAAGAAACCCAGACAAAAGAGTATTTCTTCTGTCCGAATTTCTCATATTATCATTCTTCTTTGCATCTCAACAAATCAATCAGATATTCTACTGTAATAGTTTGAGCCCATTTGATTATTGATCTCAACAGCCAGTTGACGCCCCTGCTGAATATATTTCTCCACAGCGTCTGGTCGTTCCAAATCATATACTCCCCCTACACTCAGACCAGCCACTAGCTGGTTAGCTGAGTTATAGATAGGAAATCCGACGGCAAACAGTCCCTCTGTCAGCCTGTTATGAGTAATATCATATCCACGAGCTCGAGCAGCTTTCAAATCCTCCTTCAGCTGAGTCTTCTCCTCTTCTGCCAACTCTAAGCTATTGAGATAGTTGCTTTGAAATTGAGGCGAAGCAAATGCCAGTAATACTCGATTGCTTGCCCCACGAAACAACGGGTATACTCCCCCCACAAACACTGAACTCAAACGCCCAGTATTATCTGAAACCACACGATCCACACACAAACTCTGATTCCCACACGGAATAGTAAGATAAGTGCTGATCTTGGTGCGCTCATGGAAATTCCAAAGAAAATCGTGAGCAATTCGTTTAACATCCAGCCTATGCACCGCACAAAATCCCAATATCAGCACCTGCTCTCCCAAAGAGTACTGTTTCGTAAAAGGATCCTGTATTAAGAATCCCTCTTCGGTCAAAGTATGTACCAATCGATAGGCGATGGTTTTTCCCACCCCCAGCTCCCTGGCAATCGACGGCAGAGACAGTGTATTCTGCTGTCTGAACATTTCTAAAATAGTTAGGGCACGGCCAACCGTCTGCAGGTAGCTCGCATCCTCCTTTTTATTTGGATTCATCTCTCCTCCTTGCGTTTGTAATTTTGTAACCGTTCAGTACCTTCACAGTTACGTGATTTTTACTCTCCCGTTGCTTCCCGGTAAGCTTTACTGCCCCCCTCGCTCCAGATTAGAAGTCATACCGCACCACCTGGCAGTTTTTTACGCCAAAGGATGCAAATTCTTCATTGGTCATATCCGTAAAATACGACTGAATCATCCTTGAAATTCCATTGTGTGCCACCAGAATGTATGTCTTATGGTCAGACTCCTGTTTTATCTCATCCAGCAGATTATAGATACGCTGTGCAAGCTGCAGCATGGATTCTCCCCCTTCATATCGGCAGGCAAAGGACTCTTTCGCCTTCTTAAACTCTTTGCCGTCTCTCGGCGTAGACTCCCATTTTCCAAAGTTCTGCTCTATGAGTCTTGGTTCTTCCCTGCAGGGAATCCCGCTCATTTCAGAAATAATTTTTGCTGTATCTGCTGCACGGCTAAGGGGTGAATAGAGAATTTCATCTGCCTTGATTCCGCTTTCTACAATATTTTTCCCGGTTTCAGCCGCCTGCTGCCGTCCATGCTCCGTCAACGGACTGTCTGTTGCTCCGCAAATTTTATTCTCCACATTCCACACAGTCTGTCCGTGTCTTACAAAATAAAAATGTCCCATGATGTCATCCCTTCTCATTAGCTTCGCAAGCTTTTTTATACCCAGGAAATTCCCTGCTGCCTATCATCGTCATACATCATTTCCGTCATTGATAATCCCGGGAAAGCAACTGTCATAATTGTATTATAACTATACTCAGGTTAAGATACAACTCTATCCTTTACTGGGCACGTATGCGCAAACAGTTCCAGTGCTGTTCTCAAAATCCGTTTCTTTGTGCCTTCTGCCATAATTATTTTCTTCATTAAAGTAACCATTCGATAACTACGCTATGATTACCGAATGGTTACTTATCAAGAACTAATGAATAATTCAAGTCGAACGTCTTCCATTTGACTTGCCTCCCTCGAAAACCCTTCGTTTTTCCTCGAACGGCAGCCCTAGATCAATGCCGGCTGCTTCCGACTCCCCCAACTTATCAGCAGATACTTTCAGAACCACACCATACCATTTATTATTGTCGTTGCGCCTCAGCACAGCTTTCCAGTCATTCCAGGGATATTCCAGCTCTGCGCCGTAATGGTCATCCATCTCATCGTAAATAATATGCTCGATAATTGCCGTGGTCTTTGTTGAATAGACCACAACTTAAAGGGTGCTTGCTTTCTTCATGAACTCCAGATAAAGGCTGAACAGCACGGCGCAGACGGGAACGCTGAACAGCATCCCTAAGATGCCAAATGCTTCGCCGCCAATCGTAACAGCCATCAGCACAAGCAGTCCAGGAAGTCCGACGGACTTGCCGACCACCTTGGGATAAATCAGATTGCCCTCCACCTGCTGCAAAACGACCAGAAAGAGAATGAACCACAGAGCCTTGCCAGGTTCTGCCAGCAGAATTAAAAACGCACCAAAGCCGCCGCCAATCCATGCGCCAAAAATCGGCATCAGCGCAGTGACGGCCACAAACGCGGAGACAGCACCGGCATACGGAATCCCAAGAATCAGCATTCCAAAGAAGCACAGAACACCGATGATAACCGCTTCGGTAAGCTGCCCGCTGACAAAATTTGTGAAGGTCTGATTGGTCAGCGCGGCAATACTAAGAAGCTGCTGCGCCGTCTTTTGCGGAAGGACTGTCACAATGAGTTTTTTCAAATGTGCCGCGACGACCTCCTTCTTTGCAAGCAAATAAAGTGCAAAAACAAGCCCCAAGAGAACATCTACAATAACCGACAGGACAGAGGTTGCCGCGCCCCATGTCACGGTGAGAATCCCGCTTTTCTCGTCACTGATCAAGGCGGTGACCTTCTCAATCAACAGGTCAGAGTCTATGACATATTCGGGCAGGACAATGTTATATTTTGCAGCAAACTGGACAACGCCAGCCCACCACCGCCCGATTTCCTCCACATAGACCGGAATGTTTTGGATAAACTCATCGCCGGATTCCCGCAAGCTGGGGAGCATCATAAACACCACAGCAAATAGAATTCCAAGGATAAGCACGGTGCTTGCTGTCAGGCACACGGGGCGAGTCAGCTTTGCAGGAGCTTTGCGGCACGCCTTGTTCCAGCAGCATTCCATCGGTCGAAGAACTACGTTGATCAAAAAAGCAATCGCGCCGCCGATCAGAAACGGAGTGAACAGTGCAAGCACCTTGCCGAGAAAACACAAAACAGCGTCAAGGTTTACCAGCGCCCATGCGAATACAATAAGCAGCAAAAAAGCACGGATGATATAGCGAATGATCGTCTCGTCCGGCCATTTGCCTCCCTGCGGTGCGGGTGTTTCATTTTTGTTAGAGGTTAGATTTTGCAATTTTTTCTCCATGTTTTTCCTTTCTGTCAGTATCGGAATCCCTTTTTTAAATCCGAAAGCACTTTTGCAGGGCTTTATACTCACTCCTTGTGAATCGCGCGATAGCTTTATTGTGTATTACAACGGTGTCAGGACCCAAATCCAGAGGCGAATAAACGGAGCACTGAACAACGCAAAGCGTTCAGGGGTATCCTTCGCAACACCCTTTGGGGTGATCGCACCAATATCTCCGTAAAGTTCGACAAACAGAAGCGTGACGATGCTTCGCATCCTTGCGGAGCGTTTATGTTGCGACTCAAAAGCGACACAAAAATAGCGGAGTAAAATCAATTTTGTAAACCTGCCAGCGCCAGGAATTTTTTATCTGACTGGATACTCTGTGTCAGAAACTGACCGTCCCGAAACAGTGCATAAGTCGTGACCGGTGCAGGTACATTCTGTGCTGATTCTTTGTCAGTGATGTGGATGGCATTGAACGGGATACCATGTTCCTTTGCCGCCTCCTGCACCTTTGGTACCCAATAATAGGTATATGGGCATTGATCGGTGTAATAAAGAACAAAACCTGCTTCTTCAATCACCGGATGTTTCGCACATTCCTTGAAATACGGCGGTTGTGCCCCCGATTCAATGGAAAGATACATAAGATTGATCCCGCAGTCGGATATGTCTGCCACACGGAAACCCTTATAAGTAAGGAATTTCGGGTCAGCGAGGAATTCCCGCTTTCGGCCCTCCGCGCACAAAATGCAAATACCTTTCTTTCCCTGCACCCTGGCATCACAGATACACGCCTCCAGCAGATCATTTGAGTATCCGCGTCCCTTCATGGAGCCGGATACCCATAGACAGTTAATGTAAAGATAACCATCTGCCGCAATCGGCACCCAGGCGTTTTCAGCCGGAATGTATTCAATAAAGCATTTACCGCGTTCCTCACTGCGATAGAAAACAAGTCCATCATCAAAGCGCTGCCGCAGCCATTCCTTTTTTACAACACTCTGCTTACCGGACATGGCGCAGCAGATATGTTCCTTGTCAATATTGTCTTTGGTGATCCGAATATAGTTCATCCGTTATTCCTCCTGCTTAAAACAGCTGTCCCGGCAGCTTCTGATCTGTAACCAGCCTCAACCTTGGCAATAAAGCGATCAATGTGTGTCGCCAATAAGGAAGAAACCGATTCTTTTTCCTCCGCACCGTCGTAGACACTGTATAGAAGATACATTGGCCCATAGAATTCCAACGCCAGCTGCATAGCCTCCTCATCAGAATCTGCCAATTTGCGGAAGATGGCTGCCATATACTCCAGAGGACCGCCCGCCAGATAGTCGTGGTGAAGCTGTGCAAGCTTGGAATCACGGTATTGCTCCAGCGTCAGCATTTTACGGAAATTGGAGGAAAACGGCTCCTTTGTCCAATGGTCAAACTGGGCAAGGCTGTATGTGCGAATTTTTTGAATTGGTGTATGCAGATATGCTTCCGCAAAGCCGTCTGGTTCCGTTTCCGGCATTTCATACGCCTCAGCGCGCTCATAGTCCATCTTGTTCATTCGCTCCACGATCTTATCTAAGATTTCCTGTTTGCTGGCATAGTGCTTATATAAAGCAGCTTTCGTAATTCCCAACTGCCCTGCAATATCATTCATAGATGTCCCCAGATAGCCGTTCTGCGCAAACAGTTCCAGTGCTGTTCTCAAAATCCGTTCCTTTGTACCCTCTGCCATAATTATCTCCTTTATCAAAGTAACCATTCGGTAACTACATTATAGTTACCGAATGGTTACTTGTCAAGAACGAATGAAAAAATTATGCCCTTTCGTTAAAATGTGCAAACTCCGGCGCAAATTCGCCAAGCGCATTTCTTCCTGCTGTCTGTACCATTTTTTCCATATTCTGTATACTTCCATAACACTGCTGTTTATAAAGAATTTACCCACTCACTGACTTTCTGTTTTGTTCCGCGGTTTAACAGACTGCCTTCTGTGATAACAGCCTCTGGTGCGGATGGCTGCAATTCTTTTACAGTATTACCGAATCCACTTCCACCGGATGTTGCAAAAAGAACGATCTTTTTACCGCTGAAATCATAGGCTTCCAAAAATGTATTGATAATTGTTGGAGCTACATACCACCAGATAGGGAATCCCAGAAGGATTTCATCATAAGAGCTCATATCTATCTCTTTCTTCATAATCTCCGGTCTGTATTTCTTATCACTCATTTCCACACTGCTCCGAGATTTTTTATCCATCCAGTCAAGATCAGCCTTTGTATATGGAACTTTTGGCTCAATCTCAAATAAATCAGCTTTTGCTTCCTCTGCAATCATCTCTGCTACTTTTTTTGTTGTTCCGCTTGCACTGAAAAATGCCACTAATTTTTTACTCATAATAAAAAGCCCCTTTCTTTGCAAATTTCTTGTATAAAAATAGATGTATAAGATTTGAATTTCTCTTATACATCTATTTTATACCCATTATTTTATTATGTCTAATGCTTATATTGAATTCTATCTACAAGTCCTTTTTTCATCATCTCATAAACCGTATCTGCTGTTGCGGTATGAAGTTCAATCTGAATCAGTGGGTATTTTTCTTTATACGTTTTACATATCCTTGCCAAGGTCTCTACTGCCGCAAATTCACCGCATAGCTCAAATTTTATGCTGTAATGCCATTACGATTTCTTACAATACAAATTCCGTCATTTCGGTCATATTCATCCAGCAGTTCTGGATAATGCGTAGTGAAAATAAGCGTTTTAGAACATAGTAAATAGCCTTTCCACTCCTGCGCCAGCGAACCAAACCTTTCATGCGTAAAATACGGATATGGTGAGAAACAGCGGACTCTGACCTATTCAGTTTGTCTGCAACTTCACTGACACATGCTTCTGAGGGACCAATTTAAAATAAAGCCTTCATGCGGGAAGGGTCCCCCCTTTTGTTTTTGTTTATTTCTGAACTTTAAAGATTTTTCACAAACAGTGCCCGGATAGCGTTGAGGACGGCTATAATCATCACGCCCACATCCGCAAACACGGCCAGCCACATATTGGCGAAGCCCAGAGCGACCAGCACGAGGCAGACCAGTTTTACGCCGATGGCCACCACGATGTTCTGATAGACGATGCCAAGGCACTTGCGTGAGATTTTGATTGCTTTGGAAATTTGCATTGGATCGTCATCCATCAGTACTACATCCGCAGCTTCAATGGCAGCGTCAGAACCCATAGCGCCCATAGCAATGCCGATGTCTGCCCGGCGAAGCACCGGGGCATCGTTGATGCCATCTCCCACAAAAGCCAGTTTTTCTTTCTCCGGCTTGTTCTGAATCAACTGCTCCACTTTCTCCACCTTGTCGGCAGGAAGCAGTTCACTGTAAACCTCATCCAGCCCCAGTGCGGAGGCTACACTATCAGCCACCTTCTTGGCGTCACCAGTAAGCATCACAGTCTTGCGAACCCCAGCCGACTTTAATGTCTGAATGGCTTCCTTGGAGTGAGGCTTCACGATATCGGAAATAACAATGTGCCCGGCATATTTCCCGTCAATCGCCATGTGAATAATGGTGCCTACGCTGTGGCACGGAATAGCCTGGACCCCCAGACGATTCATGAGCTTGTCGTTTCCAGCCGCGACCTGATGATCATCCACTGTGGCGATGACACCGTTGCCGCTGAGCTCCTGAATATTGGTTACACGGCTGCGGTCAATTTCCATGCCATAGGCTTTCTGTAAGCTCTTGCTGATGGGATGACTGGAAGCGCTCTCTGCCAGGGCCGCGTACTCCACCAGCTTGCGTTCGTCCATCTCGTTGTGGTGGATGGCGTTGACCTCGAACACGCCCTGGGTCAGAGTACCGGTCTTGTCAAAGACCACGATCTTAGCCTGTGACAGGGTCTCCAGATAGTTGGACCCCTTCACCAGAACGCCCGCCTTACTGGCTCCGCCAATTCCTGCAAAGAAGGACAAAGGAATGGAAATGACCAAAGCGCAGGGGCAACTGGCAACGAGGAAGGTCAGCGCACGATAGATCCAGGTCTCCCAGCCTGCATCCAGCCCCATGGCAAACATCCGTACCAGCGGCGGCAATACAGCCAGCGCCAGCGCGGCATAGCACACCGCAGGAGTGTAGATCTTGGCAAAGCGGGAAATGAAGTCCTCCGACTTGGACTTCCGGGAGGAGGCGTTCTCCACCAGATCCAGAATCCTGGAGACAGTGGACTCGCCAAATTCCTTGGTTGTCTGAATATGGAGCAAACCTGTCATGTTGATACAACCGGAGATGATCTCATCGCCAGTCTTGACCTCACGGGGCAAACTTTCACCAGTGAGAGCGGCAGTGTTCAAAGTGGATTCTCCCTGCACTACGGTACCGTCAATAGGAACTTTCTCACCGGGCTGTACCACAATAATGGTGCCGATACCCACTTCGTCCGGGTCTACCTGTTCCAGTTTTCCCTCCCGTTCGATATTGGCATAATCAGGACGGATGTCCATCAGATCACTGATGTTCCGGCGGCTCTTGCCCACAGCGTAGGACTGGAACCATTCGCCCACCTGGTAGAACAGCATCACCGCAATGGCCTCCAGATAGTCGCCGTTTTCATATACAGCCAGTGCCAGAGCCCCCAGCGTAGCCACCGCCATCAGAAAGTGCTCATCGAACACCTGACCGTTACGGATACCTTTTCCGGCTTTTTTCAGAATGTCGTAGCCAATAACCAGATAATCCACCAGGAACACAGCCAGACGTACCCAGCGGCCTGCCGAGCCAAACACTTCAAATGCGCCTGCGCCCAGGACCTGCAAAATTAACAGTAGAACCGTAGCAGTCAGAATCCGCCACAACATCACTTTTTGTTTTTTGGTCATACCGGCGGAGGGCCGCATGCCGATGATCTGAAGGATCACGGCCAGCAGAGCCACCACGATCAGCAGACCGTTGATGATATACTCCTGCATTTCGTTTTACCCCTTTCACAATTGCTTATTCGTTTATTTATCTAAGAGAAAAAATGCCCTGCAAGCTGCCGCTCGACAGGGCATTTCGTTTCGCTGGCTTACAGAAATATCTCGCAGTCGGGTTCCACCTTCTTGCAGGCTTTGCGAACCTCCTGCATAACAGCCTTGGGATCCTGATCTTCCTCGAACTCCACGTTCATCTTGAGGGTCATAAAGTTCACCGTAGCACTCTGTACGCCGCTGGTCTTGCGGGCGGCATCTTCCATCAGGTTGGCGCAGTTAGCGCAATCCACATCGATTTTGTAAGTCTTTTTCATTTTGAAAATCTCCTCTCTTAATTTGTTCCTGTTGTCAGAACAATTAAATCATCGTTTAATTGTATCTTCATCATACGCAGGAAAACCGTCCTCGTCAACGCTTTGAACCCATATCCTGCTATTCGGGAAAAGGGTTCTTCTGTTTGGGCAAAATGCAGCTTTTATCGGCACATTCCAGTACCCGGTAAAAAGCCGGGAGGCATTGACAATTTGAGTCAACTTCCCGGCGTTTTATTTTCTGCATTTTCTACTGCTGCAAAGGATTCAGAAAGCAAATTGATTCATGAGAGTTGATAGCTCCCACCGCCTGCAAATAGGCATAGATGATTATGGTCCCCACAAACTTCATGCCTCGCACGCCTCCCGGAGAGCAGGCAGCAGCTCATCCAGCCGCCCGTCCAGTCCGAAGGACTTCTCTTTGATATTGTCCGCAATGTAGATCTCCCCCAGATTGATGGTCACATAAGTGGCGTTTGGCTCGCCGGCCACCAGGCGCATCATCGGGGCCTTGATCAGCTGATTGCGCCAGCCAATGCCCAGCTCTAGAACCACCAGTTTCTTTCCGTGGTAGGTTTTCAGAAAGTTTTGGAACCGTGCCTGGGCAGCGGTATCCGGAATCATTCTCTGACCCGCGCCCATGTGGATGTCCATGGGACCTCCGCACTTGGGACAACGCGGCACCAACTCTGTAGGCACATGGCCGCCCTGTTCCGCAACCGATAATTTTTCGGCCACCTCTAAACTTGAATAGAGGGTGTCGTGGCAGGGGCGGGCACACTGCATCGTAAACCAGTTGCCCTCAATCTCATAGATTTTCGTCGGATCGAAACCACACCGTTCAAAGTGACCTTCTCCGTTTGATGTGACGACAAAGTAATCCTTCTCTCCCACAATGGCCTTCAAATCGTTCATCACCGGCGTAGGCTGGTATTGCCCGCAGTAATGATGGATGAGCCGGGCCCAGAAGGCCCATTTTTTCTCCTCGCTGGGCCATCCGGCCATCATTCCCTGCAAAATACAATGTAAGCCGTATTTTTGTTTGAAATCTCCAAACAATTCATCAAAGGCTGCATTATCTGCAAACAAATGCAGTCCTTCGGTGATGGACAGGCCGTTACTGGCCCCGATCAGGATAGCGTCCGCTTCTCTGAATTTTTCCGCAATAGGGTTCCAATCAATCATATTCGTTCGCTCCTTTCTATTTTATGGTTGCTGCGATGGATCGCACCTGCCGGAGGGCAGCTAGAGTTTTCGTGCATCCCGTAGCACTTGAGCAATGTCGGCCACAATGGTCATGCCCTTGTCCTCCAACTGTTTGGGCAGGAAGTCATACTTGTTGTTGACAGCAATATACCGGGCATGGGGAAAGCTGAGGGTCAGGTTCCAGAAAGGCTCCTGAATAAACATGGGAGTCATTCGGCCAACGCCCAGTTCCAGAAACAGAATTTTGCTGTCTTTGTGTTCCAGCACATAGCGAGAAATTTTTTCGTACTGTTCTTCGTATTTCTTTCCTTGCAGAAAATTCCCATATCCTCGCACCCAGGGGAATGCCTCACCGCCGCAGTGGGGGCACCGGGGAATGAGATCCGTAGGAATCTTCGTGCCATCCCCCATAGCGGCTACCATATCAGCCACCGGCTTTACCGCATCCCAAGTGTCATCGGTACAACAGGCGGCACACTGGAGGAAGCGGTGATCCCCCTGGACCTCCGCCACCTTCTCCTCCGGGTAGAGTTTGACAAACTGGGTATCCTGGTTAGTGGTGAGGATGAAGAAGTCCTTGCCTTTCAGCAAAGCGTCCAGATCCAGATAGGGATGACGCACAGGTGCGGTCTGGGTGGTGTGAAGGAAGGTGGCGAGATACCCCCAATACTCTTCCCTTGTCTTCCATGGGTGCATCATCCCTGCAAAAGCACCTTTGAAGTGGTACTTCTCGGCAAAAGGTCGGAAGTATTTGCGGTAGGAGTCGCTGTCCTCGTAGTAAAAATCTCCGCCACCAGCAGCGGACAGGCCGGAGGCCCCGCCCACTACCACACAGTCAGCTTCCTTTACCTCCTGTACCAACCGATTAATCTGTTCGCTATACGGCAGCGGCTTTTTGTCAGTCAGCTGATAAGGCGTACTGCCGGAAGCATAGATATGATAGTGTCTGGAATAATTCATCTGGGTCTGCATGACCAGATCATCATAGAAGTTCATTGTCACCATTCCTTTCAAATGGGTGTTATTTTTATTCTTACTTCAAATTATTTTAGCATCCCCTTGCGTCACTGTCAATATGCTGTTATAATAAAAATAACATCAAAACAAAAAAGGAGATCAGGCCATGAAATATCCAACCCGCCTTAGCGATGCTGTTCATATTCTAGCTTTTATCGCTCTGTACCCAGACTGCGATCTGACCAGTAACAAGCTGGCAGAGAGCATTCAGACAAATCCTGCCTATGTGCGCCAGCTCATGTCCGCCCTGCGGAAAGGTGGACTGCTGATCAGCGTGAAGGGACATCCCCGACCTGCTCTGGCTCGTGAGCCGGAGAAAATCACTCTACTGGATGTCTATCGAGCAGTAGAGGGCAACAAGCCCCTGCTCCATCAGGACATCCACACCAACCCCGCTTGTGGCGTGGGCGTGAACATTCAACTGGTGCTGCGGGATTTTTACTTGGACATTCAAAAAAAAGCGGAACAAAGAATGCAAGAAATTACACTGAAAGATGTACTGGAACAATATCACATGAAGTTAGAAGGGACGCTCTTGCAGCGTTTATGACGGATTGATTTTCAGAAACTCTTCCATTTGGGAGAAAAATTCTTCTGAACGGGAAATACAGAACCTCCTTGCGGAGCTATACTGAGAACCGGAGAGACCTATACCCCGTATTTTGTGAATGATTAAAGAGGATCGCTACTACGAGGACATTTCCATCCAGCTGTTGGAAAATCTGGTTACATAATAATAGACAATGGACCGGCCAAATCTGAATGGCAGGCCCTAAATTAAGGAGGAAACTAATATGAAACTTGGCATTATTCGTTGTATGCAGACAGAGGATTACTGCCCCGGAAGCCGGGATTTTCGGACAATCCGAGAGAGAAAAGGCGCTTTTATGGGAGAGGATGATATTCAGTTAGTGGGCTTCATCAACTGCGGCGGCTGCCCCGGAAAAAAAGCGGTGCTGCGGGCCCGTTCTCTGGTAGAACAGGGCGCTGACACCATTGCTTTTGCTTCTTGCATCAGCAAAGGGACTCCCATTGGTTACCCCTGTCCTTTTGCTAAGCGTATGCGAGAGCTGGTGCAGAAAGAGGTAGGCGATGGTGTCCGTATCTTGGATTACACCCATGACGCTGGCCCTGAACCAGAAACATCTCAAAAGTAAAGTTTCTTTTCTCTCCGGTCTATGATAAGATAGACTTCAAGGAGGAGTGCTAAATGATTCAGAACCACTTACCCCACGACCACGAACAAACTATCGAGCATGAACTGGAATATATGCCCAGCGTAGAAAACTTTCAAACCGTAGCTGATATTTTCAAGCAGCTGGGAGATGGCAGCCGTATTCGCATTTTTTGGTTGCTTTGCCACTGTGAGGAATGTGTTATCAATCTTTCAGCCATGGTAAATATGAGCAGTCCTGCAGTTTCTCACCATCTCAAGCAGTTGAAATCAGCGGGTCTGATCGTTAACCGCCGGGACGGAAAAGAGGTCTATTATAAAGCAGCTGATACCGAGCAGGCCCGAAATTTCCACCACATGATTGAGTGGCTTGTAAAAATCGCCTGTCCGTCGCAAGTAGAAAAACAAAAAGGAACGCCATGAAAAAAGAAGAATCCAAAGTTATCGCTCAAAAACTTCAAAAGATCCCAAACGGCACCCACGCCTTGAAGCATTGCCGGGCTGGTGGAACGGGTACTACACTCTTTGGAGAACAGTTTCGAGCGGTTACCGCTGGAAAAGGGTGTATGGAGGCATATGAAACTTTTCCTGGAATAGAGGTATCCTTCAATGTTTTTCTTGCTTCAGAGGTCAAGTTTCGGCATGATGCTTCGGATTCTGTTTTAGAAATTTACTATTGTCGCAGTGGTCGCGTGGGTTGGAATATGCACGGCGGTACTGCCGTCTATTTAGGTACAGGTGATGTGACAGCACACAGTATGGCCTGCTGCGCGGATTCCGCCATGATGTTTCCCCTAGGATATTCAGAGGGAATTTCCATTTCCGTGGATCTGAAACAGCTCTCTTCCATTTGCCCGGAAGCTTTAAAGAATGCCGGTGTGGAAGCAGACCAGTTACAGAATCGATTTTGCTCCGGAAAGCCATCCGCAATCCCGTCTTGTTCCGATTTAGAGCATATTTTTGCCCCACTCTTTTCTGCTCCTGTGTCCGTTCGAATTTCCCTCTTGAAATTGAAGGTGCTGGAAATTTTGATTTATTTGAGCAACATGAAATCGGAGCATAAAGAATTGACTCAATACTTTTCCCAGCAAACCGAATTGATAAAAGAAATTCATCAACAGTTGACAGAGCACTTGGAGCAACGATTTACGATTGCAGAACTTTCCAAACAGTATTTGATAAATACCTCCACTCTAAAGGAGATATTCAAGGCAGTCTACGGTCAGCCTATCGCCACCTATATGAAGGAATTTCGAGTGCGTCAGGCTATGAAATTATTACGGGAAACAAATGACACTATCGCGGATATTGCTTCCCAGGTAGGCTACCAAACCCAGGGAAAGTTTTCAAGCGCTTTTCAGTCTATCGTCAAAATGTCACCCAGAGAATACAGAAAAATCCAGGGTATAGCTCCATTGGATTCCTTTAGCAAAACACTGTAATGAAAAATCCCGAATTGTCATTCCCAGTATAACATGCCTTCTCCCCGCAGAAAAGCATGGCGAAAAACAAAAATGTCCCCGGAGAGCTTGTGCGTATGTTTTTTCAGCGTTTCCGATCTGAATTTCTCAGAACAGAATATCCTCCGGCTTGAACTTATCTTTTTCGGTAATGGGGCGGATCACCTTGCAGGGCACCCCTACTGCGATGACACCGGCGGGAATGTCATGGGTGACGACGCTTCCCGCCCCGATAACCGAGCCTGCCCCGATGGTAACGCCGCCGCAGACGGTGGAATTTGCACCGATCCAGACGTTTTCCTCCAGCGTAATAGGTGCTGAAGTTCCAATGCCGTGGCTGCGCTGCTCCGGGTCGATGGCATGACCGGAGCAGGCAAGGCATACGCCGGGGGCAATAAAGACACCTGCTCCGATGTTTACCGGAGAGGTATCCAGAATGACACAGTTATAGTTGATGACCGCCAAGCCGTGGGTATGGATGTTGAAGCCATAGTCACAGTGGAAATCCGGTTGAATGCCGGTCATGGGAGAACAGGTGCCCAGCAAGGTCTGCAGGATGCTGCGCCGCTTTTCCTGTTCGTTGGGAGCGGTGCGGTTGTACTCCCAGCACAGTTGCTTTGCACGGTTCTGTTCCTCCGTGGGGGTGTTTTCATAGCCGCTTACGTAGGCGGCAAGGCGTTTCATAATATCCAGAGCGTTCATCGTGTTTGTCCTTTCCATACAATGTTTCCTCAAGGATTATACCACATTCTCTGTCGGTGTGTAATAGGCTGCTTTCCCCTCCCTCATTTGTTTGTCCGCTTGATCTTCTCCATCACTTTGCCCTTAGCCAGCTCATCCACCAGCATGGGATATATTTTTGCAAATGGCATGGCATATACTTTTTCAGTTTCCATTTTCGTCCCTCCCTCAGGTGCGTCTATGTGCAGCGTATACCACTCTTCCGGATAATAAAGAATGTGTGCCGCCGCCCACAGCGCCAAACATCAGCCGGGGAATTTCCAGTCTGACAAACCGTAATGTACATTACTCAAAATTTTACAGATTGATAACCTTCGGTTCTTCTGTGAATGAATAAATAGTTGCGATGACACTTTCAAAAACGAATACCGTCATCAAATTGTCATCAACCGTATACATAGACTGGAGAGCATTTTTATTTGCTTCCATCATGGCTACACGAGCTTCACGGCGAGTATCTTCTTTTACTGCACCTTTCACACGAATCCAAGTACCTTTGTTCATTCCACACATTTCAACTTTTCCATTTACTTTCATCTGGTTGTAAACATCTTTTTTATTATTCGTTACAATATAAAGTTTTCCTTCAAATTCACATACAGCACCAAATGGGCGTACATGTGGCTGGTCTCCTTCTACCGTGGCAAGATAAAAAGTTCCGCATTCCTGCAAATATTTTACTACGTCATTCATTTCAAAATCCTCCTGAAAACAAATTGTATTTTTATTTTTTATGCGTATAATTATATATCATAGGAGAAAACAAACAAGTACGATATTTTACGATACTGGTATCAGAAAGGAACGTATATATGGAAAAGAAAAATCTATTTGGGCTTTGCCCGTATGTGACTTCGCAAAAAGTTTTAACAGGTAAATGGTCTATGTATATTATGTATTTGTTAACAGATGGCCCCATCCGGTTTAATGAATTACAAAGAAAAATGCCAGAAGAAATGACACATACAACGCTATCAAGACAGCTGAAAAAGTTGGAAGAAGAAGGCTTGATTGAACGCATAGAATATCAGCAGATTCCACCAAAAGTAGAATACAAATTAAGTGATATTGGAGAAAAATTCAGGAAAGTACTGAAGGAGTTGGAAATATGGGGAAACGAGTATATTCAATATTTAAACGATAAAGAATGATGAAATATTCTCCTACGAATATGGGTAGCATATAAGCTATTCAGTTTTCAAGGAACATCCGTTTTCGCGTTGGCCTCGTAGGCGCGCTTTGGTTGTCCTTGCAGGACTACCTACGGTTCGTTTTGACTTTTTTAGTGTCCTATGCAGTCGGATTGGGGCAAAAAAATACCCCGTTGGTTTCCCAACGAGGCATCGAAGACGATTCTATTCTGTTTTCTGTAAACTGGTAACCGTTTATCTCCTGGTGACCATTTGAGTCACGGCCAATGTATTAAAAAAGCAAAGCTCATCTCAGCAAATCAGACAAGCTGTATTCTCCTTTGGGGATATTTGCTGTTCTGCGATACTCTTTTATGGCTTTCACCAAGAGCTGTGGGTTACTGAAATACTGCTTCACAAAATCATACGACTTCACATCATGCATCCGAAGATTTGTTTTACAAAATTCGCTTGTTTTTTTCCAGAACGCTTAAACTGATCATATGCTTTACTCAATCGAAATTCCTCTCTGCGAGAATCCAAAATCCGTATCACAGAAATCTGCTCATCAAATCCTTTCCGTAAGTATCGCTCCTCGAATCGTTTAGCACTTCTGCAACGGATAACACATTCTTCCAACATTTCTTCTCTTGTGAAAATCAGAAGATCATTATCAACCAGTATGTCGATAATAGCTTCTTCGGCAGATCCTTCACATATACACGCCTTATATTTTGCTAATTCCATTCTGCTGCCTCCTTAATTGATTGAAGCAGCCAGGCTTTTCTTCAAGCGCATATACGCTTCATATGCTGGCGTTGTTCCCTCAAGGAAACCGCTCTGGTAGGCATCACTCTTTTTAATATCATTACGTTTCAATATATGGCTCAAATTTTCTGCTGTAATGCCATTACGGTTTCTTACAATACAAATTCCGTCATTTCGGTCATATTCATCCAGCAGTTCCGGATAATGCGTAGTGAAAATAAGCGTTCCGCCATTCTTGTTCAGTCGGCTATCCATAAAGAAGCGTAACCGCCATGTTGAATTCCAAAAGAAAAGATGCCATAAAAACAAGCAATCCAACAATCAAACTGTACTTTTTTTATTTGTTTAGGAGCACTACTTCTCTTTTCCATTGTACGCAAGGAAAACGTTATCAGTACAATGTAAAAACGTTCTATAACTTTTTGGGCAAAATTTATTCAATTTTTTTACTTCCGTGATATAATGCTTAATTATAAAAACATCAGTCAGAGACCCAACTCCCACTGAGACAAATTTGCTATTACTCACCACCTGAAGAGGTGGGAGTCTTCTCGACTGAGATAAAACGAGGTGAATCAGGTGAAAAAAAAGACACTTGTGCCTCTTCTCGTTTTTTTAATGGGCATATGCCTTGTTAGTTTAGTCGTATACAACACAGATACTCATGAAAAAGAGCAGAGCCGCACAACAGCACAATTAAATGCAACAACCTATGGAGAACGTATAGAGAATGAGATTATAAATGGAATAGAGATTACAGATGTTCTGAAACAGCTTTTGATCAGCGGAACTGGAGAAATCAATCAATTTGACACAATTGCAAAAAATATTATGTCGGATTCTGTTGAAAGCGTACAGCTTGCTCCGGCTGGTATTGTAACGGATATTTATCCGGCCGATGGAAATGAGGCAGGTAAGATTGATCTGATTCATGATAAAGAACGTGGTGAAATTTCCATATATGCAAGAGATCATCATACAATCGTTACACAGGGACCTTTTGAATTGAAACAGGGTGGATATGGAATTGCTGTCCGCAATCCTATTTATCTGAAAGATGAAAACGGGCAGGAATATTTTTGGGGATTTACCATTGTTATCCTTCGTGTTCCGGATATTTTTTCAGATGCGACAAGTGCGCTTTCGAAATTTGGATATGAATATAGTCTTTCCAAAACGGATAATCCATGGAGTGATAATTATAAAATTATTTATCAGTCAGATCGTCAATTAACGAATCCTGTTTCCTATGACTTTACGATAGGAACGGAGAACTGGAAGTTTGAAGTAATGCCTGAAAATGGCTGGGGAAACAATACATTAATAGCAGTAATCAGTGTTTTCTTTATTGCGATTACCATGCTTTTGGTAACTCTTACCCGGATGTGGCTGGTATCAAAAGAAAATAAAAACAAATTTCAAATACTGGCACACACAGATTCTCTTACAGGTATTTACAATCGCTATGGATTCGATGAACTGGCAGAAAAGATGATTAATAAAAATCCGAAAGCGAAATTTGTGGCTGTACTCCTTGATATTGATGATTTTAAATTTATTAATGATATCTATGGACATGTTTACGGAGACAAAGCATTAAGGAGTCTGGCAGACAGTATGAAAGCTTTTTTCCCGTCTGATGCGTTACTAGGAAGAAATGGTGGAGATGAGTTCTGTATTCTTTTAAAAAATTATTCCTACGAGGATGTAAAAGAGAAGCTACAGCAATTCACTATGGCTCCAAAGACATTTTCATATAAGGGAAAAGAATATCCATTTTATATTTCTCTTGGATATTCGGAATATCCGACATTTGCGTCTAACCGTTCACAGCTTATGCGCTGTGCAGATGCAGCCCTTTACGAAATAAAACTTCATGGAAAAAATGGCTGCATGGCTTATAGGGAAGGACTTGAATTAAGGGTTCGTAAACAACTGGGATTTGCATTTAGGGATATCTCCGAGCACCTTCCAGGAGCATTTATCATATACAGAGCAGACAAAGAAGATGATGAACTCTTTTATGCAAATCAGGAGTTTCTTCATATGGCCGGATATAAAGATATGGATGAACTATTCAGACTTACAAAGAAAAGTTTCAGCAACCTGATACGGGAAGATGAGAAGAAGAAGATAGAAGCAAGCATTTGGAAACAGATTGATAATGGCAATGGAAATGACTATATCCACTTTCATTTACGAAGAGCGGATGGATCGTATCTGTCTGTGCTTGACCATGGGAGAATTGTTGAGAGCCAGCAATATGGCAAAGTATTTTATGTATTGTTCATGGACTGGGAGGATATGAAAAGTCATTACAGTGAAAAATTTTCCGGATAATCGAAGGAAATATTGTAAAAAATATCGTTGTAAATAGAAAAATCCTGCTCATATTCATATATTGAACAGGATTTTTTTTAAATCGCAAGTGGAGCTTCTATTTTATTTGCCAAGGTATGATCTGTTTTCGCCAGTGAATTAAGCAATGCCCGCATCTTTGGATCCAGATTCTTTTTCTCATAAAATGCTTCTTCAAAACCCATGATAACTTAGAGGATGACACCCATCAAGGTATCCACCAAGTTAGCCACCAAGATTCTACGCCGTCAGCAGTTATACTGCGCCTAATAAAATTGTGTTAATAGGGTTATTTAAATACATCAGGTCAGCATGAGCAAAAAGTGGGATTCCAAGCCCGCGCTGGACGAGCATGGTTGCCGTGGAGCGTGAGGACTTTGACCGACTTTCCACTCTGGCAAAGAAGTACGTTACAGCAGAGAAAAAGGAATCCAAACTGCAAAAGGCGGTGGATGCGGCAAACAAGCTAATTGCAAAGCTCAAGGCTGAGATTGACAGTTTGAAACAGGAAATTTCTGATTATAAGTCTGTCCACAGCAAGCTCCGTGCGGCGGAATTGGAGCGTGAAAATACGGAGAGGGACGCCGCAGGGCGGCAAGCGAAGCAGCGAAAAACGAATAAAAGTGTTTTAGGGCTTCGTTGATTGTTGCGTTGGCAACCCCACCGCAATGGTAGTGCCCTTCTCCGAACTTTTCTCCACCCAAACGGAGCCGCCGTGGAGGTCGGCGATCTCCCATACCAGTGAGAGCCCCAGTCCTGCGCCACCGTATTCCCGGCTGCGAGACTTGTCCACCCGGAAGAAGGGCTGGAAAATACTGCGCTGATACACCTCCGGGATGCCGCAGCCGGTGTCGGAGACGCGGAGCAGGAGCTTTTCCAACTCCTGAGTGACAGAAACCCGTACCGAGCCGCCCGGCCGGTTGTACTTGACAGCATTCTCCGTCAGGTTGAAGATCAGCCGGTAAATCAGTGCATCGCTGCCGGTCATAATGCCGTCGCCCTCCGCCGTCAGCGTGACGCCGAGCTTATCTGAGAGCGGCGCAAGATCTGTGAAGATCTCCTCGATCATGGGAGCGAGCTGGATCCGCTCGTTCCGCGCCACCTGCTGCAGATTGCTCATCTCCAGCAGTGTCCTGGTCATCTGTATCAGCCGTTCCGTCTGCTCACGCAAAAGCGTGAGGAACTCCGCCGTCTCCGGTCGCACATCAGGATGCTCCGCGGAAAACAGCTCCAACTGCGCCTGCATTAGTGCCAGTGGCGTGCGCAGCTCGTGGGCGGCGTTGCCGGTGAACTGCCGCTGAGCGGAAAAGGCGTTGTTCAGCCGCTCCAGCATCTGGTTGAACGAGCGGCTCAGCTGCCGGAACTCCGAAATAGCGTCTTCATCGATCCTCATATCGGCAAGATTGTTCAGCTGCACCTGCTCCACCTGCGAGGTAAAGCTGCGCAGGGGCTTGAGAGCGCGTCCGCTGACGAAATAGGCGAGGATGCCGCTGAGCAGCGTTATCGCCGCCGTGATGTACCAGTTGGTGGTGCGGAAGCGCCCCTGCACCCCATCGACAATGATCGTCAGATCCTCGTCAGGGGCTATGAGCTGTGGGTCAAAGCTCGCCGCTCCGCCATCATTCAGGATCACCGTGCCGCCGCCTTGTAAGTTGTCCGCAATGGTGTCCATATAATACACACCGGAGGAGCACAGCAGCAGATTCATGGCCACGCAGGTGACACCGATGAGCAGGACGGACATCAACGTGATGCGCCACTGCAGGGAAAGCCGCTTCATTCCTCCTCACCTCCCATCAGATAGCCCTCGCCGATGCGGTTGCGGATGGGGTCATAGCCCAGCACGGTGCGGAGCTTTTTGCGCAGGGCGGAGATGTGGACGCGAATGGAATTGCTGAAGCTGTCCACGCTATTGTCCCAAACGTGATCCATCAGCTCCTCCTGACTTACTGGCCTTCCTTGATGCACCATCAGGTATTCCAGGATTCCTGTTTCCTTCCGGGTGAGCGTCAGCGTCTGCCCGTTGACGGTGGCGGTACGGGAACGGGTGTCAAAGGTCAGGTCTCCGCAGCTTAGCAGCACATCCTGCTGGGTGAACTGCCGCAATGTCAGGCTGCGGATGCGGGCCTCCAGCTCGGCAAGGTGGAAGGGCTTCGCCAGATAGTCGTTCGCCCCGGCGTCCAGCCCCTGCACCTTGTCCTCCACTTCGCTGCGGGCGGAGAGGATCAGCACCCGCGTCTCCCGGTCGGTCTGCCGCAGGGTGCGCAGCACCGTCATGCCGTCCTTTTTCGGCAGATTCAGATCAAGAAGCACCAGATCGTATCGTTCCACGCCCAGAAGCGCCAGCGCTTTTTCCCCGTCATAGCAGTAGTCCACGCTGTAGGCCAGCCGCCGCAGGCTGCGGACGATGGTCTCGCACAGGGCGCGTTCATCTTCAATTACTAAAAGGTGCATGAGAGCCCTCCTTTTTATTTCTTCGTTTTTGTGTTGCTTTCATTATAGCAAAAACAGATAAGGTTTGTGTTAAGTTTTCGTTCTTAACAGAGACTTTAACTCTCCCGCGCTATGATGGGGACAGAAAATCGGAAAGGGTGATGAAAAATGAGTTGCGAGAAAAAGGCAGCGGCGCAGATCGCGCTGCTGATGGCCGGAGCCGCCATGCTGTGCTTCGGTGTCTGGCGGGGCGAGGCGGCGACAGTGCTGAGCAAAGCAATCAAATTATGTCTGGAGTGTGTGGGCATTGGGTAAAAAGTTTTCAGGCGTTTCACAGACCATGTCCCGCTTCCGGGGCTGGATTCAGGCGGGGGCGACGCTGCTGACCAACCTGCATCTGCCGAACTTTCTCAAGGGCGGACTGTATCAGGGGGCGGGGAAGACCGTCTGCGTGCCGGGGCTGAACTGCTACTCCTGTCCGTCGGCGTCCGGGGCCTGCCCCATTGGGGCGTTTCAGGCGGTGGTGGGGTCTTCCAAGTTCAGCTTCTCCTACTATATCATAGGCTTCCTCATTCTGCTGGGCGTGCTGCTGGGGCGCTTTATCTGCGGCTTTCTATGCCCCTTCGGCTGGTTTCAGGAGCTGCTGCACAAAATCCCCACTAAGAAGCTTTCCACAAAGAGGCTGAAACTGCTGACATACCTGAAATACGCTGTCCTGCTGGTGATGGTTTTCCTGCTACCGGCATTCCTTGTGAACGATGTTGGCATGGGAGACCCGTTCTTCTGCAAATACCTCTGCCCCCAAGGCGTGCTGGAGGGAGCCATCCCGCTGTCCCTTGCCAATTCCGGCATCCGGGCGGCGCTGGGCAAGCTGTTTACATGGAAATTCAGCATCCTGCTGTCGGTGATTGCGCTGAGCGTACTGTTCTACCGACCGTTCTGCAAGTGGCTCTGCCCGCTGGGCGCGTTCTACGCGCTGTTCAACCGGGTGTCCCTCTTCCAGATGAAGGTGGATAAGAATAAGTGCGTTTCCTGCGGGAAATGCGCCAGAGCCTGCAAGATGGATGTGGATGTGACGAAAACGCCCAACCATACCGAGTGCATCCGCTGCGGAATGTGCATCCGCGCCTGTCCGACGAAAGCCGTGTGCTTCCGCTACGGCTTCGGAGACGGTAAAGATAAGGCAAAAGCAGCGGAAACACTACAGACAAACAACACTAACAGGGAGGAATAAAACGAATGAAGATGAATAGGACGAATACTGCCGGCAGAATTCTGGCTCTGCTGCTTACTGCACTGATGGTGCTCTCTCTGGCAGCCTGCGCCACAAAGGGCGGAGACAAAATGGACGGAATGAGTAGCGAACCGAAGAATGCCGAGGAAGCGGTTGCCATGCACAAGGAGCTGATGGCGCAGGAAAATGCCATTCTCTCGGAGAACACAGCGCTTTGGGAAAAAGTTTTCATAGCGGCCGACAAGGGCATGACCATGCAGGAGGACGGCAAAAACTATGGTGAGTTCTTGTTGGACACCATCGAAGGTTCCAAAGATCAGTTTACGGAGGATGAGCTGAAGCTGCTCAAGGAGGCGGCAGAGAAGATCCGCGAGATTGAAAACAAGCTGACCATGATAGAGAAAAAGTACCCCGAGGCGGCACAGCAATCTACGGATGGCGCTATGAGCGTGCCCGCGGACAGCGACATGACCACGCCGCCTGATGACGGCAGTATGCAGAAATTCCCCGTCTTTGAGGGCAAGGACCTGGATGGCAACACGGTGAAGAGCGACGAGCTGTTCTCCGCCAACGCCGTCACCGTGGTGAATTTCTGGTTCACCACCTGCAATCCCTGCGTAGGCGAGCTTTCCGAGCTGGATGCGCTGAACAAGGAACTGGCGGAGAAGGGCGGCTCCCTCATCGGCGTCAACACCTTCACGCTGGACGGCGACGAAACGGCAATTTCCGAGGCGAAGGATGTGCTTGCCAAGAAGGGCGCCACCTATCAGAATGTGTATTTTGACTCCGACGGTGAGGCGGGAAAGTTTACCACCAACATCTTTGCCTATCCCACCACCTATGTGGTCGACCGCAGCGGCAATATCGTGGGTGAACCCATCGTAGGCGCCATCACGGAAAAGAAGCAGGCGGAGACTCTGCAAAAACTCATCGACCAGGCTCTTGCCGCCGATATGGGCTGACAAACGAATTTATCTTCTCCGAAAGGAGGGATACACCATGTATCGGAGAGTATTGCCGCTTCTGCTCACCGCGGTACTGCTGCTGAGCGGCTTTCACAAAGCCCATTGAAGAGCCTGCCGTGGTGGAACTGGAGGATCTGAGCCACGGCAAGCGCCGTACAGAGGTCAGAAGCCGTGCCGGAGATTCTCACCTTGGTCATGTGTTCACCGGCGAGCCGGAGTCCCCCAATGGCGTGCGCTACTGCATCAACAGTGCGGTCCTGCGCTTTGTGCCTTACGCAAAGATGAAAGCAGAGGGTTACGGATATCTTCTGTATCTGTTCGAGGAATGAGTTCGCAAAATACTGTTATGTTTCTTAATATTTTTGCTATCAACATGTTCTCCTGCGGCCTTACGATCTGTCAAATCCATCCATGCTTTTGCCTTAAATGGAATCAAATATGCCGCATCCAAGACAGTCACTCCGTGCTTAAACTCTACGTCCTCATAGGTAACCTTGACTCCAAGAACTTTATCGAGATATTCCATGTCATCACCTGCATTCTTAACTCTTTTTCTGTATTATAACTTTTTTTGAGTTAAGATACAATATTTGAGTTAAGAGCAGTCAAAGATCAACATTATAAAAAATCATTTTCAAAGAAAAAAGCCCGGTGCAGCATGAGCATTACACCCACACTGCACCGGACATTCCATCATCGACTGCTTTGTCTATTTTCTTCTTCCTGCCGCACTTCCTGCTCATGCAGCTGCTCTTTTTCTGCTCGTCCTCTTTCAGGTTTTCCTGCATAATCTTCTGCGCCACAAGCCAATACTGCATTTCCGATTTGGTCTTGCGGTACTCTGCATGTGTTCGTCCGTCAACGGCAAAATTGGACTTCATGGATTAAACAAATGTGTGTCTCCCTCTTTTTTATCGCAACATCATTCTATCCCTGTTGTATTTGAAAATGTATATGTACTCTTCTGATATATCCCCTTGTTTCTAAAATAATTTTCAAATGCATTTCAAAATTTTATTCTAAAATTTCTATAATTGCATGTTCAACTTGATGTTCTTTTATTTTGTCAATGATTATATGCATATTTTCTATTTCTAATTCTATTTTTGTATCCCCATCCTTTGGTACCATACCAAATTTTTGAAATACAAATCCAGTAAATGTGTCACAATCTTCTGCTGTAAATGTAACACCTATAGCGTCTTCAATATCACTTAATCGTATATTTCCTTTCACTTCCCACTTGTTATCGCTTATTCTTATAATAACAGTTTCTTCTTCCGACGATATTGGTTCAATATCGTTTAAATCGCCAACAATTTCTTCTAATAAATCAAAAAGAGTTACTATTCCAACCACTCCACCATGCTCATCTAATACAATCGCCATAGATTGCTTCGATTGTTTCATATTTTTAAAAAGCACATCTGCTTTTGTAGTTTCCATAACAAAGTATGGTGCAGAAATTGCAGAATCTATAACCATATCCTTACTTTTTTCTTTTAATCTAAAATAGTCTTTTGCATTTAAAATACCAATAACATGATCTATCGAATCTCCACAGACGGGATAAAGGGTATGTCGTGTATTGTGGATCGTTTCATCCCACTCCTTCACATCATCAGACATCCATAATATTGTCACATCTGTTCGATGTGTAGCAATCGTACCAGCCATAATATCATTAAATTCAAAAACATTTTGAATAAACTCTTTTTCTTGATGATCTATTGTTCCTTTTTCACTTCCCGCATCAACAAGCATACGTATTTCTTCTTCACCTACTTGATCTTCCGCTTCATTTGGATCAATACCACAAATCCTCAAGACAATATTTGTTGATATTGAAAGAAATGAAACGATTGGCTTAAATAGGATAGAGATTCCCGTAACCAATCCTGAAATCCCCATTGCCAGTTCTTCAGATTTTTTCATTGCGATTCTCTTTGGAACTAATTCGCCAAAAACCAACGTGAAATATGATAAAATCAATGTAATCAATATAACAGCTATGGTATCTAAAGTAGAACGTGGAATATTCACACCCATCCCAACAACCCAATCAACTAAAGGTTCTGAGAAATTATCTGCTGCAAAAGCACTTCCTAAAAATCCCGACAATGTGATTGCAACCTGAATTGTCGCAAGAAATCGTGCCGGCTCTTGCGTTAATCGTACTAATCTCTTTGCCCGACCATTACCTTGTTCTGCCATTCGTTCTAGCTTTGTTTCATTCATTGATAAAACAGCGATCTCTGCACTCGCAAAAATCGCGTTTAATATAATTAAAATAATCTGCACTACTAAAAGAATAAAAATTGATGTACTCATAAATAAAACCTTTCTACAATAAAATTATCTAAATATCACACTTACTTAAAAGCAACAAAAGACATGGTCTATGTTCCGAATACATAGTCCATGCCTTGCGATATATAAATAAAAATTCTATTGAATTGGTTCGCTTCAGAATCATTATCACTTTCGTCCATGTTAAATATTCCTCCTCTCAAATAGTATTGTAGTACAGTATAACAAAAAGACCTAACATAATCAATTCGAAAAAAGCAAAAGTGTGTTAAATTTATGTAAAACATAAAATCCGATTATTTTTAATTTCTTTGGGAAATTCAATTTTCTTTATCATCACTTAACATCATTTTAAAGTAAAAAGCAAGCCATTTTCAGACTTGCTTTCCACCATATCATCTTCCTTATTGATAAATCATTTCTTTATTCACAATCTCCCTTGCACATGCTTGTATATCACTCATTCTCGTCTAAAACCTCTTTCTTTGTGCGTCTATGCTTTCCCTGCTCATCATAAAACATATTTCGGGTAGCAACCTTTACTTCGGGTTGTTCCAACATTTTCCGTTCACTAAATACCAGATGAATATGATAATTCGTCTTTGCAATGGTATTTTCAATCACACATCGTTGTGTCAATTTTACCAAGAAAGGCTTTTGCCCCAGGTCACGATACCTTTTGAGGAAAAGCCCACAAGTAATCTGCCCGGTGACAATCTGAGGTATTACAGACAGAGAAAGTCTCTGACTACCAGACAGCTTGCAGAGCAAATAGATGTTGTACCCGCAACTATCCTGATGTATGAACGAAATAAGCACCCGATCAAAGATTTTGAACATAACCCTATTTCTGATCAGTTGCTGGAAAGTATGGAAGCCAGCAAAAAAATAGCAGATAGTTTAGCGCCCATTCTGGAGCAAGAGGAAAAACTCAAGCGAATCGCAGAAGGTGCTACTGCACATATCCCCAATTTTGAGATTCCGACGCTTGCGTTGGATGCAATTTCAGAACCTTCGCCAGCTATGAAAGCGATTGCTGAACAGAGTAAAGCTATGAAGTTGGCTACCAGCGTAGGTACTGCAATAGATGCCCTACAACACAGTAGTACCATCCAGACTTTAGGAGAACTTGCAATAGTCGCTAATGTCCCCAACTATACTTTCAAGAATCCGCTGCTTGAACAAGCCAATTTAGGGATGACGGCGATGCTCCAGTCTTTCAATAATAGTGCGGTAAAACTACTTGCGGATTCTGTTCATGGAATTATAAGCTCCTTTGGGTCTGCACTTACAGCGACAATTCATTCGCCTGTGATGGATTGGCTTCAGAGCATTGACATCTCTCCAATGCGCTCTGTGTTGGAGAATCTTGCACTGGAACCGGATATTCTTGGGAGATACAAGAAGTTCAATCAAGCGTACTTGACGGCTATGTATGAATGCAAATGGTTCCCCTACGCTGGCTGGGCAGCGGATATTACCATGACAGCGGAAATATCGGACATCCTGGCAACAAGCCGAGGTGCAAGTAAGCGACGAGAAAAGCGTATCGACAAGGTCATTCTCGACTATTACGACAAGAATGAAATCAAATTCATCAAGCGAATATGGAGAGAATCTGATTTAGAACCACATATCAAACGAATTCTGGGACAGGCTCTTGAAGCACATCTCCGTGGTGAATATGCCCTGTGTATTTCCAGCTTGGCAACTATGTGGGAGGGCTTAATCTACATAAAGGCAAACAATGCTACCATGCAGGATCGTCACCGGCAAAGGATGGCGATCACTAAAAAAGAACTGGAAGATCTGATCGAGGCAAACGACTACGACAAGATCTTCAGCGATTATTTTAATACCTTCATTGTTTCTCAGTGCAATAAGGTTGATGATGTGGTTGATGGTGTGCCGAACCGGCATGGCGTTTCTCACAGCTGGTATCACAGCTATCCGAGCAAAAAAGCTTCTCTGAATGCTATTTTGCTTACCGACTTCATAATTGGTCTGGAGCCACTTGAAGGCACCCAGGCCAGTGCATAAAGAAAATACGAATCGAGGTACACACGATGTCTAACGATAAAATCCAAGCGGTAGGAGTAAATATTGCAGAAAAAGCAACGATGATCTGGAATGTGGCAGATATGCTCCGTGGCCCCTTTAAGCCCCATGAGTACGGACTTGTAATCCTTCCTATGACCGTGGTTAAACGTTTCCACGACTGTCTGCTTCCCACCCACGAAGCAGTCTTGGCACAGTATGAAAAGGTCAAGAAGCTGGCCGTCATTGATGGCTTTCTGACCAAGGCTTCCGGTTATCAGTTCTACAATACCAGCAAGTTCACATTTGAAAAGCTGCTGGCTGACCCGGATAACATCGAAGCCAACTTCCGGGACTATCTGGCTGGGTTCTCTCCCAATGTCCAGGATGTTCTGTCCAAATTCGATTTTGACAACATCATCAAGAGAAACAGTATGAATGTCATAATCGGATCAGTTGGCATATCCCATTATTTCGGATGTGTTAGCCCTGTCTATTATGTTTTCAAGGAAACAGAAGATGCTGATTTAAGGTTTATTAGTTACATCTTTAGCACTGTAGGTTTTCAGAAAGAGCTGCGGAAATATGCCAAGGGTATTATGGAAATTCGTTTAAGAATATCCGTATCAGATACACTTAGACGGGTTGTGCCATTACCAAAACTGGAAGAACAAGCCTGCCAGGTATCATGCTGATACAGCACCCAGCAGTGCTTTCTGAAAATATGGTTTCTCTGTACTTTTTCTTATCACCCCAGAGATGTAGGATTTCTCACAGGCGGCAGTGTGCTTCACTGCTCCATTGGAATTTAACCATCCCGCCTTCCTTATGGCCGGACCGCGAATTACGGAAGTATCATTGTCCCTGTCTGGCTTTAGCACCGCCGCCGGTTGCAATCCGGCATTTGCTTCTGCGAAACCGCTATCGCCCCGATGGGCTTCATGGCGTGCAGTCGATGGCTCGACCAAACAGGAATGTACCTGAAGAATGAGTATTCAGTTTTCAAGGGACATCCGGACTTTCGTCCTTACAAAGTAAGTTTAACAAGAATCCTCCGGTTTCGCGTTGGCCTCGTAGGCGCACTTTGGTTGTCCTTGCAGGACTACATATGGTTTGTTTTGATTTTTTCAGTGTCCTATGCAGTCGGATTGGGGCAAAAAAAATACCTCGTTGGTTTCCCAACGAGGCATCGAAGACGATTCTATCTCATACGACTTCACATCATGCATCCGAAGATTTCTTTTACAAAATTCGCTTGTTTTTTTCCAGAACGCTTAAACTGATCATATGCTCCTTCTGCATGAATAATCAGCATTTCAATTTCTGGAGCAGTAATGACATTTACCACGTCAATTTTCTGCTCATATGCTTTACTCAATCGAAATTCCTCTCTGCGAGAATCCAAAATCCGTATCACAGAAATCTGCTCATCGAATCCTTTCCGTAAGTACTATGCATAAAAGCACAGCCGCAGAGTACATCTGTGGCTGTGTTTTGTGTTCAGTTGCTCACTGTTGCGTGGACTGGATATGGAGAGACAACATATCTCCCGATCTTACATGGGTGATCTTATCTGCCATCACTCTGGCAGTTTTCCTTGCAGATATGTCGGCATCCCCACTGCGGTCGTATCCGGCCTGACCTTAAACATGGCTTTTTCAATCTACCTTCCTTATCGGTTTTCCGCGATATATTTCTCCGCCATGTGGACTGCCACCGCGCCGTCCGCCACGGCGGTGACCACCTGACGGAGGGGCTTCGTCCGCACGTCGCCCACGGCGTAAACGCCGGGAATACTGGTTTCCGTGGTCTCTCCGGCCACGATATAGCCGCCGCCGTCCAGCGCCAGTTGACCCACCGCCAGCGCCGTGGCGGGCTGTCGACCCACGCTGACAAATACGCCGTCGCAGTCCACCACGCTTTCCTCACCGGTGACGGTGTCCCGCAGGCGTACGCCGGTCAGCCTGTCCCCGGAAAGCAGCGCGGAAACGGTGCTGTTCCAGCGGAATTCCACATTTTCGGCCTGTTCCAGTGGCTCGTGATAGATCTTGGTGGCCCGCAGGGTGTCTCTGCGGTGGACGAGGATCACCTTTTTCGCCACGCGGCTGAGAAGGAGGGCATCTGCCGCGGCGGAATTGCCGCCGCCCACCACGACCACCGTTTTGTCCTTGTAAAACATCCCATCGCAGGCGGCGCAGTAGGCCACGCCCCGGCCCAACAGCTCCGTCTCTCCGGCAACGCCCAGCGTTCTGGGGTCTGCGCCGGTGGCCAGCACCACGGTTTTCCCCCGGAAGATCCCCTCGCTGGTCTCCACGAGCTTGGGAACCGCCGTCAGATCCATGCGGAGAACTTCCGCGTATTCGCTGCGTGCCCCAAAACGCTCCGCCTGCTTTTGCATCTTCTCCGCCAGAGAGAAGCCGTCGATCCCGTTCTCAAAGCCGGGGTAGTTGTCGATCTGCTCGGTCAGGGCCATCTGCCCGCCAGCAGACAGCTTTTCCAGCACGACGGTGTCCAGCCCCGCCCGGGCCGCGTACAGGGCGGCGGTGTAGCCGCCCGGGCCGCCGCCCACCACGAGCATATCATAAACATGATTGTTGTTCATATCTGAATCCTCCGTTATTTCGCCAAGGCTTCCTGAATGAAGCGGTCGATCTCTGCCTTTGAGCCGGGCGCGGTGATGGAATCCACGGCCTTTCCGTTCCGGTACAGCACCAGAGTTGGGATGACCTCGATCCCCTCGGCCCCCGCCAGCCGCGGCTCCTCGTCAATATTGATCTTGCTGACAACGAGGCTGTCCGCGTATTCCTCTCCAATCTTCTCATACGCAGGGCCGATCCTCCGGCAATAGCCGCACCAGGGCGCCCAGAAATCCACCAAAACGGGCTTTTCGCCCCGGGTCGCCTGCTCAAACTGCTCCTGATTCATATTCATAGCTGCCATATCTGTCAGCTCCTTTCTTTTGTTTGGGTATTCTCAAGACTCCGTTCTCGCCCCACACCACATCGTGACCTCAACCTGAGATGACGGTACTCTGCCCTTGGGACATAAAGCAGATGAGTAAGACCATCATCTGTACGAGAATAGCTGCGGTTTGTTGCAGCTTATTCCGCGCAGAGCTCCGCCACAAGAGCGTCCATCTGCGCTTCGCTGGTTTGGTTCAGTGCGCCGCGCAGCGATACCTCCGTTTCACACAGTCGGAGTTCCTTCATCTTTTCCAACTCGGCGCGCATCAGACGCGCGGCAGCAGGGGCCCATGAGCCGTTTTCCATGAGGCCGATCCGGCGGTTTCGGAATCCCTTTGTCTGTAAATGATCCAAAAAGGCCTTCATGGGCGGGAACAGTCCTCCGTCATAAGTGGAGCAGGCCAACACCAGTTTCCCGCAGTAGAACGCACTGGCAACAGCGTAGGAAAGATCTGTCACAGTGAGATCACATATGCTGACCTGCACGCCTTTTTTCTCTAATTTACCCTTGAGGGTCTTCGCCGCATGGGCAGTATTTCCATGGATGGATGCGTGGGCAATCAGTATGCTCTCCGATTCTTCTGGTTCCCATTGTGACCAGAGATCATAGAGCCGCAGACACTCCTCCAGCCCTTCTGTAAGCACGGGACCATGGAGCGGGCAGATCGTTTGGATCTCCAGCGCGGAGGTCTTTTTCAGCAGAGCCTGCACCTGTGCGCCATATTTCCCGATAATATTGTAATAATACCGTCGGGCCTGCGGCACCCAGGGGGCACGGGCAGTCCGTTCCAGTGAGCCAAAGCGTCCGAAGGCATCCGCCGAGAACAGGATTTTTTCCGTTTCCTCATACGCCGTCATCACCTCCGGCCAGTGTACCATCGGTGCCAGCAGGAAGCGCAGCCGGTGTGAGCCCAGAGAGATCGTGCTGCCCTCGCCAACCTCCAGCATACGGTCTTCCGACAATGCACCCGTGCCAAAGAACTGCTTGATCAGGGTAAATGTTTTCGCGTTTCCCACGATCTTCATCTCCGGGTACTCTTGTGCTATCCGCATGAGGCTGCCGGAATGATCCGGCTCCATGTGTGTGACCACAAGATAATCGGGGTTGCGCCCCCCCAACACCTGCGCTACATTGGAAAGCCATTCCTCCGCCGCCCGTGCGTCCACGCTGTCCATCACGGCGATTTTCTCGTCCAGAATGACATAGGAGTTGTAGCTCACTCCCATAGGCTGGACGGGGTACTGGTTTTCAAAGAGTGCCAATGTGTTATCATCCACCCCTACATAGCGGATGGCATCTGTTACCGTTCGGATATCCATATAAAAAATACCTCCTATTCTGATGTCTTTGGTTTTCTTATAAATCGTCTATCAGTGCGGTGCTCTTGGCGTAGGCGGTACTGCGTGCCTCAAAGAAATCGGTCTTGACCATATTGGCGTCAGCGTACTGGCTGACCCATTCCATGCTCTCCGGTTCGCTCTCAAAGCCCGGATACAATGCCGGATAGCCAAGGCTCGTCCAGCGAAGATTGCCGAGATAGCGGATGTAATCGCTGATCATCTGCCGGTTCAACCCCGGGATGTCGTCGCCGATCACATAATGCCCCCATGCGATCTCCTGCTCCACGCCCTCACGCATCATCTCGCGCAGCGCTTGTACGCTCTCGGCGGTGAACAACTCCGGCTGCTCCTTTTGCAGCTCCGTGATGATATTGCGGAACAGCCACAAGTGCGTGTTCTCGTCGCGGTTTATATAGCGGATCTCCTGCGCCGAGCCGGGCATCTTCCCGTTTCGGGAGAGATTGTAGAAGAACATAAAGCCGCTGTAAAAATAGATGCCCTCCAAAATATAGTTCGCCATCATCACGCGCAGCAGCGTGGGAGCGTCCTTCCGCTCCTGAAACTCGTTGTAGCAGTCCCCAATGAAGGTGTTGCGGCGCAGCAGATGCTCGTCCGTTTTCCATTGATAGAGGATGTCATTGCGCTCCACGGGGGAACAGATGGTGTCGAGCATATAGCTGTAGCTCTGTGAGTGGACACACTCCTGAAACGCCTGAATGGACAGGCAGAGATTGACCTCGTTGGCTGTAATGTAGGCGCCGATATTAGGCAGGTTCGCTGTCTGAATGGAATCCAAAAAGACAAGAAAACTCAGAATTTTATCGTAGGCGCTGCGCTCGGCTGACAGCAGGCGGGGATAGTCCTTCACATCCTTCGAGAGATTGATCTCCTCAGGGATCCAAAAGTTGTTCATGGCCTGCCGGTACCAGTCGCTGACCCAAGCGTACTTCATATTGTTGAAGTCGTTGAGGTTGGTGGTATTGCCGCCGATCATGCGCCGCAGGCGCACATCAAGGTCGCCCTCCGGGTTAAAGAGGGGATTTTTCTTCAGTTCCATCATGCTATCCTCCTTATGACGAGCAGCTTTCACAGGCCTCGACCTCAAGGGCCTTGCTGCGGACATAATAAATGGTCTTGACGCCGGCCCTCCACGCCTCCAAATACAGTCTGAGCACCTGACGCATGGAATAGTCGTTGGTGATATAGAGATTCATGCTCTGCGCCTGGTCAATATGTCTCTGGCGAAAGCCCGCGGCGCGTACCGACCAGCTTTGGTCGATCAGATGCGCCGCCTTATAGTACCACCATGTATCCATAGAAAGCTCCGGAGCAACGCGGGGCAGCATGCTGCCCTTTTTTTCCTCTAAAAAGAATTTCTTCATAATTGGATCGATGCCCGCCGACGTGCCGGAGAGGATGGATGTGCTGGAAGTGGGTGCGACAGCCAGCAGATAGGCGTTGCGCATTCCCTGCACCGCCACCGTTTCCGCAAGCGCCCGCCACTTTTCTGAGGTATAACCTCGCTTTTCAAAATACGCGCCTGTCTGCCAGTCGCTGCCCTCAAAGAGCGCATAGCGGCCCTTTTCCCGTGCCAGTGCTGTGTCCGCCTTGACGGCGGCGTAGTTGATATGCTCGAATACCGCATCGGTGAAGGCAAGGTGCTCATCGCTCTCCCATCGGATGCCGCGCTTTGCCAGCATGTGGTGGTAGCCGCTGACGCCCAGGCCGATGCTGCGGTACTTCTGATTGGTAAGCCGCGCGTATTCCAACGGGTAGAAGTTGAGGTCGATCACATTATCCAGTGCGCGGATGGCCGTTTCCACCGTGCGTTCCATATAGGCCTCGTCCTCCACCGCCAGATTACCGAGAGACAGACTCGCCAGGTTGCAGACCACAAACTCACCGGGGAGTGTGGCCGTCACCACCACTGTGTCGCCGTTCTCCGTGTGCACCTCAGTGCTGATATGCTCGATGGGCGCCATGTTCTGTGCGATCTCCGTGCAGAGATTGGAGCAATAGATCATTCCCGTGTGGCCGTTTGGGTTCATACGATTTACGCTGTCGCGGTTGAAGGCGAAGGGCGTGCCGGTCTCCACTGCCGAGCGAAGCACCAGCCGCACGATGTCCTTGACGGTGACGCTGCGCTTTTCGATGCGCGGGTCATTGACGCAGTCCAGATACCGCTTCTCCCATTCCGTACCCCAGTAATCCTCCAGTGCGTAGCCCTTGACCGTGAGGATCTCATGCGGACACATGAGATGCCACGGCGCGTCTATGTTCTCCTCCGCCAGTCGCCAGAAGAGATCCGGATAGCACACGGCGGGAAACACATCATGCGCCTTCATGCGGTCGTCGCCGTTGTTGGTGCGCAGTTGAAGGAATTCAGGCAGATCCCGGTGCCATGCGTCTAAGTAAACCGCCGCAGCGCCCTGCCGCATCCCCAACTGATCCACCGCCACGGCGGTGTCGTTGACCAACCGGATCCAGCGGATAACACCGCCCGCCGCCCCTTGAAAGCCGCGGATGGTGCTGCCTGCAGCGCGCACCTTACCGAAGTACATCCCCATTCCACCGCCAAATTTAGAGACCTTTGCGAAGTTGTCCAGCGAGCGGTAGATGCCGTCCAGACTGTCCGGCACAGTGTCCACAAAGCAGCTTGAAAGCTGATGGTAGGGCTTTCGTGCGTTGGACATGGTAGGTGTCGCCATCGTGACCTCCATACGGCTGAGCATATCGTAAAAGCGTTTTACCCACCCCATGCGGTCAGAGCCTTCGTTCATAGCAAGATGCAGCGCGATACCCAAAAACATCTCCTGCGGTGTTTCCAGCGGCACGCGGCTGCGTGACTGGATCACATAGCGTTTGAGCAGCAGGTCAAGGCCGGAGTAGGTGAACAACTCGTCCCGTTCCGGGCAGAGAAAGTCCTCCGCCATAGCGATCTCCTCGTGGGTATAGTGGGCAAGAATATAGTCACCGTAGAGTCCCTTATCCGTCAGATAGCGAAGCCTGCCATAGAGGTCGCCGACGCCGCGCCCCTCCCATTCCTGTGCGTTGCGACAGCGAAAGGAGTGGTTCAGAAGCCGCGCCGCGATGAACTCCCACTTGGGTGCCTCTGCCGTAGTCAGCTCTACCGCTGCCTTGGTCAGTGCCTCAGCCCTCTCATCCTCCGTCATGCCCGGGCGACAGAAGCTCTCAAACTTCATTTGAAGCGCCGCGAGGGAGTAGATTTCCTCGGTAAAATCCATCTGGATACGGCGCAGCACCTCGTCAAGCGAGTTATCCCCCACCGTCTGCGCGATGGTATGCCGGACGCGGCGCAGCGCAGACCGCTTTTCGCGATAGAGGATGTACGCCTTGGCCACCTCATAGTGTCCGCGCTCCATGAGCGTCCGCTCCACCTCGTCCTGCACACGTTCCACGGTGAGCGGTACTGTGACGGAGAGATTGTTGAGAACGGCGGCGAGGATCTCCTCCAGTTCTCCGCCCCCAATCTCCCTTCCCTGTCCATCAAACGCTTTTTTCATGGCGTTGAAAATTTTCTCCTGTTGAAAAGGAACAGACTTCCCGTTTCGTTTTCTGATCTCCATTTCGATCCTCTCATCTTCTCCGGTCACTTTTCATGTCCTTTTGGGCAAAGAGCGGGCAAGCGCAGTATCACGCTTGCCCGCTCTATTTTTGAAAGCCGGTTTTTCTGCAGCCGACACGGCGGGGCTGTTTGTTGTCTGTTGTCTTGGTTTTGGCTTTCCTGCCAGTTACTTCATAGATTCCAGAATGGCGTCCGCCAGTGCTTCCAGCTCAGTGCGCTTGTCCGTGCCCATGGACGAGGCGAGGCTGAGCCGCTCGTTGAGCACCGTCATGTTCTTAAGCTCATCGTTGACAAATTTCTGCATGAGGTCACCGGACTTCACCGCCCATGAGCCGTTTTCAATGATGGCAAAGGTGCGGTTTTGCAGATTCAGTGCCTTCATATCCATGAGGAAGTCATGCATGGCGGGGTAGATGCCGAGATTGTAGGTCACAGAGGCCAGGACAATGTGACTGTACTTAAACGCCTCGGAGATCAGCTGGGAGACATGAGTGGAGGACACATCGTACATCGCCACCTTGCTCATGCCCTTATCGCAAAGCGACGCCGCCAGCGCCTGCGCCGCGTTCTCCGTGTTGCCGTACATGGAGGCGTAGACGATGAGCACGCCCTGGGTCTCAGGGGCATAGCGGCTCCATGTGTCGTACTTTTCGATGAACCAGCCCAGATCCTTGCGCCACACGGGGCCGTGGAGCGGGCAGATGTACTGGATCTGATCCAAAACGCCGCCGGCCTTTTTCAGCAGGAGCTGGATGTGGGGGCCGTACTTGCCCACGATGTTGGTGAGATAGCGGCGGGCGTCGTCCAGCCAGTCCCGCTCGAAGTCCACCTCGTCGGCGAACAGCTTACCGTCCAGCGCGCCGAAGGTGCCGAAGGCGTCGGCGGAAAAGAGGACGCCGTCGGTGACGTCGAGGGTCACCATGGCCTCCGGCCAGTGAACCATAGGCGCGCCCACAAAGGTGACGGTGTGCTTGCCAAAGGAGAAGGTGTCGCCCTCCTTCACCTCGATGCACTCATGTCCGTCCACATGGAAGCCGAACTGCCGCATGAGCATGAATGCCTTCTCGTTGGAGATCAGCTTCACCTTAGGATGGCGCAGCAGGATCTCCTCGATGCAGGCGGCGTGATCCGGCTCCAGATGGTTGACCAGCAGGTAGTCCAGCTCGCGGCCATCCAGCACATACGCCAGATTTTCCAAAAGCTGGCGGCAGGCAGACCAGTCCACCGTGTCAAAGAGCACCGTCTTTTCATCCAGCAGGCAGTAAGCGTTGTAGCTTACGCCCCGGGGAATGGGAAAGCAGTTTTCAAACAGGGCCAGGCGATGGTCGTTGGCGCCCACCCAGTAGAGGTCGTTTGTTACTTTACGCACGCAATACATCTTATCTTACCTCCTTCACGGCTCAAGCCTTTACAAATTGATCCTTCGTCTCCGCGCACTCCGGGCACACCCACTCGGCGGGAAGCTGCTCAAAGAGCGTACCCGGCGCGATCTCGCCGTCCTCGTCGCCCAACTCCGGCACATACTCGTAGCCGCAGCCGCTGCAGACGTAGCGGTCGCCGATGGGGGCGGGCTTCGGCGGTGTGGGCCGCTTCATCTTTACCATAGGCGGCGCGGGCAGCTTTTCGCCGCTATCCAGCGCAGCAGTGAGCAGGGGCAGGATCTCCTCCACATCGCCCACGATGCCGTAGTCGCAGTTCTTGAAGATAGGCGCGTTACCGTTCTTATTGATGGCCACGATGGTGGAGGCGTCCTTGATGCCCTTAAGGTGCTGGGATGCGCCGGAGATGCCACAGGCGATGTACAGATTGCCGGTGAACTTCTGACCGGACATACCCACATAGCGGTTCAGCGGCAGATATTTGAGAGTCTCCGCCACAGGGCGGGAAGAACCGATGGCCGCGCCGGCAGCCTTGGCCAGCGACTCTACCAGTTTCATGTTCTTTTTCTCCCCGATGCCCTTGCCCGCGGAGACCACCCGCTCCGCCTGCGGGATGGGCGTATCCATAGGGATGCCCACGGAGAAGTCGTGACCATCCTTCTTCAGCGCCGCTACAAGGTCGGCCACCTGCTGGGCAGCATCCCCTTCCCGGAAGATGGTCTTTTTGCGAATGCCGGTGATGGGCGCGGGTTTCTTGGCCGCCGAACGGCTCTCGCCGCCGGAGCTCTTGCCCAGCCTGCCCACCAGATGAGAGGCGATGACCACCCGCTGGATCTCGTTAGTGCCCTCGTAGATGGTGGTGATCTTGGCGTCGCGGTAGGCCCGTTCCACCTCCATGCCCTTGAGGAAGCCACTGCCGCCGTGGATCTGCAAGGCATCGTTGGTGACCTCCAGCGCGATGTCCGAGGCGTACATCTTCGCCATGGCGGACTCCATGCCGTAAGGCGCGTGCTGCTCCTTCAGCTCCGCCGCGGAGTAGATGAGGAACCGGGCGCAGCGCAGCTTGGTGGCCATATCCGCCAGCTTGAAGGCGATGCTCTGCTGGGCCGCGATGGGCTTGCCGAACTGGACGCGCTCCTTGGAATAGCTCAACGCGTGCTCAAACGCGCCTTGGGCGATGCCCAGCGCCTGCGCGGCGATGCCGATGCGTCCGCCGTCCAGCGTGGACATGGCAATCTTGAAGCCCTCGCCCTCCTTGCCCAATAGGTTTTCCTTGGGAACCTTCACGTCGTTGAAGATCAGCTCCGCCGTGGAGGAGGAGCGAATGCCCATCTTGTCATAGTGGTCGCCGAACTCAAAGCCCTTCCAGCCCTTCTCCACGATGAAAGCGGAGATGCCCCGGGTGCCGATGTCCGGCGTGGTGACGGCGAAAACCACATAGGTGTCCGCCTTAGGGGCGTTGGTAATGAAGATCTTGCCGCCGTTGAGGAGGTAGTAGTCCCCCTTATCCAGCGCCGTGGTCTCCGTGCCGCCGGCATCGGATCCGGCGTTGGACTCCGTGAGGCCGAAGGCGCCGATCTTCTCGCCCTTGGCCAGCGGAACCAGATATTTCTTCTTCTGCTCCTCGGTGCCATAGGCGAAAATGGGCCATGAGCCGAGGGAGACGTGGGCGGAGAGGATTACGCCCGCGCCGCCGTCCACACGGGCCAGCTCCTCCACCGCGATGGCGTAGCTCAGGGCATCAAGACCGGCACCGCCGTACTCCTTGGGGTAGGGAATGCCCATCCAGCCCAGCTTACCCAGCTTCTTGACAGCCTCCTCGGGAAACTCATTGTTCTGATCCATTAAAAATGCGAGGGGCTTGATCTCCTCCTCCGCAAAACTCCGGATCTTCGCGCGCAGCTCTTCGTGCGCCGCCGTGGTTTGAAACAGCATATGGGTACCTCCTCTTAAAATTTTACAGCTTGCTTGTATCTTGGGGATCGGATCCGCCGGTCAGCAGCCTGCGCAGGCTCACGGCACGGAACGCCTCGTCCTGCTTTTGCTGCAAGGCCGCCAGCTGACAGTGGATGGCGCACCGCCCATGCTTGTCCTGCCAGCGGCATTCATATCCCGGCTCCATGCAGGCGCACAGGATGCCCCGCTCCCCCACGACCCCCATGAGATCGTAGAGGGAGGTCGCGTCCAGATCGCAGGACAGCGCGCAGCCGCCGAGGGCGCCGCGGCTCACCCGCACCAAATTGCCGGCGGAGAGCTTGCGCAGAATCTGGTAGGCAAACTGATTGGGGATCAATTCCGTTTCCGACATCTCGGCCACCGAATGCTTCTCCCCGTCCAGCAGCACCCGCAAAATGCGCAGTGCGTAGTCCGTCTCTTTGGTGATGATCATGCTCCACATCCTCTTTTCGCTTGCTTGTTAATGCCATTATATCAATCTTGATAAATTTTATCAAGATAATTTCCAAAAAAATATATCGTTTTAACACAGACCGCTCCAGCCCGGGTCAGCTTCGCTTTCCATTCAGCGAAAAGCCATGTTCCTTACAATATAGAAGCCGAAAAAGCTGTGCCGTGGCAGTCCGCCGAAAGCAGAAAAGACTATGCCTGAAAACCAGAAAGCGGAGAAATTGGTTGGGGCTCGCAGGGGTCGCCCACCCAAGGCGGATAAGGCGGTCCCTGGCAAGTCCAAGGCAAGCACCAAAGTGCGTGCTTTTCATTTTATATTCGACACATTATGTTATGATATGCAGTAAATGTTCCATCTTACCGTCCCATTCTCTGCTGGAATCGGCGCACTCTTTCAGTTCAGTTTCGACTTCAGCATTTATCGGCAAGTTTTTCTTATAGCGGATGGTATGCTCAAGGCTTGCCCAGAAGTCCATAGCGATTGTACGGAGTTGTATCTCCACCGGCACATGGATCACTTTTTCCGCAAAGAATACCGGCAGCCGGAGCGTCAGGTGCAGACTGCGATAGCCATTTGGCTTAGGGTGTGAAATATAATCTTTCTCTGTGATGATTTCAATGTCAGACTGTTTTTTTAAGCACTTTGCCAAAAAGAACACATCCTCCTCGAAAGAGCAGATCACCCGCACACCGGCAATATCCATGATATTTGTCTGCATGGTCGGAAAATCCAGAGGAAGTCCGCGTTTCTGCATCTTATTCATAATGCTGGACGGCGACTTCAAGCGGCTTTTTATACTTTCTATCGGATTGCGATCATGCTGCAATGAAAACTCTTCGTTTAGAATTTCCAACCTGCTTTCCAGTGCTTTCAGCGCACATCGGTATTGCAGCATGACTTCCTGATACCTGCGATTTTCGCTTAAAAGGCGCTGGCACTGCAAATCATCTAAGCCTTTATCTGCCGCAACCGTCAAGCCAAATAAATTCTCACTCATAGCTTCTCCATTCCGCAGGGATAGGCGCTCCGCGCTGTCTGCCGCTCTTGTATTACGACCTGATAAAAACTGTATCCGCCGGAGAGATGGGAACAGGTGAAACCGTACTGCGTCAAAAATCGGCAGGCCAGATAACTGCGAAGCCCTGTCTGGCAATTCACATAAACAGGCTTACCCCGGTCTAACTCGTCCAAATGCTCCCGCAGATCGTCCAGTGGAATATTGCGGAATCCATTCAAGTGCCCACGCCGATATTCGCCTTCTGTACGGACATCCAGCAGTGTCGCATTGCCATCGCAAGGCAAGTCCTCAACCTCATTCCAATGGAACTGCCGTACCTTCCCGCTCTCCAAATCCTCGATCATAAAACCGGCCATATTGACCGGGTCTTTGGCAGAGGAATAGGGCGGCGCATAGGAAAGGTCAAGCTCCGTCAGTTCCAAGGCTGTCATTTTTGCGCGAATGGCCGTTGCCAGTACATCAATGCGCTTGTCCACGCCCTCGCCGCCAACGATCTGCGCACCCAGCAGCCGCAGGCTTTCTTTTTCATACATCACCTTCATTGCCATAGACTGTGCGCCGGGATAATAGATAGCGTGGGATGCCGGGAATAATACGACTTTGTCGTAAGCGATCCCTGCTGCCTGCGCTGCCTTCTCATTGATCCCCGTGGAGGCCGCTGTCAAGCCAAACAGTTTCAGAACAGACGAGCCCTGAGAGCCGTGAAAGCGGCTGTTTCCGCCGCAGATATTGTCAGCGGCAATGCGTCCCTGCTTGTTGGCAGGCCCCGCCAGCGAGATCAATGCTTTTTGGCCGGTCACGAAATGGGTGACCTCTACGGCATCGCCCACAGCGTAGATATCCGGCACGGAGGTTTCCATCCGCTCGTTGACAGCGATGCTGCCCCGGATGCCCAGCTCAAGTCCGGCCTCTTTTGCCAGATGGGTGTCCGGCGTGACGCCGATGGCCAGCAGCACCATGTCGGAGCGCAGCGGCTCACTTTCCTCCAGCAGCGTCAGCACGGAATCTCCGTCCTGTCGGAATCCGGTGACGGTTTCATCCAACCGCAGAGCCACACCGTGTCTGCGCATTTCCGCATGGACAAAGCTGGCCATATCCGCATCCAGCGGCGCTAATAGCTGCTTCAGACGCTGGACGATGGTAACCGAAACGCCCATCTCCACAAGGTTTTCCGCCATTTCCAGACCGATAAAGCCGCCGCCAGCCAAAACAGCGGTTTTCGGCTTCTGATCCTCTACAAAGCGTCGAATGCGGAGGGTGTCTTCCACGGTGCGCAGGGTAAAGACCCGCTCGCTGTCCACACCGGAAAGCGCAGGAATCGTCGGCTTTGCGCCGGGGGCAAGAAGCAGTTTGTCATAGGTTTCCGTGTAGACCTTCCCGCTGTCCAGTGCGTGGACGGTGACGGTTTTCTCTGCGGGATTGATCGCAGTTACTTCCTGCCGTACTCGCACATCAATGCGAAAGCGATCCCAAAAGCTCTCCGGAGTTTGCAGCGTCAATTCTTCCTGCTCCTTGATCACACCGCCCACATAATACGGCAGACCGCAGTTGGCATAGGACACATAGCCGCTGCGCTCGATCATGATGATCTGCGCGTGTTCATCCAAACGGCGGATGCGGGCGGCGGCAGAAGCACCGCCCGCCACACCGCCTACGATTACAACTTTCATCTTGCGCCCTCCACCATTGCGGCAATCTCCGACTTAGGCCGATAGCCCACCGATTTGGCAACGGCCTTTCCATCCTTGAATACGACCAGCATCGGGATACTGGACACCTGAAAACGCATTGCCAGCTCCATCTGCTCGTCCACATTGACCTTTCCCACCTTGAGCGCGCCGCTTTTTTCTTCGGCAAGCTCATGCAGTATGGGAGAGAGCATTTTGCACGGTCCGCACCAGTCGGCGTAGAAGTCCAGCAAAATGGGCTTGTCGGAACGCAGTACCTCATTTTCAAAATTCGCAGCAGTAATTTTCAGTTCAGCCATGAGTAAGGCTCCTTTCTGTTATCTTTGTTTATTCTTTGTTTTTCAGCTTGCAAATCCCCTGCGTCATGGTTCCCATGGGGCAGAAGGCACACCATGTACGGGGCTTGTAGAGCACCATGACGATGAGGCCGATGAGCAGCGAGGTCAGCATGAGGCTGTAAAAGCCGAAGCTGAATTGGGCTACCCAGTCTGTCACCGTTCCGGCGGTGTAGGCCCAGCCCCACGGCACACGGAAGGTCCAGAACAGCTTAATGGCCTCCCGCAGGGACGAAGTACCCGCAGCGACCAGATATGTCTGAAACACCATGTTGCCGAACATCGTCAGGAAAAAGATCAAAAAGCCATAACGGAACCACTTGGAGGACATCCAGCGGGGCGTGGGCTTGCAGCGGGAGCATTTAAGGTCTGTCCCCAGCTTGCTGAACGGTTGACCCCGTCCGCAGAGGTGGTTGCAAAAGTATTTGTTCCCATCAAAGATGGCTAAGAACAGCGGCAGAAGAAAATCGATCATGCCCAGCCACGCGAACAGGATATTGAAAAAGCCCAGTGCAAAATAGATGATTGCATATACCCACAGGTAATCGTACCAATGCTTTACTTTCATGCGTCAGCCCTCACTTTCACCTCAATGCAGCCGACGGGACAGATCTTTGCGCACTTGCCGCAGCCTACGCATCGTTCCGCCTCCACAGCGGCGTAGCAGCCGCGGCGCACCTTGACGGCCCCCAGTGGACAGGTATTTTCACACACGCCGCAGGCGACGCACCGCGTCTTATCTATGGCGGCCAGTTTCTTTGACAGCATAGCGTTCCTCCCTTAATCCTGCAAGGATTTGTAATAGAGCATACAGTGGCAGAATTCCTCGAAGCCCGGATCTGCAATTTGATCCTTAAACTCCTGGCACATACATTTGGTCGCCTCTGTGCTCTCCCTGCGGCAGGGGCAGTACCCGCCGGTGCGCTTGAGTCCTTCTCTGATGGTGCTGACAATCTCCTGATCGGAATTGAGCTTGATTTTCATGTTCGCCACCTCTTTCTTGTTGATTGATTGTGGCTTTATCATACCGCAGTACAAAGCATTTTTCTGTGACGAGGTTACGTTACGGCAAATTTTTATATAAGTGAGAAAGAGCCGTGAAGCGGTATCTTACATACTGCTTCACGGCTCTTTGTTTATAGGTTTTTTTGTGCTTCCTTACTCAGCCACAGAAAACTGGTCTTTGCCAACAAAACATAAGGGGCATTCAAAATCATCCGGAATATCTTCCCATTTTGTACCCGGTGCAATGCCGCCTTCCGGATAGCCATTTTCTTCGTCGTATTCCCAACCACACACATCGCATACATATTTCATAATGAAATTCTTCTTTCTTGTTTTTTATTTCGCACACAACATTAGCCCGACTTTATCGTCATCAGAAACAATAACGATTCCTATCTTACTCAAAGAATATCCACAGCTTCCGCTTGTTTTACTCTCTTTGTTTTCTTATTCCCTGAAATCATTTTATGACCCGTATATACTGCCATAACCATGCAGATCAAGGAACTAAGCGCAAGGTACTTATGCGTTGTTTTTGAGCCTTTATATCCAGTGCAAAAAGTTCCAAACATGGTAATTACCGCTCCGATTGACCAATATTTATGTGCTTTCATGACTTGTTTGCCTCCTGCCTGCAATACATGACATTCAGTTCTCTATGTTGGTTCTAAGATACCATGCGCGGAACGATCACGCTTTCCACAGACTGTGGAGGTTGCAGTAGGCGTAGACCGCCTCGACTTCGTCGCCCTCGCAGAGCGCAAAGCAGACCTCCGGCTTCTCGCCCGGGTGCAGTTCCTTGCGCTGGTTGCCCTGCTTGGTGTGGAGGGACACCCACTCGATGTAGTGCTCCGGCAGCATGGGATGCTCTACGGAGCCGACCTTGACATGAACGATGCCGTTTTCCACAGTCCAGACAGGGACGTGCTTCTCCACGGCGGCGTCGGTGGTACCGGGGATGATCTCGCTCATCGGCTCACCGCAACAGATGACGGGAACGCCCGTGTCCTTGACCTTGGCAATGATGTTGCCGCAATGCTTGCAAATGTAAAACTTCTGCTCCATGATTCGTTCTCCTTTTCTCTTTAATAGTTTTCTGCGTGAATTTCAAAGTAGCTCTGGGGATGGTTGCAGGTCGGGCAGACCTCCGGTGCTTTCTCACCGATCACGATATGCCCGCAGTTGCGGCACTCCCATACCTTGACCTCACTCTTGGCGAAGACCTCCGCCATCTCCACATTGTGCAGCAGGGCACGGTAGCGCTCCTCATGATGCTTTTCAATGGCGGCTACCAGGCGGAAACGCTGGGCCAGCTCATGGAAACCCTCCTCGTCGGCGGTTTTGGCAAAGCCGTCGTACATATCCGTCCACTCGTAGTTCTCGCCCTCAGCGGCGGAGAGAAGGTTTTCGGCGGTGTCGCCAATGCCGTTCAGCTCTTTGAACCACAGCTTGGCGTGTTCCTTCTCATTATCAGCGGTTTTGAGGAACAGCGCCGCGATCTGCTCGTAGCCTTCCTTCTTGGCCTTGGATGCAAAATAGGTGTATTTGTTGCGCGCCTCGGACTCACCGGCAAAGGCAGCCATCAGGTTTTTTTCGGTTTGAGTTCCTGCGTATTTCGTTTCTTTCATGGTGGATACTCCTTCCTGTTTTTCTGCTTTTATTGTAGCAAATCTATGATTTTCTTCTGTAACGAAGTCACATTTCTTTTTATTTTAGACGATTTAGTCTGTTCTTATCCCGCAGCGTGATTGCACCACGCTTCAGCTCCACCAGCCCGTCCTCCGAGAAGCTTTTGAGCATCCGTGCCACTGCCTCCCGTGCCGAGCTGATGTGCTGGGCGATCTGCTCATGGGTCATGCGTATCGTGTCGGAGCCGGTACGTTCCGCTTCGGCAAAGAGAAATTCTGCCAGCCGCTGATCCAATCCCTTGAACATAATCTGCTGCATCGCCCACATCACATCAGAAAACCGTTTCGTTGCCAGTTCATAGAGAAAACAGCGGACATGGAGATTTTTCTCCTTGAGTGCAGCAATGACATTTGCAGAGATAATCAGAATGTCCGTATCCATTCCGGCAGTCATTTGCGTATCAAAGGTGATCTGACTGATCACGCAGGAGGCGGAAAGCACGCATAGTTCGCCCGGATACAGGCGGAACAGCGTTACCTCCCGCCCCTCATCAGAGAGAAGATAGGTGCGGATCTCGCCGGAAAGAATAAACAGCATTCCGAGACATTCATTGTCGCTGCTGTGAACGAACGCACCCTTTTTATAATGACGGACAAAGGCACTTCGGCGTAGTGTGTCCATTTCGCGTTCGGTCAAGGATGACCAGAACGGAAGTTGTGTCAGTGTGCGTTCCATATCAATGGCAGCTATGCTTGCCGCAGCCGTGGTCACCGCAGGAGTGACCAGCCTCGCCGTGTTCATGGTCATGGTGGTCACAGTGAACATTGGGATCGTAGCCCAAACTTCCGTTGAGCAATGCGCTCACCGCCGCGTCAGCGTCCCCGCTGACACCGCCGTAGAGCTTGATGCCCGCTTCGGCGAGTGCTGCCTGCGCACCGCCGCCGATGCCTCCGCAAATCAAAGTGTCCACGCCGTTCTGCATCAGTCGGTCATTTTTTGCGGACAGTTCAATACATGCCTGTCTGTTTCGCTCCCTGCTCCTGCGTTTGCTCTCGTTTGATTTCTCCCTCTGTATCTTCTTGGCACAAGCAGGACAATACTTCGATATGCCAGAGCGGGGAACATATTCAACACCGCACACCGTACAATTCTTAGGCTTTAACGCAGTCCACCGCTTTGTCGGTGTGATATGTAATTCACCGACAAAGCCGATGAATTTATAATAAATCTTGATTTCCTGCCGCACCATTCCGTCTGTAAGTTTCTCACGTTCCGAAACAAGTATCTTGTCTATAAGTGCGTTTATGATGGTTGCGTCCAGTTCCTTAATGCCTTGATAGTTGCGGATTAGGGAGAGGAAATCACGGACACCCTGCGTCTTCTCATAGCTGTCGCTGAGCGTTTCCGTTACCTCTTTCAGCCTTGCTTCAATTTCAAGCTGTTCTTTCTGGTATTTTCCCGACATCATCTCAAAATTCCGCTCGGTAATACGCTCCATCACCTTATCTTCATAGAGTGAGGAAAACAGCCTGTCCAGTTCTGCAAGGCGTTTGTTCAGTTTTCTTTGCTCCTTTTCCAGTGCCTTTGCCTTGCTCTGGTCTGTTTCCGTGAGCCGCTTTTCAATCGCCCTCACTGCCTTTTCATCATTGACTGCCATATCCGCAAATCGGTTGATGTCGGTGAGGACAGCGTTGAACAAGTCCCTCGCTTCAATGCTGTGTGCGGTACACATGATATTACCGTATCTGCCATAATTATTGCAGGAATATTGTACGCAGTCGATGATGTCGGGGCGTTTCCTCCTGTTGGCACTCATAGCCCGCATCGCATAGCCGCAGTCCGCACACTTAATAACGCCTGCAAAGATGTTCTCAAAGCCGCCCTTGTTTTCTGGTAATCTGCGGCTTGTAATAAGCTGCTGTACGGTATCAAATTCCTCCTGCGTGACTATCCCCTCATGGGTGTCTGGTATCACTTCCCATTCTTCGGGCAGCTTAGAGGGGCGTTTCTTGCTTTTCATGTTGGCGGCAATCCGCTTGTAGCCTGCAAGGTTTCCCGCATATATCGGGCTTCTTAAAATGCCCCTTACGCTGTTCTCGCTCCAAATATAACGGTTCTCCTCATTCTCCTCAAAATACCTCTCATAGCCTGTTGCCCCCTGCTCCGCCGCATAAGCGGCGGGGCGTAAGATATGCTGTTTGTTGATGTGCTTGCGGATTTTGGCGATTCCGTTGCCCGCTAACGCAAGGTCAAATATTTCCCTTACCACATGGGCAACTTTGTCATCTATCAGCAGATGGTTGTGGTCGGCGGGGTCTTTGACGTAACCGTATGGTGCTGTCGTCCCCATGAATTTCCCCTGCTGAAACCTCGCTCGGTACGCCGATTTTATCTTGACCGACACATCGGCGGAATACATTTCGTTTAGGATGTTGCGGAAAGGCGTGATGTCCATAGCGGATTTATTGAGCGTGTCCACGCCGTCATTGACCGCTATATACCTCACATTATGCTCTGGGAAAAACACTTCCAGATACAGTCCGCAATCAAGATAGTTCCTCCCCAGACGAGATAAATCTTTCGTGATAACGCAGTTTATCAGACCGCTTTCAATGTCCTTAATCATGTTCTGGAAACTTGGTCTTTGGAAAGCTGACGTTAGATAACGATACTTTTGAAAACACTGGAAAATCAAGGTTTTTCGAGCGACGGACAAGCAGGGTATTGTACTAAAAACTGAATACGACGCAGAAGCGGCGTTTCTTACTCTCTACATGGGAGAACAGGAACGCCGCTTTTTTATGCCCTTTGTTACGCAGTAGGGGCAGAAAAAGCCTTGCTACAAGCGATTTTGCGGGCGCGTATCTGGCGCGGCAAGGGATTTATACCTTATCCCCCGAAACCGCGCTTCTACTGCGTAACAAATCCACAGCAAAAGGAGTGATTTACTATGGCAGTTTTCAGAGTGGAACGGAACAAGGGCTACACCGTAATGAGCAACCACCACCTACGCAACAAGGAGCTTTCCTTAAAGGCAAAAGGGCTGTTGTCGCAAATGCTGTCACTCCCCGAAGATTGGGACTACACCTTGAAAGGCTTATCCCTTATCAACCGGGAGAAGATAGACGCTATCCGCGAAGCCATTAAGGAGCTTGAACGCGCCGGGTATATCGTTCGGTCAAGGGAGCGCGACGAGAAAGGACGCTTGCGGGGCGCGGACTATGTGATATTCGAGCAGCCGCAGCCGCCTACGCCGGATTTACCTACATTGGAAAATCCAACATTGGATAATCCAACGCAGGAAAAACCAACATTGGAAAAACCTACGTTGGAAAATCCAACGCAATTAAATAAAGATATACAAAGAACTGACTTACCAAAAAAAGAAAAATCAAATACAGATTTATCAAGTACCCATTCCATTCCTATCCTTTCCCCTAACCCCTCTCCTTGCAGAGAAGCGGCTACGCCGCCGGAACGGAAAGGAACGGAAGCGGCAGCACAGAGCGCAGTTGATATATACCGGGAAATCATCAAGGACAATATCGACTACCACATTCTCAAACAGGACATGAAGTTTGACGGGGACAGGCTGGACGAGATTGTAGACCTCATGCTTGAAACCGTATGCACCGCCAGAAAGCGGGTACGGATTGCGGGGGACGACTACCCGGCAGAGCTTGTGAAATCTAAGTTTATGAAACTGGACGGCGAGCATATCCGCTTTGTGCTTGACTGTATGCGGGAGAACACAACGAAAATCCGCAACATCAAGCAATATCTGAAAGCAGCCCTTTTCAACGCCCCGTCCACTATCGGCAATTATTACACTTCCCTTGTCGCCCATGACATGGCAAGCGGCGCACTGTCACCGAAGAAGCCGCAGTACGGCGACCCGGACTATTATTCATTCAAACCGGGCGAAAGCCTGTAAAACAACAAAAGGAGGATTTTATTATGGCACAGAAAATGACAGGAGCATTGGTATTTGACGAGCGCACCGACCGTTACGACATTCGCTTTGACTTAAACAGCTACTACGGGGGCTTGCATTGCGGTGAGTGCTTTGACGTATTCGTGCGGGGCAAGTGGAAGCCGACCCGGATTGAGTACGGCGACAACTGGTATCTTGTGGGTATCAGAGCCGAGGACTTGAACGGGCTGCGGGTGCGTATCTGACCGCCGCCCCATAAAGAAACGCGAAAGGAGGACGCGAGGAATTGCAGGACGAAGTAAACGAAAAGACCATAGCCCTTTACATCAAGACCGGGAAGCTGACCGCCCAGACGCTCCAAAAGGCAATGAAAGCCATACTGTCAAAGGGCAAAAAGCAGCTTGCAAAACCGCCACAGGGAAAGCAGAGCTTAAAGCAGCTTATGAAGCAGAACGCGGGCGTTTCCAACATTGAGATTACCGAGGGCAATATCAAAGCCTTTGAGAGTACGGCGAAAAAGTACGGTATCGACTTTGCGCTGAAAAAGGACGCAACGGAAAGCCCGCCCCGCTATCTGGTTTTTTTCAAGGGGCGGGACGCGGACGTGCTGACCGCAGCCTTTAAGGAGTTTTCCGCAAAGAAGCTGACACAGGAGAAAAAGCCCTCTATCCGAAAGCTGCTCTCTACGCTCAAAGAAGCCGCACAGGGCAAGAACGCGGAACGGGCAAAGGTCAAGAACAAGGACAGGGAGGTATCGCTATGAAGCCGGAAATCAAGAAGCTGCTTATCCTAAATCTCCCGTATCTGCTCTTTGTCTGGCTCTTTGATAAAGTGGGCGCGGCTGTCCGTCTATCCCCCGGCGCGGACGCAAGCGCAAAGCTGCTACATCTTGGGGACGGTTTTACCACCGCCTTTTCCAGTATCGCGCCGAGCTTCCACCCGGCAGACTTACTTATCGGCATTGCGGGGGCGGTCATTGTCCGGCTGATTATCTACACCAAAGGCAAGAACGCGAAGAAATACCGCCGCGGGACAGAATACGGTTCGGCGCGTTGGGGCGGGGCTGACGACATAAAGCCGTACACAGACCCGGTATTTGAGAACAATATCCCCTTAACGCAGACGGAACGGCTCACCATGAACAGCCGCCCGAAGCAGCCGAAATACGCAAGAAACAAAAATATTCTTGTAATCGGCGGTTCCGGCAGCGGCAAGACCCGGTTCTTTGTGAAACCGTCGCTCATGCAATGTACGTCAAAGGATTTTCCAACGTCGTATATCGTCACTGACCCGAAAGGAACACTGATTTTGGAAACCGGGAAAATGTTGCAGCGGTACAAATACCGTATCAAAGTGCTAAATACGATTAACTTCAAAAAATCCATGAAATACAATCCCTTTGCCTATCTGCGGAGCGAAAAGGACATTTTGAAATTAGTCAATACCATTATCGCCAACACCAAAGGCGACGGGGAAAAATCCGGCGAGGATTTCTGGGTGAAAGCGGAAAAGCTCTACTACACCGCACTAATCGGCTATATCTGGTATGAAGCCCCAGAGGACGAGAAGAACTTCACGACGCTGCTTGAAATGATAAATGCGTCGGAAGCCCGCGAGGACGACGAGGATTTCCAGAACCCGGTTGACCTCATGTTTGAACGTCTGGAAGAAAAAGACCCGGAACATTTTGCAGTCAAGCAGTACAAAAAATACAAACTGGCGGCGGGCAAGACCGCAAAAAGCATACTTATCTCATGCGGCGCGAGGTTAGCCCCATTCGACATTAAGGAGCTGCGGGAGCTTATGGAAACCGACGAAATGGAGCTTGACACCATAGGTGACAGAAAGACCGCCCTTTTCGTGATTATCAGCGACACCGACGACACCTTTAACTTTGTCGTGAGTATTCTCTACACACAGCTATTCAACCTCTTGTGCGACAAAGCAGATGATGAATACGGCGGGCGGCTTCCCGTCCATGTACGGTGCTTACTTGATGAATTTGCGAATATCGGGCAAATCCCCAAATTTGAGAAACTAATCGCAACCATACGGAGCCGGGAAATCTCCGCGTCAATCATCTTGCAGAGCCAGTCACAGCTAAAGGCAATCTACAAGGACAACGCCGATACCATAGTCGGCAACTGCGACACCACGCTTTTCTTGGGCGGCAAGGAAAAAACCACGCTCAAAGAAATATCGGAGATTTTAGGCAAGGAAACGATAGACAGCTTCAACACTTCCGAAACAAGGGGGCGGGAGCTTTCGCATGGGCTGAACTATCAGAAATTGGGAAAGCAGCTTATGACGGAAGATGAAATCGCAGTCATGGACGGAGGGAAATGTATCTTGCAGCTACGCGGGGTGCGCCCGTTCTTTTCGGACAAATTCGACATAACGAAACACCCGAAATACAAGTACCTATCCGACGCAGACCCGAAGAACGCCTTTGACATGGAAAAGCACCTTAAACGCCGCCCCGCCATTGTCAAGCCCGACGAGGTTTTTGACTATTACGAGATTGACGCAGCAGACTTACAGGAGGACGCAGACCATGAGGAAACGTAGCGCAGAGGAAAAACAAAAGCAGCTTGAACGGTTTTTAATGAATGTTGCGGAAGCCGCCGACGCTGCATTATGGGAGTATTGGCGGGAAAAGGAAGCGGAACACCGCCGTTTTGCAACGGAGTATGTCACGCGCCGGGGGCTTATCCCTCAACAGTGACAGCATGGCAGACCGCCGGGGAGGGGGGGACAGGGGAAGCTACACTTCCCCTACGCTGCCTTGCGGCAGCTACCCCTTTGTGAACTTGCGGGAAGCGAACACCTTGCTATGCAAGCTATTCACTTCCCGCAAGTCTGAATAATACCCGTCCGGCAGCACAGCGGGACACCGAAAGGAGGAATCGAAGCAATCACATATATCAATATCGGCTACATGATACGCGCCCCTACTTTCCGGCGCAGCACACAGCGGCAGGAGCCGCACCCCCCTACAACTGAATACCGCCGCGCCGCAGAACTTACGCAGCGCGGGGACAGCCGCCTTTACCAGAGGGCGGTTTTTTTATGCGGCGGCATACGCTGACCGCCTTTTGTCCGCTTGCCGGACAGCCGCAGACGCGGCAGAAAGGATTTATTTATGGCATTTTTCAATAGCGCAGTAGACGTTTTGCAGACCCTTGTTGTAGCACTTGGAGCCGGGCTTGGTATCTGGGGCGTTATCAATCTCATGGAGGGCTACGGCAACGACAATCCGGGCGCGAAGAGCCAGGGCATGAAGCAGCTTATGGCGGGCGGCGGCGTTGCCCTTATCGGCATGACCCTTGTACCGCTGCTTTCCGGCTTGTTCGGTTAAGAAGCGCGGGTAAAGGCTTATGCAGAGCATACTTGACGCGATTAACGAATGGATAAAGGAAATCCTCATAGGAGCCATAAACGGTAATCTGTCAACTATGTTCGGGGACGTAAACGAGAAAGTCGGCACTATCGCCGCAGAGGTAGGGCAGACCCCGCAAGGGTGGAACGCAAATATATTCTCCATGATACAGACCCTTAGTGAGAATGTAATCGTACCCATTGCGGGGCTTGTCATTACCTACGTCCTATGCTATGAGCTTATCAGCATGGTAACGGAAAAGAACAATATGCACGACGTTGACACTTCCATGTTCTTCAAGTGGGTGTTCAAGGCGTTTGTGGCAGTCTACCTTGTGACGCACACCTTTGACATCACTATGGCGGTGTTCGATATGGCGCAGCACGTTGTTTCCGGCGCGGCGGGGGTAATCGGCGGCAGCACAGAGATTGATGTTGCCGCCGCCCTTGCTTCCATGCAGGACGGGCTTGACGCTATGGAAATCCCCGAACTGCTCTTACTTGTCATGGAAACAAGCCTTGTGAGCTTGTGCATGAAAATCATGTCCGTACTGATAACCGTTATCCTCTACGGGCGCATGATAGAGATTTACCTTTACTGTTCGGTATCGCCTATCCCGTTTGCAACAATGACGAACCGGGAATGGGGGCAGATAGGAAACAACTACCTCAAATCCCTGTTCGCTATCGGTTTTCAAGGCTTCCTCATTATGATATGCGTCGGCATTTACGCGGTTCTGGTAAACAACATGATAATAGCGGACAATCTGCACAGCGCGATATTCTCCCTTGCAGCCTATACCGTTATCCTCTGTTTCTCCCTGTTCAAATCCGGCGCACTGGCGAAGTCGATATTCTCCGCGCATTAGCGGCGTGTCAAGGGCAGGGTGGAGATTTTCAGAGCGAAGCGGCGAAAATACGACCCGACCTTGACGCGGATAACCCCCATATAATACGGGCGGGCAAAGGGCATAGATTGACCTTTGCCTTGATTACCCTTATGGGAAGTTACAGCAACACCAAACCCAGAGAAAGGAGGTTTTCACTTGGCGTATGTACCCGTACCCAAAGACTTATCCAAAGTCAAGACAAAAGTAGCGTTCAACCTTACCAAACGGCAGATTGTATGTTTTGCGGCGGCTCTCCTGTTCGGCTTGCCGCTTTTCTTTCTGCTCAAAGACAGCACAGGCACAAGCCTTGCGTCTATGGCTATGATTGCCGTCATGCTGCCCTGTTTCCTCTTTGCCATGTATGAGAAGCATGGACAGCCCCTTGAAGTGGTGGTGAAGAACATCATTCAGACGAAATTCATAGCCCCCAAAGAACGACCATACAGGACAGACAACTTTTATTCCGTCTTAGAACGGCAGAGAAAACTTGAAAAGGAGGTATCAGCGATTGCAAAAGGAAACACGAAGAAACAGCGCGGCGGGAAGCGCAAAGCCTAACCCGCCCCGCAAGCTCACCCGCGCCGAGAAAAAGCAGATTGCGGAAATCATCAGACAGGCAAAGGGCGACGGGAAAGCGCACACCGCGCAGCAGACAATCCCTTATATCCAGATGTACCCGGACGGTATCTGCAAGGTTACGGGACGGAAATACTCAAAGACCGTCGCCTTTGAAGATATTAACTATCAGCTTGCACAGGCAGACGACAAGACCGCCATTTTTGAGAACTGGTGCGACTTCCTCAACTACTTTGACGCTTCCGTTTCGGTGCAGCTCTCTTTCATCAATCAGGGGACGCAGCGCGGCGAAGCGGAAAAGGCGGTCAATATCCCGGCACAGGAGGACGCTTTCAATTCTATCCGCACAGAATACCGGGATATGCTGAAAAACCAGCTTGCAAAGGGCAACAACGGGCTTGTCAAAGCAAAATATATCACCTTTGCCATTGAAGCCGACAGTCTGGGCGCGGCGAAATCCCGCCTTGCCCGTATCGAAACGGACGTACTCAACAACTTTAAGCTCTTGGGCGTGTCTGCCCGCCCCATGACAGGCTATGAACGCCTTAAAATGCTGCATGGCATTTTCCACCCGGAGGGCGGGCAGTTTGCCTTTGATTTTTCATGGCTTGCCCCGTCCGGGCTTTCCACAAAGGACTTTATCGCCCCGTCCTCTTTCCGTTTTGGCGAGGGGCGGTATTTCCGCATGGGGCGCAAAATCGGCGCGGTTTCATTCCTTGAAATCCTTGCGCCGGAATTAAACGACCGTATCTTATCTGACATTCTGGACTTGGAAACGGGCGTTATCGTCAATCTGCATATCCACAGTATCGACCAGACCGAAGCCATAAAGACAATCAAGCGGAAAATCACCGACCTTGACAAAATGAAAATCGAAGAACAGAAAAAAGCGGTACGCAGCGGCTACGACATGGATATAATCCCGTCCGACCTTGCCACTTTCGGCAGCGAAGCGAAGAACCTCTTACAGGACTTGCAGAGCCGGAATGAAAGAATGTTCCTCTTGACGTTCCTTGTGGTGAACATGGCAGACACAAAAAGGAAACTGGAAAATGACGTATTCGCGGCGGCGGGCATTGCACAGAAGAACAACTGCGCCTTAACCCGCCTTGACTACCAACAGGAAGCGGGGCTTATGTCCTCTGTACCGCTTGGGGAGAACCTTATCCCCATTCAAAGAGGGCTTACCACGTCAAGCACCGCTATCTTTATCCCCTTTATCACGCAGGAGCTTTTTCAGACGGGCGCGGCTTTGTATTACGGCTTAAACGCCCTGTCTAACAACATGATACTCTGCGACCGCAAGCAGCTAAAGAACCCCAACGGCTTAATCTTGGGTACGCCGGGAAGCGGGAAATCCTTTGCCGCCAAACGGGAAATGACAAACGCTTTCCTCATTACCGACGACGACATAATTATCTGCGACCCGGAAGCAGAGTATTTTTCCCTTGTGCAGCGGCTTGACGGGCAAGTGATACGGTTATCGCCTACGGGCAAGGGCATTGACGGGAAGCCCCAGTATGTGAACCCTATGGATATTAACCTCAATTACAGCGAGGACGACAGCCCCCTTGCGCTGAAATCCGACTTTATCCTCTCCCTCTGCGAGCTTGTCATAGGCGGCAAGGAGGGCTTGCAGCCCGTCGATAAGACCGTCATTGACCGCGCTGTTAGGAACGTGTACCGCCCTTTCCTTGCAGACCCCGACCCGGAGAAAATGCCTATCTTGGGCGACCTCTACAACGAGCTTTTGAAGCAGCCGGAGCCGGAAGCGGCGCGTATCGCGGCGGCGTTGGAGCTTTATGTTTCCGGGAGCCTTAACGTCTTTAACCACAGGACGAATGTAGAGCTTTCAAACCGCCTTGTCTGCTTTGACATCAAGCAGCTTGGGAAGCAGCTCAAAAAATTAGGTATGCTCATTGTGCAGGACCAGGTATGGAACCGCGTCACCGTCAACCGGGCAGAAAGGAAATCCACCCGGTATTTTATGGACGAATTTCATCTTCTCTTGAAAGAGGAACAGACCGCCGCCTATTCCGTTGAAATCTGGAAGCGTTTCAGAAAATGGGGCGGCATACCCACAGCAATCACGCAGAACGTCAAAGATTTGCTTGCTTCCCGCGAAGTGGAGAATATCTTTGAAAACTCTGATTTTGTCCTCATGCTCAATCAGGCGGCGGGCGACCGGGCTATCCTTGCAAAGCAGCTCAACATCTCCCCGCAGCAGATGAAGTATGTCACCCACACCGAAGCGGGCGAGGGGCTTATCTTCTACGGGAACGTGGTGCTGCCCTTTGTAGACCGCTTCCCGAAAGACACCGAGCTTTACCGGGTAATGACGACGAAGCCGGAGGAAGTGGGCGAAGCATGAACGGGCTGAAAACTGACACAATCATCAACCGGGACGCGCTCTATGCCTTGCGGGAGCTTCCAGAGGAAAGCGTACACTGTTGCGTCACAAGCCCGCCCTACTATGCGCTTAGGGATTACGGGCTTGATATGCAGATTGGGCGGGAGGACACGCCGGAGCAGTACATTGACAGGCTGACCGAGGTTTTCCGCGAGCTGCGCCGGGTACTGCGTTCTGACGGTACGCTCTGGCTGAATATCGCGGACACCTACTGCGGCACAGGAAATAAAGGCTACCATGCAGACCCGAAGAACCCGAAAGGCAGAAACGGACAGCAGATTGCAAGAAACAACCGCGTTTCCGGCTGCAAACAAAAGGACTTAATCGGTATCCCTTGGCTTTTAGCCTTTGCCCTACGCGCTGACGGGTGGTATTTACGGAGCGACATTATCTGGCAGAAAGAAAACCCCATGCCGGAGAGCGTGAAAGACCGCCCTACCCGCTGCTATGAACATATCTTTCTGCTTACGAAGTCAAAGAAGTATTTTTATGACGCAGCCGCCATAGCCGAGCCGTTAGCCCCCACAACGGCGGCGCGGTACCGCACCGGGCGCAGCGCGGGACAGAAATATGCGGACGAAGTACCCGGACAGGGGAACGTACAGGGGCTTAACCGGGCGCGAAGCGGCAGCTACTACGACGAAGCCCTCATGCCGACCATGCGGAACAGGCGGGACGTGTGGCTTATCAATACCGTTCCCTACAAGGGCGGGCATTTCGCCGCGTTCCCGCCAAAACTTGCCGAAACCTGTATCAAGGCGGGCTGTCCGAAAGGCGGCGTTGTGCTTGACCCCTTTTTCGGCAGCGGCACGACGGGGGCAGCCGCAAAGCAGCTTGACAGGCATTATATAGGCATTGAGATAAACGCCGAGTATTGCGCCCTTGCAAGGGCGCGGATTGGAGGGACAGACACATAAAACAATATAAGGCGCGTGAAAAAGTCACGCAGAAAATGACCCGCGAGGGGGCTGTCGAGGTAAACGCCGCTACCGGGAAAAAGAAACGTATCAGCAAGCGGATAAGGGACGCGGACTTTGCAAAGACCGAAGCCCCACCGCAGCCGGAACAGGCAGCGCAGCCCCTACCGGGCGGCGCAACTTCCCCGCCCTTAACCGACACGCCGCCGCTTCCCCATGCGCCGGGGGCAGAACGGGAACAGGACACCGCAGCAGCCGAGCGCGTCTTGGAACGTATCGACGGGGCGCGTACCAGAAAGGCGAGCAAAAAGGCGGCGAGGAAAGCACAGGCAGAAGCCACAGCAAAAGAAAAATCTTCCCGCTTGCAGTTTACCGACGAGGAACGGGCAACGCCGGAGCTTGAAAGGTATATCCGAAAATCGGACAAAGCAGCCGACCGTCTGGACGCGGCAAAGGCGGCTATCCCCAAAGAAAAGAAACTTGTACGGGAGCGCACCTTTGATGAAGCCACCGGGAAAGGCAAGACCCGCCTACATTTTGAGGAACAGGAAAAGCCCATAGGAAAGAATAAGCCCCACAATAACCCGCTATCCCGCCCCGCACAGGAAGCGGGTATTTTCGTCCACAACAAGATACATTCCGTTGAAAAGGACAATTCCGGCGTTGAGGGGGCGCACAAATCCGAAGAACTGGCAGAGCGCGGCGCAAAGTACGGGGCGCGGAAAGTCAAGGAGGGCTACCACAGCCACAAGCTCAAACCCTACCGGGCGGCGGCAAAGGCAGAGAAAGCGGCGTTCAAGGCGAATGTGGATTTTCAGTACCATAAAGCCCTGCATGACAATCCGCAGATTGCGGGCAATCCCCTTTCCCGCTTCATGCAGAAGCAGCAAATCAAGCGGCAGTATGCAAAGTCGGCAAGGAAAGGCGGCGCAAAAACGGCGCAGAAAGCCGCAGAGAACACCCGCAAGGCGGCAAAAAAGACCGCCGAGGAAACAAAAAAGGCAATCGCTTTTGTAGGGCGGCACCCGGCGGGCGTATGTATCGCCGTTGCCGCGCTACTCTTATTCATCATGGTATCGGCGGGGCTTTCCTCTTGCGGTTCCATGTTCTCCGGCTTGATGAACGGCATACTTGGGACTTCCTACACGTCGGAGGACAGCGACCTTGTGGCGACGGAGAACAATTACGCCGCAAAGGAAAACGAGCTTCAGCAGCAGATTGACAATATCGAAAGCACCCACCCCGGCTATGACGAATACCGCTATGACCTTGACAGTATCGGGCATAACCCCCATGAGTTAGCGTCCTACCTCACCGCCCTTTTACAGACCTACACCCCGCAGAGCGCACAGGCAGAGCTAAATCGCGTCTTTGCCATGCAGTACACTTTGACGCTGACAGAAGAAACGGAAATCCGCTACCGCACAGAAACAAGCACAGACCCGGAAACAGGGGAAACGACCACCGAGGAAGTACCCTACGAGTACCATATCCTCAACGTGAAGCTGACGAACAAGCCCATTTCCGAGATTGCGGAGGAACTTCTAACGCCACAGCAGCTTGAAATGTACCGCGTCTATCTGGAAACAAGCGGAAACAAACCGCTGATTTTCGGCGGCGGCTCCCCCGATATGGGCGCGTCCGAGGATTTAAGCGGCGTACAGCTTGTAAACGGCACACGCCCCGGCAACACCGCCGTTGTAGACCTTGCGAAGCGGCAAGTCGGCAACGTGGGCGGGCGACCCTTTTGGAGCTGGTACGGATTTAACAGCCGCGTGGAATGGTGCGCCTGTTTCGTTTCATGGTGCTACAATCAAGCCGGAAAGAGCGAGCCGCGCTTTGCCGGGTGCCAGTCACAGGGCGTACCCTGGTTCCAGTCACGCGGGCAATGGGGCGCGAGGGGCTATGAGAATATCGCCCCCGGCGACGCTATCTTTTTCGACTGGGACGGGGACGGGAGCGCAGACCATGTGGGGCTTGTTATCGGAACGGACGGGGAGCGCGTCTATACCGTCGAGGGCAATTCCGGCGACGCCTGCAAGATAAAGAGCTACCCCGTCAATTACTCCTGTATCAAAGGCTATGGGCTGATGAACTGGAATTAACATATTTTTGAGCAAAGAAAGGAGAAATTTATTGATGGCTATGAACAAAATTGAACGTATCGACAAAGAGATTGCAAAGACCCGCGAGAAAATCACCGAGTACCAGAACAGATTAAGGGGGCTTGAAGCGCAGAAAACCGAAGCGGAAAACCTGCAAATCGTACAGCTTGTGCGCTCCATGCGCCTTTCCCCGCATGAGCTTTCCGCTATGCTTTCCGGCGGCGGTATTCCGGGCATGGAAGCCGCGCCGGGCTACCCCGCAGAACCCGCAGACCACGACACCGAAGAAATGGAGGACACCGAGAATGAATAAGAAAATCCTTAGAACCTTGACCGCACTCTGCGCCGCCCTCATGCTGACGGGCGGCTTTTCCGTCACCGCCTTTGCACAGACCCCGGAGGGACAGGACGCGACCGACGACAGCGGCGTTGTCTATGAGGAACCCGAAAAGGAAGAACCCCTTACCCCGGACGGGAACGCGACCCTTGTAGACGATTTCGGCGGCAACAAGCAGCTTATCACAGTGACGACCAAAAACGGCAATTACTTTTATATCCTTATCGACCGGGACGACGAGGGCGAGGACACCGTACATTTCCTTAATCAAGTGGACGAAGCCGACCTTATGGCACTCATGGAGGACGGAAGCACCGAAGCAGCCCCGCCCGCCGTTTGCAGTTGCACCGATAAATGCGAAGCCGGAAAGGTAAATGTGAGCTGCCCTGTCTGCAAGGACAACATGACCGCTTGCAGCGGCAAGGAAGCGGAGCCGGAAACCGAGAAACCAACAGAGCAGCCCAAAGAGAAAGGCAATACAGGCGGGCTTGTGCTTTTCCTTGTCGTGGCACTTCTTGGCGGCGGGGGCGCGTTCTATTATTTTAAGTTTATGAAGCCAAAGCAGAACGTCAAGGGCGACACCGACCTTGAAGATTTCGATTTTGACGATTACGACGAGGACGAGGGGGACGGGCTTTCTGATGAAGAACAGGAGGACGAGGAAGCATGACGCTTTTTACCGAAAACCCTTTAGAAAAAATGATGGTACAAAGACCCACCGGGCGGCGTGACAGTGCGCCGCCCGTTCCAAAATCCCCGGCGTGTATGCGTTGCCCTTATAAGGCGCAATCCCCCTGTATCGGCTATTGTCTGAAACAGGCACAGGAGAAGAAGCACACCGCGCCGGAACGCTGAAAGGAGGATTTTTTCATGGCATTTAGACTTGTGATTGCAGAAAAGCCGAGCGTGGCGCAGACTATCGCCGCCGCGCTTGGCATTAAGGGGAAACAGGACGGGTATATCGAGGGCGGCGGCTACCTCATTTCATGGTGCGTCGGGCATTTGGTACAGCTTGCGGAAGCTGCCGCCTACGGGGAGCAATATAAAAAATGGAGTTTTGACAGCTTACCCATTCTGCCGGAGGAATGGCAGTACGCCGTTGACCCGGACAAGGGGAAGCAATTCAAAACCATTAAAGAGCTTATGCACCGCGCCGACGTTTCCGAAGTGGTAAATGCGTGTGACGCGGGGCGCGAGGGTGAATTGATTTTCCGCTTTGTCTACGAAGTGGCGGGCTGCAAGAAGCCCATGCGCCGCTTGTGGATTTCTTCAATGGAGGACGGGGCGATTAAGGCGGGCTTTGCTTCCCTCAAAGACGGGCGGGACTATGGCGCGCTCTTTGCGTCCGCCCTCTGCCGCGCAAAGGCTGACTGGCTTATCGGCATTAACGCCACCCGGCTTTTCTCCTGCCTGTATGGAAAGACCTTGAACGTGGGGCGCGTCCAGACCCCGACCTTAAAAATGCTCACCGACCGGGACGCGGCTATCTCCCATTTCCAGAAAGAAAAATATTATCATGTTCGCCTTGATTTATCCGGCGCGGACGCGGCAAGCGAAAGGATTTCGGACAAGGCAGAAGCCGACGCGCTGAAAGGGGCTTGCGAAGCGGGAAAGGCGGTATGCGTTTCCCTTACCAGAGAGAAGAAAACCGCAGCCCCGCCAAAGCTCTTTGACCTTACCTCTTTGCAGCGGGAAACGAACCGCATTTTCGGTTACACCGCAAAGCAGACCCTTGACCTTGCACAATCCCTTTATGAAAAGCGGCTCCTTACTTATCCGAGGACGGACAGCAGCTTTCTTACTGACGACATGGGCGGCACCGCAGCGGACATTATCGCGCTGCTTTGCGAAAAGCTCCCCTTTATGGCGGGCGCGGACTTCACGCCGGAGATTGCAAAGGTATTAGACAGCAAGAAAGTATCAGACCACCACGCAATCATTCCCACTATGGAGCTTGCAAAGGCTGACCCGGACGCGCTGCCGGAAAGCGAGAAGAATATCCTTACCCTTGCGGGGGCGCGTCTGCTTTTTGCCACCGCCGAGCCGCATATTTATGAAGCGGTTACGGCGGTTTTCTCATGCGCCGGGACAGACTTCACCGCAAGGGGAAAGACCGTACTTGCGGAGGGTTGGAAAGAGCTTGAACGCAGATACCGGGCGACGCTGAAAGATAAGCCCGAAGCAGAGGACGGGGAAAATGAGGGCGTGACGCTGCCGGAGCTTTCCGAGGGACAGAACTTTCCTAACCCCGCCGCAAAAGTAACGGAGCATACCACAACGCCGCCGAAGCCCCACAGCGAAGCGTCGCTTCTCTCTGCTATGGAGCGAGCCGGGAACGGGGACACCGACCCGGACGCGGAACGCCGGGGGCTTGGCACTCCCGCCACCCGCGCCGCCGTCATTGAAAAACTGGTAAAGGGCGGCTTTGCAGAGCGCAAGGGGAAGCAGCTTATCCCCACGCAGAACGGAGCCGCCCTTATATCAGTCTTGCCGGATATGCTCACTTCCCCGCAGCTTACCGCAGAATGGGAAAACAATCTGACGCAGATAGCAAAGGGAGCCGCAGACCCCGGCGAATTTCTGTCCGGCATTGAAGCTATGGCGCGGGAGCTTGTGCAGACACACGCCGCAGCACTGGACGGGAAAAAGGATTTGTTCCGGGAGGAAAAGCCCTCTGTCGGCAAATGCCCCCGTTGCGGTTCCCCCGTCCATGAGGGGAAGAAAAACTATTATTGCAGCAACAAAGAATGTGCCTTTGTCATGTGGAAGAATGACCGCTTTTTCGAGGAACGCAAGACCGCTTTTTCCGCGAAGATTGCCGCCGCGCTCCTTAAATCCGGCAAAGTGAATGTGAAGAAGCTCTATTCCCCGAAAACAGGCAAGACCTATGACGGAACTATCGTTCTGGCTGACACTGGCGGGAAATACGTCAACTACCGTATCGAAGTACAGAAGAACTAAAAACTTGAATAGCAAGCATAGGAAGCGGGTACCCACTTCCGTAAATCCCTGTCCTGCCGCTGACGCGCCGGACGGGGATTTTGCTTGTTGGGAAGTTTCCCAAACCCTCTAAAAAAATGAAAAAATTGTTGGCATAACGCACAGCCCACCGTAGTACGGGGCGAACCCCAAAAGCGCGGCGGTGCGCCGCCATTTCAGAAAGGAGCGAATGAATGGAAAAGAAAAAAGGTTACTCCATGTTTGAGCGTGACAAGTTAGACCCGGCTGACAGTATGCGGATAGAGCGAAATATTTATTTTGAGGAACAGACCGCTGACCTTTCCGGGCTTACCGCCCTGCCCTTAGAACAGTTACAGGCATTGCGGGAAGAATACGCGGCGGCTGAACAGGCAGCTTTTGAAGCCTTGCAAGAACAGGCGGCGGCATGGGACGAACAGGCGGGAAAGACCCTTGCCATTGACAAAGCCATTGAGTATGTGAGGACACCCGAAGCTACGCATACCGCGAACCAGTGGGAAGCTACGGACTACGGGAAGCACATCAGCAACCGCGTCTACCAAATGCGCTACCACATATCCGAGAATACCCGGTATGACAGGGAAAAAGAGAAATCCATTCCCTATTCGTGGACGCTTTCATGGAGTATTTACACCAACAGCCCCCACAATTACGGACAGGCAAAAATCGCCGGACAGGAAAGGAAAGTCTTTGCAGACAAGGCAGCTATGGAAAAATATCTGAATGGGCGTATCAAAGCCTATCAGCATTTATTCACCGAGGTATCGCCGCCTATCCCGCCAGAGTATGCAGAGCATTTCAAAGTAAACGGGCAGCTTTTACCGGGCTATGCTATCGAGGGCGAGGAACGGGCGCAGCCTACCGCTGAAAAAGCAGCCCCCACCACAGCAGAGCCGCCACAGGACACCGAACAGAGAAAGGAGCGTGAAACCATAAACGAGCAGTTTTCAATTCTTATCGACAGCCGCAGCCGCTTTGAAACAGGCAAACCGGGCGGCGTGTGGCTTCCCATGCCGACCACAACAGAGCAGCTTCATGCGGCTATGGAAAGCGTCGGCATTACCGCAGACAATCCGCAGGATTTTTTCATCAACGGGTATTCTTCTACGGAGGACTGCCCCTTTGACTTGCCGCTTTCCGTTATCCAAAGCGCAAGCATGGACGAGCTGAATTATTTTGGAAAACTTCTGGAAATGCAGAGTGACGGGGACAAGGATAAATTTGCGGCGGCGGTTACACATGGCGAGTATGCCGGAAGCATGAAAGACCTTATCAACCTTGCACAAAACCTTGACTGTTACTGGCTCTATCCCACTGTCCGCAGCGAAGAAGATTACGGTTATTATCTTATCGACGAACTGGACGAGCTGGAGCTTCCCGAAGAAGCAAAGAAATATTTCAAGTATGAAGAATACGGGCGGGACGCAGTTAGCAAGGATAAGGGGCAGTTTACCGAACAGGGCTATATCTATAACAATCAGAACACCTTTACCGAATGGTATCGGGGAACGGAAAACGAGATACCCAAAGAATACCGCGTTATGAGCTTCCCACAGCCGGAACGCGGCGGACAGGACAAGACCTTTATGGACGCAGCCGCCACAGAGCAGACCGCCCGAACCGCCGCAGAGCAGCCACAGGAGCCGCACCCGGTTATCCCTATCGTGCTGACAGCCGGGAAGCCCGCCGAGAAATTAAAAGAGATTACCGACCGTCTGGAACAGGGCATTACGGAACTCTTTGACAGCGAGCGTTACAAGGAATATCTGAAAGTCATGTCAAAATTCCATAATTACAGCTTCCGAAACACCGTCCTTATCGCCATGCAGAAGCCGGACGCTTCCCTTTTGGCGGGCTTTTCCGCTTGGAAGAACAACTTTGAGCGAAATGTGATGAGAGGGCAAAAGGGAATTAAAATCATTGCCCCGTCGCCCTATAAAATCAAACAGGAAATGCAGAAAATCGACCCGCACACGCAGAAGCCCATAATCGGCAAGGACGGAAAGCCCGTCACCGAGGAAAAGGAAATCACCATACCCGCCTACAAGGTGGTATCCGTCTTTGACGTTTCCCAGACCGAGGGAAAGGAACTGCCGGACATTGCCGTTGACGAACTGACAGGCGACGTTGACCGCTATAAGGACTTTTTCGCAGCCCTTGAAAAGACTTCCCCCGTTCCTATCGCCTTTGAGAATATCGAGGGCGGCTCTCATGGCTACTACCACTTGGAGGACAAGCGCATTGCTATCAACGAGGGCATGAGCGAATTACAGACCTTAAAGACCGCCATTCACGAAATCGCCCATGCGAAGCTGCACGACATTGACCTCAACGCGCCAAAGGACGAGCAACCCCGCGTTGACCGCCGCACCCGCGAAGTCGAAGCGGAAAGCGTCGCCTATACCGTCTGCCAACATTACGGGCTTGACACGTCGGACTATTCTTTCGGCTATGTCGCCGGGTGGAGCAGCGGGCGGGAGCTGTCCGAGCTGAAAAGCTCCCTTGAAACGATACGCAGCGCAGCCGCCGAGATTATCAATTCCATAGACGCGAATTTTGCGGAGCTGCAAAAGGCACAGGACAAGGAGCAGACCGCCGGACAGGAGCAGCCCACCAGAGAGGGACAAGAAGCCGCGCCACAGCCGGAAGCCCCGAAAAAAGCAGATACAGCCGGGAAAGAAAAGCCGGAAGCAGCCCCGAAAGAAGCCTTTACCCCGGAAACGATTTACAGAGTGCGCCGGAACCCTTACAGCGACAGCCGGGAAAACAGCCACCTCTTGCAAGCCTATGTGACACAGGAGAACGGGCGGGCGAAAATGGGCGACGTGCTTTATACGGGAACGCCGGAGAAATGCCGCGAGCTTATGGGGCAGCTCAAAAGCGGCGAGCTGACCGAGGGCGACGTAAAGCAGCTTTACGCAAAGGCACAGGAAACGGCGCAGACCACCGGACAGGACAAGGACACCTTTTCCATTTACCAGATAAAGGGCGGGGACGAAACAAGGGACTTCCGCTTTGAGCCTTACGACCGCCTGCAGGCGGCGGGAAATGTGGTTGATAAAGCGAACTATGAGCTTGTCTATTCCGCGCCCCTTGCGCCGGAAACTTCCCTTGAAGATATTTATACCCGCTTCAATATCGACCACCCAAAAGATTTTAAGGGACACAGCCTTTCCGTTTCGGACGTGGTAGTGCTTCATCAGAACGGACAGGACACCGCGCATTACGTTGACAGCGTAGGCTTCCGGCAAGTGCCGGAGTTTTTACAGGAGCAGAAGCAGCTTACCCCGGACGAGCTGACAACGGGCGAAACAATCCAGACACCGAGGGGGACTTTCCATGTGACCGCCATGAGCCGGGAGCAGATAGAAGCCGCCGGATATGGCTTTCACCACCAGTCGGACGACGGAAAGTATCTGATTATGGGGAACGGGACGCGGGCGTTTGCTGTTGCCGCAGAGCAGCCGGAAAAGGCAAACCCCTTGAAGCATATCGAGGACACCGTAGAGCAGAACGACAACAACTTTGACGGTATCATCAACAACACCCCTACCGTTGACGAACTGGAAGCAAAGGTTAAGGCGGGAGAAACAATTTCCCTTGTTGACCTGGCTAACGCGGTCAAAGCCGACAAAGAGCGCGGCAAGGAAGCGAAGCCGGAAAAGAAGCCCTCTATCCGGGCGCAGCTTAGGGCTGACAAGGAAAAGGCGCAGAAGAAAAACGCAAAGCAGAAATTACAGGATTTGGAAAGGAGCTGACCCATGCCGAAACAGAGTAAATTTGAGAACGTGGATTTGTTCGCTTCCCTCAATGCGGTTATGAAGCAGAACACAGGCTTTTACCAGAGCGACTTGGAGATTGACAAGGAGATTATCGCAAAGGCGGCGGCAAGCCCCCGCAAGGAGGACAAGACCCTTTTGTGGTTCTGCCGCCCGTCCGGGACGCATTGCTTCCGGGAGCGCGACGTTTTCCTCAAAGACACCGCGCCCCACAACACATGGCGTTTCTACATGGAGCAGACGAGCGACCGCGTCCTTGCCTATGCAATCGAGCTAACGGGGACGGAGCGCGGGAAAATCAAGGGCAATCTGTACGAACTGGACTACGCTAAACATTATGAGCGCGTCAAGGAAAAGGAGCTGCCCGCCGATACGGTGAAGCTGATTTATGAGCATGGGGAACGGGAGATACCCGCCGGACAGTTTTTCAACGGCAATCCCGATTATGAGCTTGGAAAGTTTGAACGCTTTGAAGCCGTACCCAACGACCCGGACGCGCTGCAATCGCTCTTACAGGAAGAACGGCGCAGCCGGGAGCAGCTTCCGCCGGGGGATTTCAAGGCGCATATCGCCGCATTGCGGGACGGGCTGATTGAAACGGAAGCGCGGCGCATTGTACGGGAAATGAAGCGGCACGACACGCCGAACAGCCCCAACAAGACCCATTTCATGGTAGAGCTTTCCCCGGCGTTCATGCAGCTTGCAGCCACAAAGGACACTGACCGCCTTTTCTCCATGCTGCCCTACAAGACCCTTGCCTTTTCCAAAATCGAGGGCAGACATGGGACGTATGCGCTGATTGACAAGGGGGAGAACCGGGACAGGAAGATAAGGAAGCCCCGCCCCTCTATCCGGGCGCAGCTTAAAGCAGACAAGGCAAAGACCGCCCCGAAAAAGGCGGCGGCAAAAACAAAAAATCACGATATGGAGGTATGAGCATGATTAGACTGACTGTTGAAGAAACAAACCTTTTGAGCATTTACAACGAGGGCGGCAAGCGGGCTTTGATTGAGAATGTCAACGCCGCGCTGCCCTACATGGACGCGGATATGCGGGAGCTTGCAAAGCGCACCCTTTCCAAAGTGGACGCTTTGACCGAAGCGGAATTTGCAGAGCTTCCCATTTACGCCGCTGATGAAGTATGAACGGGGTTAAGCGGCTGACGCCGCCCCAGAGCCGGAAAGTCAACGCCCTTGTGCGCCGGACGTGCTGCAATTATGATAACGGGAACTGTATCTTACTGGACGACGGGGACGAGTGCGTTTGTCCGCAGCTCATTTCCTATTCGCTTCTCTGCAAGTGGTTCCGGGCTGCGGTGCTTCCCGCCGACAGGCTACTCTATGCGGAGCTTTACCAGACAGGGGACAAGAAGAAGTGTACCGAGTGCGGCGCGTTCTTTGCGTCAACCTCTAACAGTGTCAAATACTGCCCCGTCTGCCGGAAGCGTATCACCCGCAGACAAGCTGCCGAGCGCATGAGGAAAAGACGCACCCCTGTTACGCAGTAGGTGCGGAAAATCCCTTGATTTACAGGGCTTTCCGGGCGTGAAAATCGGATAGGCGATACTTTATACCTTTACCCCCGAAAATGGCGTTCTACTGCGTAACATTCACGAAAACAGCACCCATAAAAAGACAGGGCGCGGAAGTCATATACTGGCTTCCGCGCCCTGTTCTTTTTTTGCCTATCTGACATTTCCCTTTTCCATTTCTTCAAGCGGGAACTGCGGGAGGGCTTCTATCAGCTTCTTTGTGATAGACTGGCGCATATCTTCGTTGATTTCCTGTTTCGTGCTTCCGTCTGGCTGTCTGACCGCTACCGTCGATAGCCTGTCGATTTCGTCCTTGTAGCAATCCACGACTTTCTCCACCGCCCATTTCTCCCCGGCAACGGCGGCGCGTATGGTTTCATATTCCGGCATTTTCTGGTTTTCCATGCTCAACGCTCCTCTGCTTTTTGATAGCCCTATCATAGCACAGCGGCGGGGATTTTGCTATCCTTATCCGCGTTCTGTTTCCTTTTCCCGTTCCGGCTGTCTGTCTGCCTGTAAAATGCTGTCAATGTTCTGCTTGATAATATCATATTCCCGGACTTTCTTTTTCAATTTTCCATAGTCGGCGTAAAGGGCTTCTTTCTGCGCTTGGAGGGCTTCATACTCCGATTGCAGCGCGGCGAGGTTCGGGAGCTTCGCAATGCCCGCCGCTTTCAGTGACCTTACGGCGGCTTCATGGAGGATAATTGCCTGTTCCTGTCCGGCGCGGTACTTCTCCCTGTTCCTTGCCTTGCGGTATGCGTCATAGACAGGCTTTGTCTTTTGATAGGTGGAAACATTCTTGATAAGCACCGCCATTTCCGCAAGCCGCTTTTCGGCGTTCTTCAATGCGTCTGCCGCCTGTCCGCTTTCCGCTGCCATTTCCTCAATCCGGCTGACTAAATCCGCGTACTGCTCAATCTTATGTTCCGTCAAGAAATTCATTGTTTTAGCTGCCTGTTTCAGATTGTGGATTTTCGCCCACTGTTCATAGCCCTTACTCTGCGCTGCCTTGATACTGTTCTCAATGTCGATAAGCAGCGACACGCCGCGCTGCTCTCTGGGAGCTTTCGCCACCTTTGTCCGTCTGCCCGCTATCCGTTCCCTTACGGCTTCCTCTGTATAGTCTGCGCCGAGGGTTTTAAGGCGGGTGAAGCGTTCCTGTCCGGGGGCGCGGCATGATACATATTTCCCCGGCTTTATCTCATAGCCCGCCGCCTGTAACCGCGTTAGCAATTCCTCAAAACTGGAAACTTGGGGGATAAGCGCGTCAACAGTGGTTTTCAGCTTGCCTTTCCAACTTGTACCCGTCTTTTCTGCCTGGTACTCCGCATAGCTCTTTCCCTTGCTGCCCTTGCCGGGGACGACAACGGACAAGCCATTTTCCCGGCACAGCTTGTCGCTCATGTTCCGTATGCCGTAATAGCTCCTTTTGTTGGAATTGTATTTATGGTGGTCTACAAAGTTCACCGCGCAAAAAATGATATGGTTATGGACGTGTCCTTTGTCAATGTGCGTCGTGAGTACATACTCATGCTGCCCCTTTGTTACCGCGTCGGCAAGCTGCTTTCCGATTTCATGGGCTTTCTGATAATCGACTTCCCCCGGCTCAAAGGACTGTATCAGATGAAAGGCTAAATTGTTCCCCTTTTGGAGTGCTTGCGACAGGGTATATTCAAACTCAATATCTGCCGTTTCATAGGAGCAACCGAAAGAGGACACAAGCATTTTCCCGTCCGTCTTGTCCGGGTTTTCGATATAGTCAAGGGCTTTGCTTAGAGTGCTTTTAATAGGCTTAATCTTTGTAACCGCCATATCTCCGCAAGCACCCCCTTTATTTCCTCTATGTCCTCTTGGTATGCGTTCCCCGTCGCGTTTACGCGGCGTGCTATCTGGTTGACGTTGACACCGATTTTCTGTATCTCTGCGGTCATAGCCTTTATATCGGCGTGGTCTATCTGAATGATATACCCGTCAATGGCAATCTTCCGCAGATACGCCGCCATGTTCCGGGTGGGTACGAGCTTCATTTTTTCCAGTATTAAATCCCGTTCCGCTTCCGTCACTCTGAATTTGATTTGCACTGTCCTTTTGCGTCCGTCCATGTGTTCGCTCCTTTCCTTTCCGTTCCGAGGGTTTGGGACACTTCCCAACAAGCAATTTTCAACCGACGCGCCGCAGCGCGGGAGGGCGAAAATACGGAAGTGGTACCCGCTTCCTATGCTTGCTACGAATGTTTTTATCCTTTAGGCTCTTATCACCTACTACGGAGAAAAAGCGATTTTGCCAAACTTACGCAAAAGAAAAACGCTGCAACCTCAAAAAAGATTACAACGCTTTCTAAATCCTGTTCAGTTTTAAGTCGGACATTCCTATTCGCCCTCTTTTTCGACTTCGGAAATCTCCTTTGCCGTTGCGGTTACAATCCGTATGCCTGTATCGCTCATACCGTCAAGAAGCGCGTCAAGCTGCCGCCGCTGCGTGTTCTTCTCCGGCGGCGTTTCTAAAAGGAATTGGTCTACGGATATATGGTAACGCTGTATCAGCTCAAAGAATATCTGTAAACTTGGGTGCTGCCCCTTGTTCTCAATGTTCGCAAGGTAGCGCGGCGAGATAAACATTTCGTCGCCTACTTTCTTGCGGCTCTCCTTGCATCCCTCACGCGCTGCCTTTATCGCTGCCCCAAAAGCCTTAAAGTCGTATCGTGGTACTGGTCTTTTTGCCATAGTTATTCACCCTATTACATTTTACTGTTCCCCTTTCTTCTTGGATATGTCTACGTAGTTCTATCAGTTAGCCAAAATAATTCATATATATATATGTTGACAACAAGCTGCTTTTGTATATAATATTATATAAAAGGGGGGGAATGTTTATGTTACATAGCATGCGTATTCGATAAGCATTGAAATCAAAAAAGATTTTTCCCATTTTCAATATGGGCTTTTTTGTCATGCTTATTTTGCGTATGCTATACAACAAAACTAACGACGTATAGACATAGTATAAAAACTATGCCTTAATTTTGTTGTAGTATTATATGTATAAATGCAGGTCAATGCTCATGTTGAGAATTGACCTGCATTTTTTTGCGCAAAAGGAGAAATATTATGCTTGAAAAATATTGGATAAAATGTCCAATTTGTAACGGAAAGACGAGGGTTCAAGTATTTTATAATACGGTATTAAGAAATTTTCCTCTTTTCTGCCCTAAATGTAAATTAACGCATATCGTTGATGTTGAAAAACTAGAAATCATAATCAAAAACTCTGAAAAACAAACTTTTTAATTTTGAAAAGGAAGGATATTTAAATGAAACACTTACCTAAAAGTACACCTACGGAAATATTGAATGACCCATACGGATTTACTTACAAAGAAATGTCGGAAGTAATTGGAGAGGATAAAGCAAGAGCCTTATATACGGAATTGTATAAACAGCCATTTCACAAAGAAAATCTATCAATATCAACAAAAAAAGTCTATAAAAGTAGCGATACTGAAAAGTATGTTTATGAATTGAAAGATAACAGGTATATTGAAACGGTTTTTATTAAACGGCGAGATGGTGGGACTGTTTGCGTAAGTACGCAAGTTGGTTGTTCTGTTGGCTGTATTTTTTGTGAGTCCGGACGCAATGGTTTTGTTCGTAATCTAACACCGTCTGAAATTGTGCAGCAGGTTGTATTGATACGTCAAAAAGTAAATCGTATCGTTTTTATGGGAATGGGAGAACCTTTATTCAATTACGACAACTTGATTGCAGCAATCCATATTCTTCGAGATAGAAATGGACTTAACTTTCCAACCGACGGCATTACCGTATCAACAGTTGGTCCAGTTAATCAATTAAAAAAATTGCGCGAAGAACATCTAAAAATTCAGTTGACAATATCTTTACATGCAGCAACACAGGCTGCGAGAAACTGTATCATTCCTCATATGCACATGTACGCTATTGAAGATGTTGTTAAGCAAGCATTGTCCTATTCTCAAAGGCATAATCGAAAAGTGGTATTTGCGTATTTGCTTTTACCAGGTATAAATGACCGTTCCTCAGATATAAGGCAACTTGCAAAATGGTTTAAGGGCAAAAATGTTATGATTAACGTGCTGCAATACAACCCGACGAGTAATTCAAAAATTAGAGCACCACAAAAACAAGAAATGGTTGCGTTCAAACATCAATTAGAGCAAACAGGACTTGAAGTTACCATGAGAGTTTCTCATGGTAGAGAGATTAAAGCAGCTTGTGGACAGTTAGCTAATACATATAATAAAGCCAAAAAACAACAGAAATAATTTAATTAAAAGAGCCAGACGCACAGACGCAGAGCCGATAATATGCAGTTTGAAATACTGCTGTTATCGGCTCTTTTTTGATTTTAATTTGTGCCCCTAATAACCATATTGGAGCAAAATCAGAACTGTTGCTTGTCGTTCTTTGATTTCCGCAGCAGCTTTGAAAAATCAAAGCCGCCGTTTCTTTTTATCTTCTAATGAAATGACGCGGTATCACTGTTGAAATCGGCGGCTAAAGGAGGTAGCCGCCATGAAGCAAAAAGCATATCGACAAAATCCGACAGTTATTGACTTATCAAAAAAAGCCCGCCCACCACCGGGGGAAACTACGCTTATATATATGAACTGTCTAATCATCTGGATACTGCTTACAATGCCTATGCGCCCGTCCGGGCTTTTCGGACGGGCGCATTTTGTACGTTCAAAAAATTTTTGAAGAAATTTCAAAAAATCTTCGGCGTTTTTGAAAAACGCCGTATTGCCCCGCGAAAAGGGGGGAAGCACCACCAACTTTCCAACGAGAAAGGAGGTGAGAATGTGTAACCTAATAGCAGGGAGTTTTACAAACAGTGTGCTTTTCAGAAGTTTTGTAATACGGTATTGCACAATGAAGCTTGCGACACCCATAGAGAACTTCGCAGACACAAGGCAAAGGAAGTGACCTTTTCCGACATGACCTTAGACGAAGCGCGGCAGCTTCATACGTTTGATGAATATTTCAAACGTGAAGCCGCCGAAACCGTCTTTGAGAAAGCCGGGAAGAAAATCACGCCAAAGCTGCTTCTTGAAGCAATCCGTACTTTGCCGGAAGAAAAGCGCAAAGCCATATTGCTGTATTACTTCGAGGGAATGAACGATACCGAGATTGCGGAGCTGTTCAACACGTCGAGAAGCACGATACAGTACAGGCGGACAAGCTCTTTTGAGAAATTAAGAAAATATCTGGAGGAAAATGCTGATGAATGGGACGAATGGTAACGAACCCGGCTACCCGGAAAATGCCCTTGTTCCTTATCCTGTCATTGTGGCAGCGACAAAGGGCGACCCGGACGCCATGAAGATTGTCTTGCAGCATTTCAGCGGCTACATAGCCCGCCTCTCCATGCGGAAGCTGTACGACGAGCGCGGGAACGTCTATTTTGGCGTAGACCACGACATTCGGGAACGGCTGCAAGCAAAACTGATGATGGCTGTCCTCACCTTTAAGGCAGAGGAATAAACCGCAGCGGCGGCGGGACGCTTTCTCTCTCCCCCTTTTCCGTTCCGCTGCTGACGCGGCAGCAAAGCCATTCTGAACCTTGACAAAGAAAGCGGCGCAAGATAACGGCGGCGCAGCATAGGGCAAATCGGATACGTTCCTTTTGCGCCGAGCCATACGGCGGGTGCGCCATGACGCTATCCGGGTGAGGTTATCCCCGCCCGGACAGCCGAGCGACCAACACCGCGCCGGAAAGCAAGTGTAGCGGCTTGCGGGCGACGACACGCAGAATATACAATGATACTTCCTTACAGCCACAGTCCGAGCGTTAAGAGCGTCGCAGGCAATGGGTAGGGCGGCATGAGAACCATGCCGGGGTGAAATTCCCATGAGGTTATGCTAATAACCGTCCGATTAAAGCCTTTGTTTTATTGAATAGTGGACTTGCTGCTATTCATAGACTATATTATATGTTTGCGAAAGAAAGGGGGATTTTCTTTGACGCAAAACCAAACGCCCGTTACCACAACGGAGCATAAAATAGGAAAAGTTACTTACCTTGTATGTTCGTCCGCAAGTGAACGCGCAACGGACACACTGGATAAAAAGATAAAAAAACTCATTCGCAAAGACATGGAACTGAACCCCGCAAACGCCCGGAAATAGGGCGTTTCTTCACATTTTATACATGACACAGGCAGCGGTATGTGGTATAATATAGACAGTACAAATACCATGCTTGTCTGTCGTCGGAAAGGAGGACAAAATGTTACAGACAGACAAGATTACCGCTTTATATTGCAGATTGAGCCAGGAAGATATGCAAGCCGGGGAAAGCGAGAGCATACAGAACCAAAAACTGATTTTACAAAAGTATGCTGACGAACACCACTTTTTCAACACGCGCTTTTTCGTAGACGACGGATTTTCCGGCGTGAGCTTTGAGCGTGAGGGGCTTCAAGCCATGCTGCATGAGGTTGAAGCCGGGAACGTGGCGACCGTCATAACAAAAGACCTTTCCCGTCTGGGACGTAATTATCTGAAAACCGGGGAGCTGATAGAGATTGTCTTTCCCGAATATGAAGTGCGCTACATTGCCATTAACGACGGTGTAGACACAGCAAGGGAAGATAACGAGTTTACCCCTCTGCGGAACTGGTTCAACGAGTTTTACGCCCGCGACACCTCAAAGAAAATCCGGGCTGTCAAACAGGCAAAGGCGCAGAAAGGCGAGCGCGTCAACGGCGAAGCTCCTTACGGCTACCTTATCGACCCGGATAACCGCAATCATCTGATACCCGACCCGGAAACGGCGCACGTCGTAAAACAGATTTTTGCAATGTATGTACGGGGCGACCGTATGTGTGAAATCCAGAACTGGCTGCGGGACAATGAAATACTGACCGTCGGGGAACTGCGCTACCGCAGGACAGGGAGCAAACGCCACCCCCGCCCACAGCTCAACGCATGGTACAACTGGCCGGATAAGACGCTGTACGACATTCTGACAAGGAAAGAATATTTAGGGCATACCATAACCGGGAAAACCTACAAGGTATCTTATAAGTCGAAAAAGACGAAAAAGAACCCGGAGGAAAAAAGGTATTTCTTCCCCAACACTCACGAACCTTTGATTGATGAAGAAACCTTTGAACTTGCACAGAAGCGGATTGCCACCCGGCAACGCCCGACAAAGGTTGATGAAATTGACCTGTTTTCCGGGCTGCTCTTTTGCGGGGACTGCGGCTACAAAATGTATGCAGTACGCGGAGCCGGGACGCTTGAACGGAAACACGCCTACACTTGCGGCAACTACCGCAACCGGGCAAGAAATGATATGCTCTGCACTACGCATTATATCCGCAAAAGCGTATTGAAAGAACTTGTCCTTGCAGACTTGCAGCGAGTAACGTCTTATGTGAAAGAGCATGAACAGGAGTTTATCGAAACAGCCAACGAGTGCAGCGCAAAGGCAGTACAAAAGACGCTGACACAGCAGCGGAAAGAGCTTGACAAGGCGCAGAACCGTATTAACGAGCTGAACATCTTATTCCGCAAGCTCTACGAGGACAACGCTTTAGGGAAACTTTCAGATGAACAATTTGCTTTTCTGACTTCCGGCTATGATGAAGAAAAAAAGACGCTGACCCGGAGGATTGCGGAGCTGTCACAGGAAATCGACAACGCCACCGAGCGCAGCGCGGACGTAAAAAGGTTTGTCGCACTGGTACGCAGATACACAGCGATTGAAGAACTGACCTACGAAAACGTCCATGAATTTATTGACCGTATTCTTATTCACGAACTGGATAAGGAAACGAACACCCGCAAAATCGAAATCTTTTATAGCTTTGTCGGCAGAGTTGATACAGGTGACAAGCCTACCGAAAGTATCTCCTATTTCAGACAGATAGGAGCCGACGTAAAGAGTTATGCTATCTAACATACATCAAAAAGAGGTAAGATAACACCCTCTGCAAAAAAGGTATCGTTATCTTACCTCAACAAAATTTGTACCAGAGTAACCGTCGTCCACATACGTTTTTGCTAAGTGCCATCCCTGCTTTTTCACATAATCCGTGAGGATGGATTTCTGTGTCGCAATGCTCGCACTCTCGTTATCCGTGCCATCGTCTTTTGACAAGCGGCAGTACATGCCGACTTCATAAATCTTGTTCTCCATTCTTATTCCTGCCATACTGTAAAACCTCCATATCTGTCCTATCTGTTTTCATGTTCCATTGCGTACATTCTAAGCGGACAGCCCCTCATTGTCGAAGGTGTCGCCCTCGGCAATCTTCTTCCGAATATCCTCGGAAATAATCGGGATAAACGCTTCTGTGACTGTCTGCGTGCCGACATATTCACGGCTGATTATCATCTGAACTGGTGCTTTCGGCACGATACGCTTTCTCTTTTTATCTGCTTTCTTATCCTCGCCCATACTTAAATCTTCCTTTCCAGACAGGGCAGGAGAACGTCTGGAAACGCCCCGCCCTGTCAATCAGATACCATCAATCCCCGCTGTTTACTTCTTTCTGTAATGCTTCAAGGAGTGCTGCTGCTTCATCAGCGTTCAACGTGATACCCTTTCCGCACTTCTCACGGTTCGGGGAAAAGCTGCGGATGTCATATTTCGGCTCTCTTCCGTTCCATGAGATAAGATTGATTTCTTTTGTGTAGCCGCTGTCGCCCTTAGACAATACGGCGATTTCCTTTACAATCTCATACTGGATTTCTTTCATTCTTCATACCTCAATTTTCTGCATTTACCTCCCGAAAAGAGAAGATTAGCGGCTGTCCCTGCCCCGTTTCCTCTGCAATTCACGCTCCAAAAGTTTAATGATGGTTTCCTCCATCTGCTTCGGCGTTGTGTTCTTCGGAAAATACTTTTTCAGCTTGCTTGTGTTGATTTTCAAGGTTTCTTTCTGGTTTCCCTTTTCCTCCGTCATAATTGCAAATATCGTATCCATGTCAAGCCGCCCGCTCTGGCTTAGGCTTTTCATCCGCTGTGCCTGTGAGAGTGAGGGCGTTGCTTCTTCGCTCTCCATCGTGGCAAAGAGGTTTTCCTGCTCGTCTTTCTTCAAAAAGGACAGTTCCACCGCAGGCGTGAGGGCGATTTTCCCCTCGTCCACCATCCGCAAAATCGGCGGTATCAGTTCCGTCAAACGGATAAATCTTTGTACGGTCATCCTGCCTACGCCGAAGCCCTGTGCCACCTTGTCGTCCGTCCGCAACTTCGTCACAACTTGTGACGAGGTTAAGTCTGTGCGGAAACCCTGCCGCTTCATGGCTTCGGATTTCATCTTGTAGGCAAACGCCCGCTCTGATGGCAGGATATTCTCACGCTGTAAATTACTGTCTACAAGGGTGATGATGGCTCGGTCACGGTCTAAGGGCAGGACAAACGCAGGCACGGTATTTATCCCTGCAAGTTCAGACGCACGGACACGCCGCTGCCCTGCAATCACTTCATAGCCGTTCCCGTCCTCTTTCGGGCGTGTGATTATCGGCGTGACAATGCCAAATTCCTTGATGCTTTCCGCTAATTCTGACAGCGTTTCATCCTCTGCCACATGAAACGGATTGTCGGGAAACGGGTACAAGTCTTTGGTCTTTAACACCTTAAAATCCTGTTTCTTCATTCACATATCTACCTTTCTTTCGCTCTGCTTTTATGGTTTTTCTGCAATTCTTCCAACACTTCGGGCGGTATCTTTGAGAGCAGCCGCCCCATCTGCTCGTTGGTTCTCTGCAACTCAAATATCTTCTGGTTCGCTTTCTGCACCTTTAGTTCCTGCTCATACTTTTCATCACGCATACGCCCCGCATAGTCTGATTCCTGCCCGATTTGCTCCTTTAGGCTATTGATATAGGCACTCTGCTTACTGATTTCCTTTGAGAATTTCTCCACGTCTGGGAGCCATGCCGCAATCAGTTCCAGAGCCTTGTCACGCTTCTTCCCTGCATTAAAGGCGTTGATGTCGGACAGTGCAGACACAATTTCCTCATACTGTTTATCAAGCCTGCCGCCCAACTTATAGAGCCATGTGGGGACATGTTTCCGCTTCGTTTCCATTGAGGACTGACCTCTTTCAAGCTGATTCCACCGTGAGGACATCCGCTCATGGTAGGCGGTCTGCCATTCGGACAGGCTCTTTTGATTGCCTAAAATTGTTTTGGCAGACAGCTTATTGTCTGGTGTAATCGGCACAAAACAGAGGTGCATATGCGGCGTTCTCTCGTCCATGTGGACGACTGCGGAGAGGATATTTTTCTCCCCGACACGCTCTGAAATGAAATCCAGAGCCATCGTAAAATACGCTTTCTGTTCTTTGGGCGGCAGGCTGTTCATAAATTCTGGCGAAGCCGTGATAAGCGTTTCCACCATCATCACGCTATCTTTCCTCGTCCTGCACCCTGCTTCGGCTACCATGCGGTTAATCTCTTTCTTGTAGGTGTACCTCGGCGGATTCACAAGATGGTAGTTATCTTTCGAGCGTTCCATATCTATATCTGGATTGCTTTTATAGGCTTCTTTTTTACGCTCGTTGTGGCGTTCGCAAGCCGCAACGCCGCCCGCTTTGCGTTTCTGGAAACGCAGGATTGCATAGGGCATAATTCATCATCTTCCTTTCTTCGGCGGGTAAACTGCCCTTTGGGTGACAGCGGTGACGGCGGTGACAGCAGTTTTGGGATACCCCCTACCGACTGCCTCAACTGTCACCCTTATTCCCTGCATGACGGTCATGTCGATGATGACGGTGTTTTTGGAATACCCCCTCGCAAGAGCCGTCACCGTCATGCTGCCATTCTTTTATCCGAAGCGTGGAGCGTAGGATAAGCAGGGCGTAAGACCTGCCATAAGGGAGTCCAGAGGGAACGTCTGGCACACGACTTTGCAGGGCAAAGTGTAGTGTGTTACACCCTGTAAACGCAGTCGGAAAAATCGGAAGGATTTTTCTGACCGCAGGGGTGGTTTTACACGCCGAAAAGGGCGGGTAAATCCTACGCCTGCACTTTGCGTTTACGGGGTGTTCTCCCGCAGGGATGACAGCGGCAGGGTATCCTAAAATCACTGTCACCGCCGTCACCGCTGTCACCCGCAGGGCAGAGTCGCCAGCTTTACACGGCTTTAAGCGTCAATGACAGTAACAGGGGGTATCCCAATATCGCTGTCACCACCGTCACCGCTGTCACCCGCCCGCTTTGCAAGCGAAATCTGCCTGCCGTGTTTTTTGCGGCTGTACTGATAAACGATATGGTTCTCATTTAAAAATGTGGTGCGGTATTCATTGAGCCATTTCGTAATCACCGTGGGTATGGTTTCCGTTTCCCTCATAGCGGCTAACAGCTCCGTTGCCGTGCCTGCCCATTCTTCCTTATCCCTCATAAAATCCACCAACCGAAAAAGGACGTCTGGTATCGTTTCTTTCGCAAGCTGCTCCTGCGTTTTTCTCTCCACAAGTTCCCAACTGCAATCACGGAAACGCAGCGTGTATTCCTGATAGGGCGTGTCCCTGCCCGTCACATACAGCTTGGCGGTGTCGGATGCCCGTTTCTCCTTTTCCAGAACAAAGGTAGCGTCCGCACTCCCCGTTAAGCCTGTCGTCCCAGACACCTTGTTGAACACATCGCTGTCATTCTGCTTTCGGATGTGGTGTACGACAATGACCGCCAATGAATGCCTGTCGGCAAAGTCTTTGATTAGTGAGATGTCCCCATAGTCGCTTGCGTAGGCATTGTCTTTTGAAGCTGTACGGACTTTCTGCAAAGTGTCAATGACAATAAGCCTGCTGTTTGGGTAATCTTTCAGATAATCTTCAAGCTGCACGATAAGACCGTCTGACAGCTTGCAGCTTGCCACGGCAAAGTGAAGCCGCCTGCTCGCTTCGTTCGTCAATCGGAACAGCCTGTCCTGTATACGGCAGAACGTGTCCTCAAGGCAGAGGTAAAGCACGTCGCCCTCCATTGTCGGCATATCCCACAAGGGAAGTCCCTGCGACACGCATAAACATAGCTTCAGCATGAGCCAGCTCTTTCCTATCTTCTGTGAGCCGCAGAACAGCGACAAGCCTGTGGGGATAAGGCTGTCCACCACAAAGGACGGCTTCTCAAGCGGTTCATAAAGGAGCGTTTCGGCGTTGACTGTCTGTAACTTCTGCATGGCTTTCCTCCTTTCGGGCGGTGTTTTTGTTTTCGTTGCACATAGGCGTTGACCTCCTTAAAAATAGATTTACTCCCACGAAGAAAAAGTGAGAGTATGTAATGCCGCCAATCCCACACAAATAAAAAACAGATTTCTTTTTCGGGCGGTGTCGGTCACGGTTGGAGATACTTCCTCATTTCCGCCTTTACTTTCTCCTTTGCAATCGCAACAGATTTCTGTATTGCCGAAGCGGTGCAATGCTCCATAGCGGCGATTTGGTAAAAATTGAACTCATACTCGTAGTAGAGCAGGAAACGCCGCCTTTGTATCTCTGGCAGTCCGTCAACCGCCTTACAGAGCAGTTCTGCCCGTTCTGCCTCAATCATTTGTTCCTCTATGCTCTTAGGCAGCTTCAACGCCCGCCTGTTCAGCGTTTCGTCCCATACTTCCGAAAACTCCCTGTGCCGCTCGTCCCATTGGAGGAGATTCCTGTTCCTGCGTTCCATCTGCCGAAACTCCATAAAGAACTGTTCCGACACTTCCAACTCGTGGGATTTGCCCTGCCCGTCCTTAAAGCTGATAAAATACCTTGTGCCGCTTTCCGTGGATTCCTCCCGAAGCGTGTACGCCTTAACTCTGTATGCCATCCCGCTTGCCTCCTGCAAAAAATAAGTGAGGGGATTTCCATCCCTCACCCAGTAGCCCGCAGGACGGCAGGCTGTTTTAGACGCTATAAAATTTTCGTAGCTTCTTCCGCAGATGGTCTAACCTCGCATAGATGGCACCAGTCGTCAAATGCACGAGCGGGGCAATCTCCTTTGTGGAATACCCCTGCATTTTCAGCAGGACGATTTTCAAGGTACGCCCGTCCACCGCGACTAATACTTGATAGAGATTTTCGCTCTCAATCTCGTCCAGTAACTCCGCAACCGTACCCACTTCCGTCTGCCGCTCCCTGTCTGCCATGTCCTCAAGGTATTCCGCAATGTCATTCGTCCATCGGTAAAACCGCCTGTTGGAATTGAAGTCTGCCCTGTCCGCAATGCGTATCTGCTCAATGGTCGCTTCATCAACGCCGCACTCACGCAGCAGCTTTTCCTCCGCTTCTTTCCAGATACGCCATTTCCTGTCCTCCCGTCCGTGGTTATATGCCATGCTTCTTTTCCTCCAATCAGAATTGATTGAGAGGGCAGAGAAAAACCCCCTCATTTTCCCAAAGGAAAAAACAAGGGGGCTGAACGCCTTAAATTTTAATTTTCTATTATCTTTCTTAGTTTTCTTAGGATTCTGGCTTTGCGTTTGTTCACAACGCTCTGGGTTATGCCGAACCTCGCCCCGACTTCACGCTCAGAAAGTCCGTCAAAAAAGATTGCCTGTATCAATTCCTGTTCACTATCCGACAGCAAAGGCAGGGCGGCTTTCAGCCTGTCCACCATAACCGCATTGACAACGGTTTCCGCAATGTCTGCCGCTTCATCAGCGATAAAGTCTAAAGGCTTCCCCTCGCTGTCCGTAAATCCATCCAGAGAAAGCAGGCTGTTCTTCGTATCTAATTTTTTCAGATAACGCCACCGTTCCTTATCTCGGTAGAAGTCCGTGTATTGCTCCCTCACGACTTCAAGCAGACAGCCTTGAATGGGGATAAACAGCTTGTCCATATAGGTCTGGTCGGATTCCCTGCGGCGGCAGAAATCCGTATAGGACAGTTCCACATATCTGCCGCTTTCCTTGATATATACCTTTCTCGGTGCGTATTTCACTGTAAGTACCTCCCATCTGAATTTTTGAAATGTTCAAAATCCAGATGGAGAGGTGGCGAACGACACCTAACACCACTAATAGCCCTATGGCACTTTCCAACAAAAATCGACAAAAGAAAAACCGCAAAGGCTCTATGACCTTTACGGTTATGGGAAATATTAATTCTGTTGTATGGAGATTGTACTTCTACATTCAAGGCAGGAAGTGCCGTTGCATAGGCAGAAATTTTTTTAACTGGTTTCCTGCCGTTCTCTGATATGCTATGTATTGATAAATTTTGCTTCGTATGAGCAGATAGATAACTGCCCGAAAAAAGGACATAAAAAAATCCCTCCAAATTTAAAAACAAATTCAGAGGGTAATTTAGGGTATAACAAAATAACCCACCCGAATATCGTTTTTTTTATTTGGTGAGTTTGTTCTTTCAAATACGAAACAAAAAGAGCCGATGATTCGTGAATTGTTCCACAATTTCATCGGCTCTGCGTCTTAAGCGTCTGGCTCTTTGATGACAGTTATCTTCAAGTTGTCAACTTTAATCAATCTTTCTTGTCTGCATTTTGGACAATAAAGGGGATAATTCTCCAAAACAGTGTCCTTCCTAATTTTATTACGGGTTTTGTTCCCACAAACAGGACACAATATCCATTCGCATTTCATCATAATTAGTCTCTAATCCTTTCAAATCTCATTTTATATGACTTTTGCAAGCTGTTAAGCTAACTTGTGGAACATATGCCGAACCTTATCTATACGGCTATTCGGGCGGCGGGGTTGGCAAATAAATTTACCAATAGCTGGCTGGTATCCTTTTAACTCTGTCAAGCAGACTCCCTGCCCATTTGTGAAATAAGTTAAATCGTTCCTGTATTCTTGAATACATCTAGCAGGGATTTCTCCTTTCAGAATGACCTCGTCATTCTTTATCTGAGTACTTACAATATCTGCACAATACCTTGGAGCATCATGATACGCCCGTGAGAGATATTCCTGCGGTGCATAAATTTCAAAGTGGAGATATGGCTCTAATAGTTCTGTCCCTGCTTTTTTTAAAGCCTGCTCCAATACGATAGGGGAAAGCAGCCGAAAGTCTGCGGGGGTACTTACAGGACTATAATACAATCCATATTCAAAACAGATTTTACAGTCTGTCACTTTCCATCCATACAGCCCCTGCTCGCAGCCATAAAGAACCCCCTCCATAACCGCATTTTGGAACGATTGATTTAAATATCCAAGTGAAACTCTGCTTTCATACTGCACTCCGCTTCCAATAGGGAGCGGCTCTATGGACAACCCGACAGAAGCCCAGAAAGGATTTGGCGGGACTTCTATGTGGATGGTATATTCTGCTTTTCTAAGCGGTCTTTCCATATATATAACAGTAGGCTCTTTTATTTCTGCCTCCACATGATATTTTTCCTCAAGGATGGCACAAATGACTTCCATCTGCACTTTCCCCAAAAAAGAAAGTATAATCTCATGCGTTGTAGTATCCACATAATATTTTAAAAGAGGGTCGCCATCTGAAATTTCTGTAAGTGCCCCAAGCAATATTTCCCGCTGTTCAGATTTCTTTACTGCAATCGTTGTTTGGAGCATAGGGAGAGGATTTTCAATAAATTTTCTCTGCGGCAACAGTATTCCGTTCCCCAAAATACTGTTTAGCTGCAAAACATCATTTGGTAAAATTACAATATCACCAGAGCAGGCTGTATCGGATGAATATAATTCACCGTTTGTCGGAACACACATCTCTGTGATTTTTATTTTCTCTTTTTCAGATATTCTAATAACATCCCTCAAATGCAATGTTCCGCTATATATACGCACATAAACAAAACGCCGCCTTTTCTCTGAATATTCAATCTTAAAAACCTGCCCGCATAGTTCAGATTGACCTTCAGGCGTTGATGAATAAAATTTACTGGCAATCACTTCTATAAGCTGCCGAATCCCCAGATTGTTTTTAGCGCTTCCGTGATAAACGGGAAATAACGTTCCGTTTTGGAATCTCCTGTTTTCTTCCTGTTCCAGTTCTGACATTTTAAACGGTTTCCCTGACATATATTTCTCTAATAGTTCATCGTTTCCCATAATTACCGCATCCCACTGTTCCATATCGTCATTGTCCGTTACATTTATATGGGGATGCTGCCCAACCTTTTGCTTCACTATAATTTCCGAAGAAAGCTTTGCTTTCATTTCTCGATATACCATTGGCAAATCAATCCCCTCTTGGTCAATTTTATTGATGAAAAAAATTGTCGGAATCTTCATTGTCTGTAGTGCATGAAACAGTATACGGGTCTGTGCCTGTATGCCATCCTTTGCAGAAACTAATAATACTGCTCCGTCTAATACGGATAAAGAACGGTATACTTCCGCCAAAAAATCCATATGGCCTGGCGTATCTATAATGTTGACTTTTACATCCTCCCACTGAAAAGATGTCACTGCTGTCTGGATAGTGATTCCCCTTTGACGCTCCAAATTCATTGTATCTGTCCTTGTTGTGCCTTCATCTACGCTCCCTAGTTCTGCAATTGCACCACTGGTATACAATAAACTTTCCGTTAATGTTGTCTTTCCTGCGTCAACGTGAGCCAGAATGCCTAAGTTAATTATTTTCATGTGATTTTCCTCCTATCAACACCCAAAAAAGGGCATAAAAATACCCAGTGATAAATACTCCTATCACTGGGTAAATAACTCCAATAGCCCCAAAACACTTATATGTTTTCGGGCATATAAAATTACATGATAAAAGTATTCTTAAACTGGGTACAAAAAACTAAGCCCCATATTAAAAGTGAAACGAGACTGCTACTTTTTGTTCCCACTATCAAATTGACAGTTTATTTAAGAATACCTTGCCGCATATTTATTAACTCCTTGTATAATACTGAATCTAATTATATTCCTTAACCCTTTATTTGTCAAGCTGACAAACTAAAGCAGAAAAAGCGGCAGGATTTCCCCCTGCCACTAATCATCTGTTTATGCAAAAATAATTTCCTTTTCCACAATCTCCCTCGCACAAGCCCTTATGTTATTGAGGCATCCTGTCCATTCTAAGGCGTTTTCTGCCTTTAGCTGTTCCGTTATGCCCTGTGCCTGTTTCATACCCTCTATGAGCCTTTCAAAGCGTTCCTGTGCCTGTCTGTTGATGTCGGCAAGGTAGGCGTTTAGCCTGCCGCTTGTAAGAAGATTGGTGTATGTAACTTTACGGTACTGTTTTAGATAATCTAAATGCCGTTGCCCCCAGATGCCTATTGCCTGTTCTTCTTCGGCGGGTACAGTTAAGCACGGTATCAAATAATCCCCTTGCCTTTCGTATTTGCCGCCCAGTTCCTCAAATAATGATTTTGCCATTGTCTGTTACCTCCACATTCTTTTTTATTTTGAATGTCCGCAAAATCCGTCCTACATCAGGAATCCTGCCAGTGCGCCGTGACCGCTGCCGTTGGTATCAACGACTTCCGCATGGACGATTTTGCCGTTCACAGATTCATAAAGCTTGAACTGCTCGGTGTGACCGAAATGCTGAAAGATCTGACCGTTGTCATAGGTAACTGCAATTTTCATAATGGAATCTCCTTTGCAAGTTTTGCCTGATTTTTCCATGTTGGCTCTCTGCAACCGGCAGCAACGGCCGCAGTGAGCTGCCTCCTGTCCTCCGCAGATGCGGTAGTTTCCCCCGGTGATGTGCAGCGGTTTCCCGTGGACAAGACACGCTACGATCTTGCTCCGTGCGCTTTCGTAAATCTCCTGCACGGTAGATCGGGAAATCTCCATTTGAGCGGCACACTGCTCGTGGGTTTGCTGCTCCAAGTCAACCAGCCGAATGACCTCGTATTCGTCCAGCGTCAGCAGGATCGGCTCGGTATTCTCGCACCCGTTAGGACAGAATGTATCGACCTGTGGTACGCCACAAATTCGACGGCACCGTGGCGGTCTTGGCATGGGAGCTTTCCTCCCTTTGTATTCGGTATATTCCGATTATAGCACTTTGAGCAGAAAAAGGCAATTTTTCAAAAGCTGCTACATTTTCCGTCCTCATATGTGTGCTGGCTGATATTCGGTGTCGAAGACTACGTGTGAGCCATGTTCGTATTGTCAGATTATCTACATTTGACAGAACTTCGCAGGGTATCCTCTTCCGAATAGTTCGCATTGATGTCCATCGGGTTGATATACTGCGCGCTGGAAGGGCTGATTTTAATGACCTGCCCCTCAAATTTCTTCACCAGTGCCGTGTACTCGGCTTCCGGATCGCACACAATTACATCGTCATCCGTCACCAGAAACGCATTGGCGATTTCTCGCTTGGCAGAGAAGGATTTACCGGAACCGGGAGTACCCAGAATCAGCCCGTTGGGGTTTTTGAGCTTTTTCCGGTCAACCATAATCAGGTTGTTGGACAGAGCATTCAGCCCATAGTACAGAGCCTCTTTCCCGGTCTGAAACAGTTCCTGGGTGGTAAACGGAACGAAAATTGCCGTGCTGCTGGTAGTCATGCTGCGCTGAATCTCAATCAGGTTCTGTGCCAGCGGCAGACAGCTCATCAGCCCCTGCTCCTGCTGAAAGTCCAGACGGCGCAGGTTGCAGTTGTACTTCTGCGCGATACTGGAAGCTTGAAACACATTGGTTTCCAGCTCCTGCTCCGTCTCGCCGGTATTCATCACCAGAAAGGTCAGCAGGAACATACGCTCATTCTGGCTCTGCAATTCCTTCAGCAGTGCCTTTGCGTCCCTGCCGTAAGTTGCCAAATCTGACGGAATGATGTCCATATCGTATCCGGAACGGACAGCTTTCTTCTGTTCCTCAATCTTGGAACGATCCAGCTCCGTAATGGTGTGCTTGATGGATTTGATTGCTTTGTTCTGGTCTACCGACTGAATGTGCATGGTCACAATCTGGCTGGATTCCATATCCAGAAAGTCCTTCAGCAGCTGATCCGACAGGTCGGAAGCCGTAATCTGGAGATAGGACATGGAACCATACATCCCACCCATCTGAAAAACACGGTTCTTCGGAAAGGCAAACCCGGTCGGGGCAATAAAGTCCTTTACCGACAGCCCGCTCTCCGGCAGCCACTTCCAATCGAAATTGAATCGGTCATGGTCACCCATGTGGAACATATCGTGCATCAGATGAAGCCGTTCCTTACCGTTCAGCAATTTTGCCCGGACACCCAAGCGTTTGAAGTTGTTCATCAGGTCGATCTCAATGTGATTGAGCCTCGGCTTTGCCTGTTTCATGGATTCTGCTTCAATGCCAAACGTCAGGTACTTCGTCTTGGTCAGGCCGTTGTTGCCCTGGGCAAGCTGGCGGCGCAGCATGGTGCTGTACTCCGTGCGCACCGGATTGAAATGATCCTTCTGGTACGGGATGCGCACCATCTTCTCAAAATTCGAGGCATCCGTAGCCATATTCATAAAAGAAAGCTCAAAGCGGATACTCAGAGAGCCGTTCCACCCGCATCTGATAATCTCCTGGGAACTCCTGCCGGAGCTTGCCGTATTCCGTGTCAGAGAGAAGGACATTTTCGTATGAGCCATACCGGTGCTGGATTTCCTTCTTCTCTCTTTTATTGATTGTTTCAGTACTTGTTCTATTAGTACTTAATTGCGCGGGATTTTCCGTAACCGATGTGTCCGTATCCGGATTTACCGTATACGGCTTTTCCGTACACGGTGATTCCGAACACGGCTTTTTCCTTGGCATCTCATAGATCACATACTCCGCTCTGCCCATCCGACCGTTGCTCTCACGCTGCTGGTTCCTTTCCAGATACCCAAGACGTTCTAGCTCTTTCAGAGCTGTAAGCACTCCATCTACGCCGTCCGGTGTAATCGAAGATAATCCCCGTACCGAATAGTTCCATGTGTCCGGTAAACTAAGCAGCATAGAGAGAAGTTCTTTTCCTTTCAGGCTGAGACCCTGATCCCGCAGGTGGTAATTGCACATCGTTGTGTAATTGCTGTTTTTCTCAACCCTGAATACCGGCATGGTGCTCACCATCCTTTTTCGCAGGCTCCGTTTTTTTCTTCGGACATTTGCGCGGACGATCTTCGCTGTCCTCCCGTCGATGGTATTTACCGGTATCCTGCATCATGCGTTCAAACGCCTGAAGGCGTCCCTCTGTAAAAAGCGTCATTCGATCACACCCCATTTCTTAAACAACTTGAAGAGATGATTCTTTCCCTTGCAGGTCACTCTCGTCTGCTGCACCAGTTTTCCGCTTCTGCCGTAGCAATCCCGGACAATAAAATAGCCCCTTGCAGATTTGTCTGCAAAAGGCATCAGCCAGCCGCTTGGACTGCGGTACAGATAGCGATGATCCAGTAAGAGAGCTACTGCCGTCTTCTCCGGGATTCCGATTTCCTTACAGAAATTCCGGATGCAGGTACAATCCTCCGAATTCACAAAGGTGTCGAAGTAGTCTGCCTTGGGCTGTGCCGCATCCAGCTGTTTGCGGATACCCTCAAGCTGCTCTCTCTCGGCCACAAGCTCCTTCGCCAGGGTGTAGATGACCTCCGGATGCTAAATCACCTGATCCAAAATAGAATCGCTCATATACACACCATGCTTTCGGATGGACGGGAGAACTTCATCAAACACCCAGTGTTCAAACCGTTCTGCCGATGGCAGCTTGCTGTGAACGATCAGCCGGTAAACATCACCTTCCGTGATAAAGGAGATTTCAACGACCTGCTCTCCAGCATCTCCATACTGATTCACCTTCTGAACGACCCCCTCGCGTTTCGTTAGGGGGCCTCTACAATGGCGTTTCACTGCGGCGTAGGGATTCACATATCCCAACGCTTTCGCCACGTCGCTTGCACAGAAGAAGGTCTTGCCTGCCTCCTGTAACAACCGGATCGAACCAAACTCCTGGTTCTCAAACACCTCCATCATCTGCCTCGACTGTCCGCCATGACTGCCCACATCGGTGTCATGGGTCTTCTGATTGAAATCCGTCATACCTGTTACCTCCTACTCAAATTTGTCTCGCCGGATTTCGGGCGAAAAAAATAAAGCCTCGACCCATTCTCGTTTTCAAAGAATGAGCCAAGGCTCTATGTAACAGGATACCTGATATTATTTTTTTGCAGATTTCGTCAGAACTCGCCAAACGAATCCGACACCATTTTTCATTCCGTTTCAGCCGGATTTTTCCCGAAAATCTGTCAAGGATATGGGGCGAATTTCCCCTCCAAAATGGCCTTCTGTAAACCCATTTTCCCACCCATTAGGCTCAAAAATAGACCGTAAACCCATGGTAAACCCATCAAAATGGGCTAATTTGAAGTCAAATTTCCTCAAATTTCACCATCGGAATCAGGTGATTTCAGGCATAGAAAAAGCCCGGAAAATGGCGTATTTCCGGGCTTTTTTAGCATTATTAAGCTGTAGATTATCGCTTGCTGAACTGCGGAGCGCGACGAGCTGCTTTGAGACCGTATTTCTTACGCTCTTTCATTCTCGGGTCACGAGTTAAGAAGCCTGCTTTCTTCAGTACCGGACGGTAATCAGCGTCTGCCTGAAGAAGTGCACGGGAGATGCCGTGTCTTACAGCGCCAGCCTGACCTGTGAAGCCGCCGCCACGTACATTTACAAGTACATCGAACTTATCAACTGTCTCGGTTGCTACGAGCGGCTGACGAACAACCACTTTCAGGGTCTCAAGACCAAAGTACTCGTCGATGTCTCTTTTATTGATAGTAATCTTGCCGGTTCCCGGTACAAGGTATACTCTAGCGATAGATTTTTTTCTTCTGCCTGTTCCGTAAAATTTGTTAGCCATTATAGTTTCCTCCTTCCAGTGCCTTTAATTAAAACTTGATTTCTAAAACTTCCGGCTTCTGAGCTGCCTGCTCGTGCTCCGGACCTGCGTATACATGAAGTTTTGTAATCATGCTTCTTCCTAAAGGTCCCTTTGGAAGCATACCTTTAACTGCTAACTCGATAACCTTCTCCGGCTTCTTAGCCATCATTTCACGAAGGGTTGTCTCTCTCATGCCACCTACATAATCAGAGTGATTGTAGTAGATTTTCTGATCCATCTTCTTACCAGTTACTTTGATCTTCTCTGCGTTTACTACGATTACATAATCGCCGCAATCCATGTGCGGTGTGAAGATCGGTTTGTTCTTGCCTCTTAATACCTTTGCTACCTCAGATGCAAGACGACCTAATGTATATCCTGTAGCGTCAACTACATACCATTTTCTTTCGATTGTTGCTGGACTAGCCATAAAACTCTTCATTGGTTGACCTCCTGTTTTACTTCATATAATTGAGATTAACTATATCATGAAATGCCTGCTCCGGGGCTTTGGTGCCGACATCTTCCTGACTCATGTCATACTGACTTATTATATTACACGCTTCCGGACGTGTCAAGCGGTTTTTCCTTGAAAATACAAGGTTTTTTCCCCGGATTTACAAGATAAGTTCGTTTCATTCCATGCATCTGATATACGCATGGGATACACATGAAAAAGGAAGACTTCCTCCTCTCAGATTCCATCTTCCCTTTTCGCCGCTTTTTAGGTTGGTAATGAACTTTTTCTCTTTTCTCAAGAGAATTTATTTGAAGGAGACTGGGAAATCTCCGTCAAACCTTATTTTTCGATAAAACCGTTCCTGCAATGGCAGAACCGATTCTGCCTATTTCTGCTTCTTCGCCTCCAGATAATCATTCAGCTCCGTATTCAGGACATTGGTAATGAACATATGTCCCGGTGCGTGGGTAATGACTAACGGAAGTTTTGCATTTTCAATCGCTGCCTGAGGGGTAACGCCGCAAGCCCAGAATACCGGGATCTCACCCTCGCGGATCTCGACTGGATCGCCATAGTCTGGTTTGGAAATATCCTTGATACCGATCGCTGCCGGATCGCCGATCTGGACCGGACCGCCGTGTACGTTTGGATAACGGTCTGTGATCTCTTTGGCTTTCTGTGCGTTTTCTGGGGTCATGGGACGCATGCTGACAACCATCGGTCCCTTGAACACGCCGGCGCTCTCACACTGGATGTTAGTCTTGTACATGGAAACATTGCAGCCCTGCGCGATATGGCGCACTTCAATGCCGGCTTTCATAAGCGCCTCCTCAAAGGAGAAGCTGCAGCCAATCAGGAATGCAACCGAATCTTCTTTCCAATAAGAAGAAACATCTGTCACCTCATCGACTTTCACACCGTCGCGGTAAATGAAATATTTCGGGATGTCCGTCACGATGCTCGCGCCCTCGCCCATATCGTGGATATCCGGTGTGCCCTCTACGACTTCCAGGATTGGACACGGTTTCGGGTTCTTTCTTGCAAATTCTTTAAAATCATCCGCGTACTTCTTCGGCAGGATAACCAGATTTGCCTGTGCATATCCGGCACACATGCCAGCCGTCGGGCGGGTAATCTCGCCAGTCCGAATCAGTTTCCATACTTCCGGTGGTGTCATTTTGCTATAATCTGCCATATACGTTCCCTCCATATCTTTCAATACATCTGAGGTTTATCTGAATCTTTCAGTCTCTTCCTCTAATTCAACCATATATTCAGTTCCATCGATCACAACCCGGTAGGTTCCAATCGGATTCCAGTATCTCTTCGATTCACATCCAACCGCTACCTGAATCACCGCATCGAGTTCTCCGCACGGTTCCGGTACTTTTGCCAATTCTTCTTTGAGTGCCTTGAGTTTTTCCACCTGCTCAATGTAGAGCTTCTGTGCTTCCTCAACCGTTACTTTCTGGAAATGTACTTTATAACCCGGTCTGGACTGTGCAACCAGCGGAAGATCCACAGAGATAACGCCAGCAATCTTCGTATAACCGCCGGTGGTCTGATGATCCGCCATCATGATAATCGGTTGTCCGTGGGACGGCACCTGAATCGCACCAAAGGCGATACCGTCTGTGATAATATCGCCGCCATTTTTATGCTCGATGACCTCGCCCTCGAGACGGCAGCCCATACGGTCGGACTCATTCGTAAATGCATATGTGCTGCTTAAGAAAGTCTCTACACCTTTCTCGGTAAAGCAGTCGTCCTGCGGTCCCATGACAACGCGGATGGTTTTCTCAGTCTGGGAGAAGTCCTCCGGCGTCACTTTTCTCTTTCTCATATTTGGAAGGGTCGTCTTCGGAGCGGCAAAACCAATCTCGTCCCCGCCACCGATCTTTCTTCCCTGATAACCGCCTACTTTCAGCTTTAAGTTGGTGGATTTGCTGCCCATCTGTACCGGGATATCCAGCCCGCCTGCTACTGCAATGTACACGCGGCTTCCACTTGTCATACCGGCAAAGTTCATGGAATCGCCCTTATGTACTAAAACTGCCTGATACATCGGAAGATCTTTTCCATTTACCTTTGGAACCAGATTGCCGCCGGTTACTGCGATAATATTGTCTTCTGTAAATTCCATCATCGGTCCCATCAGGGTTACTTCCAGAACCGCCTCGTTTTCATCATTTCCCACTAAAATATTCGCGATCGCTGCGGAACGCTGATCCATAACGCCTGATACAGACATACCGGACTCCTGATAGCCGGTGCGTCCCATGTCCTGTACGGTTGTGAGGAATCCGCCGCTTGCAAACTTAATGCCCATCTTTATACCTCCTTATCGTACACAACGTATTTGTAGGTTCCATCTTCGACTTCTTTTTCGATCTTTTTATACTCTTCCTCGGTTACTGCAGCAAACTTGATATACTGTCCCGCTTCCAGAAGCACTGGTTTCTCGCGGTCTGCATCATAGAGTTTTAACGGAGTCCGTCCAATTAACTGCCAGCCTCCCGGAGATGCTACCGGGTAGATACCGGTCTGCTCACCGGCAATACCGACGGAGCCGCCCTCAATCTTCACTCTCGGGCTCTTCAGACGCGGGGTTGCGATCTCTTTGCTCATGCCGCCCAGATATGGGAATCCAGCGATGAATCCAATCATGTAGATTAGATATTCTTCAGATGTATGAATCTTGATGACCTCTTCCACGGTCTTGTGATTGTGCTCCGCAACATTTTCAATATCCGGACCCATCTCTCCGCCGTAGAGAACCGGAATTTCGATAACGGTTGGCGGCGGGATCGGAATGCTGGATAAGGAACCCATCAATTTATCAAATTTTTCTGTGAGTGCCTTGAATCCGATCACTTCCGGATGATAATGTACTAATAAGGAGCGGTATGTCGGAACCGTCTCCACAATTCCCGGTATATCGCTTTTTTCAACCGCAATCTTGAATGCGCGGATTTTCTTGTTGATCTCCGGGCTGATTTCATTGCCAAACTCAACGCACACAGCGCTGTCGCCCGCTACAAGGTATCTTACCTCGCTCATATATACCTCCTGTCAGATAAACGAAGCCCCCGCCTGCCTGTTCTGCTTTTCTTCGAAAAACCTAAAAACTGCTTCCGACCCAACAAGCCAGTTACAGGGAAACGCCCGGCAGACCTGCTGCCATAAGCCAGCCATCTGCGTGCTCATCCAGCCAGTCCGCCGGGCGCCTGTCCGTTTAATCGTTTTTTATTATTTTACCACATTTTTTGCATTTTTTCATTCATTAACCAAAGATGGTAAGAATCTTCGGCAGAGCCTTGATTCCTGAGTAACCGGTCAGAAGAACAACGCATACACCAAGTACGATGAGTACGGTCGGATGTTTGTAATTTTCACCGACGATATCTTTCCTGCGGCTTGCCAGAAGAATGACAAGCAGTGTAATCGGAAGAATCAGTCCGTTTACGGAACCTGCCAGAACCAGAAGAGTTGCCGGCTGTCCAAGTAATGTCATGATAACGGTCGATACAGCGATGAAGCCGATAACGAACCATTTCTCATTCTCCATGATGAACGGATGCAGGGTCTTTAAGAAGGATACGGATGTATACGCTGCACCGATGATGGAGGTGATAGCTGCAAACAGGATAACCAGACCGAAGATCTTGTAACCGATGATGCCTGCGCCTGCCTTAAAAGCTGCTGCTGGCGGGCTTGCTACCCATGCTTCGCTTCCAACTACTTCCGGAGTTGCTGTAACAACGCCTAAAACTGCGAGGAACAGTAAAATTCTCATAACTCCCGATACGCTGATGCCCATTAATACGGAGCGGCGAACATGCGGAAGATCCTTGGTTCCGGAGAAACCTGCATCCAGAAGACGATGTGCACCGGAGAATGTGATGTAACCGCCGCAGCTTCCGCCAAGCAGGGTAATAATCGGGAATACCAGATTCGGGAATTCGTTCAGATGTCCAACACTGCCGATTGCCTCAACAACCGGAGGTTTGGAACGGAATGCTACATAAAGTACGGTAACAATCATGATGCTTCCTAAGTATTTGGTCAGCTTATCCATGAAGTTTTTCGCATCCTTGGATAAGAAGATCAGGATACCGATGACACCGGCTACAACGGTTCCGACTTTCAGCGGAAAACCGAATACGATGTTAAAACCGGTTGCGGCGCCGCCGACGTTACCGATATTGAATACCAGACCGCCGAGAGACACAAGGAACGCGATGAAATATCCGAGTCCCGGAACAACTTTATTTGCGATATCCTGTCCACGCATACCGGACACACCGATGATGGACCAGATATTTAACTGGGTTGTAACATCCAGAAGAATGGTACAGATGATTGCCAGTGCGAAAATAGAGCCGTACTGACCGGTAAAGGTTGCGGTCTGCGTCAGGAAACCAGGTCCGATCGCGGACGTTGCCATCAGGAACGCGGCGCCAATCAGGGCTGTCGTGTTCGCATTACTTTTTTTCTTTTCTCCCATATTTCTCTTCTCCTTACATATGTATTAGCGGAACAGATTTTTAATCTCCACTCCCTCGGCTACCAGGGTCTCACGAATGTTCTTTACGAACTCCAATGCTTTTGGGTTGTCTCCGTGTACACAGATGGAATCTGCCTTGATGGAAATGTCGTTTCCGTTGATGCTCTCAACTTTTCCTTCTTTTACCATTCTCACGACACGTTTGATTGCCAGGTCTTTATCTTTGATGACTGCTCCCGGAAGTTTTCTGGAAACCAGGGTTCCGTCATCGTTGTATGCACGGTCTGCGAACACCTCGCTCGCCGCCTGTAAACCAACCTCCTCAGCCGCCTTGATCATCTGGGATCCTGCCAGACCCATGAAGATGATATCTTTATCTACTTCATAGACTGCTTCGCACATTGCTCTCGCCAGCTTCTCATCAACAGCTGCCATGTTGTAGAATGCGCCGTGCGGTTTTACGTGCTGGATTTTTACGCCCTGGCTCTTAGTAAATGCGCTCAATGCGCCGAGCTGGTATTTCAGATATGCTTTCGCTTCTTCCGGAGTTACCACCATGTTTCTTCGACCGAAACCCATCAGATCCGGAAATCCTGGATGTGCTCCTACGGCGGTTCCGTATTTCTTTGCCAGTGCGATGGTCTTATCCATAACCATCGGATCACCTGCATGCCATCCACAGGCTACGTTGGCAGAAGACACGTACTGAAGAATTTCCTCATCCATACCAATCGTATAGTTACCGAAGCTCTCACCTAAATCACTGTTTAAATCGACATAAAACATGGTTCATTCCTCCCTTTCTTACCTCACACATCTCATTTTCGCGGCTTAGTGTTTCTTCTGTCTGTTTTCAACAGCTGTCGGAAACTATGTTTAAGATGAGATGTTTTTTGTATGTTCCCCTTGTTTTTTTGCTTCTACTGATATTTTATCTGACTTTTATGTATTTTTCAATCATAATTTTAATATTTTTCAAAATAATTTAATTTATATACAAAAATCGTGCAAAAACGCACGTTTTAGGCGTGCGTTTTTGCACGATGTGATTTTTTGCACCTTTTTACCATTCATTCCTGCACCCGGTTTACCAGACAACCGTTTTCGTCCTTCCTCCTGATACAGTTTTTCTGCTTTTTCTACTTCTCCCCGTCTTCCCGCTCCATCTTCCGTTTCATTGAGAACCGGGTGACACCGAGCAGCGCCGCCGCCCGCGTCAGGTTATTGCCGGAAAGTTTCAACGCCTCCGACATATATCGTTTCTCCAGCGCCGCGACCTCCTGCTCGAGGTCGATCGGTCCTTTTTTCAGATCTTTCAGATAGATGCAGTCCCCGCTCTCCGGCCTTGCCTCCCGCTCGACCGGCGCCAGCTCCACGTGTTTTTCCAGGATATTTCCCTGGCTGAAGAGAAAACAGCGCTCAAAAATATTTTTAAGCTCCCTGACATTGCCCTTCCAGTCATACAAGAGCAGCTCCCGCATGAAATCCGGATCCACTTTTTCAATATTGCGGGCAAAGGCTTTATTATAATAGTCAAGGTAATAGTCACAGAGCACCGGGATATCCTCGCGCCGGTCACGAAGCGGCGGAATCTCGATCTGCATAACATTCAGCCGGTAGAACAGATCCTCCCGGAATTGCCCCGCCTTGATCGCCTCCTCGAGATTTCTGTTCGTCGCCGCAATGATCCGAACATCAACCGCCGTGTCCTCCAGCGCGCCGATCCGCTTAAATTTCCGGTCATCCAGGAAGGTCAGAAGTTTCGTCTGCATCGCCATCGGCAATTCGCCGATCTCGTCCAAAAAGACCGTACCGCCGTCCGCCAGCTCAATCAAGCCCTTTTTCGTCTTGAGCGCCCCCGCAAACGCGCCGCGCTCGTAGCCAAAGAGCTCGCTCTCCATCAGATTTTCCGGAATCGCACCGCAGTTAATGCGTACCATCAGGTTATCCTTGCGGGCGCTGTTCGCATGAATCTGCCGCGCCACAACTTCCTTGCCCGTTCCCGTCTCCCCGCGCAGGAGTACATTGACCGACAAATTTTCCCCAAGCACCTGAATAAGGTGCCGGATCCGGGCAGCTGCCTCACTGACACCTAAAAACTGCGGCACATCGCCTTTCAGGAAGACGAGTGAATCCCGGTTGCGCTTCTGCTCCAGACACCGCTTGATCAGCATATCGATCTCATCCACATCAAACGGCTTTAAAATATAATCATATGCACCGCGCTTCGTCGCCTCAACCGCCTGGGAGACGGAACCGTACGCCGTCATCATGATGACCTGCAGTTCCTCATCTGCATTTTTGAAATTGACAATCTCATCCATCCCGACACTGTTTTCGAGGAGATTGTCAAGAAGGAGCACACCCGGATGATATTTCCTGACAAACTCCAGCCCTTCCTCGACGGTTGCGGCTGAATAGGCGTCATATCCCCTGTCTTTCAGTCCTTCCTCCAGTGTATAGCGAATCAGAAATTCATCGTCCACAATCAAAATTCGATCCATGTGCATCCTCCTCCCTGTTTCATAACATTATACTCTAAATACTAAATTCGTGAAATACCTCATTAAATGGTCACACTATACCATTTTCCCCGGAAATTTTAAAACCACGTCTGTCCCTACCCCCGGCTTGCTCACGATCTCCATCGTTCCTCCATTTGACTCCACCAGGCGGCTCACGATTGAGAGCCCAAGCCCGGTTCCGTTGATGCTCTTTGTATAAAATGGTTCCAGCGCCTTGGAGACTTCTTCCTCCGTCATGCCTTTTCCGTTGTCCCGCACCGTCACAAGCACTTCTTTCTCCTGCGCGGCTGCCATAAGCTTAATCTGTCCCTCGCGGTCCGGTACCAGCGCCCTCAGGCTGTTGCTGATCAGGTTGTGAATGATCTGGCGAAACTCATTTTCATTGAGACACGCCCTCAGTCCCTCTTCTGCCTCCACAAAAAGCGATGCGCGGCGGCTGTCCGGTCCTTTCGCATAGATCATTCCGATCTCCTTTAAAACACCGGTCACAGAAATCTCCGTTTTCGGTGATTCACGCCGGATTGACAAAGTCAGAAGGTTCATGATCAGCGCCGTGACACGGTCGATCTCATGGATCATGCTGTCACAGAGCATTTTATCGCCGTCCTTGACCGTCCTGCCCTTTAAAAGCTGAATGCCGGAGCGGATGCCCGCGATCGGGTTCTTGATCTCATGCGCCAGCGTCGCTGCCATCCGGCTGGTATATTCCATTTTCGTGTAATTATCCATGTTTTTGAGCAGCCCCTCAAAGGTAACCGCCAGCTGTCCGATCTCGTCGTGGCGGCTGACCGCCTCAAAACGGTATTTCTGATAACTGCCCTTGTTTTCCTCGATTTCCTTACAGGTATGGCTCATCCGGCGGATGGGGCGCGTGATACTGTGGGAAATGAAAATGCTTGCCTGGCAGATGAGAATCAGCGACGCGATGGCGCCGACTACCAGATAGCTCTGCTGCTCTAAGATGCGTTCCCCGAATATTCTCTCATCCATCCGGTACTCCAGCCGCCAGCCAAATGGATTGTCCCCCTTGCTGACTGCCAGTACCGATGTGTTTTCCCAACGGGTTCCAGCCGTGATCTCCTCACCGTCACGATCCAGAATCCGAATCCGCCCGCGCTCAAAATTCCGGTATTTTTCCGCGATCTCCTCCTCCGGCAGACGCTTTTCCAGAAAATGCAGATCGCGGTTTACATCCTCAAACAGCGTATCCGCCAGCTCCAGCTCGCTGTTTTTCTGCATCGTGTAGCCATTATAATAGGAAATCACGCTGAAACTTCCGATGACAAGGATTCCCACCAGAACAAAGGGAATCATGACCTCATTTTCAATCTGGAAAAACCAATTTGAAAGACGTTTCAGCCATTTATTCATCGCTCGTTTTCGCCTCCTTCTCGCTGTTGTCTGACAGCTTCATGTTTCCAAATGCCCGCCTTTAGCAAGCACGTTTTTTCCATATACTCTCCAGCACCGGGGCAAGGACAAAAACCAGGGTCGAACACAGCGTCACCGGAAATCCCCAGTAAACCGGCAGCTCGCGTGGCTGAAGCAGCACCGTCCCGGTTACCCCTGTCACAAATGCCGCCCATGCGCCCGTCCTCGTTGCCCGCTTATAATAAAGCGTGCCGTAGAGAAGTGGCGTCAGAATTGCTGAAAACAATCCCCAGATATCCGCGCCGAAAAACAGGCTGTTGGACGGTGGATTTAAGGAGAGCAGAAGCGCCAGCGTTCCGCCGAGAAAGATAAAGAGCTGCGTCAGCCCCAGGATACGGTCCTCTGTTTTCTTCCATTTTCCATACTGCGCCGCCACATCGTAGGACATCATCGAGCCAATCAGAAGCAGCTGCGAGTTCGCCGTCGACATGCACGCGCCGATCACGCTGATTAAGAAAAATCCGCTGAACCGCGATCGGAGCAAATAATTAATTGCGTAGACAAAAATATCGTCTGATCCGAAGTAATAGGACAGATAAGGAAACAGGATCCGAAGCCCCAGACCGATCTGGGTCAGGCAGAAATAAAAAAATGTCAAGAACACCAGCGAACAGATCAGGACTTTCCGCGCCGTCTCACGGCTCTTTGCCGCCACAATCCGGATCAGATACTGTGGGTTCGCTGCCAGCCCCATACCCCAGCCAAAAAACATCGTGAGGTACATGGTAAGGCTGTAATCTTTCATCAGATTTCCAAAACTGTCCGTCCCGCTGCCCGCCGCATTTCGGCTAAACACCTCCGCGTTTGTCAAAAATCCGCTTCCCTCTATTCCTCCGACCACGACAAAATAGACAACCACTATACTGATCGTGAGCATGATAAGGTTTCCGCCATCTGTCTTGGTAACCGAATTGAATCCTCCAAAGGTAGAATACAGAATAAACAGATAAACCAAAAAAATTGCAACTTTATAATCAATATTTAAAAGCGTCGCCGCCGCAATTCCAAATCCCTTTATCTGGATCACCAGATAAAAAACGTAACCGCCCGAGAGCAGCAGCGCACAGCAGGTCCGCAGAAAGCGGGAATGGTAGCGCTCCCCGATAAACTGCGGGATCGTGAGCATGTCGCAGTCATAGATACGACCGCTGATGAGATACAGCAGCCCCGCGCCGATGAACCACGGGATAACCGTCACAGCGATCACGGAGGTTCCATTTTCAAAAACATTGCCCGTGTATCCCAGAATGGTCGCAGCGGACACCCAGGTCCCGACGAAGGTGGAAAACAGCCGCCAGAACCCGCATTTCCGTTCTCCGATAAAAAATTTCCCTATCGAATCGCTCTCACCGAACGATGATTTTCCTATAATCAGGATAATCAGCGAATAGACGCTGAAACAGACCAGATAATCAAATGTTCTACTCATGCTCACCGATGTTCACCCTCGTAGACGGCTTCCAGCCAGCCTTCTTCCGTCTCCGGCTGCCGTCTCAGCCGGTAATATCCGCAGATGCTCCCCTCTTCTCCAAACGTATCCCGCACAAACACCCGTTTCGCGCCGTTTCGGTATGCCTGATGGATCACGCGGCGCAGCACGCCGTCAAGCTCTTCCGGCTCACAGCGCTGGATTGTGAGGTATGCAAGCCCTTTCTCCGGGACATTTCTCTGATCGAGCACATAGTGCCAGTGCTTATTTTCGCCCTCCAGGTACGGTGCCAGCTCTTTTTCATACTCCAGGCTTACGAGCGTCAGCCCGCGTGCTGGGATCGTAGGACCTGCTGCCGCCCGGTTTTTCTCCTCCAGAATCTCCTCCATCTTCTCCGGCGGGTAAACGCCCATGCCGATCTTAACCAGCGTCCCGGCGATGATCCGGACCATATTGTAGAGGAAACCGCTGCCGCTGATGCGGATCGTAATCAGGTCGTCCGCCTTCGTCACGGTCAGGCTGTAGATCGTCCGCACCGTCTCCTCCGCCTGCGTCCGCACCGTACAGAAACTCTTGAAATCGTGCTCGCCGATGAGATAGGATGCCGCCTTCTGCATTTTCTCTAAATCCAGATTGAAATAGCAGAAATGACTGTATAAGCGCTGCAGCGGCATATCGATCTTGCGGTTCAAAATCTTGTATTCATACGTTTTCACGCAGTTTGCCTTGCGTGGATGGAAGGTAAGCGGCACCTCCTCCGATGCCTGGATCCGCACATCGTCCGGCAGACGCTGGTTGAGTGCAAAGCAGATCTTATCCCCTGGAATCCGGCTTTCTGTATCAAAAACTGCCACATTTCCCATCGCATGGACACCCGAATCCGTCCGACTCGCCCCGATGACCTGAATATCCTCTTTTAAAAGAGAAGAAAGCGCCTGGTTCAGCACCTCCTCAATGGTCACTCCGTTGGGTTGAAGCTGCCACCCGCAGTAGGCGGTTCCGTCATAGGAAACCACTAGCTTAATTCGTCTCATATATATTCCTCTATTTCTATATTTATCCTCAAAAATCTATTTTCTGCTATTTATCATACCATATAATCCCCTTTTTTTGACAGATATTTTTTTATTGACCGTCTTTTCCTATGCAAAAAGCACCTTTGGATCCTTTCATCCAAAGATGCTTTTTTCTTAGCATTCGCCATATGCTACCAGCGGTTCTCCCTCACTTACCCCCAGTGACAAGGTATAGTAAAAGACCATGCCGTCAAGCTCTGATTCATAACGATACATCAGGCTGCCGTCAAGCCGCCGGATTTCTCCCAGTAAATCTCCTTTTTTCAGGCAGCTTCCTTCCCGGATAGCCGGATACCAGAATCCATTTCCCGGTGCCTCCAGATAGCGCATGATCCGAATCTCCCTTTGCTCTATTTTCCCGGATGGAAGTACCTCTGATTCCGGGGAGCTTTCTGAATCTTTTAAATTCATTCCTTTGACTGATTCCAGAATACTTTCTGGCAAAATATCCAGATGAATCAGCAGTTCATACAGGTTTATCCGATATGCATCCACCTCCCGTTCTGTCCAACGTCCCAGTCCGCCCCGTTCTAGTAGAAGAGCCGGGATTCCTTTCTGCGCTGCCCAGCTGTACAGACCATTTTTCGCCGTTGATGCCACTCTCCACGACAAAGACATCGCTCTTGCCGCTGCAGCCGCCTTTTTTTCTACCGTCTCGCCTGCTGCCACCGGAAAAAAGGCAAACGGAACTACCATCTCGTGAATATCTCCACTATGGAGATCCACGAGGAAGTCCGCATCTGGATACAGATACGTTTCCACAGCTGCTGCTATCTTCGCTGACCGGCTTCCCATTTCCGTTCCCGGAAATGCCCGATTTAAATTGACACCATCCTCCGGTACCAGCTGCTTGATTTCCTTATAAAATCCACCTTCATTAGCAATCGGAAGAAATACAACCTCTCCCTTCATCTGCCTCGGATCCAGTTCCTGAATCAGACGGGAAACTGCCAGAATTCCTATGTACTCACAGCCATGTACCCCCGCTGTAACAATCAACCGTTTTCCCGGTCTTGAACCACAGAAAGCCGCCGCTTTCAGGCTGCATTCCTCATCCACCGGAATTTTCAGCCACTGCTTCGTGCCTGCCTCCACCTTCGTTTCATATATTTTCATGTTCTATTTCCTGTTCTGAGAACTTTTCTGCTCCTTTTACTCAATTCCATCTAAACGATCGCCTGCAGCAGCCTGCGCGCATATTCATCCGTTGTCTTTCCCAGCTCCCGGACCGGACGGCATTCTGTGATATGTCCGCGGTATAAAAACAGCACCTCATCGCACAGATAGGTAACCGACGTCAAATCATGCGTAATAAATACATACGTCAGATTCAGTTTCTCCTTTAAATCTATAAGCAGATCCATAACCTGCACCTGCGTATGTGCATCCAAAGATGAAATCGCCTCATCGAACAGAATTATCTCCGGTTCGCAGGCTACCGCCCGGGCAATGCAGACTCGCTGGAGCTGACCGCCGGACAATTCATGGGGATATCGATCCAGAAAATCTGAACTTAGTCCCACCATCTCCATCAGCTCTCCGGCACCTTTTTTTATTTTCTCTCTTGAAAGCTTCCGGATTCCCTTTTTACGTGCTGCTGCCCGCTGTCCCTCCGCCAGAATATCCCGTATACGGAAACGCGGGTTCGCCAAGGTTGTATAATCCTGAAAAACAATACTGATTTTCTTCTGCAGATTCTTTCTCCCCTGACGGTTTCGATAAATCTCCTCCCCATCCAGAAGCACCTGCCCGGAATCCGGTTTTAAAAGTCCGCAAAGGACACGTCCAACCGTCGATTTTCCGCTTCCGGTTTCTCCTAAGATCCCCAGGCAGCTTCCCTTTTCCACCTGCAAAGATACGTCAAACAGCACCTGGTCCCTGGAGGTTCCAAACAATTTATCCTGACGCTCACTCCGGAAGCTGACACATATATCTTTTAATTCAAGCATAATTCCTCCTGATTATCCAGGCAAAGCCGGTAGCGCTCCATGACCGAGCGCCGTGTCTCTGCAAGCATCCGTGTATACGGATCCTTTGCATGCCTTAAGATATGTTCAAAATCGCCCTGTTCGACCAGTTTTCCTCCATTCATCACGACGATCTCGTCCGCAATCTTCGAAACCGCCCCCAAATCATGGGAGATAAATATCATCGCCGTATGACTTTCTTCCTTGATCCGCTGAAATTCCTTCAAAATTTCAGCCTGGGTGATGGCATCGATTGCCGTTGTCGGTTCATCTGCCACCAGAAGTGCCGGCTTCATCGCCAGTGCCAGCCCAATCATGATTCTCTGAAGCATTCCTCCGGAAAGCTGGTGTGGATACTGCCCCAGCACTTCCTCCGGATTATGAATTCTCATTTTTTCCAATACTTCCAGGGAAATCTCCCGGATCTTTGCCCGATCCCAATCTGTATGGGCTGCAAAGGTCTCGGCCATCTGGCTTCCAATCCGGTAAAGCGGATCAAAGCAGGTCATCGGATTCTGGAGAACCATGCCTATCTTCTGCCCACGCAGCCGCCGCAGTTCATCCCGTCCTGCCCGGCATAGATCCTTTCCCTCAAACCATGCCTGTCCTTCTATCCGGAACTGGCGGTCCAGAAGTCCCAGAATTGCTTTTACCGTCATGCTTTTTCCGCTTCCGGATTCTCCCAGAATACCCAGGCACTGCCCCGGCTCTACCTCAAAGCTTACATTCTCGACCAATTTTTTCTGTTTATTTCTGATTTTCAGTTCTACATTCAGTCCATCCACCCGCAGAATCGGCTGCACCCGCTCATGATTCAGGCTCATTTCTGCACCTCCTTCGGATCCAGTACATCCCGCAGGGCATCTCCCATCAGATTAAATGCCGCTACAAGAATTACCACCGCAATTCCCGGTACCAGCATCTGTACCGGATTGCTGGTGAGGACATTCTTCGCCTCGCTCAGCATCGCTCCCCATTCCGGTGTCGGCGCCTGTACACCCAGTCCCAGAAATGAGAGGGTTGAAATATTGATAATCGCCCATCCGACATCCAGAGAGGATAAAACTGCCAGATCTGCCGCAATTGACGGTACAAGATGGCGAAATAATATAAAAGATTCTGGTGTTCCTATACATCGTGAAAAGCGCACAAAGTTCCGGTCACGATACTGCATAACACCTGTCCGGATCATCCGCGCATACCAGGCCCATTTAATAAACACATTGGCCAGAATTACATTCTGCACGCTGATTCCCAACAGGGCTACCACTGCAAACACCATGATCTGGCTCGGAAATGAAAGCATTACATCGACTGTGCGCATGATCACCTCTTCCACGATCCCGCGGAAATAACCTGCCAAAAGTCCCATCAACGCTCCCAGGCCAATCGTTCCAAGCATGGTCAGGACTGCCAGCCCCAGCGTCGGACGGATTCCATAAATCATTCTCGACAAAATACACCGTCCCAGATTATCGGTACCAAGTGGATACTGCTGGCTGAATCCGGCAAATTTATTTAAAATATCCGTTGCATACGGATCATTCGGTGCGATAAACGGTGCAAAGATCCCTATGAGCGCCACGATAAGCACCAGACCAATCGTTCCAACGGCCGCCCGGTTTCGAATCAATCGTCCTACCATCAATGACTCTCCTTTCTAAGACGCGGATCTGAAATTGTCTGAAGAATATCAAATAATAAATTAAATCCGACAAATAGTACTCCGATCAATAGCACATACGTCTGGATCACCGGATAATCCCGGTTAAAAATCGAGCTGATACAGAGTGTCCCAAGCCCCGGCCAGGCAAATACATTCTCAACGACGATCGTTCCGGAAATCAGCTGCGGTATGCTCATTCCGATCGCTACAATACAAGTATGCATCGAATTTTTCAAAATGTGTTTAAGAAGAATCTGCCGGTTTGGAATGCCTCTCACATTGGCATAGAGAACATAATCCTGTTTCATGTTTTCCAACATATTATTGCGGATCAGGCGGATATACGTCGATATATAACTCAATGATACCGTAAACGATGGCAGAATCAGGTGTTTAAAGCTCCCGCTTCCGCTCGTTGGAAGCAGATCCAGCTTGATCGAAACCAGCCAGATCAGAAGAAGCCCTACCCAGTATGCAGGCATCGCCGTTGTCATAAAAACAATCGCCCGCATGATGCGGTCAAACACACCATCCTTATAAACGGCACAGAGCACTCCAATCGGAATGCTCAGTACCAGAACCATCACAAACGATACACCCGCAAGCTGCAGAGTCGCCGGAAGACAGCGCATCAGTTCGCCCGCAACTGTACGGCTCGGATTGACGTAACTGATTCCAAAATCTCCCCTCAGACAGTCAGCCAGCCAGGAAATATATCGTATCAGATATGGTTTGTCCAATCCAAGTTCCGCCCTTACCTGTGCCACCGCTTCTTCTGTAATAATCGGTACCTGGCGGATGCGCAGTGCCACCTCCGCCGGATCGGATGGTATCAGGTTAATAAACACAAAACACACAAACGAAATGATAATAAGAAGCGGAATTGCCGACAGGATTCGTTTTATGATATATTGTTTCATTTATTTTTCCTTTATTTCTTCTCTCCAAAATAGAAATCAGCGAACGGAACCTCATACTGAGTCTGCGTAAAATGGAAGCCCTGCAGATCCGAACGGTAGATTGCCTTATTGCACTCATAAGTAAGCGGAATATAGACCGCATCCTCATGCAGACGGGTCAGCACAAATGTATACAGCTCCTGACGGCGCTCTTCATCCGTGGAAACCAGGATCTCTGTAATCGCATCATCGATATCTGCCTTATCTTCCAGTCCCTGCTGTGCCGCAAAATCTCCATAAACCGGAGCGCGCATCGCCGCCAGGGAGGACTGCGGGTCATACGGAGTTCCCCAGCAGATATTAAATACCATGTCAAAGTTTCCAGCCTTCATACTATCACGGTAAGACTGTTCTTCCTCTCCATGAATGTTCAGGGAGACACCCAGCTTCTGGTATTCGCTCTGGAGGTACTCCGCAATCGCTTTTTCCGTCACACTATCGCTGTTATAAAGCAGCTCCAGTTCCATTTTCTGGCCGTCTTTTTCACGTACGCCGTCTCCAGCCAACGTCCAGCCTGCTTCCTCCAGCATCTTCGTTGCTTCTTCCACATCATACTCATATGGGGTCAGATTGATATCGCAGTAAGGAACGGTAGATGCAAACAGTGTATCCGCCGGCTGTTCCAGACCATAAAAAATACCTTCTGAAATCGCTGCTTTGTTTGTCGCATGCTGAAGTGCCTTACGCACTTCCTTCTCATCCAGAATATCACGGGTTGTATTCAGTACAATCTGCCGGGTCGAGGTCGGATCCGATAACGCAACCGTAAAATTGTCATTTCCCGTATACTGGTTAATTGCATCCGCATCAATCATATTTTTACCGAAAATCAGATCAATTTCCCCTTTTTCCAGTGCCATGATACGCGTCTGATTATCCGGTATTACTTTTACCGTAATCTTTTTGATGGACGGCTGCTCCCCCCAATAGTTTTCGTTTGCTTCAAATACTGCATACTCATCTGTCACAAAATCGGTCAGGACATATGGACCTGTTCCAATGTATTCGTTTACGCCATCCTTTGTGCTTCCGTCCTTCATCGCCTTCGGAGAAATCATTGCAAACGGACGGGTAACTCCCAACTCTGTCAGCAGAGGATAGTACGGCTCCGACAGTTCGATCACAAAGGTTTTATCATCCGGAGCCGAAACCCCAACCAGAAGATTCATCATTTCCAGCCAAGTGTGACGATCTTTGTTTTCAATGATTGCATCAAAGTTTGCCTTGATCGCGTTGGCGTCACACACCTCTCCGTCCGAAAATTTCACTCCATCACGGATGTGGAACGTGTAGGTCTTTCCATCTTCACTGATATCCCAGCTCTCTGCCAGGCAGCCCTCATACCCATTTTCTGTAATATTGACTAAGGTCTCGTAGAGCATTTCCTGTGCATACATTTCACCTGCATACAGATGTGGATTCAGATCACGGATATCCCGGTAATTAACAAATACCAGTTCATCCTTCGTGCTCTCTGCCGATGCACTCTGCTCTGATTTTGTCCCTTCTGTACTGTTTGAAGCGTTTCCGCCACATCCAGCCAAGACAGCCACGGAAAGAACACCAGCTGCCGCTATGAGTCTTTTACTTTTTTTCATATATGTCCTCCTGTTATGCCTGACGCAGGTTTGAAAGCCTGCATCTCTTTTATCTACTTTGTTAAAACAATTCGTTTTTACCGGCAGATAAAAGGATAACATAGTTACGCGCAACTAACCACTATCGTTTTACAGGGGGATTGCTATAACGATTTGTTATATCTAAACAATTAAAGCATTTTTTTGAAATGTTCTAAAAACCACGCTGCCTCCGCACTCAGCTTTTCTTCATTCTGGTAAATATATCCGATTACCAGAAATGGTTCACTATTCCGGATCTTCAGATTACGGATTGGATATTGTTTATAATCCTCATATAAAAAATCAATTCCCAGGCTGCAGATATCGCTCTGCATCAGGAGATTCATTGTCATATGATCGCTATTGGTATGTACAACCGTATTCAGCATATCCGTGCTGATCGCTCCCAGGCTCACATGGTTTAAATGATGCTCCATTGAGAAAAAATCCCGGATTCCGCTGACGAATTTTAACTGCGGAAGCTCGGTAAAATCGATACTCTCATCCTCATAACGCGGATGATTTGGTCCCACATAAACACAGGCAGGTTTGACATCCAGTTCCTGAAAAGACAATTTTTTGTGGGACAAAATATGCCGGAATGCCGGAACCTGTTTCTGTGCTACATACACAATCCCCAACTCCGAAATTCCCTGGGATACCTGATCACTAATCTCCTCCACACTGCCCTCCCGGTGGGAAATCTGGCACTCGCAGCCATATTTCTTATAAAAATCTGTCAGAAGCCTCGCAATCATGTTGCTCGGGTAGGTAGAAACGGTAAATTTCCGTTCCTGCGTATCTTCTGCCAGCGAGTTAATAAGACTCACATGATTTAAAATATTGTGTGCATACTCCCGGACCGTTTCTCCATATGGGGTAACCCTGAGCCCTCTGCTTGTCCGCTCAAATAACGCACGCCCCAGCTCCTGTTCCAGCATCCCGATCACCTTGCTGACATTCGGTTGGGATGTGTATAGGCATTCTGCTGCCTGATTAAAACTACCTTTTTCACAGGCAACCATAAAATATTCAAGCTGTTTTAATTCCATTGAAGTCCTCCTTCTGTTGTTCTCCATTCCACCTTATGTTAGCTGTAACTAACCAAAATACAAAAATCAAGAGGCACACAGCTTGCACAGCCTATGCACCTCTCTTTCGGTTCCAAAAGTGCCTACCCGCGGACAGTAACCCCTTTTTCGCTAAAAAACGATCCGCAGTACAATCACAATTCCCAGATAAGCCAGAAGAATCAAGTAGGTAATCCGGTCTCTCCTCTCATAATGCAGCGGCTTCATCTTCGTGCGCCCACTTCCGCCCCGGTAGCAGCGCGCCTCCATCGCCATCGCCAGATCCGTCGCGCGGCGGAACGCCGATACGAAAAGTGGTACCAGAATCGGGATCATGCTCTTTGCCCGCTGTACGAGATTGCCAGATTCAAAATCAGCGCCTCTCGCCATCTGTGCCTTCATGATCTTATCCGTCTCCTCAATCAGAATCGGGATAAAGCGCAGTGCGATGGACATCATCATCGAGATCTCATGCACCGGCACATGGAGACGGTTCAAGCATCCCAGACTCCGCTCCAAGCCGTCCGTAAGCTGGTTCGGGGTCGTCGTCAGCGTCATGACAGAGGAACCAATCACCAGATACATCAGGCGCAGACCCATGAAAACTGCCAGCCGCAAGCCCTCATGCGTCACTTTTAAGAATCCTATCTGAAAAATCACCCGTCCATTTGTCAGAAACAGATTAAAGCTGATACTGATAAGTAACAGGAACACGATCGCCTTGAGTCCTCGCACGATAAATTTAAATGGTACGCGTGAGGTGCGGACCGCCATCGCCAGAAATACGGTTGCCACTGCATAGCAGAGCAGGTTGTCCGCGAAAAATAATGAAATAATGTAGATCAGCGTTCCAAACAGCTTGGTACGCGGATCCAGCCGGTGAACCACTGATTCGACCGGATAATACTGTCCGATTGTGATATCCCGTATCATTGTTTCTCCCTCCGCTTGTTATACAGCGCCAGAATCGCCTCCCGCGCCTCTTCTACCGTCGTGATCGTGTCGTCGATCGGAATCCCGCGCTCCCGAAGTCCCTGCACCACATAAGTGATCTGCGGCGCGGCAAGACCGATCGCCTCTAACTCCTTGTAATGGCGGAATACCTCCTTCGGCGTATCGTCAAACATCTTCACGCCGTCGTTCATGACCATGATGCGGTCCACGTAGCGCGCCATGTCCTCCATGCTGTGGGAAACCACCAAAATCGTCAGCCCGTGCTCCCGGTTCAGGCGCTCGATCTGACCTAAAATCTCATCGCGCCCCTGCGGATCGAGTCCCGCCGTCGGCTCGTCGAGGATCATCATCTCCGGACGCATCGCCAGTACACCCGCGATCGCGACGCGGCGTTTCTGTCCGCCGGAAAGTTCAAACGGGGACTGCTTATAAAATTTTTCATCCATGCCGACCAGCTTTAAGGCATGGCGGGCACGTTTTTCCACCTCTTCCTGCGGAAGCCCCAGATTTTTCGGTCCGAAACAGACGTCTGTAAAAATATCTGCCTCAAAGAGCTGGTACTCCGGATACTGGAACACCAGCCCCACTTTACTCCGCAGATCCTTTAATTTATAACCCTGGCTGTAAATGCTGACACCCTGATACTTAATGTCGCCGCTGGTCGGCTTGATCAGACCGTTTAAATGCTGGATCAGGGTTGATTTTCCCGATCCAGTGTGACCAATCAGACCGACAAATTCGCCGTCCTGAATCTCAAAACTCACGTGCTTTAATGCCTGGCGCTCTAACGCCGTGCCCTCGCCGTAGGTGTAGCACAAATCTTCTACCTGTATTGCCATCTCTATTCCTCTTTCAAAAGCGGTACCAGTGCGTCCAGAAGCTCCGATTTACGAAGGATTCCATCTGGAAGCGGAATTCCCTTTTTCTTAAGCTCCCACGCAAGCTCCGTCACCTGCGGCACATCCATCCGGTATTGTTTTAGTTCCTCCACGCGGGAGAAAATCTCCTTCGGCGTGCCGTCCATCACGATATGACCGTCATCCATGACGATCACGCGGTCTGCATCGACCACCTCTTCCATATAATGGGTGATCAGCACCATCGTGATTCCTTCCACCCGGTTTAACTCATGGACGGTGCGGATAACCTCCTTGCGTCCGTTCGGATCGAGCATCGCCGTCGGCTCATCGAGCACGATACATTCTGGTTTCATCGCCATGACGCCCGCGATCGCCACACGCTGCTTCTGTCCGCCGGACAGATGGTTCGGGGACTGCTTGCGGTACATCGTCATCCCGACTGCCTTTAAGCTCTCATCCACTCGCTTCCAGATCTCCTCGGTCGGAACTCCGATATTTTCCGGACCGAATCCGACGTCCTCTTCCACTATATTTCCTATGATCTGGTTATCCGGGTTCTGAAAGACCATGCCCGCATTTTTGCGGATATCCCACAGATGCGCCTCGTCCCTCGTATCCATCTCCGATACAAAAAGCGTACCGTCAGTCGGGCTCAAAATGCCATTGATCTGCTTGGCAAATGTGGACTTGCCGGAACCATTGTGTCCCAGGATTGCCACAAAGCTGCCTTTCTCAATCTCCAGATTCACATGATCCAGGGCGCGCTTTACTTCCTCTACCTGCCCCTCTTCATCGCGTCTTATATAATCAAATACAAGATTGACCGCTTTTATGATATTCATGTATTTTTCCTCCACAGTATGTCCGCCTGACCGGACATTACCGTTCATTGTAGAAGAATTTTCCCCGGTAGTCAAGCGGTTGTTCCGAATTGTTATCCTTTTTTAAAAATAAGTTTACTTTTGTCTGCCCGCCCCAGGTACAGACTACCTATTTGATCGCATATTCTGCGTAAATCTCAAAGAAATCCGCGTCATTTTTCTCGAACTCCGAGGTCAGATCCAGACTGTCCCAGAGCCCGCTGCTGTAAGAAACGGAGATCGTATTGCTGAACCGGTCGTAGATCTCCTGAAAGGCGCGTTTTTTCCGCTCCTCGTAGATGCGCTCCTTGCGCGCCGCCGTCTCGTCCTCGTCGTAATCGTCCGTACATTTGAGCACATAGTACGCGTCGTCCGCATGGATCACCTGGCTGACTGTGCCCTCGGCAAGGGAAAATGCCTCTTTCTCATAGGCATCCGACTCATCGCCGCGCCCCAGCACCCGGTCACTCACCGTCAGCCCCGCCTCCTCGGCACAGGACTGGAAATCGGCATCTTCCTGCGATGCCGCCCGCTGGAAGGCGTCTGCCTCGCTCTCATCCGATGTCTTTATCTGACTAACATGGATCACCTTTGCCTCACTGTCGCTGACCTCCAGCGCCACATTGTCCGTGAGCTGTCCCGCCAGCTTCTCCGCCAGACCATAATCCTCATAGATATGCTGGACATCCGCCTCTGTCACGCCCATCGAGTCAATCGCCGACTGCGGCAGACGCCCAAAATACTCGGCTGCTGCCCGGTCCATCGCCGCCCGCTCCTCTGAAGTCAGGGAAATCCCCCGGTCGGCTGCCAGCAGGTTCATGATTTTCAGCTCATCCATAAACGAACGGATCTGTTTTTTTAGATACGTTTCAAAATCATCGCCCTTTTCTCCAACTGAAACGCCCCAGATCTGATCCGTACAGACCTCCTCATAGCGTTTTTTCTCCGTCATGGCGATCACCATCACTTCCGCGCGGGAATAACCCTTTTCATTCTTCTTTCCCACCACGATCGTGCTGCCGTCCGAGCCGCATCCAGTCAAAAGCCCCAGGCTGAGCGCCAGCCCCGCAAGCAGGGCACACGCCGCCCGGTGGATATGGTTTGTCTTCCTTTTCTGTTTCTGCATGGATACTCCTTTTCTCCTGCATATTTTAGCAATTCCTGTCACATATTCTCTCTGAGCGGCTGATTTATCTCAGTCGAGAAGACTCCCACCTCTTCAGGTGGTGAGTAATAGCAAATTTGTCTCAGTGGGAGTTGGGTCTCCGACTGAGATAAACGCTCCGCGAGGATGCGCAGTGATTCTGTAAAGAATATGTCAGCTTACGCTGACCAGAATCACGCGCCAAGTCTCACGGACGTTCGACTTGAATACTGTTCACACATATGACCAGCAGCGCTGCGTTCTGTCAATCCTTCCACTCTGGTTCACGATCTGCCACCACGTTTTCTTACGGCACTTTCGGTCCCAAAAGTGCCTACCCGTGAACAGTAACTTTCTTTCCATCCGCCATCCACCTCAGACCGTATGCTTGAGCAGATCCTCTATCTTCTCCGGGCAGATCCGCTTCAATTCCTGATAGAGTCTTCCGACCGGCAGCCCCATCACATTCGTGTAAGAACCGTCGATTCCGCGGATATGCGCGGCAAAGCTTCCCTGAATGCCGTATGCGCCCGCCTTGTCCATCGACTCGCCGCAGTCTACATACGCCTCGATCTCCGCATCGCTCATCGGATATACATCCACCCGCGTCTCAACCGCAAAGCAGCTCTCCCGATCCTCAGTCAGGATCGCCACGCCCGTGTATACACGGTGGCTGCGCCCCTGGATCCGTCCGATCATCTCAAGCGCCTCATCCCGATCCGCCGGTTTTCCTAAAATCTCGTCATCCACACTGACAACGGTATCGGAACCAATGATAATCCCGGAAAATGGGATTCCCGTCGTCCGCGCCTCCTCACGCACCTGCGCCATCACATCGCGCGCCTTCTGTCCCGCCAGTTCCATCACAACCTGCGCCGGTTCCGTACAGAGCGGCTTTTCCTCCAAAGTGCTCGGATGAATCTCCGGTTTCAGCCCAATCCGCTCCAAAAGCTCCCTGCGGCGCGGAGACGCACTCGCCAGAATTAACCGGCAGGCAGGTTTGGTATTTTCTATGTCTCTTCTCTGTTCCATTGTTCTGTTCTCATTTCCTCAGTTTCATTTAACGCTTAGATACACGTTATCCTTATATTTATACCATCTATCAGCCAAAATGAAAAGATCCGATGTTCGTTATATGAACATCGGATCAAGAATAAATGCAATCAAAATGCCTAAAATCGCGCCTGCTGCTACCTGTATCGGCGTATGCCCCACGTATTCCTTTAATTTTTCCTGTAATACCACGCCGTCCAGCTTGAGGAAATCATCGAAAAGAAGGCGGTTCAGAACTCTTGCCTGCTTTCCTGTCTCCTGCCGGACACCGATCGCGTCATACATAACAACCATCGCCAGAATAAAGCTGATGGAAAATTCAAAGCTTCCCACTCCGTACCGCAGCGCCGCCGCCGTTGCCAGCGAACATACAGTGGATGAGTGGGAACTCGGCATACCGCCGGAGCCAACCAGACGCTCCGGGTTGAACGAATGGTTCAGCCCGATGTCCAGAATCGTCTTGAGCACCTGGGCGACCACCCACCCGGTCACGCCGGTCATCAGCGTCTGGTTTGATGTCAATTCCTGAAAAAAAGTCATGTTTCTCTCCTGTACTATCTTAATTCCTCTGTTTTCTTCCACACATATGCCGCTGTCTCTAAATCACTCGGTCCGTCATTAATATCCTATCAGCCAGTCATACAATTCCTGATATTTTCCAGCCGATGTCTGCCAGGAAAAATCCGCCGCCATGCCGCGGTCTACAATCTTATTCCACTCGCGCTTCTTATTATAATAGATGTATTTTGCATAGCGGATGCAGTCGAGCATCTCATGTGCATTGTAGTTAGCAAAGGAAAATCCTGTTCCGGTTCCATCGTATTCATTGTATGGCCATACAGTATCCTTGAGACCACCCGTCTCACGAACGATCGGCACGGTTCCGTAGCGAAGCGCCATGAGCTGGCTCAGCCCACATGGTTCAAACAGCGACGGCATCAGGAATGCGTCACAGGCTGCATATACCTTATGCGACATATCTTCCGAATAATAAATATTAGCGGAAACACGATCATTGTACTTCCAGTCATAGTGGCGGAACATATTTTCATACCGTTCATCTCCGGTTCCCAGCACAACCAGCTGTACATCTTCCGTACAGATCTCATCCATCACACACTGTACCAGGTCAAGTCCCTTCTGGTCGGTCAGACGGGAGACGATACCGATCATGAACTTTTTCTCGTCCTGCGCCAGTCCCAGCTCCGCCTGCAGCGCCTTTTTATTCTTGGATTTCTCCTTGCGGAATGTCTTTGCGTTATAATTTTGTACGATCCGTTTATCTGTCTCCGGATTAAATTCATCGTAATCAATACCATTTAAGATACCGCGCAGACTGTTGCTTCTCGCACGCATCAGACCGTCCAGTCCCTCGCCGTAGAACGGAGTCTTAATCTCCTCCGCGTAGGTGTTGCTGACCGTCGTGATCGCATCCGCGTATACGATGCCGCCTTTTAACATATTGCCGTCTTTGTAAGCTTCCAGCTTATCCGGTGTAAAATAGTAGTCCGGCAGCTCAGAGAAATGCTGGATTGTCTTCACATCCCACACACCCTGGAATTTCAGGTTGTGGATCGTCATGACGGACTTGATATCCCGGAAGAACTCGCCGCCGTGGAATTTGTCCTTGAGATGCACCGGGATAAGTCCCGTCTGCCAGTCGTGGCAGTGGATGACATCCGGCTTGAAGCCGATCACCGGCAGGGATGAGAGAGCCGCCTTGCAGAAGAAGGAAAACTTCTCCAGATCGTAATACCAGTCCCCATACGGGCGGTCACCCCAGAAATAACTCTCATTATCAATAAAATAGAAGGTCACGCCCTCATATTCATATTCCAGGATGCCCACATACCGGTTCTGTCCCAGATAATCCATATAAAAATGGTTCACATACTTCATTTCATTGCGGAATGACTCTTTGATGCACAGATACTTCGGGATCATGACACGCACATCAAAATACTGCTTATCAAAACATTTTGGAAGGGATCCGACAACGTCTGCCAAACCTCCTGTTTTGATAAATGGAACCGCCTCCGATGCAATAAACAGAATATTCTTCATAGCTACTACCTCCCAACCGTGCCCGCTCGCGATCTGGCACCCTATTAAAATTATTATACAATAGAATCAGGGAATTAGAAAGTAGGCGACAGAGAAAAAAATCGGGAAATATATGACAAATAGTTCCGATTTGCAGACTGTATTTTCTGAATTGGATATTTTGCATAGTACCGGATGAATTATAAATTTTACCGCATAAAATAAAAGGCGGAGCCGAAAAGAAAATTATGTTTTCTCTTCGGCCCCGCCTTTTGTATAATCAGGGATTGATCTCCCTGTATTTCTTCATCGTCCGCGCAAACAGCTCGCCGTTGGACGGCGGCGTGTAGGTGATCGCATTGGCTCCTGCCTCGATCGTCTCCAAAATCGATTCGTTAGTCGGTCCTCCGGTCGCGATAATGGCAACGTCCGGATACTCCTTCCGGATCTCGGCTACCATCGATGCGGTGGCGGCAGCGCCTGATACATTTAAAATATCGGCTCCCGCCTCCAGTTTGCGGCGGACATCCGTGTGAACCGAAGCAATCGTCGCAATGACCGGAATGTCAACCACCCGCTTGATCTCCGTGATGACCTCATCCGCGATCGGCGCATTGACCACTACACCGTAGGCTCCCTGATGTTCTGCCTGAAGCGCCAGACGGACGGAACGCTTTCCTCCGGTCAGACCGCCGCCGACCCCGACAAACACCGGCACATCCGAGATGCTGATGATCGACTGTGAGATAGCTGCCTGCGGAGTAAACGGATAAACTGCGATGATCGCATCCGCGTTGATATTTTTGATGATTGCCACATCCGTTGAGAAGGCGATCGATTTGATACGCTTTCCAAAGATGCGGATTCCTGAACATTCACTGATACAATACGGACACATAATCGTGTGATCCCGCAGGGTTCCATTGTACGCCGGTACTTTTTTTTTCATAGGCAATTCTCCGTTCTTTTAGCTGCTTTCCTGACCTCTCTGTCCAGCTGTTTTATACAGGGGCAGTTTTTCAGTCCTGCATCTTTTATTTCCCCTTTATCTTATCATACACACATTTACCCATGCAATCAGTCACTTTCATAAATGTGTTACAATCGTGTTAAAAAGTTACTGTTCACGCATACGTGCCCAGTAACGGAATTTGCCGTGGCTTCGCATTTAAATACGGCAAATTCCTGCTGCCACCACGTTTTCTTACGGCACTTTCGGTTCCAAAAGTGCCTACCCATGAACAGTAACGTTAAAAAGGCTTACAGCACTTTCGACTCCAAAAAGCACCGCACGATTTTATACATCCCGCTTATAATCCAGGCAAATCTTATCAACAATCAATGCGATAAATTCCGAATTGGTCGGCTTTCCTTTCCCTGTGCTGACGGTATATCCAAATAGATCGTTGATCGTGTCCATCTTGCCGCGGCTCCATGCGACCTCAATCGCGTGGCGGATTGCCCGCTCGACACGGCTTGAAGTGGTCTGGCGCTTCTTGGCGATGGTCGGGTACAGGATTTTCGTCACAGAACCGAGCATTTCTTTATCACTGACTGACAAAATAATCGCATCCCGCAGGTACTGATATCCCTTAATATGAGCCGGAATCCCAATCTCATGCAGAATCTGCGTCACATCGCTCTCCAGATTCTGTCTTTCATATTCCGCCGACACCATATACGGCTCCACCTTCCGGTTGCCCGCCAGGGTCGAAGCGCGGTTCCTGTAATTCTTCAGGCGATGTACCTTGTCTAAAACCGCCTCCTTCGAAAATGGCTTTACTATGTAATAACAGGCGCCCATCCGAAAAGCATCCGCTGTCAGATTCTCGCTGCTCGCAGCTGTAATCATAACAAAGGAAGTGTCAGCTGAACAGTCTTGATTTGTCTTGATGCGCTCCATAACCGAAATTCCATCCATTCCCGGCATCACTACGTCCAGAAATACAATATCCGGCTTTGTCTTTACGATCATATTATAGGCATCGGTTCCGTTTTCCGCTTTTCCGACCACCTGAATCTCCTTATCACTTTCCAGTATATTTCCAAGCATATCCAATGCCTGACGATTATCCTCTGCGATCGCAATCTTCATTTCTGCCATAATATTCTCCTCCTCGGCACCTGTGATGATTAAAATAATTATAAATTCTTTTTTTAACAAGTTTCAACTCGTTTTGATCGCGCAGTTCGACACTCAACGCTCATTTTGTCTATCAATTCTTTTGATGCAAAATAAATTACACAAGATGCAAACTATATATAAGCATGTATTGTAGCTAACCGTATCTGTTAAGATTCCGCTATAAACCTTCTACCGCCCAGCCGCCATACGCCTATCTAACGATCCCTTATCACCACGTTTTACCGATTCCGGTCGAAAGACACACAAAATACACGCAATTAAAAAGCCTCCACGACCGGTTTCTGAACATGAAAATTCCATCTTTGCAGATCAAGTTTCGATAAATTCCTATAAAAAAACAGAGTTACGCCATAGCCATACAACTATAACATACTCTGTTATCGTGTTAATGCAACTGGCTGCCATTTTACAGGCCCTATAGCTTTGCGTCGCAGCTTTTCAACTGTTTTGCCAAATATGTAATTTGCTCTATTATATACGCTTTTTTTATATCCTGTCAATAAAGAGAGCAAAAACTTTGTACTTTGCATGTTACTGTTCACACACGTGTGCCCAGCAACAGGATTTTGCCGATGCTGCGCATTCAAAATCGGCAAAATCTGCTGCCAGAACTGTATCATATGGAATTTTAAGTTCAGAAAATTCCCACCCGTAAACAGTTACTTTGCATCCAGATTCAATGTCCCAGCATATTCTCCACCAGAATCCCATACCCACGCGTCGAATCCTGAATAAAAACGTGCGTAACTGCTCCGATGAGTTTTCCGTTCTGGATGATGGGGCTGCCGCTCACGAGTGATTGTCATTATGGACAACAATAAAAAGTAATATAGCTTGTATTATTATTTTTGGATGATATAATTAAAAAATGTGAGGTGAATATGCATATGATGTCTTTGGAAAATGAAAAACGTTTATTACTCTTGTTAAGTTCTTATTATTTAAGAACAAATGTCACAAAAAATAATGTTTTGGATTATATTGAAGATAATCATTGGATGACCTTTGATCAACATGATTTAGAAACAAAACATAACCGGAACGAACTTGTATGGCGAAACGATCTTGCGTTTGTTAGAAAGCATTTAGCACAAGACGGTTTGTTTATATCAGGAATTCGTAACAACTGGTCTATTACAGAAAAAGGTATTATAGAACTAAAAAGCCTTGCAAACGAAGCTCTTAACGAACCCAATCTTCGTAAAATAACCTCTAACGCTATTAACAGTATTAACAATTTGCATTTTTAAAACACATCAAAGGGCGAGGAATCACCTCCCCTTTTGACGTCTTAATTTAATCCTGCTTTTGGGACTTACTATAAAAAAGAAGCACTCACATAAGGGACAAACATCCCGGATGAGTGCTTCTTTGTTTTTGCTTAATTTATGCTGTTTTCAGCCGCTTCCAGCATATTCTCCGCAAAAATCCCATACCCACGCGTCGAATCCTGAATAAAAACGTGCGTAACTGCTCCGATGAGTTTTCCGTTCTGGATGATGGGGCTGCCGCTCATGCCCTGGACGATCCCGCCGGTCAGGGACAGAAGTTCCGGATCGGTTACGCGAATGACCATGTCCTTGTTATGGCGGTTGGAGGAGTGGTCTATTTTCTGAATCTCAATCTCGTAGTCTTTCAATTCCCCGGACACGCTGCTGCGGATGCAGGCACGGCCTTTTTTGACCTCCTGACGGTAACCGATCGGAATTGCAGGGTTCTTTACCCGGCTTAAAAAGCGCGGATTTGCCGTCCCGAAAATACCCTGATCCGTATTGGCCTCCACACTTCCCAGCCGCGACTGATTTCCATAGTAAATAACGCCCGACATCACGCCCGGCTTTCCGAAACTTCCCTTCTCCACGCCCAGAATCTCCGTATCGTATAGTTCGCCGCCGGAGGTCTGCACCAGAAGTCCCGTGTCGCCGTCGCTGATACCGTGTCCCAGCGCTCCAAACGCGCCGTTAGCACATACATAGGTCATCGTACCGATGCCCTGCGTATCGTCGCGGATCCACAGCCCCAGCTTATAGTCTCCCTCCTGCGTCTGTACCGGCGTCATCTGTACATCCATCGTCTCTCCCTCGCGGCGCACCGAAAGTGTCAGAGCCATATTTCCCGCTTCCTTGACCGCCTGTATCATATCTTTCTTGTCCGTCGCCGGCGTCCCGTTGATTGCCTCGATATAGTCTCCAGAACGCAGGATTCCGTCCGCCGGATCCATCACTTCTCCCGTCTGTGCCGTCACCTTTCCGGTTCCGATCACCATCAGTCCATCGGATTTCATGTAAATACCCACCGGCAGCCCGCAGGGAACCGCATACTGGACGTCCGACACATCTACCTCGATATCCTTTAATTTCCATATTCCAAAGAGTTTGAGACTTAAACGGTACGTTCCCTCCTGTTCGGAATAGATGGAAAAGGGCTGGTTAAGCTGCAGATGGATCTGGTCGGACGGAATTTTAGAGCTTCCGTTTAAAAGCACCTCCTCGCTCTCACTTTTCAGCAATGCCTGAAACGGCAGGCCAAAGCGAACTTGCTCCTGCCGGTCCACCACCACATTGATGCGGTCGGGAACCGCGTTCTTCACATATTGATAAGACATGCCGGCAAGCACAATGACCCCCGCACCAAAGATTACCAGCAGAACACGGCGAAGTTTTTCCTTCCGACTTGTTGTTTTCCACATACTAGGGTTTTTTCGCACGTTTTTTCCTCCTTCTACTCCTATGTACTTCCCCCGTTCCGTAGATTCCGCCCTGCGGCGAATTTCAACGAAATGCAGATGTACACTCTGTTTGAATCCAAGAAATTGTTCCATAAAATCGTTTAATCCTAGTATGCGGAAAACCGTAAAATTCAGTCTGCTATTTTTGCGCCATTCTTTCTATTTTTTTCATTCAATTAAAACCCTGGCTTTTTCTCATGGTAAACAGTTACAAAAATTCCATTCTAACGTCAAAAAACCCGGCTCAGAAGACAGATTTCTCTGTCTCCCAAACCGGGGTATAAAATCATCTTGCGATTCAAAACTTGCGTAAAAGAACGAAGATTTGATACAACTTAAACAAACGAATCTATCTAAATTATACCAGCTCTAACAGAACTTCCATAGCGCCGTCGCCCTTACGCTGACCGATCTTAACGATACGGCTGTAACCACCATTGCGGTTAGCATACTTCGGTGCAAGCTCATCAAAAAGCTTAGCCGGCATATCTACCTTCTTCGTGTTTTTCTTCTTGCCTGCTCTTGCAGTCGGAACATCTGTTACATCGTAGAGAACCTTCAGCATCTGTCTTCTAGCGTGAAGTCTGGAAGCTTTATCTTTCTTGATCTCTTTCTCTACTTCGTCGTAAACGGTAACTTTCTTGCCGTCAACAACTTCTTTTACTCTCTTGCCGTTCTCGTCTTTGCGAGCTACCTTAGCGGTAACTTTAACGGTCTCGAAGTTATCTTTCTCTTTTACTGCCAGAGCGATCAGACCCTCAGCGATCTTCTTCACTTCTTTTGCTCTTGCCTCAGTGGTAACGATCTTGCCGTTGAATAACAGTGCGGTTACCAGGCTGCGCAGCATTGCTTTTCTCTGACTGGAAGTTCTTCCAAGTTTTCTATATCCTGCCATGATTCATTTCCTCCATTTGCGGAAGCCGGCTTCCATGCCCTTTGGACTTACTGAATGCCTGCTAAATATAATATAATTGATTGATGGTTATGCAGGGACCTGTGCCATTCGGACTTACCCGTCCCCGTATCTGCATGAAAAGAACGCACTGCAAAGCACGTCCACCCACGCGGTATCTTAAGCCTCTTCGCTCGGATTAAGCTGAAGACCTAATTCTTTCAGTTTTGCAAGAACCTCTTCCAGGGATTTGCGACCCAGGTTTCTGACTTTCATCATATCCTCCGGTGTACGGTTGCACAGCTCCTCCACTGTATTGATTCCGGCTCTCTTTAAACAGTTGTAAGAACGAACGGATAACTCCAGCTCGTCGATGTTCATCTCAAGCACTTTCTCTTTCTCGTTGTCTTCCTTCTCTACCATAACCTCTGCGGTCTTAGCATTCTCGGAAAGGTCGATGAAGAGGTTCAGATGCTCGCTCAGAACCTTTGCTGCCAGGCTGACAGCTTCGTCTGGTGCCAGCGTTCCATTTGTGTATACATCTAATGTCAGCTTATCATAGTCTGTCACCTGACCCACACGGGTGTTCTCAACGGTCATATTGACACGCTCCACCGGTGTGTAGATAGAATCAACAGCCAGAACTCCGATTGGGAGGTCTTCGCTCTTGTTCTTGTCTGCGCTGATGTAGCCGCGGCCCTTCGTGATCGTCAGCTCCATGTAGAATTTGCTGTCCGCGCCGCCGCTTAATGTAGCGATGGTCTGTTCCGGATTCAAAATCTCAATGTCAGAATCAGCGTGAATGTCAGCTGCTGTGATGACGCCTTCGCCCTCGAACTCGATGTACGCAGTCTTCGGCTCATTGGTCTCGCTGCTGTTTTTGATCGCCAGACTCTTGATGTTCATGATGATCTCAGTTACATCCTCTTTCACACCCGGGATAGAACTGAACTCATGTAAAACGCCGTCGATTTTCACTTGACTTACTGCTGCACCAGGCAATGAAGAAAGCATAATTCTTCTTAAAGAATTACCTAAAGTGGTACCATAGCCTCTCTCAAGCGGCTCAACCACAAACTTGCCATATCTTTTGTCTTCGGAAATCTCAGCAATTTCAATTTTTGGTTTTTCAAAATCGAACACGATAGCCCCTCCTTTTGGGAACATTTTTGAGGGTCTGCCATACTCTTGTAGCCTCGGAATCTCCCAGGCAGCTGCATGAACAGGTACAAGGGAGATTCAAGACTAACATAATGATAATAATTATTATTTGGAGTACAGCTCGACGATAAGCACCTCGTTTACAGGAACGTCAATTTCGTCTCTGCTCGGTAACTCTTTAACAGTACCTTTCAGGTTCTCAGCGTCAACTTCCAGCCATGCCGGTACCATTCTTCCGCCGGTTACCTCAGCGATATCTTTATATCTCTGTGAAGATTTGTACTTCTCTTTGATCTCGATTACATCGCCAGCCTTAACTAAGTAGGACGGGATGTTTACGCTCTTGCCGTTTACGAGAACGTGCTTGTGATCTACGATCTGACGTGTCTCTTTTCTTGTACGGCCAAAGCCCATTCTGAATAATACATTATCCAGACGGCACTCCAGAAGGATCATCAGGTTAGCACCGACCTGACCATTCATTCTGGATGCTTTTGCATAGTAATTTCTAAACGGTTTCTCTAACACACCGTAGATGAATTTTGCTTTCTGCTTCTCTCTCAGCTGGAGTGCATACTCGCTCATCTTTCTGTTGGCTCTCGTTAATTTTCTCGTTGATTTCTTGTCGATTCCTAAATAAACCGGATCAAGGTCAAGAGATCTACATCTTTTAAGTACAGGAACTCTATCTACTGCCACTTTACTTGCACCTCCTAATTAGACTCTTCTACGTTTCGGCGGACGGCATCCGTTATGCGGAACCGGAGTTACGTCCTTAATGCTTGTTACTTCCAGACCACATGCCTGAAGAGCACGGATTGCTGCTTCACGACCAGATCCCGGACCTTTTACCATAACGTCTACAGACTTTAAGCCATGGATAAGAGCTGCCTTCGTTGCAGTTTCTGCAGCCATCTGAGCTGCATATGGAGTAGATTTCCTTGAACCTCTAAATCCCAGACCGCCTGCACTTGCCCATGATAAGGCATTACCCTGTGCATCTGTTAAAGTAACGATTGTGTTATTAAAAGATGACTGGATGTGCGCCTGTCCGCGTTCAACGTTTTTCTTTACACGCTTTTTTGTCACTTTCTTGCCAGTGGACACTTTTTTAGCCATTTTAAACTAACCTACTTTCTCAAATATTGAATCCTGTTGCTAAACCTAACCTGATTCAGTTTCCTTGTTACTTAATTATTTTTTCTTGTTTGCTACTGTCTTTCTCGGACCCTTACGAGTTCTAGCGTTGGTCTTTGTCTTCTGACCACGAACCGGAAGGCTCTTTCTATGACGGATGCCTCTGTAGCATCCAATCTCCTGCAGTCTCTTGATGTTCATAGCGATCTCTCTTCTCAGATCACCCTCAACCACCTGACTGTCAGCGATGATTGCCGCAAGCTTCTTAACTTCATCGTCAGTTAAGTCCTTAACACGAGTGTCAGGATTAACTTCAGCTTCGGCCAGGATACGGGCTGCACTTGCTCTACCGATACCGTAGATGTAAGTCAAGCCGATCTCTACGCGTTTCTCTCTTGGTAAATCGACACCTGAAATACGAGCCATGTGTGTAGTACACCTCCATTAGTTTTTCTTACTTCTTCGTTGATAATGTATAAATTTGCTTAAACTACTGAACAACTCATCCGAGTGGTTCATAATAGAAAGCCGCGCGAAAAAATAGATGCTAAATCAAATTAGCCCTGTCTTTGTTTGTGCTTCGGATTCTCACAGATTACTCTGATACTGCCTTTTCTCTTGATGATCTTGCACTTTTCGCAAATTGGTTTAACCGATGATCTAACCTTCACAGCAATTCTCCTTTCCGTAATAGTCCGTCCAATCTCGGACATACAATTTTTTATAACCTATTGCAGTCCTGTGTCGGACTTACAGGTACAACAGACTCGTTCCATCCCTCTGCCGTGAGAGGACAAAAGGGCGGATCTTACCTGATGCTTCAACAAAGTTCGCTAAAGCATTATAACATTTAAAATCCTATAATGCAAGCGAAATTTACACTTCTCTCAATATTTTTATTGAGAAAAATGGATTGGTCTTTATTTATCTCTCCAAATGATTCTTCCCTTAGAGAGATCGTATGGCGACATTTCCATTGTAACCTTATCGCCCGGCAGAATACGGATGTAGTTCATACGGAGTTTTCCGCTGATCGTAGCAAGTACGATGTGTCCGTTTTCCAGTTCTACCTTAAACATAGCGTTCGGCAGCTTCTCTGCTACTACGCCCTCAATCTCAATTACATCTGCTTTCGACATTCTATATACCTCCCTGCAATGATTTCTGAATGAAATAGCGGATCGCTTCATTCTGGACTGCCGCGCCGTCCGCAAACTGGGCTGCCAGCGCCTCATCCCATTTGTGGGAGAACTGCACGTGCTTTCTCTTCTTGCGTTTCGGCTTGGCGGCAGTTTTAGTGCGTCCGTCTGCCAGATACACGTAGCGTGCATCTTCTCTGACTATAATATAATAAGTGCCTTTGTCGTGGCCCGCAAGTGAGCGAACCAGACAGCCAGTTCCATATTCCGTCATTCTGATCTCCGTTTCTGTAGACAGGTGTTTCCGCTCCCGCCGCAGGCTTCTCAGATTACAGTTTGTTCGCTTGCCTATTTGCTCACTTAGCTTGCAAACAGGGCAAAAATTCATGCAGATTTGTCTTCGACAAAGAATTTTTGCCATTGCCCGCCTTATTGATCGGCTCGGACATCTGCCTCAAGATGCGTACATACTGTAATCGGAAAGCCTGCTTAGGTCTTCGTAAAAACTTCCCCAGCTTACTTCTTCTTTATAAGGAAAGGATCTCAGGTTCGCCCTCTGTAATAAGAATCGTATTTTCATAATGAGCAGCCCAGCCGCCATCTTCCGTCATGACGGTCCAGTCATCATCGAGCCAGACTACTTCGTAGCTGCCCTCGGTAATCATCGGCTCGATCGCGAGCGTCATGCCGGGCTGTAAGAGAATTCCTTTTCTTTTTCTTGCAAAATTCGGAATCTCCGGATCCTCATGCAGATGGGAACCGATTCCATGACCAACCAGATCCCTGACAACACCAAAACCGAAACTTTCGGCATATTTCTGGATCGCTGCAGAGATGTCATTGAGATGATTGCCAGCTTTGGCAAATTTAATTCCCTCAAAGAAGCTCTGTCTGGTAACTTCAATCAGTTTTTTGGCATCATCGTCGATCTCTCCGATGCCGTAAGTCCGGGCTGCGTCTGAGTGGTATCCTTTGTAGATCACTCCTGCATCCAGACTGACGATGTCTCCCTCATCGAGAAAATGTTCCTTGTGCGGGATTCCATGTACAACCTCATCATTGACAGAGACGCAGATCGATGCGGGATAGCCGTTGTAATTTTTGAACGAGGGAATGCAGCCGTAACTCCGGATGATTTCCTCTCCCATATGATCAATATCCCAGGTGGACATACCCGGCCGAAGATTCTTCGCCAGTTCCTCATGCGTTTTGGCGAGAATTCTTCCCGCCTCACGCATCAGTTCAATCTCCCTGGGAGATTTTATCGTCACTGCCATGTTTTAAGCTCCCAAAATATCCGTAATGTTCTTGAATACGTCTTCCATGGTCTGTGTACCGTCTACCGTATGAAGAACGCCCTTCTTCTCATAGTACTCGATCAGCGGGTGTGTCTGGTCATGGTATATTTCCAGACGTTTCTGTACAGTCTCCGGCTTGTCATCATCACGAAGCACCAGCTCAGAACCGCACTTGTCGCAGATTCCTTCTTTTTTCGGTGCTGCGAACTGGATGTGGTAGGTAGCGCCGCACTTTAAGCACGCACGGCGTCCTGCCATGCGGTTTACGATGTTTGCATCCGGCACATCTACGTTGAGCGCGAAATCAATCGCCTCGCCGTTTGCTGCCAGCGCCTCTGTCAGACTCTCAGCCTGCGGGATCGTTCTTGGGAATCCATCCAGAATATAGCCGTTCTTGCAGTCAGCCTCATGGATCCGGTCAAGAAGCATGCCGATCGTTACCTCGTCCGGTACTAAAAGCCCCTGATCGATGAACGATTTTGCTTTTTTACCAAGCTCTGTGCCTGCCTTGATATTGGAACGGAAAATATCTCCGGTAGAAATGTGCGGAATGCCGTATTTTTCTGCAATTCTCTGAGCCTGTGTTCCTTTTCCGGCTCCCGGTGCTCCTAACATAACAATCTTCATAATGGTTACAATCTCCCTATATACAACAGAATCGCCTCCAGGCAGGAGCTGTCTCCGGCCACCTCCAGCCGTAAAGTAAGCAAGCTCCCGCCCAGAAAGCGAGTTGTCTTAGTCGTTTAAGAATCCTTTATAGTTGCGAACCAGCATCTGTGATTCGACTGCTTTGATTGTCTCAAGTACTACACCTACGATAATGATAAGAGAAGTACCTCCGAAGGAGAGACGGCTCACTGAGAACAGTCCAGAGACAATGATCGGAACCAGGCAGACAATGATCAGTCCGCAGGCACCAATCAGTATAATATACTCCAGAATTCCATCCAGGTAATCGGATGTTGGCTTTCCTGGACGAATGCCCGGGATGAAGCCGCCAGATTTCTTCATGTTGTTTGCTACTTCAAGCGGGTTGAATGTAATGGATGTGTAGAAATACGCAAACACAATAATCAACGCGATGTAGACAATTAAACCAACTGAATAAGCCGGACGCTCTGGATTAAACCAGGAGCTGGAATTCAGAGCCAGAAGAATCTTTCCTCCGATGGTGTCATAATTAACCTGGAAAAATCCAGCAATTACCACCGGGAAAGACATCAGGGATGAAGCAAAGATAACAGGAATAACACCTGCTGTATTTACTTTTAACGGGATGCTTGTGGACTGACCGCCAACCATCTTACGTCCCTGCATCTTTTTAGAATACTGAACCGGAATTCTCCGCTCTGCATCCTGTAAAATGATAACAAATACAACCATCGCTACGATAACCGCTACGATAATCACGGCTGTTACAACTGCAACCGCCACGATCTTGCCCTGCAGGAAACGCTCATAGAGCGTAATCATATCGCTTGGCATGGTTGAAATGATATTGAACAGAAGCACGATAGAAATACCGTTTCCGACGCCGTTCTCGGTGATTCGCTCACCGATCCACATCAGCATGGCACTTCCGGCTGTCATTGTCACAATAGCGACAATCACATTCAGGGCAGTAAACTCAACTAAAAGTCCCTTGCCGCCGAAACCGATCGCCATAGCGACGGACTGCATCAGCGCCAGTGCAACCGTAAGGTAACGCGTATATTCCGCAATCTTCTTTCTTCCGTCCTCGCCCTCCTGCTGCATTTCCTCTAATTTCGGAATTGCAATTGTCAGAAGCTGCATGATAATGGAAGAAGTGATGTACGGGGTAATACTCAATGCGAATACCGACATGTTCGTGAACGAACCGCCGGTAATCGTATTGAAGAAACCAAACGCATCATTGGACTGTCTTGTAAACAGTTCCTGGAAAAATGTTGTATTAACTCCGGGAATCGGCAGCTGCGATCCGATACGGGTCACAACCAGCATAAAGAACGTATAGAGGAGTTTTTCTCTGACCTCTTTTATCTTAAATGCATTCTGGAGCGTTTTTAACATATTAGATCACCTCGCAGGTTCCGCCAACGGCCTCGATCTTAGCTTTCGCGCCTTCACTTACCGCATCAACCTTTACGTTCAGCTTTTTGGTCAGCTCGCCATTGCCGAGGATCTTAACGCCGTCACGCGGGTTCTTTACGATGCCTGCTTCGATTAATGTTTCAACCGTAACAACTGTGTCGTTCTCGAATCTCTCAAGAGCGCTTACGTTGATACCAACGATGGTCTTAGAATTTCTGTTTGTGAAGCCTCTCTTCGGGAGACGTCTATATAACGGCATCTGACCGCCTTCAAATCCTGGTCTCGGAGCGCCGGAACGAGCTTTCTGTCCCTTATGTCCCTTACCAGCAGTCTTACCGTTGCCTGATGCGTGACCACGACCTCTTCTGAAGCTGTCGCTGTGCTTAGAGCCTACCGCCGGCTTTAAATTGGATAAATCCATGACTGCACCTCCTTGCAAATATCTTAGATTTCCTCTACTTTAACTAAATGTCTAACATTCTGGATCATGCCTCTGATAGCGGCGTTGTCCGGCTGCTCAACTGTCTTGCCAGTCTTGTTTAAACCAAGAGCTGCAACCGTTGCTTTCTGCTTCGGGATAGCGCCAATAGGAGACTTAACCAATGTGATTTTTAATTTCTCTGCCATTTTTATCTCCTCCTATTAGTTCAGAATTTCTTCTACAGACTTACCGCGAAGTTTTGCAACCTCTTCCGGAGTCTTTAAAGAACCTAAGCCTGCCAGGGTAGCAAGAACTACGTTTGCCTTGTTGTTGGAACCAAGGGATTTTGTACGGATGTTCTTGTAACCAGCCAGATCCAGTACGGCACGAGCCGGACCACCAGCGATAATACCGGTACCTTCCGGAGCCTTCTTCAGAAGTACGTTAGCGCTTCCGAATTTGCCGAGGAAATCGTGCGGGATGCTATTGTTCTCATCGAACGGAACCTCCATCAGGTTTCTGGCAGCTGCCTCTTTGCCCTTGCGGATTGCTTCCGGAACCTCAGCAGCTTTTCCCATACCAGCACCAACGTGGCCGTTTTTATCTCCAACTACTACTAAAGCGGAAAAACGCATTGTACGTCCGCCCTTAACGGTCTTGGATACACGTTTGATTGCCACTACAGTATCCTCTAACTCGAACTGGTTGGCATCAATTTTTGTACGTTTCATGTGTATGTTCTCCTTCCTACTAGAATTCCAGACCAGCCTCGCGGGCTGCATCTGCTAATGCCTGAACTTTTCCGTGGTAAATAAATCCGCCTCTATCGAAGACAACTTCTTTAATACCTTTTTCAAGCGCTCTCTTAGCGATTACAGTTCCAACGTGAGCTGCTGCTGCAACATCGTTCGTCTTCTCCAGTTCAGCTTTAACTTCCTTCTCGGCAGTGGAAGCTGCTACTAAAGTTTTTCCAACTGTATCATCAATGATCTGAGCATACATATGATTATTACTTCTAAACACTGCTAAACGCGGTCTCTCGGCTGTGCCAGAAAAACGGTTGCGTAATCTAACGTGTTTTTTAACGCGAATTTCGCTTCTTGACTGTTTGCTAACCATCTTCACACTCTCCTTAATTATTTCTTACCAGTCTTACCAACTTTACGTCTGATAACCTCATCGGCATACTTAATACCTTTGCCCTTGTACGGCTCAGGTCTTCTCTTATCCCGAATCTCAGCTGCATACTGGCCAACTTTTTCTTTGCTGATACCTTTAACAGTGATCTTGTTCTGTCCTTCCAGAACAGTCTCAATGCCTTCCGGATCTTCCATCTCTACCGGATGGGAGTAACCAAGGCTGAGAACCAGTTTCTTGCCCTGCTTCGCTGCTCTGTAACCAACACCGTTAACTTCCAGGACTTTCTCATAGCCTTCTGTTACACCATGAATCATGTTGTTAATTAAGGTTCTTGTCAGACCGTGTAAAGATTTCATTTTCTTTAAGTCGTTCGGTCTGGTAACTACGATATGACCATCCTCTTCTTTGATGTTCATCTCAACCGGGAGTTCTCTCTCAAGAGTTCCCTTCGGACCTTTTACAGTCACTAAATTGTTCTCTGCGATTGTTACGGTTACGCCCGCCGGAATCGCAACTGGCATTCTTCCGATACGTGACATGCCTTTTACCTCCTACTTAGATTTTCGGAGAAGCCTGAGCGGCTTCTCTGTTTTCAGTTGTATCTATAATGTTTCGTCCACTCGACTAAGTTCGTCTATCGTCTTCGACTCTGACTCACTAAGGCTCGGGACGGGCTTTCGCACTAAACTCGAAAAGACCTCGTAAAGTGCTCAATGCCTACCAAACAAATGCAAGAACTTCTCCGCCTACGCCGAGTTCTCTTGCCTGCTTGTCAGTGATAACGCCCTGGTTGGTGGAGATGATAGCTACACCTAAACCGCCCAGTACCTTCGGCATATCTTCCTTGTTTGCGTAGATACGCAGACCCGGTTTGGATATTCTCTTGATGCCGGAGATGATTTTCTCGTTTTTGTCTTTACCATACTTTAAGGTAATACGGATAGTCTTGAAATTGCCGTCCTCAACAACGTCATATTTCTTGATGAAACCTTCCTTTACCAGGATGTCAGCGATTGCTAATTTCATCTTGGAAGACGGAACATCTACTGTATCATGTTTTGCAGTGTTAGCATTACGGATTCTTGTAAGCATATCTGCAATCGGATCGCTCATTGTCATTTTGAGTGTGCCTCCTTATAATTTGACTACCACTTACTGTAAGTGGGTTTCGGTGGGTTTTGGGAACACTAGGATGTGTCCTCTATAATATAGGCATCGTCCACTCGACTAAGCTCGTCTATCGTCTTCGACTCTGACTCACTAAGTCTCGGGACGGGCTTTCGCACTAGATTCGAAACTACCTCATCAAGTGCTCAATGCCTACCAGCTTGCTTTCTTTACGCCCGGAATTTCGCCCTTGTAAGCTAATTCACGGAAGCAAACTCTGCAGATGCCGTATTTTCTTAAATATGCATGCGGACGACCGCAGATTCTGCAGCGGTTATATTCTCTGGTGGAGAATTTTGCCGGACGCTGCTGTTTAATCTTCATTGAAGTTTTAGCCATGATAAATCCTCCTATTATTTAGCAAATGGCATGTTGAACTGAGTTAACAGCTCACGTGCTTCTTCGTCGGTCTTAGCAGTGGTAACGAAGATGATATCCATACCTCTTACCTTATCTACTTTATCGTACTCGATCTCCGGGAAGATAAGCTGCTCTTTGATACCCAGAGCGTAGTTGCCTCTGCCGTCAAATGCGTTCGGATTTACACCGCGGAAGTCTCTTACTCGCGGAAGAGCCAGGTTGATCAGACGATCAGCGAACTCATACATCTTCTCGCCACGCAAGGTAACTTTACAGCCGATAGCCATACCCTCTCTAAGTTTGAAGTTAGCGACTGATTTTTTCGCTTTTGTAAGAACTGCCTTCTGGCCAGTGATGATTTCCATATCTCTTACAGCAGAGTCCAGAACTTTAGCATTTTCTTTTGCCTCGCCAACGCCCATGTTGATAACAATCTTGTCCAGCTTCGGCACTTCCATGATATTTTTATATCCGAATTTTTTGATCATAGCGTCTACGATTTCGCTCTGATACATTTCTTTTAATCTAGCCAATTTTAACGTTCCTCCTCTCTGTATTAGTCAATTACTTTACCGGTTGCCTTAGCAACGCGGACTTTCTTGCCGTCTTCTACTTTGAAGCCAACTCTCGTAGCCTTGCCATCCACTACCAGCATAACGTTGGAAATGTCAAGCGCGCCTTCCTGATGGATGATGCCGCCCTGCTGATTAGCTGCAGACGGTTTGGTATGCTTTGTTACCATGTTGCATCCCTCAACCAGGACTGTATTCTTCTTTACATTAACGGAAAGAACTTTTCCGGTTTTGTCTTTGTCTTTACCTGTGATAACCTTTACCAGGTCGCCTTTTTTAATTTTATGCACAGCTGACACCTCCTACAGTACTTCCGGAGCCAGGGAAACAATCTTCATAAACTGTTTCTCACGAAGCTCTCTGGCAACCGGCCCAAAAATACGGGTTCCTCTCGGGTTCTTGTCGTCTTTGATGATAACGGCTGCGTTCTCATCAAATTTGATGTAGGAACCATCTTTACGGCGTGCGCCCTTAACGGTACGTACAACAACGGCCTTCACTACATCGCCTTTCTTTACAACACCGCCTGGTGTTGCATCTTTAACGCTGGCAACGATTACATCGCCAATATTTGCATATCTTCTAGTAGAGCCGCCCATAACGCGGATACAGAGTAATTCTTTCGCACCGGTATTGTCGGCAACCTTTAATCTGGTCTCCTGCTGAATCATGCCCAATACTCCTTTCTGATTTAGAAATTATCTCGCTTTCTCGATAATTTCGACGAGTCTCCATCTCTTATCCTTGGATAACGGTCTTGTTTCCATTACCTTTACAGTATCACCGATACCGCACTCGTTGTTCTCGTCGTGTGCTTTTAATTTATAAGTTCTCTTAACAATCTTACCGATTAAAGGATGTTTTACGTGGTTTTCGATAGCAACTACGATTGTTTTGTCCATCTTGTTGCTTACTACCTTACCGGTACGTGTTTTTCTAAGATTTCTTTCCACGGTAGATATCTCCTTTCCTATTTTAGGAATCTATGATAATTAGTTCGCTTTCTCTGTAATAACAGTCTGAATACGAGCGATGTTTCTGCGAACTTCTTTAATTCTGCTTGTATTATCCAGCTGGTTGGTAGCGTTCTGGAATCTTAAGTTGAAGAGTTCCTTCTTAGCAGCTACTAATTCTTTGTTTAATTCTGCAGATGTCTTAGCTTTTAAATCTTCTACATACTTATTAATTTTCACTGTTATCACCGCCTTCTAAATCTGCTTTAGAAGCAATCTTGCACTTGCACGGAAGTTTGTGCATAGCAAGACGAAGCGCTTCTCTCGCTGTCTCCTCTGGTACACCCGCGATCTCGAACATTACGCGGCCTGGTTTTACTACTGCTACCCAGTACTCAAGTGCGCCTTTACCGGAACCCATACGAGTCTCAGCCGGTTTAGCAGTTACTGGTTTATCCGGGAAAATCTTAATCCAAACTTTACCACCACGTTTGATGTAACGGGTCATGGCAACACGGGCTGCCTCGATCTGGTTGGATTTGATCCAGCACGGTTCTGTAGCGACTAAACCGTACTCACCGTAGTTGATTACATTTCCTCTAAGCGCCTTGCCGGCCATGGTACCACGGAACTGTTTACGACGCTTTACTCTTTTCGGCATTAACATTATTTATCGCTCCCTTCCTTATTTCCTTTCGCAGGAAGTACCTCGCCTTTGTAGATCCAAACCTTAACACCGGTCTTGCCGTATGTTGTGTTTGCCTCAGCGAAACCGTAGTCAATATCTGCTCTTAATGTCTGAAGCGGGATAGTGCCCTCGCTGTAGAACTCTGTACGAGCCATATCAGCACCGCCAAGACGTCCGGATACGGAAGCCTTGATACCCTTAGCTCCAGCCTTCATGGTTCTGCCCATAGCGGACTTCATCGCACGACGGAAGGAAATACGGTTCTCAAGCTGCTGAGCGATGTTCTCTGCAACGAGCTGAGCGTCTCTGTCTGGTCTCTTAACTTCTTTGATGTCTACAAAAACTTTCTTGTCAGTTAATTTCTGAACCTGAGCTTTTGTCTTCTCGATCTCTGCGCCGCCCTTACCGATAACAACGCCCGGTTTAGCAGTGTAAAGAATGATTTTTACTTTATCAGAAGCGCGCTCGATTTCGATTTTGGAAACACCGGCGCTGTATAATTTCTTCTTAAGGAAGGTTCTGATTTTGTGATCCTCTACCAGGTTATCTGCAAAATCAGCTTCCGCATACCATCTGGAATCCCAGTCTTTAATAACACCGACTCTTAAGCCGTGCGGATTAACTTTCTGTCCCATAATTGCCTCCTCTTATTTCTCATCAAGCACGATTGTGATGTGGCTCATTCTCTTTTCGATTCTGTAAGCGCGGCCCTGTGCTCTCGGTTTTACTCTCTTCATTGTCGGTCCCTTGTTAGCGAAGCATTCTGCAACGTACAGGTTCTCCGGATTCATCTGGTTGTTGTTCTCTGCGTTAGCAACAGCAGACTCGAGTAATTTTTTAATTAAAGTAGAAGCATATCTAGGATTGTATGTTACAATACCAAGCGCTGTCTTCACATCTTTGCCTCTGATGGCATCTAATACGAAGCATGCTTTCTGAACGGATACTCTGGCGTAAGACAGCTTAGCCGACGGTCTCGTATCCTTATTAGCATTTCTTTCTCTTTTAATCTGGGATCTATGTCCTTTAGCCATTGGTGAAACCTCCTTTCAAGCGTAACTTACTTACGTCCTGCTTTCTTCTCGTCTTTTCCGTGGCCTCTGTAAGTTCTAGTGGCTACGAACTCACCGAGTTTATGTCCAACCATGTCCTCTGTCACGTATACCGGAACATGTTTTCTACCATCGTGAACTGCGATTGTATGTCCAACCATCTGCGGGAAGATTGTGGAACGGCGGGACCAGGTTTTGATAACCTGTTTCTGTCCTGCTGCGTTCATCTCATCTACTTTCTTTAAAAGATGAGCATCTGCAAATGGTCCTTTTTTTAATGAACGACCCATTAGTATACCTCCTATTACTGTTTACCGTTTCTTCTTCTTACGATTAACTTATTAGACTGTTTGTTTTTCTTTCTGGTCTTCAGGCCGAGTGCCGGTTTGCCCCAAGGTGTGCAAGGACCTGGACGACCGATACTGGTCTTGCCCTCACCACCACCATGCGGATGGTCATTCGGGTTCATAACAGAACCGCGGACAGTCGGACGAATACCCATGTGACGTTTTCTACCAGCCTTACCGATATTGATCAGGTTGTGGTCGCCGTTGCCAACTACACCGATAGTAGCGCGGCAGCTGATCGGAACCATTCTCATCTCTCCGGACGGTAATCTAAGGGTTGCATATTTGCCTTCTTTAGCCATTAACTGAGCAGAGTTACCAGCGGAACGAACCAGCTGACCACCCTTGCCCGGAAGAAGCTCGATGTTGTGAATCTGTGCACCAACCGGGATTTCAGAAAGCGGTAAGCAGTTACCAACTTTTGCCTCAGCCTCTGCACCGCTCATAACCTTCTGTCCAACCTGTAAACCAGCCGGAGCAAGGATATAAGCTTTCTCGCCGTCTGCGTAGCAGATCAGAGCGATGTTTGCTGTACGGTTCGGATCGTACTCGATACCAAGTACGGTTGCTGCGATACCGTCTTTTGCATTTCTCTTGAAGTCGATGATTCTATATTTTCTTCTGGAACCGCCGCCTCTGTGACGAACGGTGATTTTACCCTGGTTGTTACGACCTGCGTTCTTCTTTAAAGAAACTACTAAGGATTTCTCCGGTGTGGATTTTGTAATCTCAGAGAAATCAGAGCCGGTCATATGTCTTCTGGAAGGTGTATATGGGCTGTAAGATTTAATTCCCATGACTTTGACTCCTTTCGTTCAACGCCTCCTGGCGTTTCTTCATGTTTTTCACGACATAGTGTTCGTCGTATAATTGTCTATTGAGGATGAATTATAAACCAGCGAAGATCTCGATCTCTTTGCTGTCCTCGGTCAGCTGAACGATAGCTTTCTTTGTTGCAGCTGTCTTACCGAATGTCATGCCTCTTCTCTTTGTCTTGCCGTCCATGTTCATGGTGTTGACACTCTTAACTTTGGTGCCCGGGAACATCTTCTCAACGGCTTCTTTGATCATAGTTTTGTTTGCCTCGGTGTGTACCAGGAAGGTGTATTTCTTGTCTGTCATAGCATTCATACTCTTCTCAGTTACAACCGGTTTGAGGATTACGTCATAGTACTGTACGTTTGCCATTATGCATATACCTCCTCGATAGAAGCTACAGCAGCCTTGGTTGCTACTACTGTGTTGTATTTCAGGATATCGTAAACGTTGATGGTGCTTACGGAAGCAGTCTTAACGTCTGCCACGTTTCTAGCGGATAATACAGCCTTGTCACAAGCCTCATCCAGAACAACTAAAGCTTTGTTTACTTTCAGGTTGTTCATAACCTCAACAAATTTCTTTGTCTTGATCTCGTCGAAGTTCATAGCCTCAACTACGATGAACTTGTTCTCGTTTACACGGCTTGTCAGAGCAGATTTAAGAGCAGCTCTCTTCTCTTTCTTATTTAAACGGATTGTGTAATCACGTGGTGTCGGAGCGAATACTACGCCGCCGCCCGTCCACTGCGGAGCTCTTGTTGAACCCTGTCTTGCATGTCCGGTACCTTTCTGTCTCCACGGTTTCTTACCACCGCCGGAAACTTCGGAACGGGTTTTTGCTTTCTGAGTTCCCTGACGTTTGTTAGCAAGCTGTGCTACAACTGCCATGTGAACCAGATGTTCATTTACTTCTACACCGAATACAGCATCATTCAGTTCTAATGTGCCAACTTCGTTGCCTTCTAAATTGAAAACAGATACGTTTGCCATCTGTATGTTCCTCCTTTCCCGTAAAAGCCTTATCTAGCGACCTTTACTGTCTCTTTGATTGTTACTAAGGATTTCTTCGGTCCCGGTACAGAGCCTTTAACAAGGAGTAAGTTGTTCTCAGTATCAACCTTAACAACCTCCAGGTTCTGAACAGTTACTTTTACGCTGCCCATGTGACCCGGCATTCCTTTGCCCTTAAATACGCGTCCCGGTGTGGTTGCAGAACCGTTGGAACCCTGATGACGATGGAACTTGGAACCGTGAGCCATCGGTCCTCTGTGCTGGCCGTGTCTCTTGATGGCACCCTGGAAACCTTTACCTTTGGAAATAGCAGTTGCATCAATTTTATCGCCTGCTGCGAAGATGTCTGCCTTGATTTCGTCTTTTACAGAATACTCTTCAGCATTCTCTAAGCGGAACTCTCTTACATATCTCTTGTAAGCAACGCCTGCTTTGTCAAAATGACCCTTAACCGGCTTTGTCACAAGTTTTTCTCTCTTGTCTACAAAACCAACCTGTACTGCTTTGTAGCCATCGTTCTCTTCTGTCTTAACCTGTGTAACAACACACGGTCCAGCCTGAAGAACGGTTACTGGAGTTAAAACTCCGTCTTCGTTGAAGATTTGAGTCATTCCGACTTTGGTAGCTAAAATCGCTTTCTTCATTAATCTGACCTCCTGTTTTTCTACAGCGGAACGCGTTCGTCAAACTCCCGCGTTCATCCTAGAACTGTCCAGATGTCTCTATCTAAACTAGTATAGGATTCTTAATTATTTGTTTTTCATCTTTACGTTGATGGACACGCCAGCCGGCATTTCCAGTCTCTGCAGTGCATCAACTGTCTTCTGGCTCGGAGCAATGATATCGATGAGTCTCTTATGAGTTCTCTGCTCGAACTGCTCTCTGGAATCTTTGTACTTATGAACTGCTCGCAGAATGGTTACTACCTCTTTCTTAGTTGGCAGCGGCACCGGTCCACTCACCTTTGATCCGTTTTTCTTTACAGTCTCAATGATTTTTGCAGCGGATGTATCTACCAGCTGATGATCATAAGCTTTCAGTGTGATTCTCATTACTTGACTTGCCATAAAAAAAGTCGCCTCCTTTTCGTACTATTAAGCACGACAAGCGGTGACTGTACACATACCCGTGTGTGTCCTCGCAGTCCACACACCAAATCCGTCATTTGTCTTCAGGATACTCTATTCTTGTACAGTGACTTGTCGCCAGTTTCCTAACTTGACATTCGCTCCGCGGAATAACCTGCTTATCATAAGCAGCAACCTCTCGTTTCATCGCTATCATGCCACAGCTTCGTTATAATAACACAGCTTTCTGGGAAATGCAAGTGTTTTTTAAAGAAAAAATCTATATTTTTCAAGAAAAAACAGGAGTTTCTTCTTCCGGTGGGTAATTGCACCTTTTATATAGAAGAAACTCCTGTTTATCCACAAGAATATATTTCCATGCAGAAATTTTATCTCAGTCGAGAAGACTCCCAGCTTTTTTAATTAATCCTCCCAATACGTCGGTTCCACCGGGGTTCTAGCCTCGTCGCTGCCATCGTCGCTTGTGCCGTCCACCTCTGTGACAACACCCGCAGAGCTTGTCTTAAACTTTGTGCCGTTCGCATCCTTCACGGTGCTGGATTTCACTACCTTGCCGCTCGTCGTTACCAGATAGTTTTTGTCATTGACTTCAATGACTTCATACTTGGTACCGCTGTCTGCCTTCTGAAGCTTACCCATGTAGTACAGGAATCCATCCTCCACACCTGAGTAGCCGCGTCCAGCCTTGTTGCCGCTGTCAGTGAAATAGAACTGTCCGGTCGTTCCGTCGCCCTCTACTACATTTCCCTTGCCTTTTACAACTGAGCTGGTCGCCTTGTCCGCGCCGAAGAAATAGCAGGCATACTGACCGCTCGTTCCTACCTCCAGACGTCTCAGACCATAGACCGGGTTGCCCTTCTCATTAAATAAGTAGGTAATATTGTTGATGCGGACCAGGTTGCTCGTCGAAGCGTCAGAAATCTTCGGACCCACCTTCGGCTCGCCGTTGCTTGAAAAATAATACCACTGTACATCGCTGCCGAGATCCAGATTGTAATCATCCTCCTCCGGCGGAGTCGTGGAGAGCCAGCCAGTCTGTACCTGACCGTTGCTCTGATAATAACGGTAATTTGCAAATCCAGAGGAATTTCCCATATCGACCCAGCCGGTCTGCATCGCTCCGTTTTCGTCGAAGCAGTAGTAGGTTCCGTCAATCTTATACTGTTTATATTTGGCACCGCCTAAAGAAGGCACATATTTCTTTCCTGAACTCTGAAAGTAGTACCAATGATGATCCTCATCGTCGTCGCCGGGTTTCACTTCATCATCGTCCTTTTTGGTATCATCCGGATCTTCCAAATATGCCCAGCCGATCTGCATGACACCATCTGCATTCGTGTAGTAGGTGTCATCATCCACCCAGCCCGTCTGCATCGCTCCATCACCGTCGAAGTAATAGTACTTGCCTCCGATCTTGGACCAGCCGTCGGATACCATCTTTCCGCTGGTGGAGAAATAGTACCAGACCGTCGTAGCGGAAGTCTCGTTCCATGCCGGATTGCGCTTCGGCAGTTTCAGCCACTTGTCAGTCGCCATGATGCCGGTACTCTCGACAAAGTATTCGTCGTCCACCCAGCAGTTCGACGCGATGTTGCCCTGGGAATCGAGATAGCGCCAGAGATTGTCTGCTCCCTTCTTCCAGGTATTCGTCACCTTGTTGCCATTGTTGTCCACATATATCCAGCTGTTTCCAGACTGCTGCCAGCCTTCTGCCGCGTAAGATGTCAGGGTCGCCGCCCCTATCATCAGCGCTGCGGAAAGGACGCAGACTGCCAGTTTCTGTTTCTTCATATACAAGCCCTCCCAGTTCACGATTGATAACGTCTATTCTCCCACCTGCTGCGCATTCGCACACTTCCCGTCGTGTGGAGACTGCATCAGATGCTTATAACGCCTTGTTTTGTTCCAGATACGTGCAATCTATCTTTTACCTAATATACATTTTAACAGGAGATGTAGGAATCTTCAAGGAGATTTATCTTTCAATTTATTTACTTTTTTTTGGCAGGAAGCCGTTCAAAAGGTTTGACACGCCAATCAATGACCGATATAATTAGGTATGCATTTCAACTGAACCGTTTTTCCGGTCAGACAGACTGCGTTTATGGTTACTGTGCGCGCATCGTGCCCAGTAACGGAATTTGCCGTGGCTTCGCATTTAAATACGGCAAATTCCTGCTGTCACCACGTTTTCTTACGGCACTTTCGGTTCCAAAAGTGCCTACCCGGGAACAGTAACCATTTATGCCATTTGGATGGAAATGGCTTATGGATAACACCGATTATAAAGGCGGCAGATACCCTTTTCCGGGGTTTGCGCCTCATTTTTTTGAAAGGATAAAATTTTATGTGGATTGCAGATGGATGGAACGATTATGAAGTGATTGACTGCTCCGAAGGAGAGAAACTGGAGCGGTGGGGCGACTATCTTCTGGTTCGCCCGGACCCGCAGGTTATCTGGAACACCCCCAAGACACACCGCGGCTGGAAAAAGATGAACGGACACTACCACAGAAGCTCCAAGGGCGGCGGCGAATGGGAATTTTTCGACCTGCCGGAGCAGTGGTCGATCCATTACAAAGAACTGACCTTTAACTTAAAACCGTTCAGCTTCAAGCACACAGGTCTCTTCCCGGAGCAGGCGGCAAACTGGGACTGGTTCGGTGACCGCATCCGCAATGCCGGACGCCCAATCAAGGTTTTAAACCTCTTTGCCTACACAGGCGGCGCTACCCTGGCGGCAGCCGCAGCCGGCGCCAGCGTGACCCATGTGGACGCCTCCAAGGGCATGGTAGCCTGGGCGAAGGAAAACTCCCGTTCCTCCGGGCTGGAAAATGCACCCATCCGCTGGATCGTCGATGACTGTGTGAAATTTGTTGAGCGTGAGATCCGCCGCGGCAACCATTACGACGGAATCATCATGGACCCGCCGTCCTACGGCCGCGGACCGAAAGGCGAGATCTGGAAGATCGAAACTTCGATTTACCCGTTCGTGCAGCTCTGTACGAAACTGTTATCGGACAACCCGCTCTTCTTCCTCATCAACTCCTACACCACCGGGCTGGCGCCGTCCGTCCTGACCTATATGCTCTCAACCGAAGTTGCCTCCACCCACGGCGGCACAGTGAAATCGGACGAGCTGGGACTTCCGGTTACCCGCACCGGACTGGTATTACCATGCGGTGCATCCGGACGCTGGGAATCTGGTAAATAACACTGGTATTCGGATGACATAGACACCCCATTTTTAAGTTTGATTCCTATTCATTCCAATCCCGGATATCTAACAGCCCCGGGACCAGTTCCCGCGCACTCGTCTCTAATATAATTCGCCCCTTCTCGGCGCTTGCACCAGACGGATCTCCTCCAATTCCAATCGGCGATCCGTCTTTTGTTTTCCAGTCCTCCGACACCCAGCCGATCGAAACCGGACCGTATGGCTTCAGGGCGCGGGTCTTCTCAAACGCCGTCGGCTCTCCCGCTTCCGAAAGTTCCAGCTTCACAAGACTCTCATCGACCGCCATTACCATCGATGTCTCCATCTCTCCACCGTGGAAATCCCAGATATTCCCCTTTGAAATCGTTGCTTTTACATCCGGATGACCAAATGCCCCCGATGAAAGGATAAACGGTGCAATCCCCAGCTCACTCCGAAGTTCCCGGCTTAAAACCTGCGCAATCGGCGCATTCCCACCATGGCATACCAAAAAAGCCAGCTTCTTAAAACCGTGATGCGCCAGGCTGACGCATATATCATATAAGAGATGATAGTAAGTGTCCGGCCGGACTGTGACCGAACCGCAGAAATTCTTATGCTCTGTACTTAAGCCCACCGGAATCACCGGAAACAGCAGCATCGGGAAGTCTTCTTCCCCCTCTGCCTCCAGTGCCTTTTTGATCTCCTGACTCATCGCCTCCGCGATAATATCATCCGTTCCCAGTGGTGCCTGATTGCCGTGCTGTTCCAGCGCCCCGAGCGGAATCAGGACAATCGTGTTCTCACGGTCCACCTGCTCCATTTCCCATCTTGTCAAATCTCTATAGTTACGTATCATAGTATCTCCTCCTCTTATAAAAACAGATATGTCTTTGCACGTTCCATCAAACAAAAAAGGATTGTCCGGGATTCTTCCCCCAGGCAGCTTTCCCAGCGGTTTCCCGACAATCCTTTCTATGAAATGGTTCTGCCGTTTCACAGCAAACAGCCAAATCCGTCAAACCATTCCTCTTATTTCATTTTATACTGCTTTCGGCACAATCTTCGCCGCACGCAGGCGTACAAACAAAAGCTGTCCAACGATATAGTTGAGTCCCACTTTCAATACATTGAATGGGATCGTCGCCAGGATGATAAATCCATTCAGGTCTTTGATCGCCGGGTTGACCGACGCTACCATGCGGATCACTTCATCCAGCGGCAGGCTCATCGCTTTCGCATATAACGGAAGCGTAATGTTCGCATTGATAAAGCATGCACACGCGGTGCGGATCACGATACTGAGCAGAAGTGCTTCTACAGCTGCCTTACGGTTAGCGCCCAGCTTCTGATAGAGGAACCACAGCGGCCATACGAACAGGAACGCCGCAATCAGGTTGGCCAGCTCACCGACGTACATCGTGTTAGTTCCGACAGTAATCAGCTTGATTAACAGCTTGATGACTTCTACACAGATACCGGATACCGGTCCCATCAGAAACACGGCAATCACAGACGGTACATCACTGAAATCCACCTTATAAAACGGCGGCATCATCGGAACCGAAAATTCCAATGACATCAGCACGCCAGCAACCGCTGCCAGCATCGCCGTATAAATCAATTTTTGAATACTCCATTTTCCTGTCTTCATCTTAAATCTCCTTTCGGTTTTAAAACTCATTTCTCCGAAGGAGGAGTATGAATCAAGTGCCGGACTAGCTGCATTTGTAAAACTAAAAAAACCCCAGGTTGTTCGGGACCTGGGATAATAAATCGCAACTTAGCCGATGTACACCAGCCTGCTTACGCTCAAGCGGTACACTCTCTGACTCCTGCCTCTTCTCTCATCCAGACTATACTGTCGGTTTCGGAATCTCACCGAATCGGCCGCCATCGCGGTTCGCGGACTATACCGCCGGTAGGGAATTTCGCCCTGCCCCGAAGAAATCATGGTAATTACTCCGTCTTCATACATATAAACATGTGAATCTGCGGAGTAATTATCTCACCCGGTCATAGTATCACATACAAACGAGAATTTCAATATTTTTTTAACAATCTTTCTTTTCATTTTTCCCATCTACGGCATTGCCGCCCCGGCATCCAGCATACCTCCGGTTGCCACCTTGCCGGACAGACTCTCAAGCGGCCGCGCCGACTGCAGAATACGGTTTCTCACATCCATAAGCGACAGGGACGCATCGCAGGAGTACAGCATTGCCGCCGTTCCGGTCACCATCGGCGCCGCCATCGATGTGCCGCTCATGTAGGCATAGTCATTGCCCGTGATCGTGCTCAGGATATAATTGCCCGGCGCTGCCAGATCCACGCTTCTCACCCCGTAATTGGACGCACGGTCGAGCTGACCGTCAAAGCGCAGGTTTGCCACGGAAATGATATTGTCCAGTTCAAAGCTTGCCGGGTACATCGGCTGCTCATCGATGCTGTAGCCATTGCCGGAGGCGTCGCCGTTTCCAGCCGCTACAATAAACAGCATCCCCGAATCCTTGATCGCCTGATACAGCTCCTCGCTATATTTCATCGTGCCAAAGCTCAGATTGCAGATCGACGCGCCATTCGCCTGCGCATACCGGATCGCCTTAACCACGTTGCTGACGGTTCCGACACCGGACGATGTTCCAAGCGTCTTGATCACCATGATCTTCACATACGCCGGATCGCAGATTCCAACCGTTCCGACTCCATTTCTCGCCGCCGCGATCGTGCCCGCCGAGTGGGTACCATGATTGTCATCCGTCCCGGTAAATACCTGGGCATTATTATCATAGAAATTCCAGCCGTAAACGTCATCGATATAACCATTTCCGTCATTGTCAATGCCATCGCCCGGAATTTCCCCCGTATTCGTCCAGATCGAACCGCTAAGCTCCGGGTGAGTTATGTCAACCCCTGTATCAATCAGCGCCACAATCACCTGACGTTTTCCACTTTTCGCGTCATATTTCTTCCATGCCGGGACAATATTCATATCGATTTCTTCCAGAGAACGGACTGTTCCATCTGCTGAGAGCGCCGGACTGCCGGTAATCGCCCCAATCGCCGCATCCACCGCCGCCGTATGGCTCGGCACCAGACGCAGTTCACCTGTATTTAAAAAAGCCCACTGATAGGAGGCATAGGAATCCGCATAGGGAACCGACTCCCGTGACGGACCCGCCGCATATGCCGGAAGCGCCGCGCTCCCTGCCATCATGGCAGCACACAGGGCGGCTGCCAGCCCTCTAAAAAGTTTCTTTTTCAACTTGCTTTATCCTCTTTCAATTCCGTTCTTACAGTTCGCGCGCTGCCGCAACCACAGTCTCCGCTTCCTTTGCCGGTTCTTTTCTGACATTCTGCCGTTTTACCGATTTTACCACTTTCCCAGCTTTTTTGCCATCCTTTTCGGATGCCGGACCGGAAATTGGCTTAAAGCCGCGAAATACCAGAATACTCCGCGGCGGAACCATATACTGGCGAAGCTCTTCCTGCGGCTCCTGCCCTGCCTCCAGGCTTTCCGGCGGACAGATTCCGTTATTGTCTGCGTCGTCTGTGTTGATGCACAGAGTCCACTGCATTCCCTTCGGAAGCTTCGGAAGATCAAATTCATGCGGCTCCCAGTGCATATTGTAGGCGACAAAGAAATAGTCATCGCTGGTGCCGTCCGCTCTTCGCCCGTACTCGCCGCAGTAGAGAATGCCGAGCTGGCGGCGGAAATTTTCAAACTCCGGGCACCATGTTTTGACGCCGTGGTAGGAAACATCCGGGTGTCCGCAGACGAGGTAATCAATATTTTTCGGCTCCACCGGCAGGTGGAACACTGGATGCGCTTTGCGGAACGCTATCATATATTTTACAAATTCGTAAATATCCCGGTTCGTCTCCAGCTGATGCCAGTTGAGCCAGGAAATCTCATTGTCCTGACAGTAAGCATTATTGTTGCCGTTCTGGGAATTGCCGAACTCATCGCCCGCTAAAAACATCGGCGTTCCCTGGCTCAGAAAGAGCAGCAAAAATGCGTTGCGGAGCTGTTTTTTCCGCATCTGCACAATCTTCTTTTTCCGCGTCGTGCCCTCGACGCCGCAGTTCCACGTATAATTATAATCGCTTCCGTCCCGGTTATTCTCCCCGTTCGCTTCGTTGTGCTTCTGCTCACAGGAAACCATATCCATCATCGTAAAGCCATTTGTCGCCGCCATATAGTTGATCACGCCATACGCGTCCGGATTCCGGCGTGTCTGGTAAATGAGACGGCCGACCTGATCCTCATCGCCCTTTAATACCCGGCGCATATCGATCAAAAATCCTTCATTGTACTCGCCCAGATGCCAGCGGCGCTCCCGCAGCTTCGGTGCCGCTGCCGTTTTTGGCACACGCACGCCATCCCAGGAAGCAGCTAATAGCTTCGTATCAGCTAACAGCGGATCCGACGCCAGCAGTTCGGCCGGCGCAAACCCGGACAGGTGCACGCCATCCACATGATACTCGTAAACCCAGAAACGAACCGCCTCCTGCGCCAGTGCCGCGCTCTCCTCGCCGGTAAAATAAAGCTCAACCAGCACTTCAATATCATTTTTATGAAATTCTTTCACCAGATCCTTAAATTCCCGCTCCGGTTCTTTCTCTTTCCCGGATGTGTACGAAGCTTTCGGCGCAAACAGGTATCCCGCCCCATAGCCCCAGTAATTGAGCCGTCCGGTCGGTGTCCCAGTCGCATACGGATTCCCGTCTGCCCCATCCTCCATCATCACTTCCTGAAATTCATTCGGCATCATTAATTCAACTGCTGTGATACCCAATTCCTTTAAATAGGGAATTTTCTCCGTCAGCGCACGGAACGTTCCCCGCTCCCCGGTGCCGGAAGAAGTATGACGGGTAAATCCGCGCACATGCAGCCGGTACAGGATCGTCTCATCATACGGATGTTTCAGCGGCTGATCCATTTCCCAGTCATACGTTTCTTCCGGGAAACGGCAGCGCACCGGACGGAGCGCCGCTTTTAAATCGCCCCAGCGCTCATGTCCTGTATAGATGCGCCCGCACGGATCCGGCAGCTCCCCCTGCTCAGTCTCGATCGTGTATTCCAGTCCCGAAAAATCATCGCCCGCAAGCTCCATCATCCAGAGATCCCCCACCCGTTCTTCCGGGGAAAATGGAATCCGAACACCCTGTTTTTTACCTGTCTCATAAATTGCCAGATGGCAGAATGTCCCCGGTGCCTCGACGCACAAGTGCATTCCCGTCTCTGTCCGCTTGATTCCCGGTGTAAAATCAGGGGTTCTTATCTTCTGTCTCACGATTTTTTCTGCTTTCACCTGTATCCCCTCCACGTTTTCATACGGCACTTTCGGTTCCAAAAGTGCCTATTTGTGAGCAGCCGCCTGCGCCTGTTACAGTCCACACATATGCAGACTGTAACAGGATTTTGCCGATGCTTCGCATTCCAAATCGGCAAAATCTGCTACCTCCACGTTTTCATACGGCACTTTCGGTTCCAAAAGTGCCTACTTGTGAGCAGCTGCCTGCGCTTCTATTTTTTCCGCCAGATCGTTCAGATACATCCAGCGGTCCATCTTTTCTTCCAAAAGAGCTTCTTTTTCCTCTTTTTCCTTTATGATGCCGTTCAGAGCCGTATAATCGCGGGCAGAGTCCTGCATCTGCTGCTCCAGATCCGCGATTGCCTCTTCCAGCGCCGCGATATCATCCTCGATCGTCTCCCACTCTTTCTGCTCCATATAGCTGAATTTGAGCTTTTTCTCGCGCTGGCGACCGCGGTTTTTATCCTTTGCCGTCTCCGCTGCATCTGACGTTCCCGCACCAGAAGCGCCTCCGGTCTTCTGGCCTCTGCCGTGTTCCTGACCGGATTCCTCCATCTCTGCCGCTATGCGTTCCCCACAGGCTGCCTGATAGTCGGTATAGCCACCCTCATACTGACGGATCGCGCCGCCGCCCTCAAAGGCGAAGATCCGGCGCACTACGCGATCAAGGAAATACCGGTCATGCGATACCGTAATCACGATCCCCTGGAAATGATCAAGATAATCCTCCAGAATCGTCAGCGTGCCGATATCGAGGTCGTTGGTCGGCTCGTCGAGCAGAAGGACGTTTGGCGCGCCCATCAGGATATGGAGCAGATAGAGTCTGCGCCGCTCGCCGCCCGATAGCTTGCCGATCAGCGTGTACTGCATATGGGACGGGAACAGGAACCGTTCCAACATCTGGGATGCCGATACCAGCCCGTCCGCCGTCCGCACGTACTCTGCCACATTTTTAATGTAGTCGATCACGCGCATCGACTGATCCATATCTTCGTTTTCCTGTGAAAAATAACCCATTTTTACGGTCTGGCCGATGATCGCCTCGCCCGAATCCGGTTTCACCCAGCCGGTAATCATCTTCATCAGCGTCGATTTGCCGCTGCCGTTCGGTCCGATGATGCCGATGCGGTCATCCTTCAAGAAGATATAGGAAAAATCATCGATCAGGAGGCGGTCACCATACGCCTTATGAAGATGGTGTGCCTCGACCGTGGTTCGTCCGAGACGGCTGGAAATCGAGCTCATCTCCACATTTCCATCTACTTTCGGCGCTTCCACCGCACTCAACGCCTCGAAGCGCTGAATACGCCCTTTCTGCTTCGTGCTGCGTGCCTGTGCGCCGCGTCGGATCCACGCCAGCTCCGTCCGCAGGATATTCTGGCGTTTCTGCTCCGAGCTCACCGCCATCGCCTCGCGCTCTGCCTTTAATTCCAGATAGCCCTCATAGCCGGACTGATAACTGTACAGCTTTCCCTTGTCCAGTTCGACGATGCGGTTCGTCACGTTATCAAGGAAATACCGGTCGTGCGTGATCATCAGAAGCGCGCCGCGGAATTTTTTCAGGTACTCTTCCAGCCAGTCCGCCATCGCACTGTCCAGATGGTTCGTCGGCTCGTCTAAAATCAACAGATCCGCCGTCGATAACAGCACCGCTGCGAGGGCAACGCGCTTTCTCTGTCCGCCCGAAAGTGTCTCCACCTTGGCACTATAATCGGTGATTCCAAGCTTATTCAGCATGGATTTCGCATCGCCCTCGAGATCCCAGGCGTGCTCATGCGCCATATTTTCCCGGATCACGCAGTCTAAGACGGTCCGTCCCGCTTCAAACTCCGGATTCTGAGGCAGATAACGGATATAGAGATTTCGTCCCTTTACTACCGTACCCTCATCCGGCTCTTCCAGACCGGCTACAATCTTTAGAAGAGTAGATTTTCCGGTTCCGTTGATGCCGATGAGACCAATCTTATCACCTTCACCGATGGAAAATGCCACGTCATCAAAAAGCAGCCGTTCCGTATATGATTTTTTCAGATGTTCTGCTGTCAGTAAATTCATGCCTCATCCCGATCCTTTATCTGTAATTCTACCGGGCAGTGATCCGAACCCAGTATCTCCGTATGAATCTGTGTGCCCGCCAGCCGGTCCTTCAGGCTCTTGGAAACACAGAAATAATCAATCCGCCACCCAGCATTCTTCTCGCGCGCCTTAAACCGGTACGACCACCAGGAATAAACGCCCTCTTTATCCGGGTAAAAATAGCGGTACGTGTCGATATATCCAGAGTCCAGAAGCTCCGTAAACTTGCTTCTCTCCTCATCCGTAAATCCGGCATTTTTCCGGTTCGTCTTTGGATTTTTCAGGTCAATCTCCGTGTGTGCCACATTCAGATCCCCACAGAAAATGACCGGCTTTTTCTCCTCCAGCTTCTTCAAAAACTGGCGGAAATCATCCTCCCACTGCATCCGGTACGGAAGTCTCGCCAACTCATTCTGGGAGTTCGGCGTATAGCAGGTCACCACATAATAATCCGGGTACTCCGCCGTAATGACGCGCCCTTCATGATCGTGCTCCTCAATACCCAGACCGTAGCTCACGCTAAGCGGCTCCTCCTTCGAAAACAACGCTGTTCCCGAATATCCCTTCTTCTCCGCATAGCTCCAATACTGATAATACCCCGGAAGCTCCAGATCAATCTGCCCTTCCTGCAGCTTGCTCTCCTGAATACAGAAAATATCCGCATCCAGCTCATGAAATACATCCAGAAATCCCTTTCCCACACACGCCCGCAAGCCGTTTACGTTCCAGGAAATCATTTTTTTCATTCTATCTCTCCTTTTTATCAAATAAGGTTTTTCCGATACATAAAAAGACAGCAGGCAGGTGGCAGACGCTCCGAAACTGGTCTGTGGATGCAGAGCAGGCTTTCGCCTATCAGTTGTACGCATCTTGAACACGCTTGTCCGAATGGGGCGGACGCAAGTCCGACACAGACGAACAAGTGTAGTGAAAGCAAGCGGACAACGATAGTGCGAAGAGCCAGCGGCGCATTCACAGACCTGTTTCGGGGCGGCTGCTGCCTGCCCCACCTCTCTCATTTTTATAAATCTACGTGTAAATCCTGATGTTTAATCCCATGTTTCTCCACATATCCCGTCAGCATCAGGGTCAGCGCGCCATCGCCCGTTACGTTGCAGGCAGTACCAAAACTGTCCTGAAGCGCAAAGATCGTCAGCATTAGCGCCGTTCCGGTCGCATCGAAACCGAGGACACCGGTGATCAGTCCCAGAGACGCCATAACCGTACCGCCCGGAACACCCGGTGCACCTACGGCAAATACACCTAAAAGAACACAGAACAGAACCATCGTCATCATATCCGGGAGGGCGCCGTACAAAATCTTGGATACCGTCATGACAAAGAATACCTCGGTCAGAACCGAACCGCACAGATGGATATTCGCAAACAGCGGAATACCGAAATCAACCATATCGTCACGAAGCGGCTCTGCCTTTTTGGCACAGCTGAGCGCCACTGCCAGGGTCGCCGCAGAAGACATCGTACCGACTGCCGTCAGATATGCCGGACCATAATGCTTGATAACGCCTCTCGGGTCACGGCCAGAGTAAATACCTGCCAGTGTATACAACAGCGCCATCCAGATATAGTGGCCTGCCATAACAATCAGGATAACCGAAATGAAGATCGGAGCCTGTTTTGTGATAGTTCCCTCATATGCCAGGGAACAGAACGTAAATGCGATGTAAACCGGAAGAATCGGAATGACAATCTTCTGTACAATCTCCAGAACGATCTTCTGGAACTCGTCTAAGAGTTTCGTTACCGTCACCGCCTTGGTCCAGGTCGCTGCCAGACCAATCATAACGGAAAATACCAGCGCACTCATGACGCCCATGATCGGCGGAATGTCCAGTTTAAAGACAACCTCCGGCAGGCTGCGCAGTCCATCGACTGCCGACTGAATCGACATATGCGGAATCAGCGTATATCCGGCTGCCATCGAAAACAGCGCCGCGCCAAGAGACGATGTATACGCCAGAATCAGCGCTACTCCAAGCAATCTGGAGGCATTCTTTCCAAGCTTCGTGATCGACGGGGCAATAAAGCCGATGACGATCAGCGGTACACAGAACGAAATAATCTGCCCAAAAATATAATTCAACGTCACAACGAGATTCATAAAACTTTCATTTGCTATAAGACCGGCAATAATACCGATCGCTACACCCAGCACCAGCCGAAACGGCAGGCTTTTCATCAACTTGCTCATACCCATTTTTCCTTCCTAATACCTATCTCTTCATTCTTACTCTTCCCAAAGTTTTTTCGGATACAGACCGCCGTCCTTCATCCCCTGGATCGCGTCTGTCACCATCTTCTTATCTTCCTTGTAGGTCACGCCGTACCAGCGGTCCACGCTCTTTAACACGGTCACCTCGGCTTTCCCCTCTTTCAGAAGTTCATCCACCACAAACGGGAGGAAATACTCACATTTGAGTGGATTTACCGACAGATTTTTCTCCAAAAATGGAACAAAACGCGCCTTTAACTCCTTTAAGATGCTGGAAGTAAAGCCCCAGAGGTTCATCGATACAAGCGTATCCTCCCCCAGCTGCTCCCAGGTTGCGCCGTCATCCTCGGTATATTCCGCCTGATCGCCGTGCTTCTCGATGCGCGTTCTCTCGTGGATATCTGCCAGATGTCCATCCGCATCCACCGTACAGACGCCGCGCGCCACATGCCCATTTTCCGTCAATGTGTTGTAGAGATGATAGGCAACCATCGCATACTGATATTTGTCATCATCACCGCAGGATGCCAGACGATCATAGATCGCCTTGAATGCCGATTTTCCATAGTAATCATCCGCGTTGATCACCGCAAACGGTCCGTCGATCACCTCGCTGCAGCAGAGAATCGCATGACCGGTTCCCCACGGTTTGACGCGTCCCTCTGGAACCTCAAATCCATCCGGAAGGCGGTCATTTTCCTGATACACATACTCCACCTGCACGTGCTTTTCCATGCGGTTTCCGATATGTTCCTTAAACTCTTTCTCAATCGATTTCTTGATAATAAATACGACCTTTTCGAATCCAGCCTCGACTGCGTCGAAGATCGAAAAATCGATGATCAGATCTCCTTCCCGATCGACCGGATCAATCTGCTTCAAGCCGCCGTACCGGCTGCCCATACCAGCCGCCATGATCACCAGAACTGGCTTCTGACTCATGAAAATTGTCCTCGCTTTCTGTTTCTTATCCACAATTCTGCCCGTTTTCATTCAAAGCAGAATTGCCTATTTCCTTTTATTTTAAACCAATTCGGGCAGACTGTAAACAGTAAAACAAAAACCCGGCTGCCGTTTTATTCCATAGAGCGGATATTCTTTTTTGTTTACATTTTTATAAATGTATTTTTTACTGTTTCTACACCAGTTAATTGTATCTTTTAGTTCTGCGCATACTTGTATGATAGATTGTTTTCACAAATATTTGATGTATGCGGGAGGTGCTTTAAATGATTGCTGCTGGTGACCGGCTCCGTGATTTACGGGAGGACAAAGGAAAAACGCAGGCGGAAATTTCCAGTCTGCTGGGTACAACTCAGCAAATCTATTCCCGCTATGAAACAAACCGGACGGATCTGCCTCTTCGGCATCTGATAAAACTGGCGGATTATTACCAGGTCAGCGCCGATTATATTCTCGGTCGAACCTCCTACCCGAAGAATCCGCCCGAAATGGCGAAACCATTTCTTAAAAATGTCACCTATGGAGAGGTCAATGGGCGTATCTCATCATTCCAGACTTCCACGAAAAAGCAGTTGATCGAATACATCAATTACCTGGTTTATCTGGAATCACGCCATAAGAAGGATTGATCACGCCAAAAACGGGACATTGACACCATAGATGTGCAAAAGACAGCTCCAGGCATCGCTCACATGCAGCGTCTGGGGCTGTCTTTTATCTTTCAGACTTTTGTGCTTTCATCTCGGCAATTGAATAACCGAGGATTCTCGCTTATTATCCTAAATCACTTTGATTCCAGCTCTTAGTCGTCCTCTTCCTCACTATCCGTAACAGTAAATACCTGACGTTTTCTCGCCATCTCATCGTTTGCCAGATACTCATCGTAAGTAGTAATCTTATCGATCAGCTTGCCGTTTACGATTTCCATGATACGGTTTGCGGTCGTCTCAACGATCTGGTGGTCACGGGAGGAGAATAACAGCACGCCCGGGAACTTGATCATACCGTTGTTCAGAGCGGTAATGGACTCCATATCCAGATGGTCGGTCGGCTCGTCCAGAATCAGGACATTGGAACCGGAGATCATCATCTTAGAAAGCATGCAGCGCACCTTCTCACCACCAGAAAGAACGCGGACCTTCTTCACGCCGTCCTCACCGGCAAACAGCATACGTCCTAAGAATCCGCGGACATAAGTCACATCCTTAACCGGAGAGTACTGGGTCAGCCAGTCTACGATCGTGTCGTCGTTATCGAACTCTTTCGAATTGTCCTTCGGAAAATATGCCTGACTGGTGGTCAGACCCCATTTATAGGATCCCTCATCCGGCTCCATCTCGCCGGAAAGAATCTTGAAGAGAACGGTCTTTGCCTGCTCGTTCGGTCCTACAAATGCTACCTTGTCCTCGCGTCCGAGAATGAAAGAAATATTATCAAGAACCTTCACACCATCGATAGTCTTAGACAGGTTCTCTACGCTTAATACCTCATTACCGATCTCACGTTCCGGACGGAAGTCGATATACGGGTACTTACGGCTGGACGGTTTGATCTCATCTAACTCAATCTTCTCCAGAGCACGTTTTCTGGAGGTTGCCTGCTTAGACTTGGAAGCATTGGCAGAAAATCGCTGGATGAACTCCTGCAGCTCCTTGATCTTCTCTTCCTTCTTCTTGTTGGCTTCCTTCATCTGCTTGATCATCAGCTGGCTGGACTCGTACCAGAAATCGTAGTTTCCGGCATAGAGCTGAATCTTGCCATAGTCGATATCTGCGATCTGGGTGCAGACTTTATTTAAGAAGTAACGGTCATGGGATACCACGATAACCGTATTCTCAAAGTTGATCAAGAACTCCTCGAGCCATGCGATCGCATCGAGATCCAAGTGGTTTGTCGGCTCGTCGAGAAGCAGGATGTCCGGGTTTCCGAACAGTGCCTGTGCCAGAAGAACTTTGACCTTCTGGGCACCGGTCAGATCTGCCATCTGTTTGTAGTGGAGATCCGTCTCGATTCCCAGACCATTTAAAAGGTTCGCCGCGTCGGACTCTGCCTCCCAGCCGTTCATCGTGGCGAACTCGCCCTCCAGCTCGGCAGCCTTGACGCCGTCCTCCTCGGAGAAGTCTTCCTTCATGTAGATAGCTTCCTTCTCTTTCATGATCTCGTAGAGTCTCGCATTTCCCATAATAACGGTATCAAGTACCGGATATGCGTCATATTTAAAGTGATCCTGCTGTAAGAATGAAAGTCTCTGTCCCGGTGTGATGATAACCTCACCATTGGTCGGTTCCAGCTGTCCGGACAGGATTCGTAAAAAGGTAGACTTCCCGGCACCGTTGGCACCGATGAGTCCGTAGCAGTTTCCCTCGATAAATTTAATGCTTACGTCCTCAAATAACGCCTTCTTTCCTACTCGCAGTGTTACATTGCTTGTACTAATCATGGCAATTTCCTTTCATACTGTTCAAATCGTTCATACTCCCCAGGTGCATCTTTGCCCCGGGCGGGTGCAATCCATGTATATTTTACAGGTTTTTCCCGAATTTGCAAGCATTTTACGGGTTTTTATTCCCATCCGCCAAAAACTAAAATCTTCCGAACGTATCCACCAGCCAGGACAAATAATCTGCCCGCTCATCCGTAAACTGCCCCGGAAGCAGACGCCAGCGCCAGTTTTCCCCGAGAGTTCCCGGCGTATTCATGCGCGCCCAGTTATCGAGCTTCAACACATCCTGCATCTGGAAAATGGCAACGCTCGCGACTGAACCGTATGCCGCGCGGAACACGCGGTCTACCACCTCACTCTGGTGTGCTGCACCGAGGTAATCGGCAATGTACTGAAGCTCCCACCACTGACGTTTTTCCGGTTTGAAATACCCCGCCAGCGTCTCATTGTCGTGCGTTCCACCGTAGACTACGGAGTTCGGGTCATAGCAGTGCGGCAGATGCTCGTTGAAACGGTCGCCACTGAACGCAAACTCAATGATCTTCATGCCCGGATAGCCCGTCTCTGCCAGCAGATCCTTGACCTCCTGACAGAAGACACCAAGATCCTCCGCGATGATCTTCGTCTCGCCTGCCGCCTCGTCAAGTGCGTCGGTCAGCTTTTTGCCCGGACCTTTCTCCCACTCGCCGTCTTTCGCAGTCACAGCGCCATACGGGATTGCATAATACTGCACCACGCCGATGAAATGGTCGATCCGCACCGCATCGTAGAGCTTCGCGGACGCTTTCATCCGGCTTCGCCACCAGGCGAAATCGGTTTGTTCCATTTTCTCCCAGTCGTAAAGCGGGTTGCCCCAGAGCTGTCCATCCTCTGAAAATGCATCCGGCGGCACACCCGATACCTTGAGCGGCGTCAGATTTTCCTCGTCGAGCTGGAACAGCTCCGGGTGGCTCCAGACATCCGCGCTGTCGAGCGCCACGTAAATCGGAATATCGCCGACGATCTGAAGTTCTTTTTCTTTTGCATACTGTTTTAATTTTTTCCACTGTTCAAAAAACTTAAACTGTAAGAACTTCCAGTAATTTATTTCTTCTGCCAGCTCTTCGCGGCATGCCGAAAGCGCCTCCGGACGGCGGAACCGGATGTCCTCGTCCCAGTCCATCCAGCCTTTTCCTTCATATTTACCCTTGACTGCCATATAGAGCGCATAGTCGTCCAGCCATTCTTCATTTTCTTCCAGAAATGCCTGATATTCCTCACTTTCCTTATGGCTGCTCCGCTCATACGCCTTGCGCAGAAGCGGAAAACGGTAATAATACAGCGCGTCATATTTGACCTGATCCTGCTTGTCGCACCACCAGCAGGCGTCTATCTCATCCTGGGTCAGAAGTTTCTCGTCTTTCAGCGTATCCAGATCAATAAAATACGGATTTCCCGCAAATGCAGAGTAGGACTGGTACGGGCTGTCCCCGTAGCAGGTCGGTCCCATCGGAAGCACCTGCCAGTACGTCTGGCGTCCGCGTTTTAACTGATCAATAAACTCATACGCCGCCCGTCCGAACGTACCGATTCCATACGGCGACGGCAGGCTGAAAATCGGCATCAGTACGCCTGCGCCGCGTTTTAACATTGTCTTCATCGCTTCGTTTCCTCCTATTCTGCCCGATATACTGTCTCACCGCTGCAGATGGTATAGTGAACCTTTCCATAGAGCTTCACTCCCACAAACGGGGAGTTAGACGCCTTGGAATGGAATTTTTCTACGGTATATGGTGTCTGGTCGTCAAAAAGAACCAGATCCGCCGCGCCGCCCTCGCGGATGCGTCCCGCCTCCTTCATCCGGTACAGCTTCGCCGGATTCAGGCACATTTTCTCAAACAGAGTCAGATAATCAATGTGACCAGCTTTTACCAGCCTGGTAACCGCCAATGGCAGGGAGGTTTCCAGCCCGATGATGCCGCTCGGTGCCTCGGTCAGCGGTTTTTCCTTCTCCTCGGCGCTGTGCGGTGCATGATCCGTCGCAATCATATCAATCGTGCCGTCCTTGATTGCTTCAATCAACGCCTCGCGATCCGCAGCACTCCGCAGCGGCGGATTCATTTTCGCCAGTGTTCCGTACTCCAGAACCGCCGTCTCGTCCAGTGTAAAATGATGCGGTGTCACCTCCGCCCAGACATGCGCGCCCAGCTTTTTCGCCAGCCCGACCATCTGCACCGCATTACGGGAACTGATGTGCTGGATATCCACATCTGCGCCCGTGTGAAGCGCGATCATGCAGTCGCGCGCCACCATCGAATCCTCCGCCAGCGCCGGGGAACCACCGATTCCCAGCTGCTCGGACACCGGACCGCGGTTGATGCCGTTGTTGAAAATAAATGCCGGATCCTCCTCATGGAAGCTGAGCGGCACATTGAGACGTTTCGCCGTCTCCATCGCCTCTTTGACCAATTTTTCGCTCATCAGCGGGATTCCGTCATCCGTAAATCCGATCGCACCCGCCTCTTTGAGGGACTCCATATCGGTCAGTTCTTTTCCTTGAAATCCCTTCGAGACTGCCGCGCAGGTTTCCACGTGGATTCCCGTTTTCGCACCCTTTTCCAGAATATACCGGACAATCTCCGGCGTATCGGCAACCGGTTTCGTGTTTGCCATACAGACCACCGTCGTAAAGCCGCCCGCCTTCGCAGCCGCCGCGCCCGTCTCGATGTCCTCCTTGTAGGTCAGACCCGGATCGCGGAAATGCACGTGGACGTCCACCAGTCCCGGCGCGACGATCAGCCCTTCTGCATCCAGCACCTCGGCATCCGCCGGGATGAACGGTGCGTCAGATGCCTCATCTGATTCTGATTTTGTATCTTTTTTCACGATTTTCTGGATTTTTCCATTTTCAATCCACAAATCTGCCCTTCCGTCGAATCTGCTCTCCGGATCGATGACTCTTCCGTTTTTAATTATTTTTACCATTCTAACCCCTTTTTAACTCATATGTTAAAACGTAACTGTTCAGTACCTTCACAATCACGTCAAAACATTTTTTCAGACAAACTCAGCCCTTAACTCCTCTTCGCCGGCACGATCTCCAGCCAGTATCCATCCGGATCGTTAATGAAATAAATACCCATCGCCGGATTTTCAAAACAGATGCATCCCATTTCCTTATGTTTGGCATGTGCCGCCTCCATGTCTTCCGTCTCAAATGCCAGATGGAACTCATTGTCGCCCAGGTTGTAGGAGTCCTTCTCCCAGTCGCGCAGCCAGGTCAGCTCCAGCTGGTAGCTGGTCGTGGCGTCGCCCAGATAAACAAGGATAAAGCTTCCGTCTGCCGCCTCCTTGCGGCGTACCTCCTTAAGTCCCAGTGCTTCCTCATAAAATTTCAGTGACTTGTCCAGATCGATGACATTGAAATTGTTGTGTGCAAATGTAAATTTCATCGAATAAACTCCTCTCCTTCCTTGTGAATCTCTACAATCCGATCCCGCCAGCCTTCACTGGATGGATGTTCGATTAATTTTGGTATAATCGTATAATCTTCCCAGAAATGCATCGGGAAAATCCATTTTGCGTCCGCCTGCTCCATAAAACCGGCAGCGCCCAGATAAAACCACTGCTCCTGCCTCGGATCGACCGGGATAAATGCCAGATCCGCCGTGCGCCCGGAAAGCTTTTTCATCTCCTGTTTATAAGAAGCCGCCATATTCCGGTTCCATGCCATATCTTCGCCTTCCCACCACCAGTTATTTAAGTCACCGGCGTGATAAATCTCCTTTCCTTCGCAGGAGAGCCAGAAGGCGACGCCTTCGTCGGTGGAATGGAACGTCTCGACGATAAGGCTTTCTTCAGAAATATTCAGGCAAAATCTTTCTCCTGCCTTTACCAGCCGTATCCTGTCTTTATATCGTTTACGATATTCCTCTGGTATCTTTTTCCCAATCTCTTTTGAGAGAATATAAAAAACATTTTCCCGTTTCTCTCCCAGCTGAAAGATTACCGGAGCATAATGATCGGCATGGAAATGGCTCGCAAAGATAAAGAGGGGCTTCCCTGCCGGGAACTCCGGGAGAGTTCCCTTAAAATAATCAAACAGAATCACGGCATTTTCAAGCTCAACTGAAAACGAGCTGTGATGAATATATGTGATTTTCAAACGAATTAATTCCCTTCTATAATGAAAAAGAATGTGCCTTGGCACATTCTCGCGCCGAGCGCGGTCGCTTGCGACATGTTTCTGCTTCGCGCGAGTGCGCATCATTGGCACGTTAGTGCCTTTTTGTGTAATAAGAAATTTCAAGGAATTTCCTATTACACGAAACAACAGCCAGCCAAAAGTATCCCGCATACGATACTCGCAGCGCTTTCAGCCGGCCGTGCTCTCTTCGCAACCTTTAGTTTTCTTTCTTGCTCTGTGCTTTTGCTAAGAATTTCTCATTTTTGATGATGAAACGCTCATGTGTGCCGCCGCCGATGGAACCTTTCGCGTCAAATGCCTCTACCTTAAATACGAGACGTCTGCCGTCTACTTCTACCAGCTCACTCTCACACCAAACCTGCATGCCGACCGGGGTCGCTGCATTATGGGCAATTTCCAGCTTTGTACCAACGGTTCCCTCACCGTCGTTTAAGTACGGAGCCACGCTCATCCACGCGGTTTTCTCCATCAGTGCAACCATCGCCGGAGTTGCAAACACCGGTAACAGACCGCTTCCCACTGCTGCTGCGGAATTTTCATCCGTAACCATAACTTCCTGTCTTCCCTTGATACCAGCTTCTAACATATTGTCTGCCTCTCTTTCTTTTTTGCGCCAAAATCTGCGCTGTATCAAATTTTTGTAACCGTCCCGTGCTTCCACAGCCGCCATCACTCTTTTAGCGGTATCCGTCTGTATTTCCCCGCCTTACAGCGGTTTGCCGCACTTTGGACAGTACGAAAAATCCTCATCCGTCTCAAATCCACAGGACGGACAGACCTTATGACGGTGTGATGCATCACTTCCCGTCCACGGATTTCCATTTCCATCCTGCCGAAGTGTCAGATCGCTTTCCGTGATCTCGACCTCCTCGCCCCGAAGCAGCCTCTTTCCTACCTCCGGATCCAGCTCATAGACCGCACCGCAGCACGACATTTCTACGAAAAAGCGCCGGTTCCATTTAAAAATCGGGATAAAAAAGAAACTAAAATACATATAGGTCATGTACACCTGATACCGCCCATAAGCGCCGCAGCGCCCGCAGATCACTGTTTTCAGGTACTCCAGCGGCTTCACGCCGGAACTGATGCCACCGATAAAAAACATCCGTCTCCCCTCCTGCCATAGAACAAAGAATGTGCCCTGACACATTCTCGCGCCGAGCGCGGTCGCTTGCGACATGATTCCTCTTCGCGCGAGTGCGCACATATATACATCATACCCAAGTAGCGCGTCTTTCGCAAGATTTTTTTACGCTCTGATGCAATTCTGATGCAATTCTGATGTAATTCCTTTCTGATAAAAGGTAACCGTTTGCAGTCAAAGGTCTTCTATGCTATGATACGTCTCATAAGAATTACATGATTTGATACTTTATGATTCAAGGTTTTATAACTTGATATTCCATTGATATAAGCAAAAAATATTTAAAAAAAAGAGGATGCCCTGCCATGAACACACATACAACAAACCTGCCTGCAATCGAAAAGCACAATTTTCCCAACTCCCACATCATCTCCTGCCTGAACCTGAACCTCGCACAGATCGCCGCCTCCGGTCAATGTTTCCGTATGCTTCCGGTTCCGGAAAAACCGGGGATCTGGTCACTCATCAGCGGGACGCACTATCTGGAAATTTCCGAGACGCCGGACGGTTTCTTCTTCGACTGCCCGGACGAAGCGCTTCCTTTTTGGAAACAATACTTCGATCTCGGCACCGATTACGGCTCTTTCATCGCCTCCATCCGCGCAGACGATGCCTACCTCGCGGCGGCGGCAGACGCCGGTTCCGGCATCCGGATTCTCCGTCAGGATCTCTGGGAAATGATGATCACCTTCCTGATCTCCCAGCAGAAAACCATCCCAAAGATCCGCGAAGCCGTCGAGACCCTGGCAAAAAAATACGGTGCGAAGAGAACCGCCGCCCTGTCCGACGGTTCTATCCGCACCTACTATTCTTTTCCCTCGCCCGAAGAACTGGCATCTGCCAGCCTGGACGACCTATTAGCCTTAAAACTCGGCTACCGCGCCAAATACATCCACCGCCTCATCCAGGATGTCCTCGCCGGAACCGTATCCTTAGAATCCCTCGCAGCCCTGCCGCCGGACGAAGCCATGACCGCACTTACCAGCCTCTATGGCATCGGTCCCAAGGTCGCCAACTGCGTCTGCCTCTTCGGACTCCACCACATCGACGCCTTCCCCGTCGATACCTGGATCGAACAGATCCTGACCAAAGAATACCTTCCCAAACATCCCATCCGCTACCGCCGCCTTCCAAAAAGCCGCCTGTACACTACTATTATCCAGGATTTTTTTGGAAGCTATAAAGGATACGCAGGGGTAATGCAACAGTATATCTTTTATTATGAGCGCAGCATCCGAAACGGAAAATTCTAAAGATTCAGCAGCGCCAATGCCACCAAAATAATCCCGCATCCCCCAATCTGTCTCCGGCTGATTGGATCCCCGAGCACCAGCACGCTCACAAAGCTGACCACCAGGATCGTGCCGACACTAAAGCTCGGATACACGATAAACGCCGGCAGTCTCGACACACTCGCCAGCAGCAGCGAGGTTGAAAAATAGTTTGGAAATCCGACTGCCACACCACTCAAAAAGTCCATCTTTCCAATCTTGCGGCGGGTTCTCTGCTGCTCGAGAAATGCCAGAACCACAGTCAGAACCAGTGCGGTCAGGAACGTATAGAACAGAAACAGCGCATCAAACCGTCTCTCGCCGATCCTCTCCGTTACCTTGGACATCCCGTCTGCCATACCGCTGACGACAAATAAAACGAGCAGAAGTCCCGCCGAACCCATCCTCCGTCTGCGTCCGCAGCCGCGGTCCCCCTCGCTGTTGATGACCCAGATCGCCACAATAACCAGCACAATTCCCACCAGCTGGAACAGCGTCGGGATCTCACCTAAAAACAGGATACTCGCCGTGACCGGAATCACGATACCAAGCTTCGCAAATGCCGACGACAGAACTGCCCCATTTTCACGGATGCATTTCTGCATCAGAACCAGATTTCCTGTAAACAAAAATCCATTCACGATTCCCGTGAGAACCGCCGTCCGGCTGCCTGCCGCAAAGATATTTTTATCTGGAAGCAGAATAAATGCCACCACCAGGCAGGTCACATAATTTCCAACCAAAATCCCATATCGGTTATCGCTGAACGTCTCACTGATCCGCAGCGCCAGCGCCAGGGACGCGCTGAAAAGAATCGCAAAAATCAGATAAATCATACCTACTTATAAGAGATCGCCAGTCTCCCGGAATTTCCGGTAATGATGCGTTCTCTTTGCCTCCTCCAGTTTTTTAAGCATGGCCGGGATATCCCCGTTTAAGGTTCCCGCCAGAATCACGTAGTTCGACGCATGGTTCGTCCGGAATACAGTGCCCGGAGAATCCACATTTTTCAGGAAAATTTCTATTTCATCCACAATTTCATCCGGGGTTATCCGCTGGAACCGCCCTTCCACGACATCTGCATACATCGGCGTGCCCTCGTACAGGCGCAGCGTCAGGAAGGATGCGTACTCCGGGTTCATCGCCGTGATGAGCTTCGCACAGGACAGGGCATGTTCTTCCACCTTGCTGCGTCCGCCAAGCCCCGAAATCAGCGTCACTGAGGTCGCGATGCCGCAGCGTTTCAGCTTCTGCCCTGCCTCAATGGTCTGTTCCGCCGTCACGCCTTTATTGATATATTTTAAAATCTCATTGTCGCCGGATTCCGCGCCCACATAGACGATTCCGAGTCCCGCCTCGCGCAGGCGGATCAGCTCTTCTTCCGATTTCCGCAAAATATCCTGTGCCGTTCCGTAGGAAGCCACCCGCTTCACGCCCGGATACAGGCGGTGGATCGCATCCAGAATTACCAGAAGATCCTCTGTTTTCATAACCAGCGCATCGCCGTCCGCCAAAAATACCTTCTCGATATACGGCGCATACGGATTGTGCGAAACCTCCGTCAAATCTGCCAGAATCTCCGCCAGGCTCCGGATCCGGAACTTCTTTTCTTTATACATATTGCAAAAGCCGCAGGTGTTGTGTGCACATCCGATCGTCACCTGAATGATCAGGCTGCGCGCCTCACTCGGCGGTCTGTATACAATTCCCTCGTAGTCCATATGATTCCTCCTTTTTCTGTATCTCCTCTGCCGGACTGCCCGCATCTGCTCCGACAGTTTCCTCTTTTTCTGCATTCTCCGGGTTTTCTATCGTCTCCCCCGGCAGCGGGAAATCCACACCCGCTTTCAGCTCCAGCACCGTGTTGTCCGTCCGGGCATCGTGCAGGATCGCCTGCAGCCTTGCCAGCCAAAAATCATTGCCGCTATAACGGATCCAGTACTGATATGCCTCGCTTTTTCTGATCTTTGCCACATCAATCTTCGTGCCCGAACAATAATCACGGTTCATATCGGCATAGAGCCTTGCCATCTCTTCTTTGATATCCTTTGATGCCGACTGCAGCGCCTTAAACGCCTGTTTCGAAATCACATCTACCAGAAACTGATCCGCATAAGCATCAAAATTGAGAAGATTCTCGTCTTCTTCCCCGTAGCGCTGCGCCCAGCCTGCTATGTCTACCTTTTTTGTATGGTAGGACAGACTGCCATCCGTCTGCCAGTTTAGGATACTGTACTGGCACGGCGCCATCGGAAGCGGAGAAGTCACTATCTCCCGGATTCCATATCCGCCCGGTGTATTCAGATTTGACGTATGCTTCTTGATTCTCTGCAAATGCAGATGCCCGCTCAAATACACCGGAACTCCATATGCTTCCAGAAGCGCGGTCACTTCTTTCGTATTTTCAATCGTGCATTCCTCCGGATAGAGTGTACTCTCATCCAGCAGATTGTGGTGTGAAACCGGAATGACCGTCACACCCTGTTTTTTCGCCTCCTCCAGCTGTGTTTTCATCCACGCAACCGTCTCTTCGCTTAGCTTTCCGCCCGTCTCATGGACCGGTTCACACATACAGCTGTCCAGCATCATCAGCCAATATTTTTCATCCAGGCGGTAAACATAACTCAGCGAATCCGAAGCCCGGGACACCGCCTGATCATAGCCAAACTTATGGTAAATCTGGTAAAACTCTTCCGAACTTGTTCCCTCTGCCGGGGATACCTGATCATCAAAATACGTTGCCGCCCACGGGTGGTTAATATCATGGTTGCCCGGAATCACCAGCACCGGAATTCCCGCTGCCTGCACCCGCTCTAGCTTCTCTGCAAGCGCTTCATGGTTTGCTTTCTCACCATTCTGGGAGAGATCTCCGCTCAAAACCAGTGCCGATGGATGCGCCGTCCGCACCTCCTCCAGAAATGCCTCCGTAATCTCATCCAGATACGGCACGATCGTCCCATCATTTCCCATCGTATAGGTATCAAACGCCGACTGGAAATCTGTCATCTGCGGGGACTGATAGTGAAGATCCGTCGCCAGCCAGATGGTCGGCGGCATATAAACTGTCTCTTCCTGTGCCTTCTGGGGCTCTTTTTTTCTTTTATACAGCTGTTTCCGGGAAGTCCGGCGCTTTAAAGCCGTTTCTCCATCCGAAGCGTTCTCATCTGCATCATCCTGTATCACTTCCCCGGCGGATGATTCATCCTCCTCCAGATTCCCGGCGGCTCTATTTTTTTCATTCTCCGCCACATCGCCGCCATCTGTCTCAGCTTCCGAAGCTTCCGTCCCGGATGCATGCTTTTTCCCTGCATCCGGCACCAGCCATACAACCAGAAAAAGTGCGAGGACCAGCAGCAGAAGCTGTGCCCCCCGCACCAGAATCGACATCTGTCTTAACTGTTTCATGGCTGCTCCGGTTTCGGCGCATTGCTCTTACCTGTCAGAGTTTCCACACGCAGGCAGAGGACGGTGGTTCTCGCCGCTACCTCCGGAGCAAACTCATACGGTCCGCCCTCCGGGTCATACTGCTGCATGATCCTTGTCAGTGCCTCTCCTTTCTCCCCAGGAGCAGCCACACGGGATAACCGTCCAGTCCCGCAGACACTCTCATAAATCATCGTGCTTCTGCATGCCGGTTCCAGAATCTTTATCTCTTTTTCATTCTGCACACAGAATGCCACCCGGTTGTCGCGCTCCATATGCTCAATCTTCGTTCCCACCGGAGCGCCGTGGAAATACAGCACCGGCATCTCCTGGTCTTCGTTCCACACAAAACCATAATTTAACGGGATCACATACGGGTATTCATCCCCGGAAAAGGCGAGACTACACACCCGGCAGTGTTCCAAAATGGCTTTCTGCCCGTCTTTCGACTCAATCGCACGTTCTCCTCTTCGCATTATTTATCCCCCTTCTTATCCGAACCTTTCCTCTCCTGATTCTCTTTCTCCCGTTGCTCCCGTACCTTCTGGAACGCCTCGTCGCCGACTGCCACGCGGATAAACTCCTCCATCGCCTTCGTGAGGTATTTATTTCTCTTCTTGTACAAATAAACGTAACGGACCGCCAGCTCTTCATTCATCTTGTAAAAGCACAGCGGCACTTCATATGGAAGATTGACGATCAGGCCATCCGGGATGAAGGTCGCGCCCACGCCCCGTCCTGCCATGTTGAACGCAGAGACAACCTGGTCCGGTTTCATGATAATATTCGGCGAATAATTCTGGCGGCTGCACATCTTCATGCTGCGCTTGTAAATACTGTTTTCCTCTTTGACGAAGATAAACGGAGTACTCTTTAAGAGCGGCAGCGGCAGTACCGGGAACTCCGCCTGACTGTGGCGTCCTGCCCGGATATCTTCCGCGGTAAGCTGATACTGGGTCAGCTCCTCATTGATCGGAAAACTCTTCGGAACAGCCAGAATAATTCTCTCCGTGCTATAATAATACTTTTCATAATTTTTGTCATCCAGTTCCGAGTTATCGATCAGAAGATCCAGTTCCTCGGCAACCAGCTTATCGGTCAGCTGTGTGGTCGTGCCCTCCTGCAGATCAATCTTGATCTGCGGATACCGATGGGAAAACTCGCTCAACACGCCCGGAAGTACAAACGAGGTAAAAAAGATCGTTCCGCCAACCGACAGCTTGCCCGCCAGAAGCCCATTTAAGTTATTCAGTTGATTGAGCGTGTTCTGTTCCAGCGCAAACAGCTTTTCGATCGCGTCGATATAAACTTCACCGCCCGGCGTCAGTCCGATCGGAGAGGTGCTCCGGTCAAAAATCGGAGTTCCTATCTTTTTCTCCACCTTCTTGATCGCCGTGCTTAACGCCGGCTGCGTAATATACAGTTTCTGCGCCGCCTTCGAAAAACTCTTTTCCTCGTAGACCGCGTATACATACTCTTTTCCGTCGAACATGTTTCCTCCTATGTACCCTGCTTTTTCTCATCGCTGCATCCTGCGGGATATTTCATCCCGAAACTTCCCGCCCGTGAACATTCTCATTCTGTTCCATTCTTTCCCCTTTATCTACAGGGTTTCCGGCACTTTTGTCCACTTGTGATTCTATAACAAAAAATTTATAATAATTATCTTCTTATTTATATTTGATTATATACGATGAATGATATATAATCAAGTTAAAGATAAGGAACAAGAGAAAATAATTCATCTTCTTATCTTTCTGGCATAGCCAACCACCCCGATTTTCCCCAAAATCGGTTCCCATATATTGATTATTCCTCATGAGCACGCACTGCAGAACCCTCGTTCCCCAACCAACCCGCAGTTGCGTGCTTATTTGTATGTAATTTTTACCCCGTCCAGCTCAGTTTCTATCAGCTCGTCCCCATCATATGACAATTTCAATGAAAAAAACGTATCCCTTTCAATCAGAAGCTTCAAAAAGATCCGATCGCCGTCCCAGAGCCGCAGAGCCGATACATCCTTTTTCGCCACCCAGGCAAGCTCGCCCTCGTCACATTCGCGAAGCGTTCCCTCAAATCCATCCGCCGTGTACAGGCACATATATTCCGTCGGCCAGCCTTTCGCGATAAACGTCACGATTCCGCGGAAGCGCCAGGAAGTCAGAGTCAGCCCTGTCTCCTCCTTCACTTCGCGCAGCAGGCAGTTCTCCGGGCTTTCATTCTCCTCAAAATGTCCGCCGACGCCAATCCATTTTCCTTCATTCACATCCTGTTTCTTCTTAATGCGGTGCAGCATCAGATATGAATCGTCTTTTTCAATGTAGCAGAGCGTTGTCAGCGGCGAACGCTGTTTTTTTGTCTCTCCCATGCCTCCTGGTACCTCCATTTTTATTTAATGTACGCTCGGAATCTTCAGATGCCCGTAGTCCTTCGCCTCGTCCTCCAGGATATTCTGCAAAAAATCGCTCAGTTCGCTGACATAGCCGATCTTGTTCCAATCTTCCAGCACTGGATTTTCCTTTGCGGCTTCCTCGATCTGATACATCCGTCCTTCATAATAATTCACGCACAGATCCGCGTAGTACGAAGCCATTTCCTGTTTCTTCTCGTCCGTAAAAAATGCATGGCGATCCTCGATATGGCGATTCAGATCCCGAATTGCATCGCGGATTGCCGCCCGACGCAGGATCGACTCCGAATAAGCCGTAAAATCTGCCAGATCTCGGTTGTGGTACGAGTGGCGTATCGCCCAGCCGTCCACATCGACAGGTTTCGCATTATACTGGTAGGTCCCGTCGTTCCAGATGCGGACAATCCCGTAATGGCACGGAGCCATCACCATGGAACCCGTCACAACCTCATAGATGCCCGTGTCCTCGTCTTCCTTATAATGCTGGATATGCAGATGTCCGCTCAAGTGCAGGCGCACGCCATGATCCGACAGCATCCGCACCAGTTCCTCGTTGTGCTCGATCGTACAGTTGTCATAAAAGGTCCGGCTCACTCCGCTCTCATCCAGCAGGTTATGATGGCTGACGGATATCACGCGGGCGCCTTCCCGCTCCGCCTCTTCCAGAATCGGCTCCATCCACTCATACGTTTCCCGGCGGATCATGCCGCCGACCTCATTTTTCGGTTCATACTGACAGGAATCCAGCATCAGCACCCAGTTTGCACTGTCTATCTTATAAAGATAACTCAGCGATGCCGGATCCCGGCTGTCCGCCGCTACATAGCCAAAATCAGCATAGATATCCCGGAACTCGTCCGCTGTGATGGACTCCACCTTTTCCGCTCCATCCGCCGTATAGCGGCGGGCATCCGGGTTATTGATATCGTGGTTTCCCGGTATAACCGCGACCTCAATTCCCGCCTCGCTGAGTCCTTCCAGAAGTTCTGCCAGTTCCTCATGGCTCGCTTTCTCTCCGTCCAGCGTCAGATCTCCGCTCAGAATCAGGAGGTCTGGATCTTCCTTCTTCATATCATCGAGAAAGGCGTCCATGACCTCCCAGCCGTACTCCAGCACGCGCCCGTCTCCGCCCCTCGCCATTCCGACAAAGGAATCACAGCGGTTTCCTGCCAGTTTCTCGGCAAAATAGTGCATATCCGTTGCCACCACGATCTTCTTTTCCACGAAATGGTCCTCGGTTTCCTCTTCCCCGCTTTCTTCGTCTTCGGCAGCCTCATGGCTCTCCTGTGTCTCCTCTGTCTCAGCTGTCTCAGTCTCCGACTCCTGTGTGGCACCCGGACTTTCCGTTTCCGCCTTGCTGGAAACCTCCGTCGCGTCTGCCTCCTTCGATAGAAACGAACAGCCGCCAAGCAGCGCTGCCAGAAGGACTGTTGCCATCACTATACATCCTTTGTTTCTTCTACTTTTTCTCACTGTACCTATCCGCTCCTGTTTTCTCTCTATCTTTCAATTTCTGTAACTGTTCAGTACCTTCACAGTCACGCGCAAAAATCCATTAAAAATTGCCTACGGCAATGGGATTTTTGCCTGCTGGCCCATGTTTTCGTACGGTCAGCACAGTAAATGTGCAGACCTACTGAACAGTTACCAATTTCTACTGCTGTTTCTTGCCTTTACCGCTATTGTTTGTACCAATTCTTCGTACATAATCTGCCCCGGCGCGATATATCTACGTCTCGTCATCCACCGGAAGCTCCGTCCGTCCCAGCGCTGCCATCTCCTCTTTTTCCTTTTTGGTCAGTTTCTTGATCGCTGCCTCCCGGCGCATCGCCTCGCTGCGCGTCGCATATTCTTCATAGTATGCCAGCACTACCGGACGGCGGGCTTTCGTGTATTTTGCACCTTTCCCGGCATTGTGTGCCGCCACCCGCGCTGCCAGATGGTTCGTCCACCCGCAGTACAAGGTTCCGTCCGCGCAGCGCAAAAGATATGTATAATTCATGCCTCATCCTGCCTTTATGGTTCGCACTCCCGACAAAAATTTCTCAGTACACAGGAAAACGCATCCGGATGCCCTATGTAAACGGCGCCGCGCCTTGCAATGCACGGGCACCGCCCGGTTCGGGAAACTCCTTCCCCGGATCTATCATCAAGCACCGGCCGGATGCGTTTTCCTAGCTTACAAGGCGAAAATCCTTTGTCAAAGTCAAATCTGCATGGATTTTTGCTTGTAACTGTGAAGATATTGAACCGTTACAATAATAGTATATAAAGTTTTCCCCCAAATGCAACCATTCCGGCTGGATTTTTTGTTACTGTACACGCATACGTGTCCAGTAACGGAATTTGCCGTGGCTTCGAATTTCAATACGGCAAATTCCTGCTGCCACCACGTTTTCTTACGGCACTTTCGGTCCCAAAAGTGCCCACCCGTGAACAGAAACGATTTTTTCTCTCTAAAATTACTACCTATGAACAGTTACCCGCCGTTACCTCTTTGATCAGAAGCAGCCGCGCCCCTGCTCCGGCTTCCTCCCCGTCGATTTCATTCATTTCCCGCACCTGATCCACCGTCGTGTGGAATTTTTTTGCAATTTTCCACAGAGAATCCCCCGGCTGCACAATATAACCCACAATCCCTGGCTGCTGCTCCCAGCGCTTTAAATCGAACGGCTGTGTCTGCACGGATGTAACCACCTCTTCCTGCATCGGCTGGAATACAAGCAGTTCCACCGTGAGCTGCGCCTTGACCTCCGCCTCACCGCCGCCCAGCATCACCGCGCCGAGCTGTTCCAGCCCCAGATTCAACTGCCAGACGCAGTCTTCCCGGATCCCCTCCGCCTCGACCGTGCCGGAAAATGGCAGAACCTCAGAAATTGCCCCGACCGGCGCCGCGTCATCATCCGTCAGATACAGGAGACTGACTTCCAGCACTCCCTCGATCGCCAGACCGTTTTCTGACGGGCGGCTCTCATCCAGCCGGACAATCCCACTGCTGTGGCAAATCTGCAGAATTCGATCCGGTTTCTGAAAAGAAACGCTTCCGCCCACTCGCATTTTGCAGCTGTTGCGCGTCAAAAGCCGGTCAAAGCACACCTCCCCCTGCTCGCTCACGACCTCGCAGCCGGTCGAATAGAGATCGCTTAAAAGTTCCACTGATTCTTCTTTATAAAGTCGGATGTCCAGCTCCAGCACCGCCTCCACTTCCACTTCGCGCATCTCCCCATCGCTGTCCGGCTTTTTGTCCGCCTCTGCATGAAGAATCCGGACCCCGACCGCCGGGATCATCTCCTCCACCGCCTCCGAGAGTTCCACTTCACCGGAAAACGGAATACTCTCCTCCAACCACTGAACCGGCGTGTGCTCGCCCTCGCCGCTGTAAATCAGGAACACCGACAATTCACCGTCCAGATGCAGTTTTCCATCCAACGGGCGCACCGAAACATCCCGAAGACGCATCTCCTGCCAGAGAATCGTCTCAATATTCGGCTTATTTGCCGATACGCTTACTTCCTCCCGGACCCGGTAGATATCTTTGCGCCGCACTGCAAGCGTCGCTGCCGGAACGCTTCTCTTCAGGACTTGCAGCCCCGCATCGTCCGTCTCGACGTCCGCGGCAGCCTGCGCATCGACGCGGCTTTCCGCCCGCACCGTAAGCGTCAGCACCGCTTTGGCGCTCAGCTTGCGCGAATGAATCATGGTAATATTCAAATCTTCGATATTCCATACGATCTGCGTATAGTCGCGCTCCGAAAGCTCCGGCACATTGACCGTTTCCTCAAATGGAATCTCCCCGCCCATCGCCTGCAGCCCGCCCGACTCCCGGCGGTACAGCACCCGGAACACAAGCTTTCCCCGGATCAACACCTTTTCTCCCTGAATCCGTGAATTTTCTATCTGAACTTCCCCGTCTGACAGCAGTATCTGCACCGCATCATCCAGCGCATCCGGCACAATAAAATCATCATCCAGCGTCAGCTGCGACACCGCCGTCCCCCTCTGCCGATTCATATGTATCTCTTTTTTGATCAGCTCTATCATAAAAAACGCCCCTTTCCAAACCGCACGCATTTCTCTCAAAGAAATTTATGCAGCCGAAAGGGGCGTTATGAATAATTTTGTGTCAGGCTTTCTCCTGTCCTGCCCGCACTGCCTCCAGTTCCTTCCGCAGGTTTGCCGACTCTTCTCTAAGTTCCTGAAGCTCTTTCCGGAGCGCGTCGATCTGCTCTAAAATACGCTGATCGTCCTCGCCGATGATCATCTTCTGCTTCTTCGGCAGCGCCACGCCGTCCTTCTTGACCGGACGCGCCGGAATGCCGACAGCCGTGGTATTTTCCTCGAGCGGGCGGAGCAGAACCGCATTTGCCGCTACGGAACAGTTATCACCGACCTCGAAAGAACCGAGAATCTTTGCGCCGGAACCGACCGTCACATTATTTCCCAGCGTCGGATGACGTTTACCCTTCTGTGTTCCGACACCGCCCAGCGTCACACCCTGGTAAATCGTACAGTTGTCGCCGACCACCGCCGTCTCACCGATGACAACGCCGCAGCCGTGGTCAATCAGAATACCGTGTCCGAGCTGTGCACCCGGATGAATCTCAATCAATGTAAAGAAACGTGCCACCTGTGAAATCAGGCGCGCAATGAAAAACATATGGTGCTCATAAAACCAGTGCGCCACCCGGTGCCAGATCAGGGCATGTACGCCCTGATATAAAAGTAGTACCTCCAATGCATTTCTCGCAGCCGGATCTCGCTCCTGAACCGCTTTTACATCCATCCAAATATCTTTTAAAATCATGTCTCTTCCCCTTTTACTGAACTGAATGACCTTTCCGTTTCCGCAAAATCTCAGAACCTACCATCCTTCTCCGACAGCCATTCTTTCTGACTGGCTGCTGCAGTTTCTCATTGTCATCCTATGTTGTTTTTATGCTGCCGTTCATATATTTTGTAAACTACAACACCCTGCGATCCCGCCAAATACCTTGCCGCAGAGACGCACATATTCCTGATATTCCGGTGTCTCATTCAAGTCCTTTAAAAGGTCTATCATCGACGTGTAATACCACGCCTGTTTCTCTCTGTCCTTCATATTAAACCGCTGCCAGAGCTCCTCCCCGACCAACAGATAGTCACGCGCCATGCTGCGGATATTGCTCAGCTTGTCCGCCATCGTCAGGATCTTCTCCGCCGGACTCGCTGTTTTCAGATGTTCCAGCGTGTGCCCCTTGCGCTCAATCCAGGTTTTGGACTTATCCTCGCTCTCCGCCGCGACCAGATCCGCAACCCGGGTGCCAAACTCCTGTTTCAAATCCTCGTAGGTCACACCCGTGTCCTCGATCGTATCATGCAGAAGTGCCGCTGCCAGTATCTCCTCATCGTTCGTCAGCATCGACGCAATCAGCGCCGTCTCCAGCGGATGAACGATATACGGAATTCTGGTTCCCTTCCGGTGTGCGCCCTTATGCGCCTGTTCTGCGAATTTTGCCGCTCTGTCAATCATGGTTGTTCCTCTGTCTATATTGCTTATACTGTTTAAACGATTGCTACTGTTTCAAATGTACATCCATCTTGTTGTATGGAATTTCGATGCCCGCCTCGTCAAATGACAGCTTGATCCGTTCCAGAATGTCCCATCTCGTCTGCCAGTAATCGGACGTCTCTACCCAGCCCCGGATACCAAGCACCACGCTGCTGTCGCCCAGGCTGTCCACAAATACCTTGATGTCCTCGTCCTTCTTCACCATCGGATGTTCCCTGTAAACGCGCTCTAACACTGCCTTTGCCGTCCGGATATCTGCCTCATAGGCGATACCGACCTTGAGTTCCAGCATCCGCTTGTCCATCGCCGTCACGTTGGTCACGGTTGAGTTTGAAAGGGTGCCATTCGGGATGGTAATTGCTTTATTATCGGTTGTCAGGATAGTCGTGTAAACCAGCCCGACCATCGAAACCCTTCCCTCCCCGGACGGGGAAATGATATAATCCCCCACCCGGAACGGTTTCATAATTAAAATCAAGAGTCCGCCCGCAAAGTTTCCAAGACTCTGCTGGAGCGCCAAACTCAGCGCAAGACCTGCCGCGCCAAGAACCGCCACAATCGAGGCGCTGTCCATGCCAAGCTGCCCTGCAATCATAAAAAGCAGGAATACATTCATCACAAACTGGGTCAGCGCCCGCAGGAAACGAGTCACACCCACATCCATACCGGCATGCTCCATCGAGCGGGACAGCATCTTCTCGATCATCGAAATGACCTTACGTCCAATCAGGAAAATGATGAGCGCCACCAGTACCTTCTGTCCCAATGCCATAAGCCCCGGGCCAATCCGGTGCATGATCGCAGCCATCGTATCCACGTTCAAATTTGCCGGATCCGATAGTGACTCTGCTACCGCCGCGATCTCCTCGCCTGTCAGCTCTGCCGCTGTTGCCATCTATTTCATTCCTTCCTGTACTTACTCTTTTCCCACCTTTTTATCCAGACCTTCTTCCAATCCCGCCTGTCGTCTCGCAATCGAGGACAGACTGATAATCTTGGAGGAAAGCCCCGCCTTCGCCTCTGCCAGCTTATCTGAAATACCCGCCAGGCGTTCTGCTGCCGCAGCAGCTGTCCCCCCGGCTTTTCCATTGAATGCCGCCGCTGCATCCGCCATCATGCTCTGGAGATCGGTTTCAGCCTTTTCTTTTACACTCTTAGTGCTGTGGGTCGTCTTTTTCGTCTTCGCCGGTTTTTCTTTCTTCTCCGGCTCCGTCGGCGTGCAGTTGAAGACGCTGATGCCAAGCGGCGCCAGCTGGATCGTGATGGAATTTTCCTTTCCATCACATTCCTCTGCCTTCGAGGACTTCATACGCGGATTGACCTTTCCGCTTCCGCCGAACTTCTCCGCATCGCTGTTGAAAATCTCTTTGTATTTTCCCTTAAACGGTACGCCGACCGTCAGCTTCTCATGCAGCTGCGGGGCAAAGTTGCAGACAAAGAGCAGTGTCTCATCCGCGCCGCGCCGGAGAAATGCAATGATATTGTCCGCTGCATCCATGCAGTTGATCCACTCGAAGCCTTCCGTCTGATAATCTTTCTGATAGAGCGCCGGATGGCTGGTATAAAAGTGATTTAACTCCTTCACATACTCCTTCATCTGGCTGTGGATCGGATACTGCAGCAGCTCCCACTCGATCGATGCATTCTCATTCCACTCATCCATCTGGGCGAAATCCTGTCCCATGAAGAGGAGTTTCTTGCCCGGATGTCCCATCATAAAACCGTATGCCGCCCGCAGGTTCGCAAACTTGTCCTCAAACGTCTGTCCCGGCATCTTATTGACCAGGGAACCTTTTCCGTGAACCACCTCGTCGTGTGAGAAGACGAGGACGAAATTTTCACTGTAGGCGTAAATCATGCTGAAGGTCAGCTCATTGTAGTGGTGGCACCGGAAATACGGATCCTGCTCCATATAGCCCAGAAAATCGTTCATCCAGCCCATGTTCCATTTATAATCAAAGCCAAGACCGCCGTTCTTCACGTCACCGGTAACCTTCGGCCATGCCGTCGATTCCTCGGCAATCAGAATCGCGCCGTCCTTGCGTCCCCTGAAGACAGAGTTCAGATGCTTTAAGAACTCGACCGCCTCCAGATTCTCATGACCGCCGTACATATTGGCAATCCATTCACCCGGATTCTTGCCATAATCCAGATACAGCATCGACGCCACCGCATCAAACCGGATGCCGTCCGCGTGATAGCGGTCCGCCCAGAACATCGCATTCGCAATCAGGAAGTTTGAAACCCCCGGTCTGCCGTAGTTGTAGATCAGCGTACCCCAGTGCGGATGCGCCCCCTGTCTCGGATCCTTGTGCTCATAGAGGCAGCTTCCGTCAAACTGCGCCATGCCCCATGCATCACGCGGGAAATGTGCCGGAACCCAGTCAAGGATAACGCCAATCCCCTGTCCGTGCAGGTAATCCATAAAATACATGAAATCATCCGGTGTGCCGAAGCGGCTGGTCGGTGCGTAATATCCCGTCACCTGATAGCCCCACGAAGCATCCAGCGGATGTTCCATGACCGGCAGAAGTTCCACATGGGTATACCCCATTTCCTTCACATATTCCGCCAGCTTGACCGCGATCTCACGGTAATTGTAAAACTCCGATCCGACAATCTCGCGCCCTCTCTTATCCACCTCGGTCGGTTTTCGCATCCAGGAACCGAGATGTACCTCATAGATCGACATCGGCGCCGTCTTCGTGTCGAGCGCCGCCCGTTTCTTCATCCAGTCCTGATCGTTCCATTTATATTCGTCCAGATCCCAGACGATGGATGCCGTGTTCGGTCTAAGTTCCGCATAGTTCGCATAGGGATCCGCCTTCAGCGCCGGGTCGCCGTTCTTGAACTTAATTTCATATTTATAAACAGCGCCCTTTTTTAGCTCCGGGATAAAAATCTCAAACACGCCCGAATCTCCCAACCGCCGCATCTGGCTGCGTCTGCCATCCCACAGGTTGAAATCACCGACGACACTCACGCGCATCGCTTCCGGCGCCCAGACTGCAAAATAGACGCCGCTCACACCTTTGACCGTCATCGGATGCGCGCCCATCTTATTATAAATGCTGTAGTGGACGCCCGCCTCGAATTTCTTCAAATCCGATTCCGTAAACTGCGGTGCAAAGGAATACGGATCGTGTATCTCGCTTAACGTACCATTATCATAAAACACAAGGAGGGTATAATCCGCCAGAGTCTTGCGCGGAATCAGCGCCGCAAAAAAGCCAGTCTCGTCCGCCATCTCCATCTGGTATTGCTTGCCGGTTGCCGAAAGTTTGACCGTAATATCGCGCGCCGTCGGAATAAACGCCTGTACCAGCATTCCCTCCGGCGTCATATGGGCTCCCAGCATCCGGTGCGGGTTTGCCGCTTCCGAATAGACAATTTCTTCAATTCCAGCCCAGTCCATCAGATCGTATAATGTTTTATCCATACATACGCCCCCTTGCGTTCCTTTGTGGTTTTTGGTTTTAGCTTCATTTTAGCATCCCGCGCCCAATAATACAATCATACACTTCAAAACATTTATGAATTTTCCCGAAATTTCGTGAAAAAACTTGATAAATCAAGGCATCTCATATACACTATTATGTCAGAAGGTTACCATTTACAGTAGCCTATTACTGCTCATGCGTTGCACAAACGTTACTGCCGTAGCAGACACCTTTGGAACTGAAAGTGCCATAAGATAACGTCACACAGACAGCAACAGCAGAGAGAGGAGATATATATGGAAGATCAAGATAGAGACCATATTTCGTCCCGAAGCAATTTCTCCGGGCGTTCCGATCAGGAACTGGATGAGATGCTCGATGAACTCCGCGCCGGAAAAATCGGCATCAACCAGCCAGGCCAGAACTCTTCGGAACACGATTTGGAAGATACGCCCGAAGAGAACAACAACGCTTCAGGTACCGGAAATGCCGCAAAATCCAAGAAGGGCAAGAGCCGCAAGGAAGGCTTCAATCTCAAGGACGAGGTCATAAGCTGGATTCAGGTCCTGGTTGCCGCCGCTATTATCGCATTTTGCGTCAACCATTTCATCATCGCCAACAGCGAAGTCCCGACCAGCTCGATGGAAACGACCATCATGGCTGGCGACCGCGTCATCGGCTCACGGTTAAGCTACAAATTCGGAGATCCGCAGCGGGGTGACATCGCCATTTTCATTTATCCGGATGATGAAGCGAAAGGCATCAAAACATACTATGTCAAACGTATCATCGGTATGCCGGGCGACACGATCGACATCGTGGACGGCAAGGTATACTTAAATGGTTCCGATACACCGCTCGACGAGCCGTATCTGCATGAACCGATGGAACCGGAAGAACCGCAGCACTACGAAGTGCCGGATGGCTGCTATTTCATGCTGGGCGACAACCGGAACTATTCCAACGACGCCCGCCGCTGGACGCACAAATACGTCAAGCGCGACAAACTGGTTGCCAAGGTACTGTTCCAGTATTTTCCGAAGATCCAGAAACTGAATTAACCCAATGTTTACTTTAGGAAGGAACAAAGAACATCATGAAGAAAGTAGTAAAGTTTGGCGGAAGTTCCCTCGCCAGCGCAAAACAGTTCAAAAAAGTCGGAGATATTATCCGTGCTGATAAATCCAGACGCTACGTTGTACCGTCTGCTCCGGGCAAACGCAACAAAAATGACACCAAAGTAACCGATATGCTCTATGCCTGCTACGAGGCAGCTTCCACCGGCGCAAGCTACGGCAAGCTTCTCTCCGCCATCAAAGAGCGCTATGAGCAGATCATCGACGGTCTGGAGTTGAATTTAAACCTCGATTATGAGTTCAAGACCATCGAGGAAAACTTTATCGCAAAAAAAGGCAGCGATTACGCAGCTTCCCGCGGTGAGTATTTAAACGGTATCATCATGTCCCATTACCTGGGCTATGAGTTCATCGATGCAGCCGAGGTAATCTTCTTTGACGAGAATGGTACATTCCTGTCCGAGAAAACCAATGAAGAGCTGTCCGAACGCCTCGCGCACACTGAGCGCGCCGTTATCCCAGGCTTCTACGGGTCCAATCCGGACGGCACGATCCACACCTTCTCCCGCGGTGGTTCGGATATCACTGGCTCCATCGTAGCCCGCGCGATTCACGCAGACCTCTACGAGAACTGGACCGATGTATCCGGTTTCCTGGTAACCGACCCGCGCATCGTGGAAAATCCGGTTCCGATCGAGACCATCACCTACAAAGAACTGCGTGAACTGGCTTACATGGGTGCCAGCGTCCTTCATGAGGATGCCATCTTCCCGGTACGCCGCGAGGGCATCCCGATCAACATTCGCAACACCAACAAGCCGGAGGATCCGGGTACACTCATCGTCGAGAATACCTGCCGGAAGCCGAAATACACCATCACCGGTATCGCCGGAAAGACTGGTTTCTGCTCTGTTACCATCGAGAAAGCGATGATGAACTCCGAAATTGGGTTTGGGAGAAAAGTTCTGGGTGTCTTCGAGGACTGCGGTATTTCCTTCGAGCATATGCCGTCCGGAATCGATACGATGACCATCTTCGTACACCAGTCCGAATTCGAACAGCATGAGCAGTTCGTTATCTCCAACATCCACCGCGCAGTACAGCCGGATTCCATCGAGCTTGAGTCCGATTTAGCACTCATCGCCGTCGTAGGCCGCGGCATGAAATCCACCCGCGGAACCGCCGGACGTATCTTCTCCGCCCTGGCACACGCCCGCATCAACGTCAAGATGATCGACCAGGGTTCCAGTGAACTCAACATCATCATCGGCGTGAAGAACGCAGATTTCGAGGCGGCTGTGAAAGCGATTTATGATATTTTTATTACAGCGGAGCTGTAAGAGCAAATTTTAAAGTTATTAAGATAAAAAGTCATCTTTGAGACAAACAAAACATCTCAAAGATGACTTTTTATAATTTTATCTTTATGATATACTAATACAGCTACCACCCCTAGACAGGTGCAGAAAGGGGGGTGTGCCATTTTGAATATATTTCTGTCTTTTCTTGTGTCCGTCGTGGCAAGTGTAATCGCCTATTACATATGCAAGTAGTTGGACGGACATCGTTAGGTAGTCAGCCAGAGGCTTAAGCCACCTCGCCCAAATGGAATAAAATCCCTCAGGTGTGCCCGCACCTGAGGGATTTGTTTTTGTGCCACTTTGAACACTTTTGTCTTTTCGCCTAATGGCATTATAGCATATGCCAAATATAATTTCAATATGCTCTTTACTTCCGGTTCGCCTTCTCCATATGCACGTTCTTGCCCTTGATCTTCGCACCGCGCATCGCCTGCAGTACAACGTCCGCATGCTCTCTCGGCACCTCGACGAATGTGTAATTATCGAACATATCGATACTTCCGACCATACGTCCCGGCATGCCGGATTCTCCGGCGATCGCACCGAGGATATCGCCCGGACGGATGCCCTGGTTCTTTCCGATGTTGATGAAGAGACGCGCTACGTCCTCATTTCTGCCACGGCTTCCTCTGCCGTTTCTACCACCACGGCTGCGGCGGCTCTCATCCTCGAGATCCTCCAGCTCACGCAGCGGACGGTTCTCCTCTAAGAGCTCCTCGCCCTCTTCGCCCATCATCATTTTGAGCAGCGCTGCTGCCAGATCGAGCGTCGTGTAGTCCTCTTCCAGCACACGTTTTTCTACAATATCGATCACCTTGCTCAGATCGCTGTCCTGCAGCACCTCGCCCACCTGGTCGAGAATCTTATCTGCCTTGATGGAGGTCACATCGTCCAGAGACGGAATCGCCTGCGGAATGATGCGGGTCTTGCAATAGCGCTGGATCTCGCGCAGCTTGTAAACCTCTTTGCCGACTACGAGGTTAAACGCCTTGCCCTCGCGTCCGGCACGGCCGGTACGTCCGATGCGATGTACATAATACTCGTCATCCTGCGGTACATCATAGTTGAATACCGCCTCGACATCATCGACGTCGATACCGCGGGCTGCCACATCCGTTGCCACCAGAATGTCCGTCCGTCCGGTACGGAATGCACGCATGACACGGTCACGCTGCTCCTGTTTCAAATCGCCGTGAAGCCCTTCTGCAAAATAGCCGCGTCCCTGTAAGCCCTGTACCAGCTCATCGACCTGCTTTTTCGTGTTGCAAAATACCACTGAGAGCTTCGGATCATAGAGATCCAGCAGACGGCACATAACCTCCAGCTTATTCTTCGGTTTTACTTCATAATAATACTGGGTTACCTTCGGAACGGTCAGCTCTTTCTTGACCACGCGCACAATCTGCGGATCTTTCTGGAAGTTCGTCGCGATCCGCTGAATCGCCTGCGGCATCGTCGCTGAGAACATCAGCGTCTGTCTCTCCTCCGGCAGTGCGCTTAAGATGGTTTCCATATCCTCTAAAAAGCCCATGTTCAGCATCTCGTCCGCCTCGTCGAGGACAACCGTGTGGATCTGATCCATCTTGACGGTTTTGCGGCGCATGTGATCCATCACACGCCCCGGCGTACCGATGATAACCTGCACACCATCCTTGAGGGAACGGATCTGACGTCCGATCTCCTGTCCGCCGTAGATCGGCAGAACCTTGACACCGTGCATGTATTTTGCCAGGCGGCGGATCTCCTCAGATACCTGGATGGCAAGTTCACGGGTCGGGCAGAGAATGATCGCCTGCGGCTTCTTATTCTTCGGATCGATCTTCTGTAACAGCGGAATACCAAACGCAGCCGTCTTACCGGTACCGGTCTGTGCCTGTCCGATGATATCCAGTCCCTGCAGTTCCAGCGGAATCGCCTGTCCCTGAATCGGAGAAGCCGCCTCGAACCCCATATCGGTGATCGCACGCATGATCTTTGCATCTAACTCTAAATCTTCAAATCTGATTGTTTCCATTCTATTCCTTTCATTGTCTGATTAACGGTCTGCACATTCCGGAGATACATTTCATATATCATATTAGTTATCTTTTTTGCATTCTTCCGGAATATTTACAAAAAAAGAAAGAGGCAGTTTGCCCCTTTGCAATACGCATAGCTATCACTATACCAGATCATAGTGTGGATGTCAAACAGATGGAGAAAAATTTGACATCCACCCCATTTGGGACTACACTAACAGTTGATTTCATACAGTTGCTGCATGCTCTATGAACCTGCCGGACTGTCACTGCATTTCTTATTTATATACACCCGAAGTTTTGTTGCACCGGATTTTCTCAAAACTTCCAGACATACATCACAGCAGAAAGGAGGACAGCGCCGTTCTTTTTCCAAAAGGTTTTTGATACAGGCGCCTGTTATCATTATGAAAATCATTGATTCACATTTGCACTTTTGTCCCGGTTACCCGCATTTCGATGAGATTGCCATCGAAGCCGGTCATATCAATAATGAAGAGCATCTGCGGGAATGCTTTCAGAAATATAATATCGTCGGCGGCATCGTCATGGGAAACCGCGGCGTTCACCCGGATAATCACACATACCCGGATTTTCTGCGCTATTGCGTCGGCGTCGAAGCACGAAAACTGACGCCGGAAAAGATTCAGAAGACATGCGATCTTGTCGAAGAAAACTTAAAACGGAATACCTGCGTCGGCATCAAACTCTATCCGGGATATGATTCCATCTACGTTACCGACGAGCGCTTCGAACCGATCTACGACCTCGCCAAGGCGTATAAAAAGCCGGTTGCCATCCACACCGGACAGACCGCCGGTTCCAAAGCATTCATCAAATACAGCCATCCGCTGACCCTCGATGAAGCCGCCGTCCGCCATCCGGATGTCCAGTTCGTCATGTGCCACTTCGGCAACCCGTGGCTGATGGATGCCGCCGCCGTTGTCGAGAAAAATGAAAATGTCGCCGCCGACCTCTCTGGGCTTTTAGAGGGCAAATTTGACATTCCGGAGTTTCTGGAAGAGCAAAGCGGGTATATCAGCACCCTGAAAACCTGGCTTGCCTACATCCGCGACTATGATAAGCTCATGTTCGGCACCGACTGGCCGCTCGCCAACTATGAAGATTACATCGAAATTACGAAACGGCTGATTCCGGAAAAATATTGGGAAACTGTGTTCTATCAGGCGGCGGAGCGGATTTATCATTGCAATTTTTAATGGATTTTTAGAAATCATAGCTCTTTTAAACCATAAAAAAGATACTGAAAACGGCTTATTTCAGGCTGTTCCCAGTATCTTTTTTATCTCAAAACATCATTCTTTCCCGGCACCTGTCACGTCTAAAAACACATCCGCCACTCTTTCCATCCCCAGATACGCATACGGCAGCAGCAGCATAAAATACACCACCGAATACTGCCCCTTCGCCTCCCAGACCAGATGGAACAGGAATCCCCCAATAAACACGATTCCCGGAAGCAGCATCCCCCATCTGTCCGGTTCTCCACGTTCCTGCCTCTCCCAGACCGTTTCCATTCCCTGTTTTTTCACAGCTTTCACAGTTTTTTCTGCCTTTTCTGCTTCTATCCTCTTTTCCCATGTTCGTTTCGTCAGGACATGCTTACTTCGGCTTCCTTTGGCACTCATCCCGGCAATCACCCATACACATGCCATCGCATACACAAACGTCTGCAACAGATTCGCCGCAAAAACATAGAGCCGGTTCAGACTCCCTTCTTCCTTGAAAAGCTCCCATGGCGGGCTTCCCTCCGCCCAGGAGGTATTTCCCACCTCCTGGATCCAGAGACTCTGAAAGGTCGGTTCCGCCCAGATTGACTCGATCTTCCGAACAAAGAAATCAGCGGCTTTCGCCGGTTCCTCTGCCATATCTGAAATCGTTCTCCGCAAATCTGCCTGCGCCCATGCGGCCGCCAGATCCGCATCCCCATCTGCCTTCTGAAAGAGTTTTACCTGATAGCCATTGTACCAGCCCGGTCCACGTTTGCTCTCCTCCAGTCCCATCTGCACCCAGGCAATCATCGGCGCACCGTCCGATACCGTGCGTCCGGTCACGGAAGAAATTCCTGTCTGAATCCCCCGGTTTCCAATCACATACACTGTAATCAGAAGCACCGCTGCCACCAGCAGGCGTGCTTTCCTTCGAAAGACTCCCGAGGATGCCAGATACAAAAACAGCGCCACCAGCACAATCTCATAATTCGACTTGAGGATTACCGCCGCCGCTACTGCTGCCGCACCAATCCAGAAGTCTCTTCCCCGCCCCTCTTCCACATACCGCACCAGACGTTCCATCGCCAGACACGAAAGTCCAAATCCTGGCATCGTGCCGTACACGAAGAGGATATAGAAAGAAAATGGCAGACAGCACGCCATCCACAAAAGCAAGCTGCACCTTTCGTTTCCCCGGACCGTCATCCGCTGCAGGCTCACGATTCCCAGAATAAAAAATCCGATATTTAAAATCTGGAAAACTACATACGCCACATCCCCAAAGAAAAATGCCAGCACTGTCATATAGAGAATCAGCCCGTTCTGAGACGGATAAGTGTACGCATACCCAAGCGGTCCTTCCGCTGTCCCATATGAATACGCCACCGGCTCCCAGGCGCTGAAATCGCCCTGCAGAAGTCCCTGCGCGGACGCCATACACTGATGGGAGTCAGAACCGCCCCAGGACGGGACAAGGAGAATCCAAAAAAGATAGGCAGCAGCAGCAGCAGCTAAAAGAAGCCACTGGTTCTTCCGGCACTTTCGTTCCTTTCTCCGCCTGTAAAACACCGTCAGTCCAATCACACCCGCACCAAAAAACAGGTGCAGAAACAGACTGTCCCTTCCATACTGTACAATCTCAGAACCTCCATAGACCCGGCAGGTCACAACCGCGCTGAGCAGTGTCAGGAAAAAAAGAATTCCTCCCAACAAAATCCGCACCAGCCCGACACAAAATTTTTCCAGCATTTCCTTCCTCTCTTCTGTCATTTCTGTCAAATTCAGGTTTCATCATTACTGTTCAAGCATCGTGCCCAGCAACTTTTTATCCCTTTTTCATTCCCATCTCCCCTAAAACTTCACTCATTTTATCAAGTCATTTGCCAAATGTCCACTCTTTCCGGCACTCTTTTTGTTACTGTGAACAGCTACGGATTTGAACCGTTACCTCTTCCCCAAAATATAGCTTGACATTCCTCTTCGGTTCTGATATATCTTAAACATAGCAGTCATACAACTGACGGATAAGTGGATCAACCACATGAAGTATGACTGGAAATTGCCGACCGTCTGGGCGTCACAGCACAGACCGTGGGTATTTTTTTTACTTTTTTTCACTCTCACTGTCTCTGCTGGGATCGAAATTTTTCAACCAGGAGGGAAACACATGTCTGCTATGTATCAAACATTCCAAAACACACCTATCTTTCAAACGGCCTGGAGAGGTTTTCTGGGCTCCAAATGGAGCGACGAAGTGAACGTCCGCGATTTCATCCAGAACAACTATACGCAATATGATGGCGATGAAAGCTTTCTCGCTGCCCCAACCAGTGCCACTCATCTGCTCTGGGAACGCCTTCAAAAGCTTCAGAAGGAAGAGCACGAAAAGGGCGGTGTGCTCGAATGCGAAACTGAAATCGTATCCAGCCTGACTGCCTATGGTCCGGGATATATCGATCCGGAGCTTAAAGATCTGGAACGCATCATCGGACTTCAGACCGACAAACCACTCAAGCGGGCATTTATGCCATTCGGCGGAATCAAGATGGCGGAGGAAGCCGCCAAAACCTACGGCTACCATGTCAATCCAAAATTTCATAAAATCTTTACCGAATACCATAAAACCCACAACCAGGCCGTCTTCGATGCATATACCCCGGAAATGAAAACCGCCCGCCACTGCCATATCGTCACCGGGCTTCCGGATACCTATGGACGCGGCCGGATCGTAGGCGACTACCGCCGGATCGCCCTGTACGGAATCGATTTCCTAATTCAGGAAAAGAAAAAGGATCTGGAACGCTGTGGAAATGGCGCCATGTTTGATGACATCATCCGCCAGCGGGAAGAGATCGCCGAGCAGATCCGCGCTCTAAAGGGCATTCAGGAGATGGCTGCCATCTATGGTTTTGATATCTCCCGTCCGGCTTCCAATGCCAAAGAAGCCGTCCAGTGGCTCTACTTCGGTTACCTCGCTGCCGTTAAGACCCAGAACGGTGCCGCCATGAGTGTCGGACGCGTTTCCACCTTCCTTGATATCTACATCAACCGGGATTTAACAGAACAAACACTGACCGAAGCCGAGGCGCAGGAATTAATCGACCATATGACAATGAAATTCCGCATGGTAAAATTTGCCCGGATCCCATCCTACAACCAACTTTTCTCCGGCGATCCGGTCTGGGCGACGCTGGAGGTTGCCGGTCTGGGACAAGACGGGCGTCCGATGGTAACGAAAAACGATTTCCGCTTTTTACATACGCTGGAAAATATGGGACCGTCCCCGGAACCAAACCTGACCGTCCTTTACTCTTCCCGCCTGCCAGAGGCATTTAAGAAATATGCTGCCAAAATCTCCATCAACACATCCTCGATCCAGTATGAAAACGACGATGTCATGCGTCCGATCTGGGGGGACGACTACAGCATCTGCTGCTGCGTCTCCGCCACCCAGACAGGCAAGGAAATGCAGCTGTTCGGCGCCCGTGCCAATCTTGCCAAATGCCTTCTCTATGCCATCAACGGAGGCAGAGACGAGAAATACACTACCAAAGACGGACGCCCAATGCAGGTTGGTCCGGCGTATGCGCCGATCACATCCGAATACCTCGATTATCAGGAAGTCATGCATAAATACGATCAGATGCTGGACTGGCTGGCGGGCATTTATGTGAATATCCTCAATTTGATTCACTATATGCACGATAAATATTACTATGAGTCCGCTGAGATGGCGTTGATCGACACGGATGTCCGGCGTACCTTTGCCACCGGAATCGCCGGTTTCTCCCACGTGGTCGATTCTCTCTCCGCGATCCGGTATGCAAAAGTGAAGGTCATCCGTGATGAATACGGCATCGCCCGCAAGTTTGAGACAGAAGGCGATTTTCCACGCTACGGAAATGATGACGACCGCGCCGATGAGATTGCCGTATGGCTGTTAAAAACCTTTTTACATAAAGTAAAAAAATACCACACCTACCGGAATTCCGAGGCAACCACCTCGATCCTCACGATCACCTCCAATGTTGTATATGGCAAGGCAACCGGCGCACTTCCGGACGGACGGACGGCATTCACCCCATTTGCCCCGGGCGCAACTCCTTCCTACGGCGCAGAGCAGAACGGTCTGCTCGCTTCTTTAAACTCGGTCGCAAAGCTTCCATATGAATATGCGCTCGACGGCATCTCCAACACAGAAACGATTGCACCGGGGGCGCTCGGTCACTCCGAGACAGAACGGAAAAACAACCTGGTTCACGTCCTGGACGGATATTTTGATCAGGGCGCGCATCATTTAAATGTAAATGTCTTTGGAATCGAAAAACTGAAAGACGCGATGGAACACCCGGAGAAACCGGAATATGCCAACTTCACCATCCGTGTTTCCGGATATGCCGTTAAATTTATCAATCTGACCAGAGAACAGCAGCTCGACGTGATCGCCCGTACCTGCCATGAGGTGTTGTAACGATGCATACCGGTTATATTCATTCCATCGATACCTTCGGCTCCGTAGACGGTCCCGGTGTCCGCTTCGTGGTATTCATGCAGGGCTGTCTCATGCGCTGCCGCTACTGCCACAATCCGGATACATGGGTACTGCCAAAGGGACTTCCCCTCCCGGACGCCTCCACCCGCACTTCCGGCGCATCCGCTCTTTCCGAAGGTGTTTCTTGTCCATCTAAACACACCGGTTCGCAGGAAATCACCCCGGAAGCACTTCTTCGCCAGGCACTCCGCTACCGGAGTTACTGGCGCGGGGGCGGCGGCATCACCGTCAGCGGCGGAGAACCGCTCCTTCAAGCTGACTTTTTGTGTGAATTTTTCCAGCTTGCCAAAGAACAGCACATTCACACCACACTGGACACCGCGGGACAGCCATTTACCACCGCCGAACCTTTCTTTTCCCGCCTGACCACGCTTTTAGAGCACACCGATCTTGTTATTCTGGATCTGAAACACATCGATCCGGAAAAACATCGTCTTCTGACTGGGCACTCCAACGAATCCATTCTTTCCTTTGCCCGGTTTTTAGACCAGATTCATAAGCCCATGTGGGTCCGGCATGTTTTAGTCCCCGGCATTACCGATGATCCGGCCAACCTGCATGGAATCCGTGCATTTCTGGACACACTTTCAAATGTGGAAAAGGTAGAAATTCTCCCCTACCACACGCTCGGCATCTATAAATGGGAAACGCTTGGCATTCCCTATTCCCTGTCCGACATCCGTATCCCGGACGAGAACGATCTGAAGCGGGCAAACCAAATCCTGTTGGGATGAAAAAGAATGTGCCTTGGCACATTCGGGCGTCTCGCGCGGTCGCTTGCGACATGTTTCTGCTTCGCGCGAGTGCGTATCCTCGCGGAGCATTTTATATGTTACTGTTCACGCATACGTGCCCAGTAACGGAATTTGCCGTGGCTTCGCATTTAAATACGGCAAATTCCTGCTGCCACCACGTTTTCTTACGGCACTTTCGGTTCCAAAAGTGCCTACCCGTGAACAATAACTTTTATATTTCATAGGACGCAATTTCTTATGAAATATAAAACGGCCCTTGGAAAGCGCTCCTGTTTGCGTTTCCCAAGGGTCGTTTTTATGTGGCTTACCCAGTCATCAGACTTTAAACCGGTATCCAACGCCCCATATCGTCTCAATATACTGCGGTTTCGCCGTGTTGAACTCGATCTTCTCACGGATCTTCTTAATATGCACGGTAACCGTCGCGATATCTCCCAACGACTCCATATCCCAGATCTCGCGGAAGAGTTCTTCCTTGGTAAATACATGGTTCGGGTTCTGTGCTAAAAAGGTCAGCAGGTCAAATTCCTTCGTCGTGAAGTTCTTCTCCTCGCCGTTGATGTAAACGCGGCGGGCAGTCTTATCAATCTTGAGTCCCCGGATCTCAATGATCTCGTTTTCCGGCATACCGCTGCCGATCAGGCGCTCATAACGCGCTAGATGCGCCTTGACACGCGCCACCATCTCGCTCGGACTGAATGGTTTCGTGATATAATCGTCCGCGCCCAGTCCCAGACCGCGGATCTTGTCAATATCGTCCTTTTTCGCAGATACCATGATGATCGGTGTGTTTTTTACTTCCCGGATCTTCTTGCAGATCTCGAAGCCATCGACCCCTGGTAGCATCAGATCAAGAATCAGAAGGTCAAAATCTTCCTCCATGCCGCGTTTCAGTCCCGTTTCTCCATTATTTTCTATCTCAACCTCAAAACCAGAAAGCTCCAGATAGTCTTTTTCCAGCTCTGCAATACTCTCCTCGTCTTCTACGATTAATATTCTGCTCATCTGTGAATTCCTCCTGCTGTTTTTATTTAAACGACCAAACTTCAAATCACTATGCCCCGACATACTTGCGCAAAACGAAATGGATCTCCGTTCCGATGCCTTCCTTGCTGGTCGCCCAGATGCGTCCGCCGTGATCTTCGATAATCTTCTTTACGATCGAAAGCCCGATGCCGCTGCCGCCCTTGGACGAATTTCTCGACGAATCCGTCCGGTAGAAACGGTCGAAAATATACGGCAGATCTTTCGCCGCGATTCCCTTTCCGTTGTCCTCGATGATGACCTGGATAAAATCGCCGTCATCCTTGATGCGGATATTTAAAATACCCTTTTTCTTGTCCAGATATTTGAGCGAATTTCCGATAATGTTGTTGATCACTCGCTTCATCTGCTCCGCGTCCGCGATCACGACCACATCCTCGTCCACATAGTTGAAATATCCCAGCTCGATGCCGCGCGTCTCCATATCCAGACCAACTTCCTCAACACAATCACCAAAATATTCCGCCACATTGATCTTTGAAAAGTTGTACGGAATCTTGTTCGTATCAATCTTCGAATAGAACGTCAGCTCGTCAATCAATCGATCCATATCGTTTGCTTTATTATAAATCGTCCGAATATATTTATTCAATTTCTCAGGTGAAGAAGCCACGCCATCCTGAATGCCTTCCACATACCCCTTGATCGCCGTGATCGGAGTCTTCAGATCATGGGAAATATTGCTGATCAGCTCTTTGCTCTCCTTGTCGTACTGGAGTTTTTCTTCCTGCGATTCCTTGAGACGCAGGCGCATCTCCTCGAAATCCTGGCAGAGCATTCCGATCTCATCTTCATCATCCACATCGAGCGTAAAGTCCAGATTTCCATCCCGGATCTGCTTGGTCGCCTCCTGCAGCTTGTGCAGCGGACGCAGCAGAGAACGGTAGATCCACATGATCAGCAGACCGCCCATAAAACTGATGATCAGCACGCCGAGAAGCAGCATCTCTCCGAGCAGCGCCTTGATCTCCGGCACATAATCCCCGACGTTCGTCACGATGAACACACTGCCCTGTGAATCATCTGAAAACCGGAAATCGATCTGTTTGACCAGATGCTGTTCCTCGCCATCCATGTAAATACTGCCTGCCATACTTCCCTGATCACCGTACGGCGCCAGCCGTTCGCAGAGCTCGCGTCCATCCTCGCTTCCGCAGAATGTGATGTCCTTGCCCTTGCGGATGACCAGATACGAATATTTATCGCGCAGTTCTTCATTGACCTTGCTCAAATAAGCCGGTTCTTCAAATAAATCTGTATTTTTCCCGACCGCCTCGCGGATCTCCTCCTGGATTCCCTGCGTCAGCCGGTTAAACACCTGTGTCTGATTGCCGGAGAGCAGATCGATCTGCTCCGACAGCCCGTATGTTTTCTGAAACAGATGCTCCTGATAGTTTACGAGTCCGAACGCCGCCACAAATATGAGCACAATCGGAACGACCGTAATCGTCACAAAAGCAATCGCCAGACGTGTGCGTATCTTCATCCTATTTCCTCCAGTCATTGCCCGGTCTGATACCAGATTGCCCCTACAAAAATCCTCCCGCAAAACTGCGTCGGACTTCTGCGCTTTTGCTCCTGATATCTTCCACAAATAGTGTATCATATTTTGCAGATTACGTCTCTAAAAGTATTATAAATAAAAAAGCATGTGCCTTTTTGTGTAATAAAAGAGACTACCGCAAAAGCGGCAGCCCCCTCGTTCTGATCTTATGATTTTTTACGGGCAGATATCCCTGCAGCGTTTCCTACTTTTACAGATACGCCTTTAATTCATCCACCTTATCCAGCTTCTCCCACGGAAGATCCAGATCGTCGCGGCCGAAATGTCCGTATGCAGCCGTCTGTTTGTAGATCGGGCGGCGCAGGTCAAGCATCTTGATGATGCCAGCCGGACGCAGGTCAAAGTGCTTGCGGATCATCTCAACCAGCTGATCCTCACGCAACTTGCTGGTTCCGAATGTATCTACCATGATGGAGGTCGGCTGTGCAACACCGATCGCATAGGAAAGCTGAATCTCACATCTGTCTGCCAGTCCAGCTGCTACGATGTTTTTCGCAACATAGCGGGCTGCGTATGCAGCAGAACGATCCACTTTTGTGCAGTCTTTTCCGGAGAATGCGCCGCCGCCGTGACGCGCCATGCCGCCGTAGGTGTCCACAATGATCTTACGTCCGGTCAGACCGCTGTCTCCGTGCGGACCGCCGATAACGAAACGTCCGGTCGGATTGATAAAGAATTTTGTATTCTCATCAACCATCTCTGCCGGCAGAATCTCGTCAAATACATATTTTTTAATATCCTTATGGATCTGCTCCTGGGTTACTTCCTCGTCATGCTGGGTGGAAAGAACCACTGCATCCAGACGGGATGGTTTGCCGTTCTCATCGTACTCTACGGTTACCTGTGTCTTGCCGTCCGGGCGCAGGTAGCGCAGGGTTCCGTCTTTGCGGACCTTGGTCAGCTGGCGTGCCAGTTTGTGTGCCAGATAAATCGGATATGGCATATATTCATCCGTTTCGTTGGTCGCATAACCAAACATCATACCCTGATCGCCGGCACCGATTGCCTCCAGCTCCTCGTCGGTCATCTTGTTCTCTTTTGCTTCCAGCGCTTTATCAACTCCCATCGCGATATCCGGGGACTGCTCGTCCAGTGCCACGATCACGCCGCAGGTATCACAGTCAAAACCGTATTTCGCACGGTCATAACCGATCTCACGGACGGTATTGCGGACTACCTTCTGGATATCCACATAGCCTTTCGTTGTGATCTCGCCCATAACCATAACCAGACCGGTTGTCGTCGCCGTCTCACAAGCCACACGGCTCATCGGATCCTGCTCTAAGAGCGCGTCCAGAATCGCATCGGAAATCTGATCACACATTTTATCCGGATGTCCTTCGGTTACTGATTCAGATGTAAAAAGTAATCTCTCCATATTTCCTCCTTTGATAAGTTTGTCGTAAGACATAAAAAAAGTCCGCAGCAACACGGACTTGATTATCTCGATCAAATCCTCTTATTGCTCGATAAACCGATCTCCCGGTTCCTCGCTCAGGCTGGCACCTTCCGTTCCCTGCTGAGACCAATTTTCAGTCCCATGTAACGGGGTTGCCGTGACTTCATAGATCCTTTGTATCTCCATCACTCTGAATAAGGGATATATACGAACTTTTTAATTGTTAAAAGTTTCAACAGTACGATAACATACTCCGCGGTGTCTGTCAAGCAATATGTGACACCGCATTCTTTTTTATCAGCCCACTTTGAGTCTGAACTTCTGCGCCTCTTTCTCGGAATCGACTTTCTCGATCACCGCGCCAAGTCCTTGCAGCTTCTTCTCAAAATGCTCATAGCCTCTCTGGATATAACCGATCTCATCAACGGTCGTATATCCTTCCGCTGCCAGCCCCGCAATGACCAGGGCAGCGCCTGCGCGCAGATCTGGTGCCTCCACCTGTGCTCCGGTCAGCTTCTTCACGCCGGTAATGATCGCGGTATTGCCCTCTACCTTGATGCGTCCACCCATACGGGCAAGTTCGTCCACATATTTAAAACGGTTTTCAAAAATACTCTCGGTCACTACACTGGTTCCCTCTGCCAGTGCCAGTGTCACAGTGATCTGCGGCTGCATATCAGTCGGAAATCCCGGATACGGAAGTGTCTTGATATCGGTATGCACATGGCTCGGGCGTCCCACAACCCGAACCGCCTCATCAAACTCCGTCACCTCACAGCCCATCTCGATAAGCTTCGCAGAAATTGCTTCCAGATGCTTCGGAATGACATTCTGTACCATCACGTCGCCGCGGGTGATCGCTGCCGCACACATAAATGTACCTGCCTCGATCTGGTCCGGGATGATCGAATATTCGGTTCCATGCAGCTTGTGGACGCCGCGGATGCGGATCACGTCGGTTCCGGCACCCTTGACATTGGCTCCCATGCTGTTTAAGAAGTTCGCCACATCGACGACATGCGGTTCTTTCGCCGGATTCTCGATGATCGTCTCGCCCTCTGCCAGCGTCGCTGCCATCATGATATTGATCGTCGCGCCGACCGACACCATATCCAGATAAATATGGGTACCAACTAAATCAATCGCATGTGCGAGCACCGCGCCATTTTCCACCTGCACCTTCGCACCGAGGGCACGGAAGCCCTTTAAATGCTGGTCGATCGGACGGCTGCCGATGTTGCATCCGCCCGGAAGCGGAACCTGTGCGCTTTTGTACTTGCCAAGCAGGGCGCCAATAAAATAGTAGGAAGCTCGGATCCGGCGGATGTACTCGTCATCCACATGGATCGCATGAATCCCCTTCGCATTGATGCGGACAGTGTGCCGGTCAATCCGGTCTACCATCGCGCCAATCTCCGAAACAGCCTCCAGAAACACGTTGATATCACGCACGTCCGGCAGATTTTCTATTAAAACATCCTCGTCAGTCAGAATCGATGCCGCCAAGATTCCCAGCGCCGCATTCTTCGCTCCGCTGATAGTCACTTCGCCTACCAGCGGATTTCCGCCCTTCATAATAAATTGTTCCATTCTGCACCTCAAAATCTATTATCTTACGATACTTACACGCGCCAGACGGCGCCTCAAATCTTTAATATTTTCTTAAATTTATATCATGTTATCTACATGATTATATCATAACATCTCAATTTGTAAAGCACTGGCTTTCCGTTTATTACTGTTCACGCATATGTGCCCAGTAATGGAATTTGCCGTGGCTTCGCATTTTAATACGGCAAATTCCTGCTGCCACCACGTTTTCTTACGGCACTTTCGGTTCCAAAAGTGCCTACCCGTGAACAGTAATTTCCGTTTTTCCCTTAATTGGCAAGGAAACAAATGAAATCATTGCCTCCGTTTCCCTCGAAAAATGCCGCTGCATCGTTGAGTCCCATCTTATCCGTGTAGGCAAATTCCGTGCCCGGATACCATAGACAGGAGATGTTGTACGCGTCGTATCCACAGATCAGACCATAGCTTCCGTCTCCCAGATATGCCACCACCGGCATGCCCGCGTAGACAAAGTAGAGAATCTGGTTCAGCGTCAGCCCGCGTGCGTCGATTAACTCTGTGCCATCCGAAGAGGTCGTCTTTCCGTCCGCCATATCCGACAGATAGCGGCTGACGGTTCCCGCCATATTCTGAACGTCGCGGATCGTCTTCGCGTCGCTCCGGTTTGCTCTCACCCAGACAACCCGGTCATTTTCATCCGTTACGAGTCCCATGCCATCGTAAGCTGCCTGCACCGCGCTGGAAAATTCCGCATATGAGCCTTTCAAGCGTCCCTCGCTGTAGGCACTGTAAATCCGCTGTGCGGCCGCGCCATTGTTCTGAAGCACAATCACATCATTTTCTTCTGCTGCCACCTGCTTCGGAACATGCACCTTCGTGCTCCGTGCCGTCTTGCCTGCATCCAGCTTGACGCAGTAGAGACGCCCCTTTGCACTGTCATTTAACGTAGCGATTCCATCCAGTGGATCTTTCGACACTTCCTCATTACAGACCAGCGTGTCCTCGTCCATCGGCTGATAGCCGCTTCCTATCTGGCGCATCCGTGACAGATGAACCCGGCTGTCCTGAATCCGCACATCCACCAGGCTGACACCCGGCTTCTCATAGCGGGTCTCCATCTCCATATTGCTGCCGACGATCTCGACCGCATACAGCGGAAGCCCCGTCACGCGTCCATCCATCGTAAGCTGCTCGTTCGGATGGGCAAGCCCGTAGACTAAGTCGGTTCCGACAAATCCGATCAGCCGGATCACGGTCTGATCCGGGAAGGAAATCTCATCCTTCTTGCCTGTCTCCAGATTCATGACATGCAGCTTGGTCGAACGGTAAATATCCGCCCCATCCTGCCACGCAATCCGGGAGGCATCCGTGCTGACTGCAAAATTTTCCTCCGTCAGGCCATCTGCCACCACCATGTACTCTTTTCCCGTCAGATCGACACTGTAAACCGCATGGTTCATCAGCACATACAGCGTCTGCCCGCCGCTTAAGTAGCACAGCTGGTTGATATCCTGGCGCAGGTTGCCGTAATCGGTCGATGCCGGCAGATACAGCCGCTCTGTCAGGGCATTTCCCGCAGTCTCATAGCGGTATAGCGCGATTCCCGTCGTTCCCTCGTGGTTACCGCGGCTCATATAGCCGTACACGGCAAAATCAATCTGGCCTGCCTCGCTCACATCCAGAATCTTGATTCCGTAGGTATCATAATTGACCCTCGTATCATTCTCGCTCTTGCGGAACGCAAATACCTTTGTGCTCTCTTTTTTTCCTGTATCATAAATCCAGAGCGCCCGGTTTGCCACAAAGGCACGGTATTTCCCCGCTTCATCCTGCATCGACTGCAGATCCTCCGCATCCGAAACCCCCAGCTGAATCCGGTCGCCAGAATAGGCGCTGCTCTCCCCCGTAAAAATCTGGTCCGCGCGGCGGTCATAATTCATCATGTAGATGCGCTGTGCGCCCAGCTTCATCGTGAAGCTCTCGATCACATCGTAATAAGCAGCCGCCTTGCCATCCTTCATCTCACTTACAACATACTTTAAATCGATCGTCCCAATGATGCCCTGCAGCTCCCGCAGATGAATTTCCGGTTCGCTGACCCGCTCCATCGAAAGCCCTTTCCAGGTCAGCTGGCTGAAATCGCTTTTTAACGTCACATGTCCCAACGAACTGTTATCCGCATTCGGATCCGTCTCCAGATAGGTCGTCAGCTCCCTCGCTGAATCATAATCAAACGTCTTTTCAGAAAAGGACACCGCCAGATCGACCATCTCCTGCACACGGCTCTCCTGCTGCCACATCACGCGCGTGTAAAAATAGATCGCCGGGTGCTTTTCCGTCGCGATCGCAATCGTTAAGCGGTATTCGCTTTCCTCCGTCAGAAGGTTCTGGATCGGAAGCTCCGCAGAAACCTCTTCCCCTGACTGTTCCCAGTGGTCAAGCGTTGTCCGTTCTACCAGACGTTCGCCGTCCAGACTGCGAATCTCATACTGCATCCCCGTAATCTGGGAGTCCAGCTTGTCGATCGTCACCGACAGTTTCCGGTCTGCCGGAAGCAGCGTCAGATCCCCGCGTCCAGCCGCTTTCTGGCTGTCCTCCACGAAACCGTCCAGCTCGTTCATCCGCCGCCCCAGAATATTCACATAAGCGACTGGAAGGTTCGCGTCCTCAATCGAGGTATAGACCGCCCCATCCTCCCGCAGCTGCATCCAGGACCAGGTAAAATAACCGGCTACTGCCAGCACAAATAAGATCAGTAAAATCAGTATCTTTTTCAGGTTTTTCTTCATATATCAAATCAATTCCTTTTATCTCTCCACCATACCAGTTCCGTATCTTCACAGGTACAGGAAAATCTACCCGCCGAACTGTTTCCGTTTTGTCATGCACGCCAAAAACTGCCGCAGGCACCCATCTGTCCCGGCGGCAGCCTTTGTTTCAGTATAACACAAGCAGGCTTCAAATTCCAGAATTTCTATGATTCGTAAGAACTCCGATTGTGTTACTGTTCACGCATACGTGCCCAGTAACCCGATTGTTCTTTTTCCAAATCGGTAAAATTCGTTGTCACACCTGGATGTTACCGCATTTTAATTTAAAAAATTTACACCTGAAAACCGCAATTTCAGCACTTCCGACACCGTCTTCGCTCCTGCAGCTCATTCATTAATAAAACCTGAAGAAAATCCTGAAGCGGCACTCCCCACGGATTCCCCGGTCTCCCCGGACGCGGTTCCGGCGGCGGGGGCGGCGGTCCCCACGGATTTCCTGGTCCTCCCGGGCGCGGTCCCGGCGGCGGGGGCGGCGGTCCCCACGGATTTCCCGGTCCTCCCGGGCGCGGTCCCGGCGGCGGGGGCGGCGGTCCCCACGGATTTCCTGGTCCTCCCGGGCGCGGTCCCGGCGGCGGAGGCGGCGGTCCCCACGGATTTCCCGGTCCTCCCGGGCGCGGTCCCGGCGGCGGGGGCGGCGGTCCCCACGGATTTCCTGGTCCTCCCGGGCGCGGTCCCGGCGGCGGAGGCGGCGGTCCCCACGGATTTCCCGGTCCTCCCGGGCGCGGTCCCGGCGGCGGGGGCGGCGGTCCCCACGGATTTCCTGGTCCTCCCGGGCGCGGTCCCGGCGGCGGAGGCGGCGGTCCCCACGGATTTCCCGGTCCTCCCGGGCGCGGTCCCGGCGGCGGGGGCGGCGGTCCCCACGGATTTCCTGGTCCTCCCGGGCGCGGTCCCGGCGGCGGAGGCGGCGGTCCCCACGGATTTCCCGGTCCTCCCGGGCGCGGTCCCGGCGGCGGGGGCGGCGGTCCCCACGGATTTCCTGGTCCTCCCGGGCGCGGTCCCGGCGGCGGAGGCGGCGGTCCCCACGGATTTCCCGGTCCTCCCGGGCGCGGTCCCGGCGGCGGGGGCGGCGGTCCCCACGGATTTCCTGGTCCTCCCGGGCGCGGTCCCGGCGGCGGACTCCATGGACGGCGCTCCTGCGCGGTCAGATTCGGCTCATCCGCCTCCCACACCATATATCCAGCGTTTCCGCCCTTCTGTTCGCCCCGAAGTGGTCCATACCATACATCATTTCCAGGAAGATGCGGCTGTATGCTGGTTCCCGCCAGATTCTCTTCTCTTTCTCCACCAGGAGAATCTATTTTCAGGGAATTTTCCACCATCGCCGTTCCTTCTTCTGTGGATACGGTACCCACGTCCGCCGCCTTTATATAGGTCGTCAGTGTATCCGTCCTTTCCGTTCCAGCCGGATAAACCTTCTGCCATTTTTCCAGTGCCCGTTTTGTCAGTTTTTCCAGAAAGATCCGATCCGGATATTCATCATAGATGGGACTCCCCTCATACTCCAGCTCATCACAGACCGCTTCCACGCAAAGCTGCATCTGCTTACATGCAGCCGGATAAAGACTCTTAAAATATGCAAAATCCTGCATCGGACTGCCATTCCCCCTTAATTCAAGGCTTACATGGTATCCTATGCAGGATTTATGCGTATCATGTTATTCTCACGTACCGTTTTTCACGTTATCCTCTGCACAGCCAAATCAGCTGTTCCATTTCGCAGTATCGTTCTCATGATGTTTTATCTTTTTAAATAATTCTGTTTCTTTAAACTGTTCTTCAAATTGTCAAAACAGTTTTTCCGGGTACACGCCCTCACGGATCAGCGCCCGGATCGACTCCGTCACGCTCTCCTTATCCTCACGGTAGGTCACGCCAAACCAGCGGTCATGCGTCTCCAGAAGCTTCACCCGTGCGCGTCCGTCGTGGATCATCTGATCGATGATCGTCGGAAGCAGGTACTCCGACTTCACGTCGCCCTCTTTCAGCCCCACAAGAAACTCTGGAAATCCTTTTTCCAGCTCCTCCACAAAGCCCGGTGTGAGTCCCCACATATTCATCGATACATGCTGGTTCTCCTGAACCGAAACCGGACTCCCCTCTTTATCCGTCGCCGTCATGCCGTCCGCTGTCTTCTGGATATTGTAGGTTTCGGTTACGCGTTTTAAAATCTCTCCCTCACCCACCTCACAGACGCCGCGTGTCACGCCGCCGTTCTCGCTGAGCGTATTTGCCAGAATAAAGCCACCCATACAGATATCATACACCGGTGCGTTCACGTCCATCTGTTCCACCATGTATGTATGAATCTTTCGGAACACTTCTTTTCCATAATAATCATCCGCATTGATCACCAGAAATGGCTCTTCGACCAGTCCGCGAATGCTCAAAATCGCCTGTCCGGTTCCCCACGGTTTTTTCCGGTCTGCCGGGACACTGAATCCCTCCGGTACATCCGAAAGCTCCTGAAATGCGTATGTCACCGGCGCAATCTTCTCAATCCGGTTCCCGATCACTTCTTTGAAGTCCTCCTCCAAATCATGGCGGATCACAAAGATAATCCGGTCAAATCCCGCTTCCAGCGCGTCATGGATGGAGTAATCCATAATGATCTCCCCATTCGGACCCACCGGCTCCAGCTGTTTGATCCCTCCGCCAAAACGGCTTCCGATTCCGGCTGCCATAATGACAAGTGCTGTTTTTTTCATCTTCCCTCTCCTCGTCCGTATATTTGCTGCCATCTGAACATTATGTGAACAACAACATTTTTACTGCAATCGTATATCCAGTATAGCACAGAACCCCTGTGGTTGCAATCATCCACAGGGGTTCCCATTTACACAACAAGGTATCATGGTTACCGTTCACGGGTAGGCACTTTTGGAACCGAAAGTGCCGTAAGAAAACGTGGTGGCAGCAGGAATTTGCCGTATTTAAATGCGAAGCCACGGCAAATTCCGTTACTGGGCACGTATGCGTGAACAGTAACTATCATGGAGCACTTAATGGAACAGCGCCGTCACGTTCGCCACTTCCTCCGCTGCCGCCGCACGCGTCAGGGACGATAAATCATAGAAGCAGTAACCGCTCACCTGTCCGGTTGCCCGTCCAGCCTGCACCTCGCGCTTCATGATATCATGATACCGCTGCCACTCCGGCACCTCGTTGCCGTCCACTGCATCTGTTCCGGTCTTATAGAGCGCCAGACCGACATACAGCTTCACATTGCCCTTCTTTTTCAGCGTCACCCACTCATTCAGGCAGTTTGCAAACGCATAGCCCGCTGCCTGGCCGTTCTGCTTCGCCTCAAATCCCCAGTAAATCTGCGGCATCAGGTAATCCACATAGCCGCTCTGGGTCATCCACGCATCCACATCTGTAAACTGGCGGGTATCTTTTCGGAGGTTCTGTAAATATCCCTCCGGGCTGATACCGAACAATGCCTGCGGACGGATCGACTTGACCGCACTGTAAACGCCCCTTACCAGCTCATTGACATTATTCCGTCTCCACGCCGCCACACTCAGCGATGTGCCGCCCGCCTGGTACTCCGGATAATCAAACCATGTTTCCGCCTTGCTGTCATCGAGATTCGGATAGAAATAATCATCAAAATGGATGCCGTCCACCTCATAATTCGTCACGATCTCTTTCACACCGTCAATAATCAGCTGGCGCACCTGCGGAATCGCCGGATTGTAATAATACTCACCATTCTGGCACAATACCCACCGGTCATTCGAACTGTCCCCGTCCTTCGCCCACGCGATCGCCGGATTTGACGCACACAGATCCGAATAACGGTTCAGATACCCCGTGATCCGGTACGGATTGATCCACGCATGAAGCTGCAAGCCCCGCTGATGCGCCGCCTGCACCGCATATGCCAGCGGATCATACCCCGGATTCTTTCCCTGTTTTCCAGAGGCAAATTTCGACCACGGGAAATACTGTGACGGATACATCGCATCTCCATCCGGGCGAACCTGTAGGAAAACCGCATTTAACCCCTTCTGTACACAGAGGTCCAGTGTCTGATCCATCGCTTTCTTATATCCAGCCTCATCCTTCGCCCATCCATTCCAGTCCAGATACGAAACCCAGACACCTCTCATCTCTCCACTTCCAGGACTGCCGCCCGATACCGGACCCGCATACGCCTTCGAAACCGGCAGGAACAACATCCCCACCGCCAAAAGAAATGCTGCCACCCAGCCGATCGCCCTCTGTACCTGCTTTGCCATGCAAAATTCCTCCCCTCATTTCCTCCTATTCTACCAGAAATTTCCATTTTATATCTTACTTTTTTCTGTCCTTTTTATTTTTACAATACACAAAAAGCCTCCCCTGACAGCCCTAAAGCCGCCAGAAGAGGCATTTTCATCATCACGAACAAAGCTCCCGCTTCTCCTTATAATGATGCTTCTCCTCCAGCATCATATCCTTCACCTTCATCAGGCGGATCTGCGTGCTTCTCTCATTTTCATCCAGCTTCATCGTGATATATTTGATATTTTTGCGCGCCTCCGGAATAATTACGTGTTCCAGCGCATTGACTCTCCGGCGCGTTTTCTCGATCTCGGCTGCCATGAGCTGGCAGGCTTTCTCTGTCTCAGACAGCCGCAGCATATCCGGCAGAATGTCCGCCAGCGACTTGACTGCCCCGTCCAGATCGCTCGAAGTAAACGCAAATCCATACGAGTAAATATCGTTCTCATCCGCCGTCCGGGTCTTATAATGGAACACCGGAATATCGACGCTCATTACGTTTTTCTTGTCTGCTTCCAGATAAACCGCCTGTTTCGGCGCGGCAAGCGCGGTATTTAACGCCTGCTCGGACATCCCGGCTTTAGCGATGACGAAATTCACATTCGCACTCCGGATGCCCGACTCCACTTTCTGGCGCAGCGCCATATTTTCCCGGACCAGATCCAGGAACTGGCGCATCAGCTCATCCCGCTTATCCTTCAGCAGTTTATGTCCCCGCGTGGCTGTCGCCAGCTTCTTTTTCAGCCTCGTAAGCTCCATTCGGGTCGGGTTGACCTGTGTCGATGCCATGCGTACCACCTCTCTCCTGCAATCACTTTGTCACGACAGATCCGCCAGCTCCCGCAGCCGCGTTATGACACGCCACTTTCGTTTTCAAGCGCATCCGCCATGCACAGGCATTTTTACTCTTTCCCATAATACAGATCCAGATACTTCTCATCGATACGTTTCAGCTCGCTTCTCGGCAGGATGGAAAGCAGTTTCCAGCCAATCCGCAGCGTCTCCTCGATATCGCGGTCCATATTGTAGCCCTGTGAAACATATTCTTTTTCAAAGGCGTCCGCAAATTTTGCATAGATTAAGTCAACATCGGACAATGCCGCCTCGCCCAGGATCACCATGAGTTCCTTCGCTTCCTTGCCGCGCGCATACGCCGCAAAGAGCTGGTTTAAGGTGTTCGAATGGTCGGCACGCGTCTTGCCCTCGCCGATTCCCTTATCTTTCAGACGGGACAGCGACGGAAGTACGTCAATCGGCGGTGTGATGCCCTTACGGTACAGATCACGGCTTAAGATAATCTGTCCCTCGGTGATATATCCGGTTAAGTCCGGGATCGGGTGCGTCTTGTCATCCTCCGGCATGGTTAAGATCGGAATCATCGTGATCGAACCATTCTTGCCTCTCTGGCGTCCGGCTCTCTCATACAGGGATGCAAGATCCGTGTACATATATCCCGGATAACCACGGCGTCCCGGAACTTCCTTGCGGGCAGCCGAAATTTCTCGCAGTGCATCCGCGTAGTTCGTGATATCCGTCAGGATAACGAGAACGTGCATATTTTTCTCAAATGCCAGATACTCGGCAGCCGTCAGCGCCATACGCGGGGTCGCGATACGCTCAACCGCTGGATCGTTTGCCAGGTTGATAAACAGGACGGTACGGTCGATCGCGCCCGTCTCCTTAAAGCTCTCGGTAAAGAAATGCGCCTCCTCAAAGGTAATACCCATCGCCGCAAAGACAACCGCAAACGGCTCGTCCGTGCCGCGCACCTTCGCCTGTCTCGCAATCTGGGCTGCCAGATTCGCATGCGGCAGACCAGACGCCGAGAAAATCGGCAGTTTCTGACCGCGGACCAGTGTATTCAGACCATCGATCGCGGAAACACCCGTCTGGATAAACTCCTGCGGATAGCTTCTCGCCGCCGGATTCATCGGCAGACCATTGATATCGCGGCGTTCCTCCGGCAGGATCTCCGGACCGCCGTCGATTGGATTGCCCAGACCGTCAAAGACGCGTCCCAGCATATCCTCCGATACGCCAAGTTCCATCGTTCTTCCTAAAAAACGCACCTTACTATTTGAAAGGTTGATACCCGTGGAACTCTCAAAAAGCTGTACCAGCGCATTGCCACCGTCGATCTCCAGCACCTTGCAGCGTCTCTTTTCGCCGCTCGCCAGCTCGATCTCACCCAACTCGTCATAGGTAACATTTTCCACGCCCTGCACCAGCATCAGAGGACCTGCAACCTCCTGTATGGTTCTATATTCTTTCGGCATTTAGAATGCCCCCTTTCCAGCCGCATCGGCAACCTCTTTCGCAAGTTCTTCGAGGACTGCCTGATACTCTTTCTCCACGTCTTCTACCTTCGTATATTTAAAACGTCCGATCTGTTCGCGCACCGGCATCTTGATGAGGTTCTGGATGGACGCGCCGCCTTCCAGTGCCTTCTTCGACTGCTCATAGAACGCCAGCACCAGCTTCATCATGCGGAACTGTTTCTGCAGCGGTGTATACGTGTCAATCTCATGGAAGGAGTTCTGATGCAGGAAATCCTCACGGATCGAGCGCGCCGCTTCCATTTTCAAGCGGTCGATCGGGGACAGTGCATCCATGCCGACCATCTTTACGATCTCTTCCAGCTCTGCCTCCTCCTGCAGAAGGCTCATAAGACCCTGGCGGCAGCTCATCCACTCATCCGATACATTCTCATCAAACCATTTTCCCAGATTGTCCACATACAGGGAATAGCTGGTCAGCCAGTTGATCGCCGGGAAGTGTCGCTTGTACGCCAGCGCCGAATCGAGTCCCCAGAATACCTTGACGATACGCAGCGTCGCCTGAGAAACCGGCTCGGAAATATCGCCGCCTGGCGGGGATACGGCTCCGATTGCGGACAGCGCGCCCTCGCGTCCGTCCCTGCCAAGGCAGATGACATGACCGGCACGCTCATAGAACTGTGCCAGACGGCTTCCTAAGTAGGCCGGATAACCTTCCTCGCCCGGCATCTCTTCCAGACGTCCCGACATCTCTCGCAGCGCCTCCGCCCATCGGGAGGTGGAATCCGCCATCAGTGCCACCGAATAACCCATGTCGCGGAAATACTCTGCGATCGTGATACCCGTGTAAATCGATGCCTCGCGGGCTGCTACCGGCATATCCGAAGTATTGGCAATCAGCACGGTCCGCTGCATCAGGGAGTGCCCGGTCTTTGGATCCTTTAACTCCGGGAACTCATTTAAAACATCCGTCATCTCGTTGCCGCGCTCACCGCAGCCGATGTAAACAACAATGTCCGCCTCTGCCCATTTCGCTAACTGATGCTGGATGACGGTCTTGCCGCTTCCGAACGGTCCCGGCACAGCTGCCACGCCGCCCTTGGCGATCGGGAAAAATGCGTCAACGACACGCTGTCCGGTGATCAGCGGTTTTATCGGCGGCAGCTTCGTCTGGTACGGACGTCCGCGCCGAACCGGCCATTTCTGCATCATCGTAAGCTCTTTTTCGCCGTTTTCCGTCTCAATGAGCGCTACGGTTTCCTCCACCGTAAATTCACCGCTCTTGATCTCTTTGACCGTACCTTTTACACCATACGGCACCATAATTTTATGCTCAATGATCAGCGTCTCCTGCACGGTACCGATGATGTCGCCTGCTTCCACGCTGTCGCCCGCTTTCACGGTCGGCACAAACTGCCATTTCTTATCACGCTTTAAGGACGGAACCTCAACGCCGCGCTTTAAGTTGTTGCTGCCCGTCTCCTTCATGATATCGTCCAGCGGTCGCTGGATTCCATCGTAGATACTCGTCAGGAGTCCCGGTCCCAGTTCAACCGAAAGCGGCACATCCATCGACTCTACCGGCTCGCCAGGTCCTAAACCGGAAGTCTCCTCATATACCTGAATCGACGCTTCATCTCCGTGAATCTCTATGATCTCGCCAATCAGACGTTCGTCGCTGACGCGGACGACGTCAAACATATTGGCATCCCGCATCCCGCTGGCGATAACCAGCGGTCCTGCTACCTTCTTTATCGTTCCTTTGCTCATTGGAAGGTTTCACCCACCTTTCTATCATGCATCTCCAAACAGAATATCCGATCCAACTGCCTGTTCCACCGAATGCTTGACCGACTCCACGCCTTTTCCCGTATTCCCGGAAATCCCCGGAATCAGGATCACGGACGGAAGCGGCTGTTCCCGGTAGCGGTCGATGGCTGTCTCAATCCCGGCAGCCGCCGCCTCGGTGATATAGATCACCGCGTAGGAACCAGAAGCCAGTTCCAGAAATACTTTCTCCGTCTCATTTACATCGGACACCGGAAATGTCTCCAGTCCCAGCGCCGCAAATCCGTAGATGCTGTCGTAATCTCCGACTACTGCAACCTTATACATACATCTCCCTTATCCTTTCCCGAATCTGTTCCTCCTCAAGACCGTTCAGACGGGCGGTCAGGATGATACGGACCGTTTTGATCTCATTTTCCTTCGCCAGCACATAGGCAACCAGCGGTCCCGCCGTAAACGGGTTGTATTTCTGCGGCTTGATCGTCTCGATCAGCTGATTGTCACACCACCGCTCAAACGCCGACGGCGATTCCTTTAATGCCTGCGCGCCGCCCGCATAGCGGGTTCCTTCCAGATACTCGCAGATCGCGCCGGCGCCGCCAAGAGCTGCCTGTGACAGGCGCTCGATATTCAAGCTATCGCACGGTGTCATCGCGCGCCGCATAAAATCCAGATGTTTTCCTGTCTTCTGGGATCGCACCGCTATCTTGATATCCGCCACCGCGACCGTCGTCTCGGCATAATCGCGGATGATCGCGTCGGACGCATTCTTTCCGCACTCATAGATAGCTGTGAGCGCCGCCCGGTCAACGATGATATCGCAGAGCTGCCCGTCGCTCGTGTGCAGAAATGTCTCGCTGGCTTCCTTCGCCGCCTCCCGCATATGTGCCGGAAGCGCCTGCCAGTCCTTCTCCGCCACGATCTTCGCCATCCGCACGCCGTCCACCTCGCAGTCGTCAAAATAGACATTGCCGTGGCTGCCCGGCGCCGCCGCATCCTTGATCGCCGCCTTTAAATTGTGGTAGAGATCCCCGTAGGAAAGCACTGCCAGGATCGCGTCGTCGCCCTTCAAAAGGTCGCGGACCATCTCCCAGGTTTTCGTCTTCTCCCGGGTCAGGATCGCCTCCGCGCTGAGCGGTGTATCTGCATCCCCCCAGCCGTGTTCGGTCAGGAAACGCAGCGCCCCCTCGTAGCTTTTTACGGACAGCAGCTGTTCAATCTGTGCGGAGGAAAAAAGCCCATTTTCCAGTGCCCGGATCCGGGCGACCGCGTAGGCATATTTTGTATCAGACATATAAGCCCTCCTTACCTTCTCCCGCCGTTATCCAAACAGCATCGCATGTACCTTGTCCACCAGCTCATCCCGCTGCGACGCAAACAACGCCCCGGCAGAACAATTTTCCTCGACGCCGCCGTACACCAGAACAAAGCCCCCGTCGATCTCCCTCGGTTCTTTTTTCAGTACCAGGCTTCCGCCTTTTTCCTGCGCCGCCTTCTCTATCTTTGCCGGAAAATCATCCGGCATCCGCTCTAAATCACGTTTTGAAACATAGATTTCTCCTGCCCGATCCGTCACGAACCGGGAAAGAAGCTGCTCCATCCATGCAAAATACGCCTCATCCGGCTTTGCCAGCAGCTCCCTGTGTGCCGCCGCAAGCATTTCCTCGATGATCGCCTGCTTTGCCGCAAGGATCGCCTGGCGCTTCTTTAGCGCCGCCGAAGAACGAAGCCGTTCCTCATAGCTTTTTTCACGCTGCGCCGCCGATTTCGCCTGCTCTTCCTCCAGCTTTTTTACCTTTTCACCGGCTGCCGCAAGGGTCGTCTCCGCTTCACCGGCTGCTTTTTCCTGAATCGCAAGCGATTCCTGCTTTGCATCGTCAAGGATCTGAGCAATAATCTTATCTAATCCATTCATACGCTTCACTCCTTAACTGATTTTGATTCTTTCCGCCGTGCCAGATTACAGTGCATTGATTGCCAGAATCGAAACCAGAAGTGCCAGAATCGCATAGGTCTCAACCATCGCCGGGAACAGCATCGCTTTACCAAACTGTTCCGGTTTCTTCGCTACGATACCGATGGAAGCAACCGACGTTCTTCCCTGATGTCTCGCCGATACCAGACCAACCACGCCGATCGGAAGGCATGCTGCCAGATATAAGAGTCCCTGGGAGATCGACATGCTCATGTCAGCGCCGCCGCCAAGAAGACCAATCTTAGAAAGAGCGATGAAACCAACCAGCAGACCGTAGATACCCTGGGTACCCGGAAGCAGCTGGAGCAGAAGCACCTTCGCGAATTTATCCGGATCCTCGGTTACGACTCCGGCTGCTGCCTGACCTGCCACGCCTACGCCGTAGGCTGAACCCATACCTGCAAGAATAACCGCCACTGCAACTCCCAACAATGCAAATACAATTCCGCTCATATTTAATCCTCCTTGATTTCCACGTATTTTGTTATCTGCTTAAACGGACGGAACGCCTTTCCGCCACCCTCATAGAACTTTCCGAAAAACTCGACGTACTGCAGACGGCAGGTATGCACATACGCGCCGAGCAGGTTGATCGCCAGGTTAAACAGGTGTCCGAAGCAGAATACCAGTATAAATACAATCACGCCAAATACATTATTTCCAACCATACTTCCCATCTGGTTGATAACCGATGCGATAACGCCGGTTGCCAGTCCGAGCGCCAGAAGGCGCGAGTAGGAAAGCACATCCGACACCCATCCGGTAATATTGTACAAATCATATGCGCCAAGCGCCAGCCGCAGGAGCGGATTCTTCTTGTCGCGCGCCGACATCACCAGAATTCCCAGCGCGCCCACGATCGCCATTCCCTTTGCCAGCGAATTAAGCACCGGCGGGAATACGATATTCATCTGCGCGATGGAACCAAACAGTTCCGTCGGAAGCAGCATCAGGATCAGCCCCAGAAGCAGGAGGTACCAGAGTACCACGTCGCAGATAAAATCCACAACCTTGCCATCCTTTAAGAGCATATATCCTTTCAGTCCCAGCCCCAGGAATAAGTGAATCACGCCAAATAACATCGAATAAACCAAAAGCTTCATCGGGTCATTTAGCGGGACAAACCAGAGCGCCGGTATCGTCACCGTATGTCCAAAATATGTCCGGCTCACGATGTCCACCGCATCTCCGAAATAACCGCCGAACATGACGCCCCAGAACAGGGTCGAAAGTCCGCAGTACATAAAGAGCCGCAGTGATTTCCGCAGGTTTTCTTCCATCCTTGGGAATTTCTTAAGTGCCAGGAAGCACATCAAAAATACAATAAATCCGTATGCCGCATCTGAAAGCATCAGACCAAACAAAAATACATAGCACGCTGCCATGATGCCGGTCGGGTCCATCTCCCCCTTCGCCGGTAAGCCAAAGGACGCGGTCACGCCCTCCGCCGACGCCGCGAAGGTTCCGTTGGAGAGAAGCACCGGTGCTTCCTCATCCTCCGGCACATCCGAACTTTCCACTGCAAGTTCAAATCGGCTATTCAGCTTCTCCTCCAGTCCTTTCGCATCGCGCTTCGGGATAAATCCCGTGATCATACACGTTTTTTCCGACTGTAAGATCTCGCCGAGCGCCTCATACTTCTGTGCCCGCAGGCGGTAATAGTCGGATAACAGTTTCAAATCTTCCCTCGCCGGAGCGCACTGTTTCAGTTCTTCTTCCGTCGCCGCCGCGCGTCCCTCATGCTCTGCCGCTTGCGCTTTGAGTTTCTTAGCGTAAGCTGCCGGAACTTCCTCCACCGGACGCGCCGGACGGGCAAATCCAATCGACCGGAGTGCTGTCTCCAGCTTCTCCTCGTCCTCTTTCAGGCAAATTACCGCAATGCAGGTCTGGTCGGCGTCGCTTCCGACAACCTCCAGCTCCCATTTTTCAAGCTGCGGCTCCTGTTTTGCCACCGAAGCGTAAATTTCTTCCTGCGTATAAGCGCCTCCGCCGACCGCGCCGGCTAAGATAGCACACCGTTTCGTCTCCTGATACGCAAGTGGAATCTCCAGCTTCTGCCACGGTTTCAGGCTTTCCGCCTCCGCCAGCAGTCTAAGCGCCGCAGTCTTTTCCTCCGTGATCTGCTTTTGCAGGTTCAAAATGCGTTCCGCCTGACCTAAAAGCGCCTCTGCGTTCGCCTCCGTCTCCCGGTACGCGCCTGCCTTTGCAAGCGGCTTTCCGGCAAGCCCAGCAAGCATCGATGTTTCCTCCGGAACCACCGCGGCAAGCACTTCCAATGCGCGGTCCGCCGTCGCCGCATTCCGCTCAAACTTCTGCCGATCCTCCAGCGTGTCCGTCCGCTTAAATACCTCGTCCGGCTCCGCCTCCGCTGTCAGCTCCAGCACTCCGGCAGCCTGCAGAAACTCCATCAGGGACTTACGGTCCTTCTTCAGGGCACAGATACATAGCTTTTGCATCTGCAATACTGCCATATCTACATCCCTCCATTCACTAGACCAGTTCCGCTATGAGCCGGTCAACCACCTCCGGTTTCCGTCTGTCCGCCGTCTCTCTGAGCGTCTGACACTCCGCCTCGGCTTCTGCCAGTGCCTGTTTTACGTACTCCTCCCCTCTGAGAGTCAGTTCTTCTTCCTGCTTCACAGCTGCTTCTTTCCCCCTTTTCTGTGCATCTGCGAGCATTCGATCCGCTTCTGCCTCCGCCTCCGCCTTAACGCGGCGTGCATCCTCCGAAGCCTGCGCGACCAGTTCCGATGCCTTCGCCTCTGCGTCCTCGACCGCCTGGATCGTCTCCTTGATCATTGAACCACCACCTTTTCCCCTATTTTTTTTCAACAATAATGCAATATCCTTATTATGTTTCACATCCTCCCATTCCATACAATTCGCTGATTCGAAGCATCAAAAGCACATGGAAAATAAATAAGTTTTCTCGCATTTGTATACTATTATAACTTTTTCAATCAGTTTTGTCTATTAAATGTTTTAATTTTGAAAAGATTATACATACATCTTAATTTATGAAAAAAAATTTCGGTTCTCATGAAAAACAGTGTTTGTTTCCACAAAAAAAGCTGCCAGACAATTGTTGCTCTTCCACAAACCACTGTCTGGCAGTCCCCTATTATATATTTATTTTTATGCGAGCCACCCGATCGAATTAAGGAAATAGACCCACAAAAAGATCGTCACAACCGAGGCGACCGTGCTCAACACGACAAACTGTCCCGCCAGCTCGCCGTCGCCGCCCATGTTCTGCGCCATCGCATAGGACGCCGTCGCAACCGGAGTCGCGTACATTTCAAAGTAAACAAAACGTTCCACACCGGAAAAGCCGAGCAGCGTCGCAACCGCCAGAACCACTGCCGGCAGGATCACCATCTTGAAGGTTATCGACGGAACCACATATTTCAGATTGCCGCCGATCGCATTGAAATGCAGCGTTCCGCCCAGTACGAACAGCGCCAGCGGTGTTGTCAGATTGGCAAACTGCTTGATCGGTCCTTCCACGGAAACCGGAAGTTTAATCCCTAATATATGGAAGATAAAGCCCAGGAGCGCGCCGCGGATCATCGGATTTTTCAGGATATTCTTAATCAAAACAGAAACCGGGACCTTGCCGCCCCGGAACAATTCCAGAATCACGACCGCCGTTATGTTGTAGACCGGAATCACGATCGCCACCATCATCGTCGCCAGCAGTGTTCCCTCCTCACCGAACACGCTGGTTGCCAGCGGAATGCCGAACAGGACGAAATTGCTGCGGTAAATCGCCTGGATGATAACGCCGCGCCGCTCATTTTCCTTTACCAGACGCGGAACCACAGCAAGCAGAACCGCCTGCAAAAGCAGCACGCTGATAATGGCGACTGCCACCAGACGCAGATTTAATGTCATTCCCTCCGGAATGGAATACAGGTTGTTAAACATCAGAATCGGAAAGAATGCCTGAAAGATCACTTTATTCAGGCGCTTCATAAAATCCTCATCCGCCAGCCCCGCCATCCTGACTCCATATCCAAATGCGATATAAAGCAGAAACGGAAGGACTGTATTAAGTGCAAATAAAAAATTTTCCATATAATTCCTGCCACTTTCTTCTTAATTGCTTTGTTCTGGACGCGGTTTCTATCCAATCAGACCGCACCCCTTTAATCACCAGATTTATTATATACCCCATCCAAGAAATCGACAAGAAAAATTCAAGCGCGCCGTCCTCATAAACAGTTCCGAAAAAGTTTCGAATTATGTAATACTCGTTTAGATTTATTTTAGATATTGGTCAAAATATGGACACAATTATCCAGTATTATAATGGCATAACATCAATGAGGCAGATGACACTACAAGATGCGCGCAATCGTTATCTGGCTCGACTAACAACAATTTCCTTTATATAGATATTTCTTCGCAGTCTTTTATCCCCCTTCGGCTGTGAAGAACCCCACCTTGGGTACAAAAAAGAGACGGTTTGACGCCGTCTCTTTTTATATACTCTGCAAGCTACCAGGAAAGCACCTCATGGCCATCCTCAGTTACCAGCACCTGGATCTCCCACTGGGCGGATGCTTTTCCATCCTTCGTGTATACACTCCAGTCGTCGTCGCCATCCACGAATACCTCCTCGGTTCCCTCGTTGATCATCGGCTCGATCGTGAACATCATGCCCGGTGCAAACATCATGCCGGTGCCTCTCTGACCAATATAGCCAACCCACGGATCCTCATGGAACTCGATACCAACGCCGTGACCGCCGATCTCTCGAACCACAGAATAACCATTTTCTTCCGCATGCTTCTGGACCGCTTCCGCCATATCGCCCATGAAGCCCCACGGTTTTACCTGCTCCAGACCTAATTCCACGCACTCTTTGACAACATCCACCAGTTTTTTATATTCCGGGCTGACATTTCCGATGCAGAACATACGGGAAGAATCCGCATAATAGCCGTGATAAATGGTCGAAACATCCACGTTGATGATATCGCCATCCTTTAATACGACATCTGCTGACGGAATGCCGTGGCAGACCTGATCATTGATGGATGTGCACACGCTCTTCGGGAATCCTTCATAGCCAAGCGGCGCCGGGATTCCGCCCATGCGGGTCGTCTCATTATATACCCACTGATCGATCTCCTCGGTTGTGACGCCAGCCTTGATATGCTCAGCCACATAATCCAGAACTGCCACATTGATTTTGCAGCTCTCGCGGATCCCCTCGATCTGCTCCGGGGTCTTGATCATGTCGTGATCCGGAATCTGGTGTCCGGCATCCGCCGCCTCCATCAGCTTCTCGTCAAACGCCTCATGGCAATGTTTGTACTTCTTTCCACTTCCACACCAGCACAGATCATTTCTTCCTAATTTTTTCATCTTACTTTCATTCCTTTCGTCCTGCACTCCGGCAGCCCGTTTGTCACTTTCTAACAGGCGGGTCAGCCTGCTTCCCTCATTCGGGAGACTGTTTGGAGTTTAACACACCGACGCTGAAAATGCAATGAAATCGCCCTTATCCAGCCAGATTCTCAATAATTGTGTTACTGTTTTTATCCCAAATTTTCACGATTTTTTCAACTTTTTAACAGTCTTCCTCTCTATTTTTCAGAAGAAACATTGTATAATAGAAGCATCCATATGAATTTTTTGAAAGGAGACTTTCTTTATTTAAATGAAACATTCAAGTAAACCTTCTGTTTCTGGAACTTCCAATGAAACTTTCCTGAAAACAGAATCAGCCAGCAGCCTTCAAGGTTCAGCCGAACCCAACTCTCCGGATACCAGCACTTCCAATGGCAGCGAAACATATCCACACAAAATTGACGCCTTAAAAAATTGGTTCCGGACCCGCCCGATCGTTGAAAAATTCTGTGCACTTCCGACATACATACAGAGCTGGGGACTTACCCTGTTTTTCATGGGTACCGCCACGATCATCGCGTTCTGCTTTTTTCATGCGCTCAAAAATCCGACTGCCAACATCGCGCTAACATACATTCTGGCGGTCTTTTTGGTAGCGCGTTTTACGGACGGATACAGCTTCGGTCTGTTCTCCTCCTTTGTCGGCGTTGTCTGCGTCAATTTTCTGTTCACGTATCCGTATTTCGCGCTGGATTTCACGATGGCCGGCTATCCGATTACCTTCGTGGCAATGTTTTCAATTTCCAGCATTACAAGCGCCATCACAAGCAACATGAAAACACAGGCGCGCGTGCTGGCAGAACGTGAAAAGATGCTGATGGAAGCGGAAAAAGAAAAGATGCGGGCGAACCTGCTGCGGGCAATCTCCCATGATCTCCGCACCCCGCTTACCAGCATCATCGGTTCCAGTACCGTATATCTGGAAAATGGAAGCAGCCTCCCGGAGGTTGAGAAAAATGCGCTGGTGCGCCATATTCTTGAGGACTCTAACTGGCTCTTAAACATGGTTGAAAACCTGCTCTCCGTCACGCGTATCAACAATGAGACGGCAAAGGTAACTAAGACCTCAGAACCGGTCGAGGAAGTTCTCTCCGAGGCGATGATCCGCTTAAAAAAGAGACTTCCAGATGCCAATATCCATGTGCGCGTGCCGGAGGAATTCCTGATGGTCCCGATGGACGCCGTCCTCATCGAACAGGTTCTCATCAACCTGCTGGAAAATGCCGTTGTCCATGCTGAAAGCACCGAGCCGATCGAGTGCTATGTGGAATCACTTTCCGACTATGCGATTTTCCACGTGCGCGATTACGGCGTCGGCATCCCGCCGGAGAAGCTGGCAACCATCTTTGACGGCTCTTCTTCGACGACCAGCACTTCGCCGGATGGACGAAAGGGCATGGGAATCGGGCTTTCCATCTGTAAAACGATCATTCTCGCCCACGGCGGCGAAATCAAGGCAATCAACCACACGCGCGGTGCCGAATTTTACTTTACCCTTCCAAAGGAGGACAAATAACATGACACATAAACTTTCTATTTTATTAGTAGAAGATGAAAAAAACATCTGCGACTTCATCTCCACCTCCCTGTCCGCACAGGATTACCGCATTTCCACCGCACACACGGGAAAAGAAGCACTTCCGATCATCACGTCCCAGTGCCCGGATCTGATTCTCCTCGACCTGGGGCTTCCAGACATGGACGGCATAGAGATCATCCGCCAGGTCCGCACCTGGTCCAGCGTCCCGATCATCGTCCTCTCCGCCCGCACGCAGGAACAGGAAAAGGTACGTGCGCTCGACCTTGGCGCGGATGATTATCTGACCAAGCCGATCGGCACCTCCGAGCTTCTCGCGCGCATCCGGACTGCCCTGCGCCACAGCAACCGCTTAAACACAGCTTCTCCGCTTTATAAGCGCCCATTCCATGCAAAGGGACTGACGATCGATTTTGAAAAACATCTGGTATCGGTTGATGGAAGGGATGTCCATCTGACGCAGATCGAGTTTAAGATTATCTCCCTGCTGGCACAGAATTCCGGCAGAGTCATGACGTATGATACGATTATTTCGAATATCTGGGGGCCGTATGCGGACGATGATAACAGTATTCTGCGCGTGAATATGGCACATATTCGAAGGAAACTGGAGCAGAATCCAGCGGAACCGCAGTATGTGTTTACGGAGATCGGGATTGGGTATCGGATGATTGAGGATGAGATGCAGTAATAGATAGATTGATTGATTGTCGTGATGCAAAAAGAGGCGTCCGGGAATCTGCGCCGCCTGCGTCTCCAATTATCATTGTTCGCTTGCTTTCGCTACATCTGTTCGTCTGGATCGGACAAAAATGTCCGCCCCAGCCGGACAGCTGGCGTGGGATGCGTACAATCGATAATTGGAACGCTGGCTCTACAGATTCCCGGACGCCACTTTCCTCTTGTTATGTTATGGATCGCTTTTGCCTGCCAGCCTTTGCTTTGCTCGGCTGGCTTTTGATTGTCTATTTTTGTTTTTGTCTGTTTTTTATTCTACTTCGCTTTCAATGACTCCATCGTATAAACCAATTAAGTCTTCATAGCCATCCGTGGATGGAAGTGTCACTACGACCGGCTCGCCCGGGTTCTGGACTTCGGTCTCCATCAGAGTAATGCAGGTCATCGGCTGGTCGAGGACTTCCATGTTGTATACGATATAGTTTGTCATATAGATAATGTAATCGTTGTCATCCAGCACGTAAGCGCCTTTCATTTCCTGGATGTTCATGTCCAGATTGACATCGGTGCCGAGTGTGTTCATCACGGTTCCGAGGGCTTCTTTGACGTTCTTGTTTAGCTTCTTTGGATTTGCCTCATATGCCAGCACACGTTTTCCATTGACCTCGTTTAAGGAAATGCCCTTCATATAGCTGGATTCCATATTGCTGGTGTTGACTCCGGTCTGGACGGAGGATATGATCTGCTCTAATGGCATCGGGTATTTCAGTTTGACACCGTTGGCATCTACGTAATAGTAGCCGTCCGTATAAAAAACCTGTGAATAGCTGTCCTGTCCCAGAATCGAGGAAGCGACCTGTGCCAGGTACTTGAGATCGGTGGTATCCTGCATATCCATCTCTGCATGCATCGCCATATCAACTTTCATCTGACCGTCCGGAATGACATCCTTTGCAAGTATGACCGAATGGACGCCGCTCTGAATCTCCGCGGACTGAATCGTATTGTTCTTCTCCATCACCCGGTCAAATACCTCCGCCGGATTTTCGGCTGCAAATGCGGTTGTTGACATTGTCATAATGGCTGCTGCACTCACAAGTGCGGTTGCTAATTTTTTCATCCCTGTTTCCTCCTGTCTGCTGTCGGGCTTATGTCGTATTTCCCTATATAACTTTCTGCCCTATCTATAACCCATTTTCGAGCTGTGTCGGCAACCCAGCTTTTGTTCCTGAAGTTCACGTTTCTGGACACGAAAACCACTCCGACTTTATCTTCAGTATATATAATTTGGCATCGCTTGTAAACTATATCGGCGGATACTTTCCCTTACATTTTTATTACATCTGACAGCTCTTTCGATTCCAAAAGTGCCTGCTTTTGAATATTCTTTCTTTTCCGGTTATTATATACAAACATGGAAATTGCCATCAGGCAGATAATTCCATATCCGAGGAAACTCCAGCCGTCCGGCACCTGCCCGAAGATGAAGAAACCGAGCATCGTCGAGAAGATCAGCTGCGAATAATCGTAGATGGAAATACGGCTCGCCGGGGCATAGCGGTATGCCGCCGTGATCGCAAACTGTCCGCCCGCCGCCGCGCAGCCCGCCAAAAGCAGGATCCCCATCTGCTGCCAGGTCATCGGATGATAGTCAAAAATCAGCCACGGCAGCACAACCACACAGGAAAATACCGAGAAAAACAGCACGATCACCGGTCCCTTTTCTCCTGCCTCTCCCAGTTTCCGCACCATCGTGTACGCCGCGCCCGCGCAGATGCCGCCGAAAAAGCCCAGCAGCGACGGCACAAGTGCCAGATTGGAGAATGTCGGCTTTACCACGAATATACTGCCGAGAAACGCACCGAAGATCAGCGAAAGCTGAATTGGCATAACTTTTTCCTTTAAGATCAGCCAGCTGAACAGCACTGTAAAAAACGGCGACATTTTATTTAGAATCGATGCGTCCGCCAGCACCAGATGATCCACCGCATAAAAGTTACACAGCACTCCCATCGTGCCGAAAATTGACCGCATCAGAAAATACGGCAGATTTTCCCTGCGGATACGAAACGGCTCTCCCACCCGCAAAAGCAAAACAACCGCTGCCAGCGCCGCCACAAGATTGCGGAAAAAACTCTTCTGCATCGACGGCAGATCGCCCGCCAAATGTACAAACATACTCATCAGCGCAAAACAGAACGCAGACAGCACCAGGCAAGCAATTCCGCGGTATTCCTGCTTCCGGGTGTCCGGATGATTTTCTACCATGTTTTCATTCCCCTTTCCGTCTTCCTATCTTCCAGTATACGCACATCCCACATTTTTGTCTATTCTTGACACAAATTTGTTTCCATACTAAAATAGAGAAACCATTAACAACACTATCATTTGTAAGGAGCCTGTTATTTTGCTGAAATTATTCCATTCCCTCGATTTAAAACTAAAATCCTGCCTGATTGCACTGTTTGGAAGTGCATTTCTGGCATTTGGCCTGTACCATGTCCATTCCTTTTCCGGTGTCACCGAGGGCGGTGTCTTAGGAATGACGCTTCTGCTTGATCACTGGTTCCATATCTCCCCATCCGTGTCCGGCTTCATCATGAACCTCGCCTGCTACGCGATGGGATGGAAACTTCTGGGGCGGCAGTTCATCGCCTACTCCATTCTTTCCAGCGCCAGCTTCTCCCTGTCTTACCGGATCTGTGAGCAGTTTCCGCCCCTGTGGCCGCAGCTTGCCGATATGCCGCTTGCCGCATCCCTACTCGGCGCAATCTTTGTCGGCATCGGTGCCGGGCTCTGCGTGCGGATCGGCGGTGCTCCGGGCGGGGACGATGCGCTTGCGATGAGCCTTTCTCACGTGACGCACATCAAAATCCAGTGGATCTACCTCCTGTCCGATTTTGCTGTACTGGGGCTTTCACTGAGCTACATTCCGTTAAACCGCATGGCATACTCCATCCTCACTGTGCTTCTGTCCGGACAGATCATCGGGTTTGTGCAAACCGTGGGAACACATCCAGTGAACAATATGGAAACTTGATCGGTTTCATACGGCTCTCTTGGTTCCAAAAGTACCTGACCTATAGAGCAACAAGAATTTTCTATATTTTTTGATTTTTTTCAAAAAAACCCTTGCCAAATCAACCGACCTGTGATAATATATAACTCGTTGAAGCGATGCTTCAGAAATGCGCGAGTGGCTCAGTTGGTGGAGCGCGACCTTGCCAAGGTCGAGGCCGCGGGTTCGAGTCCCGTCTCGCGCTCTTTTTATTTTATAGCGGAAACCTTTTTCATTTTCATGAGGGTTTCCGCTATTTTCGTTACTGGTCACAGTTACACTTTTTCTTTTTCAAGGGAGTATTTTACCATGATACAAAAAGTAAGTTCTTTTCTCAAAAAGGATACCGTTTTAACCATCGCCCTGGCTCTGGCTGTCCTTTCCATGTTTATCATACCACCGTCTGCCGGATACCTAGGATATCTGGATCTGCACACACTGATCCTGCTCTTTGGCCTGATGACAGCAACCACAGGCCTCCAAAACATCGGTTTCTTTCGACAGCTCGGGGAATTACTGCTGCTTCGAATCCATTCACTCAGGCAGCTGGAACAGCTTCTGATTCTTCTGTGTTTCTTTTCCAGCATGCTGATTACCAACGATGTGGCCTTAATTACCTTCGTTCCATTTGCTCTGGAACTACTGCGGATGGTAAACCGCAAAGACCGGATCGTTCCGGTTGTCGTCTGCCAGACACTGGCAGCCAATCTCGGCAGCATGACAACTCCGGTGGGGAATCCCCAGAACCTGTATCTGTATTCCCACTTTGAGCTTTCACTTGATACATTTATCCGGAGCATCGGTCCATTTTCGCTGCTTTCATTGGTTTTGCTGCTGCTCGTCACAATGTTTACACCAAGGGAGACTATCTCACTAGATACTGCCGGTAGAGATACAACCTCCGATGAGACCTTTCCTAAACGCTGCCTTTTCTGCTGTCTGGGAATGTTTTTCCTGTGCCTTTGCACCGTAGCCGGTCTTCTGCCGCTTCCAATCCTGTTTATCTGCATTCTGGCGATTGGCTGTCTGGCAGACCCGAAGATCTTCTGTCAGGTAGATTACTCTCTCATCCTGACTTTTATCGGATTCTTCATCTTCATCGGGAATCTGAAACACATTCCTGCGGTAAGCTCCCTGCTTTCCAGTATGATCACGGGACACGAAGTGATAGTCTCCGTTCTGGCCAGCCAGGTAATCAGCAACGTTCCAGCCGCCATCCTGTTGTCCGGATTTACCGAAAAAGGAGTTTCCCTTCTGATCGGAACTAACCTCGGCGGTCTCGGCACCCTGATCGCATCCATGGCGAGTCTTATTTCTTACAAATATATCGTCCGCTCCTGCCCAGAGAAAAAAGGAATCTACTTCCGCTGGTTCACGATTGCAAATGCGGGATTTCTAGCAGTCCTGATGGCGGTATATTTTCTGGTTTTTTATAGCATCTGATAAAAAAGAATGCGGCTTGTCACATTCTCGCGCCGAGCGTGGTCGCTTGCGACATGTTTCTGCTTCGCGCGAGTGCGCATCCTCGCGGAGCGTTTTTTGTTTCATGGGACGTAATTTCCTATGAAACAAGAAAGCCCCCAGAGCGGCAACTCTGGGGGCTTTCGTTTTTGCTGCGTAGAATCTTCTCACATTCCTTAGCTAGCCACGTCTTATTCTATTTCTGACAAAATATCAATATTTACACATCCATCTCAAACGATATTTTATCACTAAATAGAATTCTCCATGGTACAAAAAAACACATCCCGCAAGAACGAAACGTGACAAAAGAAAAAGCGGGTGATGGGAATCGAACCCACGTATCCAGCTTGGAAGGCTGGTGTTCTACCATTGAACTACACCCGCATGATAAATTATGAAATTGTAATGCCCAGAACCGGAATCGAACCAGTGACACGAGGATTTTCAGTCCTCTGCTCTACCAACTGAGCTATCTGGGCATCCTGAGGAATCCTGTGATTCTCATGTTCGCTCTTGTTCAGCGACATGAGTTATTATACTAGAGAGTCTTTTAAATGTCAACTATTTTTTTCTACTTTTCTAAATTTTTTCAAAAACTTTTTCAACTTGCTGTTCCTGCCGCACAGCCAGCGTCCACATCTTCATCTCCAAATTTTCCGTAAACAATGGAAAAACCGACTCTTTTTCATTTTCCTGCATCTTTTTGATTTTGATGGTTGACAAATCCTTTTGGGTGTGTTTATAATGCATGTAACGAAGAACACAGATAAACCGATGAGGAAGAGGAGTATCTGACCTATGTATCGCCACAGAGAGTTCCGGATGGTGGAAACGGAACGCCTTACCGTCAGTGAATGGACTTCCGAGGGCAGCCTTGAACGATTGTTTCAGTAGGGGCTGACGGGACCCCACCCGTTATCCATCGGGGCACGTATGATGGTACGTGTAAGCGAGTGGACATTTTCACAAATGTCAATTTGGGTGGTATCGCAGAAGTTTACGCTTTTGTCCCATGTATGGGGACAGAGGCGTTTTTTAGTTTCTGGAAACATTCTCAGTAAAATCTTTCATCACGGCGCGCGGCGCCAAACCAAAGAGAATCTTCTTTCCAGACACATTCTTTACTCTGCTCCGGCAAGGCAGACTGATACATCTGCCATCCAAAACAAATATCAAAATAAGAATAAAGAATGGAGAAAATGACTATGAAAAAGAATCTGAAAAAATTATTTGCACTTGGATGCACCGCAGCCCTGACACTGACAACCGCAGGATGCTCTTCCAGCACATCCAGCAACGCTTCCGAAGCAGACACCACCGCTGAAACCTCTCAGGAAGCTTCCGCGGACAAAGAAATTTATAATGTAGCGATTGTCAAACAGCTCGACCACGCTTCCCTTGATGAGATTGCAAATGCAGTCGAGGCAGAGTTAGATAAAATCGCCGAGGATAACAATGTAACCATTCACTACGAGCTGTACTCCGGCCAGAATGACCAGACAACCTTAAAGCAGATTGGTGATCAGGCGGTTGCTGACGGTGTTGACGCCATCATCCCGATTGCGACCCTGGCTGCACAGGTAGCGACCGTATCCGCACAGCAGACCCAGACACCGGTTGTCTACGCCGCTGTTTCCGATCCGGAAGCCGCTGAGCTGACCGGCATCGACTATGTAACCGGTACCAGCGATGCGCTGAACACCGAGAAAATCATGGATATGATTTTTGCCGCAAACCCAGATGTTAAAAATGTGGGGCTTTTATATTCCTTATCCGAGGCAAACTCAACCAAACCGATCGCGGATGCAAAGGCATACTTAGACGAAAAAGGCATCTCCTACACCGAGCAGACTGCAAATACCAACGACGAAGTAATTACCGCTGCCTCCTCCCTGGTTGCTGACAAAGTAGACGCTGTCTTCACTCCTACCGACAATGTCATCATGGCAGCTGAGCTGGCTATCTTCAAGGATCTGGCCGATGCAGGCATCCCGCACTATGCCGGCGCTGATTCCTTCGTCCGCAATGGTGCATTTGCCACCTGCGGCGTCAACTACACGGCTCTTGGTACACAGACCGCTGACCTTGCTTATCAGGCAATCACCGAAGGCATGGACGGCATGGAAGACTACTACACCGCAGAAGGCGGCATCGTAACCGTAAATACCGAGACTGCCAAAGCCCTGAATATCGACACAGCTGTATTCAAAGATTTTGGCGATGTTGTAGAGGTTACGACCACCGAGGACTAATACCCCTCATCCGGCGGCACTTTGATTTTCATTTGACTGACTTTCATGTACTCTCAGAACCGTAAGACAGACCAGACGCCAGCCGCATCCCCCGCTTACCACGCGGCTGGCGCATCTGCCTTATGAACGCTCTGGGAGTACAAATCATTCTACGGAGGTAATTTCCCATGCTTCATATTTTACAAACCGCTCTGGAACTGGGATTTCTGTATGCGCTGGTGCCGATGGCGCTGTTCTTGAGTTTCCGCATACTGGACATCGCGGATATGACGACGGACGGCTGTTTCGTCCTCGGCACAGCGGTATCCGTCACAATGGCTGCGGCAGGGCATCCATTCCTCGCGGTTCCGGCTGCCATGCTTGCAGGCATCTGCGCCGGATTTGTTACCGCATTTCAGCAGACCCGTCTCGGCGTGCCGTCCATTCTCGCCGGTATCATCACCAATATGGGACTCTACACCATCAATCTGATGGTAATGGGCTGGAGTGCCAACGTGAGTCTTTTAAAGACAGAGACCATCTTTTCCCTGCTTCAGAAAACCGGTATCGGGGGTGACTGGTATGAAGCACTTCTGGCAATCTGCGTAACTGTGCTTGCGGGCGCACTGCTCGTCTATTTTCTCGGTACCCGTCTGGGACTCTCCATCCGGGCAACCGGCAACAACATTGACATGGTGCGCGCCTCCTCGATCAACCCGACATTTACCATTACGGTCGGCTTATGCATCGCCAATGCGCTGACCGCACTCTCCGGCGCAATGGTCGGTCAGTACCAGAATACCGCCGACATCAACGGCGGCACGGGTATCGTCGTGATCGGTCTTGCCTGCCTGATCATCGGTGAAACCGTCCTCGGACGCCGCGGCGTGGCAAGAGGTGTCATCGCCACCGTCATCGGTTCGATTATTTACCGTTTTATCTACGCTATCGTCCTGTATACAAAAATCATGCCTGTACAGGGGCTGAAACTGATCACCGCTGTGATCGTAGCGCTGGCAATCGCATTTCCGACGATCCGGAAATGGGCGGCATTCCAGACACGTAAAAATGCAGCGGCACGCCGGAAGGGAGGACACGGAGCATGTTAAATATTCAGTCGATATCAAAAACCTTTAATCCGGGAACTGTCAACGCCAAACAGGCGCTCTCCGGGCTGTCCCTGCATCTGGATCACGGAGATTTCGTGACAATCATTGGCTCCAACGGCGCCGGAAAATCGACCCTGTTCAATGCGATTGCCGGCAGCTTCTACGTCGATGACGGCTTTATCGAGCTGGACGGCGAGGACATCACCTATATGCCGGAGCACAAGCGCAGCCTGATGGTCGGCCGCCTCTTCCAGGACCCGTTAAAGGGAACGGCGCCGGGCATGACGATCGAAGAAAATCTTGCCCTCGCCTATCTGCGGACTGCAAAGGGGAAATCTCCATTTTCCCGCATTTCCAAGAAAGATAAAGATGCGTTCCGCGAACGCCTCTCCCTCTTAAATATGGGGCTTGAAGACCGGATGACCCAGCCGGTCGGACTTCTCTCCGGCGGTCAGCGCCAGGCGCTCACCCTGCTCATGGCAACCCTCATCACGCCGAAGCTTCTGCTGCTCGATGAGCACACTGCCGCCCTCGATCCGGGAACAGCTGAAAAAGTACTGGAGCTGACGAAAAATATCGTTGCTGAGGAGAAAATCACCTGCCTGATGATCACCCACAATATGAACCAGGCTCTGGAGCTCGGAAACCGCACGCTCATGATGGCAAACGGAAATATCGTGCTCGACGTCGGCGGCGCAGAGCGCGCTTCCATGACTGTCGAGGATCTGATCGCCCGCTTCAAGACCGGCGCAGGCCACGCGCTGGATAATGACCGGATTTTATTATCGGAATAATTTTAAAAAAGCAAAAAATTCAAAAAGTCCCATCCTTTCAGATTTGAATCTGCATAAGGATGGGACTTTTTTATATTTCTCTTATCCAATTTCTATTTCCCAAGCACATCCGAAAGCGCTGCAAACTGCGCCAGCGTCAGCGTCTCGCCGCGCACGGACGGGGAAAGTCCCAGCGACTCGATTGCGGCTGCGATCTCTTCCTTGCTAAAGGAGAGATCCTGCGCGTTGGAAAGCCCGTTCTGCAGGGTTTTCCGGCGCTGGTTGAAGGACGCGCGGATGAGACGGAACATTAAATCTTTATCCTTTACCTCCACCGGCGGCTTCGCATGGCGGGTCAGACGGATGACCGCTGAGCCGACATTCGGACGCGGAATGAAACAGTTCGGCGGCACATTTGCCACGATGTATGGCTCGGCATAATACTGAACCGCCAGCGACAGCGCGCCGTAATCCTTCGAGCCCGGACCAACCTGCATCCGGTCTGCGACCTCTTTCTGCACCATAACCGTAATATTGTCGATCGGCGCGCCGCTCTCAAACAGCCCCATGATGATCGGGGTCGTGATATAGTACGGCAGGTTCGCCACGACCTTAACCGGACGTCCGCCGCCTTTTTCTTCCGCCATTTTTTTTATGTCAATCTTTAAAATATCTTCATTGATAACAGTTACATTTTCGCAGTCCTGAAGCGTATCTTTTAAGATCGGAATCAGATTTGTGTCGATCTCCACGGCGATGACCTGTCCTGCCGCCTGTGAAAGGCGCTGTGTCATCGTACCGATGCCAGGACCGACTTCCAGGACGGTGTCCTCCTTGGTCATGCCCGCCGCTGAGATAATCTTGTCCAGCACGTGCGTATCAATCAGAAAATTCTGACCGAATTTTTTCTGGAAAGCAAAATTGTATTTCTGTATTACTTCGATTGTATTCTTCGGGTTTCCAAGATCCATTCCGAAAATCCTTTCCCGGAGTCCGGAACCTGACCGAGACACCACCCAGCCAGATTCCTCCTCTCTTCTTTACATTAACCGGTACAGCCTCCGCGCATTCTCTTCAGTCGCACGGACGATCTCTTCCGGTGTACATTTCTTGATTTCTGCCAGCTTTTCCGCCACATATGGCAGGTTCAGTGAGGAGTTGCGTTTGCCGCGGTTGGGAACCGGAGCGAGGTAGGGGCAGTCGGTTTCGAGTACCAGACGGTCGAGCGGCGCCATCTCGGCTACTTCCAGAAGCTTTTTCGCGTTCTTGAAGGTCAGTACGCCGCCGATGCCTAAGTAAAAGCCCATCTTTAAATACTCTGCCGCCATCTCTTTTCCATAGGAGAAGCAATGAATCACACCGCCTATCTCCCCGGAGTGCTCTTCCTTCATGATATCGAGCGTATCCTTCGCCGCGTCGCGGCTGTGGATGATGACTGGAAGCTTTAATTCCCGCGCCAGATTTAACTGGCGGTGGAACCATTTCTTCTGGGTCTCATGATCCGGCTCTTCCCAGTAATAGTCGAGACCGATCTCGCCGATCGCCACGATCTTCCCGGACTGTGCCAGCACACGGAGTTCGGCAAATTTTTCCTCGTCAAGCTCCGCCGTGCTGCTCGGATGGACACCTGCTGCCCCATAGATAAACGGATATTTTTCCGTCAGGGCAATCGTCGTCTTCGTGCTTTCCATATCCGCGCCGACATTGACGACCGTGCCGATCCCGCCTGCTGCCAGACCGGAAAGCAGTTCTTCCCGGTCCCCGTCAAACGCCTCATCATCGTAATGAGCGTGTGTATCAAATATCATATAAGTTATATTCCTTTTTTCTTAGCAGATCTCCGCACCCGCCGGCATCTCTTTCTCCGTTGTCATCAGGGACAGCTTTCCGTCTGCATCCTCGGCACACAAAATCATGCCCTCGGAGAGCAGACCTGCCAATTTCGCCGGTTTTAAGTTGGTCACAACCATGACTCTCTTGCCGACCATCTCCTCCGGGGAGTAGGAATGCTTGATGCCGCTGATGATCTGGCGCACTTTGCTTCCGACCTGAACCTGGGAGCAGAGAAGCTTCTTGGACTTCGGAACTGCCTCGCAGGAGAGGATCACGCCAACCTGGAACTGCAGTTTTGCAAAATCATCGTAGGTAATCTCTGCTTTCGGCTCGATATCGATGCCCTCGGCTTTCTCGTCCTCTTCCTTCTCCGGCTCTGCCTTTGCAGCAACTGCCTTCTTCTGCTCTTCCTGGATAACTTTGACTTTCTTCATCACATCGTCGAGTTTCAGGCGGGCAAAGAGAACCTCCGGCTCCTCAGTCACCTTATTTCCGGACGGATAACGGCCAAATTCATCCATCTGTGGCAGTTCACGTTTTACGGTATTTAATTCTTTTAAGATCTTCTCCGAGGTCTCCGGCATGAAGGATTCAAGCAGGGACGCACCGATCGTGATAGACTCAACCAGGTTGTAGAGAACCGTTGCAAGACGATCCTGCTTGTCCTCTTCCTTTGCCAGAATCCACGGGGTTGTCTCGTCAATGTATTTGTTGCTGCGGCGGAAAATATTGAAGATCTCGGTGATCGCATCGGCAACGCGCAGCTTATCCATTTTCTCATCGACCTTGCGGACTGCTTCCAGCACTACCTTCTTCAGATCCTCGTCCACCGGCTCCGTCACGCCCTTGTCGTCTACCACGCCGCCAAAGTACTGGTTCGTCATCGATACCGTTCTCTTTACGAGGTTGCCGAGGATATTTGCCAGATCCGAGTTCAGTCTCTCTACCATCAGCTCCCAGGTAATAACGCCGTCGTTCTCAAACGGCATCTCATGCAGAACGAAGTAGCGGACTGCATCCACGCCAAAGAAATCAACCAGTGTATCGGCGTAAATCACATTTCCCTTGGATTTACTCATCTTGCCGTCGCCCTGTAACAGCCACGGATGACCAAATACCTGCTTTGGAAGCGGCAGGTCGAGTGCCATCAAAAAGATCGGCCAGTAAATGGTATGGAAACGGATAATATCCTTACCAATCAGATGCAGGTCTGCCGGCCAGTATTTCTTGAACAACTCGCCGCTCTCGCCGTCGCAGTCATATCCAAGACCGGTGATATAATTGGTCAGTGCATCCAGCCATACATATACAACGTGCTTCGGGTCGAAATCAACCGGAATCCCCCATTTAAAGGAAGTACGGGAAACACACAGATCCTGCAGGCCCGGAAGCAGGAAGTTGTTCATCATCTCATTTTTACGGGAAACCGGCTGGATGAACTCCGGGTGCTCATTGATATAATCGATAAGTCTCTGCGCATATTTGCTCATACGGAAGAAATATGCCTCTTCCTTCGCCGGCTGTACCGGGCGTCCGCAGTCCGGGCATTTGCCGTCTACGACCTGGGACTGGGTCCAGAAGGACTCGCACGGGGTACAGTAAAGTCCCTCGTAGCAGCTCTTGTAAATATCGCCCTGATCATAGAGCTTCTTGAAAATCTTCTTTACCTGCGCCTCATGATCCTCGTCGGTGGTGCGGATAAATTTGTCGTAGGATGTATTCATCAGATCCCAGATCGTCTTGATCTCACCCGCCACGTTATCGACAAACTGCTTCGGCGTGATGCCAGCCTCAGCTGCCTTTAACTCGATCTTCTGACCATGCTCATCGGTGCCCGTCTGGAAACGCACATCGTAGCCCTGCGCTCTCTTGTAGCGCGCAATGCTGTCCGCCAGCACGATCTCATAGGTATTTCCGATATGCGGTTTGCCCGATGTATAGGCAATCGCAGTTGTTATATAGTAAGGTTTCTTACAGTTCTGACACATTTATCATGCCCTCCTTATTAAAATTGCGCTTTAAATTGTGTTCTTCACAAAAAAAGCCTCTAACCGCCCATGGTTTTCCATCTGCGATTAAAGGCAAGCCACCTTCTTTTCTCTGCCTTTTCTTCATATATAAATATATAGATTAAGTCTATCTGTTTTGCATCCCTTTGTCAAGTATGGTATACTTGCAGACATATATATTTGTTTTGGAGGTATTATATTATGCAGAAACGCTTTTCCTTCCCGCCCCTGCCGCGCACAGCGCTCGCGATCGCTGCAGCTGCTGCCCTGGCGCTCTCCGGATGCGCTGGTTCTTCCGGCTCAGGAACCCCCGCCGAATCCTACGCCGCTTCCGGGCAGACTGGTTCTCCTTCCAATGCATCGTCCGATGCTGCCAGCGAACAGGCGCGTTTTGATGCGTTTCTGGCACACCAGTTTCAAGAAAGCGTGCAGGATGATCCGCTCTCCCTTCATTTTCTTGTCCGGAATCCGGAAAATTACGGTATCACCGAACCGGAGATGAAATTTCCAGAATATTCCCTGGAACAGCTTCAAAAAGATTCCGAGGAAAACGCGGCCATTCTTGAGGAACTTTCTTCCTTCGATACCTCTCTCTTGACCTCCGACCAGCTCTTCACCTACCGGATGATGAAGGACACACTGGAGACGGAAGCCGGCTCGAAGGGACTGGAACTCTACAATCAGCCGTTAAGCGCCCTGATCGGCACGCAGGCGGAACTTCCGACCTTATTAGCCGAATATACATTTTACAACCGTGCCGACATCGACCATTACCTGGCACTGCTTTCGCAGATCGACACATATTACAAGCAGCTCGCAGCGTATGAACAGGCGCAGGCAGACGCCGGTCTCGCACCGTCCGACGACACTATCGACCGGATTTTAAAATCCTGTAAAAGCTACCTCATCCGCCCGGAAAACAGCCTGCTGACGGAAACATTTGCCTCCCGCTTAAATGCGGTTGAGGGCTTAAGCAATGCAGAAAAGGCGTCCTACAAAGCAAAACATCTGACCATTTTAAAGGAACACTTTATCCCGGCATATACAAACCTCTCTAAAGCACTGGAATCGCTCAAGGGCTCCCATCCGGAGGCAGGAGGACTTAGCACCTACGAACACGGCAGGGAGTATTATGCCTATCTTGCGGCGGCGCTGACCGGCACAGATTCTTCGGTCGATGCGCTCAAAACGCGGATTGAGAAGCAGATGCAGGCAGATTTATCCGAAATCCGCGTCCGCTTAAAGGAACATCCGGAACTCGTCCGGCAGATGACCGACTCTGCCATCACACTCTCCGATCCGGATGAGATCCTTCAGAATTTACAGACGCAGATTCAGGATGATTTCCCGGCGCTTACAGATACCTCCTACGCGATCAAATACGTCCCGGAAGCGCTGGAATCTTCCCTGTCCCCGGCGTTTTTCCTCGTACCGCCGATCGATTCCGACGGTTCCAACACCATTTACATCAACGAAAAAGCAAGCACTGAGCAGAACCTCTACACCATGCTGGCGCACGAGGGCTATCCGGGGCATCTCTACCAGTCGGCTTATTTCAATGACCGGGAGCCGGTTCCGGTACGGCGGCTTCTTGCCTGCGGCGGCTACAACGAAGGCTGGGGACTCTACAGCGAACTGTACGCCTACTCCTTCGACAACGGACTGCCGGAAGCGGTCAAACCGCTGATGCGCTGCAGCGAAGCCAGCAGCTACGGGCTGTACGCGCTTCTCGACATCTGCATCCACTATGATGGCTGGGATCTCGCCACAACCACCAGTTATCTGGAAAATTCCTACGGATTTACGGATCCGGAATCCGCGCGCGAGATATACCTGGCAATCATTGATAATCCGGGCAATTACCTGAAATACTATACCGGCTATCTGGAAATCCTGACCATGCGCCAGGAAGCCGAGGAGGTACTTGGAAACAAATTCAACACCAAGAGCTTCCACCAGTTCATCCTGAACATGGACGGCGCTTCCTTCCGGGTCATCAAACCGTATTTTCAAACATGGCTGATGACGGAGAAATTACACGTATAAGAGAAAAAGAGCGGTATCTCCCTGTATGCATCCGCAGACTTCAGGGATCCCGCTCTTTTCGCATTTTCATGCTTTAGTTTACTTTCTTGTAATTCTTCTCAAAGCTCATCGGACCGTCGCCGATCTTCTCGCCTGCTACGCTCAACTCCAGCGTCTTTGCCTCGTAGTTCTGGATAAATGTATTGGCAATGGCCATGACAACCAGCTTGTCAGAGGACTCCTTTAAGGAGGAGAGATCCAGCGTCAGGGCGCCGTCCTTCTGCTCAAATTTATCCACGGTGATTCCCTCTTCAATGACGCCCACCTCTGCCATCTTATCAAGCAGTTCCTGTGCATCCAGCTCATCGCCGTCAATGCCATCCATATTCTGTTTTAAGCCGCTCTTATCAGATTTTACAGAATATACGCAAACAGTTACCGTCGGATCTGCATCCGTTACCACCATGCTTTCTTTCTCAGCCACGCCGTCTACAGTCTCCTGCTGCGCCGCACCTGCCGGGGCAGTTCCATGTTCGCTGGTTTCTCCTGTATTTCTTGCCGTCGGCGCACATGCGCCCAGAGCAGCTGCCATCATAAGACCAGCTGCCATTACCATAAATTTCTTCATAATGTACCTCCTTGTATTCTCCTCGCAGCAGTTGCTTCACGGTTTTCGCAACCGTTTTTGTCTTTCACACCTGTTTCCATCCAGTGCAGACTACATCCATTCTTTTTACCGCTACCCATCCTTACTCCTAAACCACTGATTCAGCTTCATCAGCGCCTTTACCAACGTCTGCATCTCATCTTCCGACAGATCGCTTGTCAGGCTCTCGATCATCTCCCGGTGGAACCGGGCGTGATGCCCATACGCTTTTCTGCCCCGCTCTGAAAGAGAAATATATACGACCCGCCGATCCTCGAGTCCCCGGCTTCGTTCCACATAGCCTTTTTTGACCAGGCTGTTCATGGCAATTGTGAGCGTTCCCACCGTAACGGACAGTTCTCTGGCAATCGATGACATATTTTTCGGTTCACCAATCCCGATCGCTTCGATCACATGCATATCGTTATTCGTGATGTCTTTAAACTCCGGCGTAATGATTACCTTCTGTTCTATGTCCATCACATCGCGGAACAGCGTCACCAGAAGCTCATTCAGCGTCTCATAATTTCCCACAGTTTTCCCTCTCATCCTTGGTTTCAGCGCGCAAAACGGCAATTTACCCTACCGATTATACAATATTCTGTGCGGCAAGACAACTAGCAAATTTCTTACATCTTCTCTTATACCATAGCACTTGTTACTGTTCACGCACACGTGCCCAGTAACGGAATTTGCCGTGGCTTCGCATTTAAATACGGCAAATTCCTGCTGCCACCACGTTTTCTTACGGCACTTTCGGTTCCAAAAGTGCCTACCCGTGAACAGTTACCATAGCACTACATAAGATACTCGCCACAAGCCCCGCGAACGTTGCAATCAGCGCCCCCGCAAGCGTCCATCGCGTCTTTGAGATCCGCACGGTCAGATAGTAGACACTCATCGTATAAAAAACCGTCTCCGTGCAGCTCTCAAGAACCGACACCATCATGCCGAGCCGCGAATCGGGTCCATACGTTTTAAAAACATCTAAGAGCAGCCCCGTCGCCGCCGAACTGGACACCAGACGCACCAGAAGCAGCGGAACCACCTGTGCCGGTATATGCAGTAATGCCGCCGGTTCCGCCAGCACCCCGGAGAGGAAATCGAGAAAACCGGAGGTCCGAAGCACGCCGACCGCCGCCATCAGTCCCACCAGCGTCGGCAGGATTCCAGCCACCGTTTTAAGCCCCGCAAGCGCCCCTTCGATAAAATCATCAAAAACCGGGCGTTTCTGAAGCACCGCAAACCCAACGATATAAAACAAAACAACCGGAACCAGGTATTCAGAGAGGTAATTGATGCAGCGCATTTGACGGCTCCCGTGTCTATACTTGTTTTATATGTATGGTTTGAATCCGCGTTCTATGATAACGGATCTGTTTCCAGAGTCCCTTATTTTAACAAGGGCATTATAGGGGATAAATTTGTTTTTTGTGTGAAATTTTCCCCCTACATGACGCCAAATTGCGTTTTCTATTTCCAGCCATCCTTTTTTATTGATTTATATTGCTTTCTCCTGCACATCACGCGGCACACCGCCACTCCTGCCAGCGTGCTGACACAGGTCGCCAGGAACGCCGGACCGGCCACTGCCAGCGGATGCGCCGATCCGTACTGGCTCCGGTAGGCGATCATATTGATAGGAATGAGCTGCAGCGATGAAATATTTACGACCAGAAACGTACACATTTCATCGCTCGCCGTTCCCTGTGTGACCGCCGCCGGATCCCCCGCCGCTCTCCGTTCCTCCTCCAATTCTTCCAGCTCCTTCATCGCCGTAAGCCCCGCCGGGGTCGCCGCCCAGCCAAGCCCCAGCATATTGGCAATCATATTGGCGGCCATCGAAGAAAGCGCCGGATGACCCGCTGGAATGCGTGGAAAGAGGAAATGAAGCACCGGCCGCATCCCCGCCGACAACTGCTCAATCAGCCCCGCCCGCCGTCCGATCTCCAAAATTCCCGTCCAGAATGCCATCACCCCCAGCATCGTGATTCCCAGCGAGACTGCATCCCCCGCCGCTGCAAGCATTCCCTCCGTCACCGCCCCCAGCGTCCCATGCACCGCCGCCCAGCCAAGCCCCGTAAGCATCATAAACGCCCAGAGTGCATTTAACATGCATCTACCTCCCTGCTGTCATATGGTACGCTCAGAACATTTTATACTCAGACAAGTATAAAAAGACGCCAAATATACACCATCATAAATAGATACAATTATATCGTTTCTTTTCGTCCATTCCGCTTGCATTTCAGAATTTGGATCTTTAAAATAAGAACTATCATCTCCTTCACATGACAGACATTCTTTGAAAAAGGTCATTTTATATGGATTCTCCTGCCAAAAACCGTGAAGGCATTGAAATATGATTTAATATTATGAAAACGAGGTATTCAGAATGAAACAATCCGCAGATTTAAAGCGTCTCCTCACCTCCATCGATCACAAAAGCTATCCGGCTTACAAGGATGTGCGCGGCGCTTATGATTTTAATACGTATATTTTATCCATCGACCATGTACAGGGTGACCCGTTTGCATCTCCTTCCAAGGTCAGTGTCCAGGTCCGCCACGCGAAAGCCGGATTTCCGGCAGAACTCTTTGATACGCCATGGAAAAAAACAGCGCTTGAAGATTACCTGCTCCGCTGTTTTTCCCGTGAAATCGGTCGTCTTTCTTTCAAGGCAAAAGGTTCTGGAAAAAGTGGTCTGATCGCCACCAGCCGCCCCGGTCAGGAGGTCCTCTCCCGGACCGCCTGCGAGATCGGGAGAAATGAGATTACAGCCCGTTTTGAGGTTGGTTTCCCGGCATTCGGGCGCACCATCAACTCAGGTGAACTGATCCGGATTTTCTTTGATTTTCTTCCAGGCTGTGTCGAAAACGTCTTTTTCTACCGCCGCCAGAACAACGCCGAAATCAAAAAACGCATCACGCTGGCAGACGACCAGCAATTTATCCGCAATGAGCTGAAACGCTTGGACCTCGTCTCCTTCGTCGCAGACGGCTCAATCCTGCCGCGTGAAACCGGCGTCTCCGACCGTCCGATGAAGGGCAGTGTGGCGTTCCATTCTCCAGATTCCTTAAGAATCACTCTGAATCTTCCGGGACACGGTCCGATCTCCGGCATGGCAATCCACCGCGGCATCACCCTGATCGTAGGCGGCGGCTACCACGGCAAATCCACACTGCTAAAAGCGCTGGAATCCGGCGTATACAACCATATTCCGGGGGATGGACGTGAATATGTCATCACCGATGAAACCGCAGTCAAGCTGCGCGCCGAGGATGGACGCAGCATCAACCACGTTGATATTTCCCTCTTTATCCGGGATCTGCCGAACAAAAAAGACACCACCTGCTTTTCCACCGCCGATGCCAGCGGCAGTACCTCCCAGGCGGCAGCCGTGATCGAAAGCATTGAAGCAGGAACCCGCGCTTTCCTGATCGACGAGGACACCTCCGCTACCAACTTCATGCTGCGGGACGACCTGATGCAGCGCATCGTCAGCCGCGATAAAGAGCCGATCACCCCGTTCATCGAACGCGCCCGCGATCTCTACAAGCAGGCAGGCATCTCCACCGTCCTCGTAGCTGGAAGCTCCGGCGCCTACTTCTTCATCGCAGACACTATTATCCAGATGGATGCATACCGCCCGTTTGATATCACGGAGATGGTAAAAAATGCCTGCGAACAGGGGGCTTCCAAACCCGCCATCCAGGCGCCTGGGTTCAAGCTCCCGACGGCTGGACGGAAGCTGGCGGCTGGCGGAACAGGACGGGCTGTGGGCGCGATGGCGCTGGATTTTGGCGACAGCCGCGCAGAAGCTGGCGGTGAATCTCAGGAAGAGGGCGAAAACAGCGGTCGTTCTGGATGGTTTGGCAATCGCGGCGGCAGCGCCTCCGATGCAGGTCGCTTTGAACGCGGTCGCGGAGGACGCCGCGAAGCTGACCGAAATTCCGACCGGAACACGCGTATCAAAGTCCGTGTCCACGACAAACACTCTTTCCAGGTTGCCAAAGAGCCGGTCGATCTGCGCTTCGTCGAACAGCTTGCCGACAGCGAGCAGACCGCCGCACTTGCCCAGATGGTGCGCTACTGCCTGGAAAAAGGGCTTCTGGAGCGCTGCACCGTACAGGAAACGGTTGCCACACTCTTAAAAGCCTATGAAGCAGACGGGCTCTCTGTGTTCAGCGATGCTTCATATGCCGCCATGGGACTGGCAATGCCGCGCGTGCAGGAGATTTATGCTTGTTTAAATCGTTTTAGGGGATGATTGGATACACAAAAGAGGGCTGCATTTTGCAAGCCCTCTCTTTATATTTTTGCATTTTACACTGAACTATTTGCAAATTTCATCTTGGCTCATCCCTGAACCCTGCCAAAATCTATCCTACCCTTCGCACAGCGCCCGCATCACGCCCTCAACCGTCTCTATCTTCTCTGCTCTCCACGCGTTTCCGCCGCAGAAAATCAGAGCATGATCTTCATCACCGCGGGCGGCATTGACGAGTGCCTGCGTGATGCAGTATGGGATCTTCGCCGGATCACAGTGTTCCAGACACTGGTAACAGTGTGTCACTGCCTGTCTTCCTTTTTCCAGTTCTTTTAAGAACGCATTCTTGATCGCACGTCCCGGCATGCCGACCGGACTTTTGACAATCACGATGTCCTCTTCCTTCGCATCCAGATATGCCTGCTTATATGCCATCGGTGCATCGCATTCCTCGGTTGTCACAAAACGGGTTGCCACCTGCACGCCGTCCGCGCCAAGCTCCATCTGGTGCATCACATCCGCATGGTCGTAGATGCCGCCAGCCGTCACAACCGGAATCGATTTGCCATATTTCTGCGCGTATTTTTTAACCAGCGCGATAATTCCCCGCACTTCCTCGTCATATTCCGCCTGATGGAATGTCTCGGCTGCGTGCGGCGTGTCTACCTCCAGCTCGGTCAGCTTCTCACGGTCAAATCCCAGATGTCCGCCCGCCAGAGGTCCCTCAACGACCACCAGATCCGGTGCGGTCTGGTACTTGCGGTCCCACATCCGACAGATGACCGTCGCCGCCTTAACGGAGGAAACGATCGGCGCAATCTTCGTCGCCGTCCCTTTCACATACTCCGGCAGGGAAACAGGAAGTCCTGCGCCCGATATGATCAGGTCAGCGCCCGCCTTGACCGCCGTTTTAACGTACTCCGCATAGTTTTTCGTTGCCACCATGATATTAAAGCCCACGATGCCGCCCTTCGCGATCGCGCGCGCCTTCTGTAACTCTGAACCGATCGCGCGCAGGTTTGCCTCCTGAGGATGTTCGGCAAAATCCGGCTCCCGGAAACCGATCTGGGCAGTGGAAATAATGCCGATGCCGCCAGCCCCCGCCACGGCTCCTGCCAGCGAGGACAGGCTGATGCCAACCCCCATACCGCCCTGGATGATCGGAAGCTTCGCCGTCAGATCACCAATTTTCAGCGGTTTTAACTGTGATAAAATTGTACTCATACGATCTCCTATATTCACAAAGGGGACCGCCGCGCGGCAACCCCCTTTCAATATCTATTTTTTAGATTTTTCTAAAACGTTCATACCGCTGCTCCGCGATCTCATCCGGTGTCTTTTCCGCGCAGGACTGGAAGAACTCACGCATATGGCGGTCGATGATGCGTCCGATCTCCTCGATGTTGTCATCAGTTGCCGGCTCATCCTCGCAGATAATGCGCTCGATCATGCCAAGCTCATACAGATCCTCTGCCGTCATCTTCATGACCTTCGCCGCCTCGCTGGCTCTCTTGGCATCTTTCCACAGAATCGAAGCAAAGCCCTCCGGAGAAAGGATCGAGTAGGTCGCATTCTCCATCATCCATACCTCGTTGGAAACCGCCAGCGCCAGTGCGCCGCCGCTGCCGCCCTGACCGGTGATAATCGCCAGAATCGGCACCTTCATATCCGACATCTCAAAGAGGTTGCGGGCAATCGCCTCGCCCTGGCCTCTCTCCTCTGCCTCCATACCCGGGAATGCACCTGGCGTATCGACAAAACAGATGATCGGACGGTTAAATTTCGCCGCCTGTTTCATCAGACGGAGCGCCTTTCTGTATCCTTCCGGAGACGGCATGCCGAAGTTGTGCTTCATGCTGTCTTTCGGGGATTTACCTCTCTCCTGTCCAATGACTGTGACCGGCATTCCATAGAAGGATGCCACACCGCCGATGACCGCCATATCATCGCCATAATACCGGTCGCCGTGGAACTCGGTAAAATCGTCAAACAGGATCCGGATATAATCGCTGGCGTTCAGACGTCCGGCGCTACGGGACTGGCGTACTGCCTCCCAAGCGTCTCTCTCTCGGCCTGCGATCTTATTTAAGGTCTTCTGGCGCATGATACCGGAGAACGGTGCTTTCCGGCTCTTTAACTTGCCTTCCTCCACAGAAGCTGCTTTTTCTGCCCTGGATGCAGATGCCGCTTCTGTGTGGTTCTCCGCCTCGTCGTTCCATTTCTCCCAGCCATGCTCCTGGCTGTGAAGCTTCAAAATCTGTCCCAGAACACGCTTCTGATCTTTTCTTTCCACGATCTGATCCACAAAACCGTGTGTCAGCTGGAACTCGGCTCTCTGGAAGCCCTCCGGGAGCTTCTGGCCGATCGTCTGCTCGATGACACGCGGACCCGCAAATCCAATCAGCGCTCCCGGCTCTGCCAGGATGATATCGCCCAGGGACGCAAAGCTTGCCGTTACGCCGCCGGTGGTCGGATCCGTCATAAAGCTTATGTAGAGAAGTCCCGCCTCGGAATGACGTTTTAAGGCTGCGGAAGTTTTCGCCATCTGCATCAGGGAGATCATGCCCTCCTGCATTCTCGCGCCGCCGGAGGCCGCGTAGATGATAACCGGAAGCCGTTCCTCGGTCGCACGCTCTACCGCACGGGCAATCTTCTCTCCCATGTTGTGACCCATGCTGCTCATCAGGAAACGGGAGTCGCAGACCGCAATCACAGTCTCATAACCGTGAATCTTTCCTTTACCAGTGACAACCGCCTCATTTAACTCGGTTTTCTCTCTGGCTGCCTCAACCTTGCCCTCATAGCCCGGAAATGCAAGCGGATTGACCACAGACATCTCCTTATCCCACTCTTCAAATGTGCCATCATCGATCAGCATCTCAATCCGGCGGTACGCATGCATCCGGAAATATCCGCCGCAGCGCGGGCACACATACAGGTTGTCCTTGACATCCTGCACCAGAATTGGTTTCTCACATTTATTACACTTACGCCATAAAGAACGCAGACTTTCCGGCGTCATCGCCGTCGGACGGCTCGGAATCTTCTCCGGTTTTTCCTGTGCTGCCTCTGCCGCCCTTTTATCTGCTTTCGCGCTCTCCGCACGGCTTACGCCGGCAGAACCGTGGTCGTTTGTATTGATCGAAGTATACGATTTCTTAAACAGATTTTTAAACATCTCTTATTCAACCTCACTTATTAGCCAATCATAAACGTCAGCTCTGCGGAAACAGCCAGCTTGCCATCGACGGTTGCCGTCGCACTTCCGATGCCGACCGGTCCTTTTCTCTTGATGATATGGCACTCCAGCTTTAACTTGTCGCCCGGAACTACCTTTTTCTTGAATTTTGCGTTGTTGATTGCCCCGAAATATGCCGTCCTGCCCTTATTTCCTTCTTCACTTAAAATCGCAACCGCGCCGACCTGCGCCAGCGCCTCCACGATCAGGACGCCCGGCATGACCGGCTCCTGCGGAAAATGACCTGCAAACCACGGCTCGTTGTATGTTACATTTTTATATCCAACCGCGCCCTCGCCCGGTGTCACTTCCTCGATACAGTCGATCAAAAGAAACGGATGACGGTGCGGGATGATCTCCTGGATCTCTTTAATTCCCATCATAATTTCAGTTACCTCTTTCGCTTTCCCAGACATCATTTTTGTATGCTGCAAGTCTCTTCCGCCAGCTCCAGTGCGCTGCTTCCAATCATTCAATCATCCACACAAAAACGTCCTCAAATTATATTTAGTCCTCAAATTTCTTGATTACCAGGCTGGCATTGACACCACCAAATCCCAGGGAGTTGGTCAGGGCATAGTGGATATCCATCGGAACACCCTCGCCCATCGTGTAATCCAGATCGCAGCCCTCGCCTGCCTCTTTTAAACCTGCGGTTGCGTGTACAAATCCATCCTCAATGGATTTCACGCAGGCGATAAACTCAACACCGCCCGCTGCACCTAAAAGATGTCCAATCATCGACTTAGTGGAGTTAATTTTTACCTTGTAAGCGTGGTCGCCCAGCGCTTTTTTCACTGCCATCGTCTCGAAGAGATCGTTATGGTGTGTACTGGTTCCATGTGCATTGATGTAATCAATCTTCTCCGGTGCGATACCTGCATCCTTGAGCGCCATCTCCATCGCATACGCTGCGCCGCTTCCATCCTCTGCCGGGGAAGTGATGTGGAATGCATCGTTGCTTCCGCCGTAGCCGACTACCTCTGCCAGAATCTTTGCGCCACGCTTCTGCGCGTGCTCTAAGGACTCCAGAACTACGATACCAGCGCCCTCGCCCATGACGAAACCATCGCGGTCCTTATCAAACGGACGGGATGCCGTCTCCGGGTCATCATTGGTAGAAAGAGCCGTCAGAGCCGCGAAACCTGCCATACCGAGCGGTGTGATCGCAGACTCGGTACCACCGGCTACCATCACGTCTGCCTCGCCGTACTGGATCGAGCGGAACGCCTCACCGATAGAGTTCGTACCGGTCGCACAGGCAGTTACCACGTTGATGGATTTGCCCTTTAAACCATACTGCATTGCCACATTGCCGACTGCCATGTTGCTGATCATCATCGGAACGAGCAGCGGGTTCACGCGGTTCGGTCCTTTTTCCAGCATTTTTTTGTGCTCACGTTCCATCGCCTGTAAGCTTCCGATACCGGAACCGATGCTGGTTCCCACGCGGAACGGATCCTCTTTTTCCATATCCAGGCCCGCCTGTGCGATCGCCTCACCGGCTGCCGCTACCGCATACTGGGAAAACGGCTCCATACGTCTCGCTGCCTTCGGATCCATGTATTTCTTCGGATCAAAATCCTTCACCTCGCCTGCCAGCTTTGCCTTATAATCGGTTGTATCAAAATATGTAATCGGCGCGATACCGACTTTTTTATCCTTTAATCCCTGCCAGAAGCTTGCTACGTCATTTCCAATCGGAGTGATCGCTCCCAGACCGGTTACTACTACACGTGTCTTATTTCCCATCTAAAAACCTGCCTTTCTATCGTCACAGTTCACACGTTGTGCAAACTGCGACACGATTTTGCCGATGCTTCGCATTCCAAATCGGCAAAATCTGCTGCCACTACGTTATCGTACGCCACTTTCGGTTCCAAAAGTGCCTATCTGTAAAGCACCCTTTCCCTACATCGCCATTCCGCCGTCCACGCACAGAACCTGTCCTGTGATGTAAGCTGCGCGGTCAGAAGCCAGAAATACGGCTGCCTGCGCTACATCCTCGGTCGTACCGAAGCGTTTTAACGGAATCTGCTCGCCCATCGCCTTCTTCACATCCTCCGGAAGAACGGCGGTCATCTCCGTATCAATAAATCCCGGTGCAATCGCGTTGACTGTGATGCCGCGGCTTCCGATCTCTCTTGCCACGGACTTGGTCAGTCCGATCACGCCCGCCTTGGACGCACAGTAATTGGCCTGTCCCGCATTTCCCATCACGCCGGAAACGGAGGAAATATTGATGATGCGTCCGCCCTTCTGCTTTAACATCTGGCGGGATACGTGCTTAATGCAGTTAAATGCGCCCTTTAAGTTCGTATCGATAACAGCATCAAACTCTTCCTCGCTCATCTTCATCAGAAGATTGTCACGGGTGATACCCGCATTGTTTACCAGAATATCAATTCTCTTATAGCGGCTGATAATGTCCTTTAAGAACGCCTCTGCCGCGCTGTAATCCGAAACATTGCACTGAACGGCTTCCGCCTGTCCGCCTGCCTCGGTAATTTCCTTTACGACATCCTCTGCTTTTGCCGCAGAGCCATTATAATTGACGATCACCACAGCGCCCTCTTTCGCCATCGAAATAGCGATCTGACGGCCAATGCCGCGGCTGGCACCTGTCACAACTGCTACTTTTCCATTTAACATCCAAGCGCCTCCTTTACTTTGTCGATATCTTCCAGTTTCTCTATATTGAACGCCTTCGCGTTTTTGTCGATTTTACGCATGAAACCAGTCAGGGTCTTACCCGGTCCGATCTCAATAAATGTGTCCACACCGTCTGCCAACATCTTCCGGATCGTCTGCTCCCAGCGGACGGAGGAAGAAACCTGCTTCATCAGAAGCGGCTTTACATCGGCTGCATCGGTCACATAATCTGCCGTCACATTCGCAATATACGGAATCTCCGGTGTATGAATCTCAACGGTATCGAGTACCTTTCCAAGCTTCTCGCCAGCTCCCACTAACATCTTGGAATGAAACGGTCCGCTTACCTTTAACGGAAGAACGCGTTTTGCGCCCGCTTCCTTCAATTTCTCTCCTGCCTCGGCAACCGCCTCTGTCTTACCAGAGATAACAATCTGTCCCGGGCAGTTATAGTTGGCAATCTGCACGCCCTCGATCGGCGCGATCACCTCTTCGATCTTCTCTGCATCCATCGCCAGTACGGCAGACATAGCGCCCTGACCAACCGGGACTTCGCCCTGCATCAGGATACCTCTCTGCCGCACGGTACGGATGGCATCTTCGTCAGACATAACGCCTGCAGCCGCCATTGCAGGATACTCTCCCAGGCTCAGGCCCGCAGCCACATCCGGGCGGATTCCAGTACGTTCCATAAATACACGCATCATCGCAAGGCTGGCGGTTACCATCGCCGGCTGCGTATACTCCGTGATATTCAGATGGTCCGTCTGCGCCGGATCAAAGCAAAGATCGGTCATTGAAAACCCAAGGATCTCGCTTGCTTTCTCAAACATCCCGCGTCCCGTTTCCGTTTCCTGATAAAAATCCTGTCCCATGCCAGTGGTCTGTGCGCCCTGACCCGGAAAAATAAATGCAATTTTGCTCATAGCGTTACACTCACTCTCTACTTTCTGCCCAAAAGCGCCTCCGCCTGGGCCATCATTTCTTCAATCATTTCCTTACAGGTCTGCTCTTTCTTCACCATACCTGCAATCTGTCCAGCCATCACGGTTCCGTTGTCCACGTCACCTTCCATGACTGCCTTCCGAAGCGTTCCAAGTGTTAAATACTCCAGTTCCTCGAACGGGCGTCCCTCTTTTTCCAGCTTCAGATACTCTCTCGTCATCTTATTTCTAAGACAGCGGATCGGATGTCCGTGACTCATACCGGTTACGGTCGAATCAATGTCTTTCGCCTTGATGACTCTGTCCTTGTAAGCCTGGCTTACGATAGATTCCTTCGATACGACGAAGCGGGTTCCCATCTGGACTGCCTCTGCGCCCAGCATAAATGCCGCCGCAATGCCGCGTCCATCTGCGATACCTCCGGCTGCAATCACCGGAATCGAAACCGCATCGACTACCTGCGGAACGAGTGTCATCGTCGTCGCCTCGCCGATGTGTCCACCGGACTCCATGCCTTCTGCAACGACTGCATCTGCGCCGCTTTTCTCCATCAGACGTGCCTGTGCAACCGAAGCAACAACCGGAATCACCTTAATGCCGGCTTCCTTCCACATGCCCATGTATTTGCCTGGAATACCGGCACCGGTCGTTACGACCTTGATGCCTTCTTCCACAACTACCTTTGCCACGTCATCCGCATACGGGCTCATCAGCATGACATTGACACCAAACGGCTTCTTTGTCAGCTCTCTCGCCTTGCGGATCTCCTCGCGGACAACCTCACCTGGTGCATTGGCGCCGCCAATTAAGCCCAGACCGCCAGCTTCAGAAACGGCTGCTGCCAGATGATGTTCTGCCACCCATGCCATGCCGCCCTGAATAATCGGGTATTCAATCCCCAACATTTCTGTGATCTTTGTTTTCATTATGCCTCTACACCTTTTTCTTTTAAGTAGTTCATAACATCGCCTACAGTTGCCAGGTTCTGCAGATCCTCAGCCGGGATCTCTACGGAGTACTCGTCCTCCAGAGCCATAACCAGCTCAAACAGATCCAGGGAATCAGCGCCCAGATCATCCTTGAAAGAGGAAGCCTCGGTAATGGAATCTGCGTCTACGCTCAGCTGCTCTGCAATAATTTCTTTCATTTTCTCTAACATCGTTTCAATCTCCTTTTTAAATGAATTTTCTTTTTGTGACCGCAAAAATGCAATCACTGTTCTTATATTTTATCAAAAAATGGAATAATGTACATTAGTTTTGCTATATATTTTTTGCTTCTCCAGGCACCTACCAGGTCATCAATGCCGCGCCCCAGGTAAGACCCGCGCCAAAACCTGCCATCACCAGCGTATCGCCGCGTTTTAAGCGTCCGTCCCGGTGCATTTCATCCAGGAGAATCGGAATCGAAGCCGCCGACGTATTGCCGTAGCGCTCGATATTGACCGGAATCTTGTCCATCGGAACCTTCAGACGGCGCGACGCCGCTTCCAGAATCCGGATATTCGCCTGATGCAGCAGATAATGCTGTACCGCCTCGCGGTCCGTTCCGGTCTCCTCCAGAATCGCATTCACAATCTCCGGTACCTTCTTCACCGCAAACTTGAAGACTTCCTGACCGTCCATCTGCATAAAACCAAGCTCGGGTCTGCCGCCCGTCAGGCAGTTTTCAAGACTTCTCGCCTGGCAGTACAGAACGTCGTTCTTCGTTCCGTCGCTGCCGACCAGCGTCTTCACCACACCCGTCTCGTCCGCCCGGACAACCGCCGCGCCCGCTCCATCGCCAAACAGGATGCAGGAACTGCGGTCCGTCCAGTCTAACACCTTGCTCAGTGTCTCCGCACCGATGATCAGCGCCGTCTTATAGATGCCCGCCTGAATAAATCCCTGCACAATATGTAAGGCGTAAATAAATCCGGAACATGCCGCCGTGATGTCAAACGCCACCGCGTGTTTCGCCCCGATGGCTCCCTGTACATCCGCCGCCGCACTCGGGAACGCCCGATCCGGGGAAGACGTCGCCACGATCACGATCTCAATCTCCTCCGGAGAAATGCCCGCGTCCGCGATCGCGCGCTTCGCCGCCTCTGTCGCCAACGCCGAGGTTCCCTCGCTCGTCGAGATATGTCTGGCTCCAATACCCGTCCGTTCCCGGATCCAGGCATCATTTGTATCAAGAAATTTCGTCAAATCCTGATTCGTCACAACCTGCTCCGGCGCATACGCGCCGATTCCAATGATTCTAGCTGTCATTTTCTCGTTTAACTCCGCTTCTTCTATAAAAGATAGTTTTAATTTCAAATGGTTTGATATTCAAATTAATTTAGAGTGTAGCGGAGAATGTGGGGTTTGTCAAGGGTAACTTGTAAATGAACGGCAGGATTCTGGTGAGAAGACGCAACCCGGACAGAGAAGAGCCGCCCCCAATCTTCCGGAAAACGCTCTCGCTCTTGCACTCGCTGCAGCGGACACTAAGCTCGAAAAAACCTCGCTAAGTGCCGGCGCGAGTGATGTTTCCTACAGATTGGGGGCGGCTCTTCTCCTGAAATACGCATCACTTGAAATACATAAAAATTAGGATACCGCGGTCTTCTTTTTCGTTGTATAATTATAAGACATAGGTATCTTTATTGTATCTATACAGAAATTTGTATACTATATTATCTATATATTACCCTATTAAAAGGAGGAGTTGCTATGCAGAGTATTCTTGTATGTGACGATGACAAACAGATCGTGGAAGCGATTGACATATACTTAACCGGTGAGGGATTTGAGGTTATCAAAGCATATGACGGCGCGGAGGCACTGGAGCTTTTAAAAACGCACACCGTGAATTTGATGATTCTGGACGTTATGATGCCGGGGTTAGATGGAATCCGGACGACGCTGAAGGTGCGTGAGACCAGCAGCATCCCGATCATTATTCTTTCCGCGAAGTCTGAGGATGCGGACAAGATTCTGGGCTTAAATATCGGGGCAGATGATTATATCACGAAGCCGTTTAACCCACTGGAACTGGTCGCCCGCGTGAAATCTCAGCTCCGCCGCTACACGCAGCTGGGAAATATGAACAATCAGATGGGCAACCACGTATTCAAATGCGGCGGCCTGCAGATCAACGATGAAAATAAGGAAGTAACCGTGGACGGCGAACTCATCAAGCTGACACCGATCGAGTACAACATCCTGCTTCTGCTCGTTAAAAACGCCGGAAAAGTCTTCTCCATCGACCAGATCTACGAGGCGATCTGGAATGAGGAGGCGATCGGCGCGGACAATACAGTTGCGGTTCATATCCGCCATATCCGCGAAAAGATCGAAATTAACCCGAGGGAGCCGCGCTATCTGAAGGTTGTCTGGGGTGTTGGATATAAAATTGAGAAGCAGTAAAAATGTGAATCATCCATCTAACAGAAGTTAGGAGTTGCAAAATTTATGACAAAACTCTCACATATTCCGATGCAGATCCAGAAATGGATCGCCAGCCTCGCGCATCTGTTTTTCCTGATTCTGGGACTCATCGGTATCAGCCTCATGTATATCAATGGAAATTTCGGGCTGGGGCTGACCGGCATTGGCTCGGTTCCTTATGAGGACACCGCGGAATTTAACACACAATTTAATAACGATCTGAACGATATCTTCCTATATATGGAATATCAGGACGTCTTCGGTGCCGACAGCTCGATCGACCTCTCGCGCCGGATGCTCAAAATGACCTTTGGACCAAGCGAGACCGAAAATTTCTCCCTGTCCTCCCTGATTTCCTATCTGGAATCCATGGGGTACCAGCTCGACGACGACTTTAACTGCCAGAAGGTTTCTGAACCGGCAGACGGCGTCAAGAGCCGCGAAGGCTACGTCGAATGGTCGGTTCAAGAGCCGCAGCGGATCTACAGCTACCGTTCTGCCAGCCAAAAGCGCAGCACATTGGAGGACGCGGCGGTCGAGATCATGGACACACTGCATCGTTATTACACAGTGTATAACCGTTTCGTCGCCAATCCATCCAACCTGCATTTTAAAATCCAGTACACGGAGCCAGATTCGGATCAGAGCGAAACAACCCAGTTTACAAACACCGATTCCCTGACACCGGAAAATGTCAAGGAATACGGGCGCTACGCGTATCTGCCGGGCAATTCCGTTTTCTACGACACCAATATGAAAGCGATCCCGCTCAGCAGCATTTCCGCACTGGCATCCAATAATCCGTACACCGGCAGCGACTATTATCTGCTGATCGGAATCGATACAAATTATCCAGTCACTGACCTTTACGCGCGCGCGCATACCGCATACCTGCACCGGCAGCACCTGTATCTGACCGGATTTGCACTGACAATCTTTGCAACGATTGGACTGCTTTTAAGCTTCCTGTTTCTGTTCCGGGTGTCCGGCTACCAGAGTTACCGCAGCTTCGACGTGACGCTGCACGGCTTCGACAAGAGCGGCACCGAAACCGGCATCGTCTTTTTTGCCGCCATGACCGCCATTGCCCTGGTTGTGAGCGACCTGATTCTCGTCCGCATCCTGCATCTGGTCATTCCATCGCAGTATTGGTACTTCTCTGATCACAGCCTGCTGGCGCTGATCCTGTATCTGGGCGGACTGCTGCTCTTTTTCAGCCTCCTGCGCCGCTACCGCGCCGGTACCCTGTGGACCTCCAGCCTGATCTGCCGGATTCAGAAGAAAATGTTGATCCTCAAAACACGGCAGAACTTCCGCAGCCGCCTCGGCATCGGATTTGTTCTCTATCTTGCAATCAACACAGCGCTTATCAGCCTTGCCTGGTATTTCTGGGACCGCGTGTATGCAAATTTATACGTTGTTTACCTGCTGACAGGTCTGACTGTGCTGGTATTTCTGCTGTTTAACCTGTGGATCTTTTACATACTGTTCCGGCAGGCAAGCGAACAGGAATCCATCCGCGATGCCGTCCGCCAGCTCTCCGCCGGAGAGACCAGCTATCAGCTTGATCTCGATGAATTTGACGGTCCGGAACTTACGCTGGCAGAGGGACTCAACAACATCAGTTCCGGTCTTGAGACCGCCCTTCAGGAGAAAATGAAGAGCGAACGCCTCAAAACCAACCTGATTACCAACGTCTCACACGACATCAAGACGCCATTAACCTCGATTATAAATTATGTAAACCTCATGAAACGGGAACACATCGAGGATGCGCGGATCAATGCCTATCTGGACGTGCTCGATCAAAAATCTCAGCGTCTGAAAACACTGATAGAAGATCTGGTCGAGGCATCGAAAGCCAGCTCCGGCAATGTAAAGCTTGAATTTACCGACATCGACCTCGTTCAGATGGCATTCCAGACAAACGGCGAATTTGAAGAAAAACTGGACGCCAGACATCTGCAGCTTATCATCAATGCCCCGCGGGAACCGCTGATGATCCGGGCCGACGGTCGCCGCCTGTGGCGCGTGCTTGAAAACCTGTACAACAATGTCTGCAAATATGCGATGGAAGGCAGCCGCGTCTACGTTGACCTCACCCGCGTTCCCGGGAATGCAGAAACCGGTACTGCCGATCAGGCTATTTTCACCATCAAAAATATCTCCGCCAACCCGCTCAACATCCGTGCCGACGAGCTGACCGAGCGCTTCGTGCGCGGCGACGTCGCCCGCACCACCGAGGGAAGCGGACTGGGACTATCGATCGCCAAAGATCTGACGGAACTGCAGAAAGGGCAGTTTAGTTTGTATATCGATGGGGATCTGTTTAAGGCGCAGGTGGCGTTTGATTTGGTGGAGATGAAAAAAGAAAATGAAGAGAATCTGAACGAAGCTGGCAAAGAGCCGAGCGATGAAGCGACTGAAACGCTGACAAATGAGCCGGGCGATGAAGCGACCGAAACACCGACAAATGAGTCGGGCGATGAAGCAACTGAAACGCTGACAAATGAGTCGGGCGATGAAGTGACAAATGGGCTGATACACAAATCAACCGATGATTCCATTACCTGATATTTAACCATTTTATAAACGAGGTTTTACCACTTATGAAACGAACCCATCTCATGATCGGCGCCTTTTTCTTCTGTATCCTGGCGCCCAACCTGCTCTTTCCGCTTCTAAAAACAGAGGCGGACGAGGGCACCGGAGAAAACCGGAGCCTGGCTTCCTTTCCGGCCTTTTCGTTGGAGACCATCGATACCTGGCCATCCGATGTCGAAGACTGGATCGATGACCACGCGGCGTTCCGGAACCGATTCTTAAGCCTGAATGCCCGCCTGAATCTCTCCCTGTTCCAGTTCGGAGATTCCCAGGATGTTATCACCGGCAAAGATGGCTGGTATTTTTACACCCTCGGAAGCTCCGTTGAAGACTTCCTCGGCACCAACCGTTTCTCCGCCGAAGAACTTCGCATGCTGGCCGAAAAACTCCAGACCGTTCACGATGCCTGGGAAAAACAGGGAACCGAATTTATCTTCCTGTGTGCGCCCAACAAAGAAGGCATCTACAGCGAATATCTTCCAGACGATTTCAAAGCCCCCGGCGGACCAACAAGACGCAATGAACTGATCGACTACCTGAATGCGCATACAAGCGTTCCCATCATCGATCCATATCCGGAACTCAAAAAACGCCGGGATTACCAGTGGTATTTCAAAACCGATACCCACTGGAACGATGCCGCCGGTTTTCTCGTCTCCGGGCAGCTCATTGACGCCGCAGGCGGTACCTCCACGCCGATCGAGGACGTCACTGTCGCCTATGAGCCACGCGATCCGGGCGATCTGGCAAACCTGTTCCACATGCCAGAATCCATGTGCGACGATACCAAAGCGGATGTATCCGGTTACCGAAACAATGTAACCATCCACTACGACAGTGCCACCGACGATGGCAACATCGCCCACATCTCAGCAGACCAGGCGCCCGACCCGCGACGCATCACGATCTACCGCGACTCCTTCGGCACTGCCCTACTGGCAGGACTGCCGAAATACTTCGCGCATACCGATTTCTATCACTGGCAGGCATTCGAGCCGGAATTTTTGAACGAAAATAAGCCGGATGTGCTGGTGTATGAAGTGGTGGAACGGGATTTGGGGAGAATGATGGAGGATTTGGAGAAATTGATGCCCACGCAAAAATAATATGTGCATTTTTTTATTTAAACAGTGCAAAAAAACTTTCGAATTTAAAAGAAATGTGATACAATCAATCTATGGATGTCACCATAACACGGTAGGCGGCTTGGTCCTCTTTCAGAGGGCTGCGTACCCTCTGATTACATAGATACCTGCAAGGGAATCTACCTGAGAGGAGGGATGCCATATGGAAATCATTGGAATTGTACTAGCGATTTTGAGTTTCGGCGCAACTTGTTTCAAAGCCGGATATTCACTTGGCAAAGATGTAGAAAAAAGCGCAAAAAAATAGCCGCCCATCCTGACACGATTGCGGCTATTTTCTTGTCTTAATCACTAGGGAACCAAACCGTCTATCGGTGGCATCCTTTATATATAATATAACATTATAATCCGTAAGATTCAAGCGAAATTACAATTTTTTAGCAATTTAAAAATTTGCAATTTTCATTTCACCATTTTATCTGAATCAGCAAATAGCTTCCCATCCATTTCATGATTCCGAAACCATCCGCCGATCCAGATAAAAATCAAAAATTCTCCTACAGCTCCTTCTTCACCAGCTCCAACGCCGAAGCAATCACCGCATCCATATCATAATACTTATACTCGCCCAGACGGCCGCCAAAGATTACCTTCTCTTCCTTCTTGGCCAGCTCTTTGTACTTCTCATACAGCGCACCATTCTTCGCATCATTGACCGGATAGTACGGCTCATCGCCTAACTTCCACTCCGAACTGTACTCACGGCTGATGACCGTCTTCGGCAGATCATTGCCATCGGCATCCTTACCAAACTCAAACCATTTATGCTCGATAATACGCGTCCACGGAGTCTCCGCATCTGTATAGTTCACTGCCGCATTGCCCTGGAAATTCGGGATATCCAGCACTTCGGTATCAAAGCGCACGGAACGATACTCCAGAACGCCCAACGAATACTCAAAATACGCATCGATCGCGCCGGTGTAAACTACTTTCTTTGCCATCGCATCCCAATCAACCTTATTCTCAAAATAATCCTCTTCCAGGCGAACCTCGATGCCGTCCAGCATATTGGCAACCATCTTCGTATAGCCGCCAACCGGGATTCCCTGATACAGGGCGTTGAAATAGTTGTTGTCAAAGGTCAGACGAACCGGAAGACGCTTGATGATAAAGGACGGAAGATCCTTGCACTCTCTTCCCCACTGCTTCTGTGTATAGCCCTTGATCAGCTTCTCATAAATATCCGTGCCAACCAGGCTGATCGCCTGCTCTTCCAGGTTCTTCGGCTCCGTGATGCCTGCTGCCTTGCGCTGTTCCTCGATCTTCGCCGCTGCCTCCTGCGGAGTCACGACACCCCACATCTTGTTAAACGTATACATATTGAACGGCAGGGAATACAGCTCGCCGTGGTAATTCGCCACCGGTGAATTCGTAAAGCGGTTGAACTCCGCAAACTGGTTGACATACTCCCACACTTCCTTATTATTCGTGTGGAAAATATGTGCGCCATACTTGTGGACCTGGATGCCCTCCACCGGCTCCGTATATACATTACCTGCGATATTCGGGCGGCGGTCAATCACCAGCACCTTCTTGCCCGCTTTCTTTGCCTCATGGGCGAATACGGCACCGTAGAGGCCGGCGCCTACTATTAAATAATCGTACATGTTGGTTTTCTCCTTTTTCACTCATCTAGCCGTAAGCTTTTCCTCTCAGCCACCTTTTCCCTTTCGATTTTCTCCTCACTTATTGATGAATATCTCAACAGCATGTAAGTAGCTTTCAGCATCAAAACATTCATCTGAATTAATCCCATAGCTGTTTCTTCTCGATCACACTGTATACTGCCCAACACAGAATATGGAATCATAATCTCTGGAACTAATTTTTTCATTGCATGATGCCATAATATATAACGCTCTTTAAGAAATAGCAGCGCCGCATCCCTTAATCTCCACAAATAACGACTCGTGCTGATTTCTAACCCCGTATCCATCAATTCTGCTGCTGTTGCTACAATCCATATCGCGGCCCGTTCCTCCTCATCCTTGGCTTCTATCAGCATCTGCGCAGTCTGAATCGTTCCCTTATTCGTTGATAATGGCGAAACTAAAAATTGCGCAGGGTCTTTCGCAATCAATTCTTTTCTTTGTTCTCCTATCTCTTTCTGAAGCCAGTCATAACCGTATATATATCGACCTGAATGAGCATATTTGACAAAAACTGGTTCAGCCTTCAATGGTTCTGATAAACTTTCCGGAAAATAATAACTCCCGTGCCTCCATAATTCATATACTTTTTCCCAGCTCATTTCTTCGAGCATCCCTACACCCGCTTTCTAATTTATGCTTCTGAATCCACCCAAAACTGCCGTTCATCCCAATGAGAAAAATGATATATATTATCCTCTGCCAAATATCGATTCGAATAGAGAAATGTTATAATATCCTCATCATCCAGCAGGTCAAACACCCAATCCTCCGAGTCCAGATCCTCCTCTTTTTCCGCCTCATCTAATCCTCCGCACATTTCTATCAGCGTTTCTGCCTCTTCATTACAAAGATAAAGTATTAGCTCCTGTAAAACCGTGTGCGCTTTCATATCACTTCCTTCATGCGCCCACTCAATCATCTCATACAGAACACATTTCATCCGGTATAAGAACTCATAATTATAATGCACTAAAAACTGCTCTGGAAGACCCTCTTTCAACCAAGAAACTCCCAGCTGTCCAATATGAGAACCTTTTGGCATAGCCGCCAGTTCTTCCATATCCTGGTTAATATTATCCCATAAAATATCGCTGCCTGCCGCAAAACACATCGCTGCTTTGGAACCAAAATTCTTTTCCAAAAAGCTCGACCACGCCCTATGCTCCCGATACTCATCCGTCTCAATTCGTTCATCCACTTCCTCATCTGGAAATGTATGCCAGTTTAATGCCTTACAAATCCCTTTGCACTTATCCATACGGATCGATTCTCCCGCTTCATACCGGCTCCATGTTTTCGTTCCCACTCCCGCTTTTAACGCAGCTTCCTCGATCGTCAGGCCAAGTTCATTTCTTCTACTCTTTATCTTTGTTGCAAGTGCTTCACTACCCTGAATTGATCTTCCTGCCATAGATTCCTCCTTTTTAGTGACATGTCATTATATTGTCATAATCTCACTTTTATTCACACTTGTCAAGTAAAAAATTTAGCATAGCAAAATCCCCCTGGTAAATGATAAACCACACACCTGCCACTAAAACCAGCCGCCTTTTTGAGGCGGCTCCAATGTTTTATTTTATCTTGCGGCAGGTCATTGGTAGCTTCAGTGACCACGGCCTAAGATCCTCCAGCGAGAACGTGCTGTCCTTTTTCTGAGAAACCCTTTCAAGCAATTCTATTAGAAGATACTCGATCTTTTCCCACTGGCATCATATTCTCCGGTGATGTAGCCCCACATATAGCTGGATGATCCGGCCTTTCGGCCATCCCGGTTCACTTTAAGGGTCGTTTCATTCGCCTGTATAATGGGTTCTCTGTTTTGTACAAAAATCACACTGGGTGTTTCGGCTCGATCTTATGGACAGACGGATCTATGGAGTATCCGCACACGCAGACTTTTGTTATCCGCACATTTCATTGTTTTATAGCGTTACGCATGGTATATCTGAAAAAAGTATGCGGATAAAAATATATGATGTATCCTCATTTTAAAGGAGGTACACATCTTGAATTCTACCCCTTTAGAACCTCTGTCCATTTTTTCTCCGTCCCTATTACCTGACCCACTTCATTAACTCTCAAAATTTTAATTTGATCGGCTTTCAAAGTCTTTAATTTCTGTGCGTATTCCTTTGAAAGTGTCGCATCATCTGTAGGCTGATCAAGAGTTATAATAATAATTGTTTTATTATCAATATCAAGAAGGGTACGAATAATTCCATTAATATGTTCATCATCTGTACCAAAACCAAAGCCTACTACGACAACTGCATCAGACTCTCTCCATGCTTGATACGTCTCAACATACCGGACAGACATATCTATTGATGTCATAGGCTTTGTTCCACTCTGAGTAAACATTAAAGGAACTAATATATGCTTTTCCACATCAGTAAGGGCTTCTTTTGTACCAATCCTGTTTATATACGGATCATACCACAATTCTGTAGAACCATTTAAAAATGCAATATCCTGCTTTAAAATATCTTTAATGAATTCATTATAATTAGTTGTCGCTATCATGGATATTTCAAACATATTTGCATCCAATGCATCCTTTAATACATGATAATATCCTGTTTTCGTGCATGGATTTGCTTTTTCAGCAATTTCTGAAATATAATTTCTAACATTCAATAGGAAAATACATATCTTACAAAACTTAGCCCAGTCAGATTCCGGACTATACAAATAATGCCAATTTGAATCAATCAATGATTTGTAATCCAACACTACCGCATAGAGCGCCTCAATGATATTTTGTGCAAATCGTAAAACCTGCCCGGCTTGTGTCGTTGTATTCGCCTTTTGTTTTTCTAGCAAATACTCCATACCGCTCAATCCTGACGATGCATAATTCAATTGGATAATCTCACCTATATCATCAAAAATATCAATTTCATCGTCTTTCTTTTCGAACACACCATCATTAATTTTTCTTGTAAGGGATTCGCTTAATGCTCCTATATGCAGCTGCATAATTGAAAGTAAGATTTTCCCTAACTCCCTCCGTTCAACTTCAGAAGAAAAATCTTTATTCTTATAAATTAATAGCAATGCAGAAAAATACATACTATCAAATAGTTTATTTCCATCACTGAATTCTTTTATAAAAGATATATCCTGACTCAAATGAACATTGTCAAGTTCTGTTTGAAGACTACTTTCTAATACTGCATTAATATCTATTCCCTCTTTTTTTAATTGTTCCGCTTCATTTTCTGCAATTTTATCAAAATCATTAATCCGTTCTATAATCTGTTTCCTGTTATGCTCTACTGTATCTTTTATGATATTTTGAAAAACTGATTTTCCAAATGAACTTATATTCTTATCTTTAAATCCATTCGGCAACCATTTCGTTGCATATCTGGTTGTTGTTTTTACGTTATCTCTCATTTTTTTAAAGGCTTGTTTACTTTTACTTGTATCATACCGAAAAATATCAAGAGCAAATTTACCTCCCGATGGTAATCCATATCCAACTTCAGCCCCAGCCCCAAATAAAAAACCTAATTTCATACGCCCCTCCGTTCATTTCAATATATCTTTAATCAAATTACCTTTTATATATCAAATATGCCCATTTCTATCGTCTCCGTTCGGTTCTTTCTCAGAAAACCTTCAAGATTGTCCCGGTGTTCTTTCTATCCAATTTCCATCACAAATTCTCCTGTACCATCTATATCCCTCATACGCGTTTTAAATGCCCCGTAGCTTTCCGTCCCAGCTATGGTTCTTCTATTATTTGTTATTATTCCCGGAACATATCCGGAATACTTTTTAAGTAAATACCTTCTAATATCTTTTGTCGGTACTATGTCTATGATATCCTCCAATGACCCCACATGAAGTATTTTCGCTTCATAATTCAATTCTGAAGGCAGCCAGCAGACTCTCCATTCCTTTTGCTTTGCAAATCGATCATATTTATCAAGACAGCCTCTCCAATAAATATCCTCTATTCCATCAAGCATAGAAACATCGAATGTTCCATTCTCCGAAAGCCAATTTTTACTTAATTCTTTATTATCATCGCATCCGGATGATACCAATGAAACACAATGCTTACTTAATGTGGATGGATCCACTCTATCCTCCAACTCATGATAACGAATATCTCCCATGATACAATGATCGCCCAACTGCTTCACAGCAGCTATGATTCTTCTTCGAAACTCCACCTCATTCTTAATCACTATAACCGTATCACCAAAGTCATTCATAGAAACGGATGGAAGCTGCACTGTATGCGTCAGATGCGGTGACAACGCAGCATTTTTAAAGCTCACCCTATCAGCCAGCTCCCGCCCCAGCTCTGCATCAGACGTCAATTCTTCCGGTGTAATCATAATTCCCATGTTTTTCGCAAGATAGCTTACATTCTCCTCATCCAGCAAACCGGTTAAACTATCCTCCGCATCAATCCTAAAAAAACAAAGGATATTGCAATATTTATATGCCGATAATCTGAAACGCACATCATGTATAACATGATCTCTCATATCGCCAAATACTTGAGAAATTTTATCTCTGGGTATCTGTGCCATAACACCTTCCGAAAAATCCTGTCTTCCTTCCGCTGCACCTTTCTCCTTTAATCTTTTTCGTATCTCCGCCTCCGGCAGCTTAACAAGCTCTGGAGCATATGGCAGTCTATCCTTCGTAAGATCCCAAAAACTTGATATGGATGACAGATACAAATCTCCTGTCCTATAAGAATCAGCAAACTTGCTGTCCGTAAAACGAATTAATGTACTCTGCATAGGATACCTCCGATGGTTCTTTCTTCCCGATTTCCCTCATAAGTTCCAATTTTATAGTAATCAGCAAAAATACCTTTTACAAATTCATATATTCTTTCAGCATCTCAACGCAGGCGGATGCCGATGGAACCATTTTTAAATACTCCTCTTTTCCATTTTTTCTGCATCGGATTACATCCGAATATACATCCCAATCCGGAAGTTCACTTACAGAAATCCAGACTAATTTATCTCCGTCTGTTTCCATCTCTTTTTTATCCGCATCTGAGCCGTACTGCCCGGGTGCTTTTTTAATCTGATTATTTCTTTCATAAAATGCTGCTTCTATTTCACCTTGAGACATAGATGTTTTTGCATAGAACATTACTGGGCAGCCGGCTAACAACAAAGACTAAAATACTCTCAATAATAACCGCCGAAAAGGTAGAAAATTCAATCATACTATCCACCTTTTTATTACACAGCCACTCCCAACCTAATATTATAGCTGCCATCACAGCTGCCATCGTAATATATAATCTTTCACCCTTTACGAATATTCAGCCGTTTCATACGGGGAAGCAGGTAATGGCATGAGGAAGTCCTTTTCTTCTTCAATAAATGCAACAGTTAACCGGCTTCCTTTCTTTTTCTGGAAAGGTTTTGTGAAGAAATCCCCCAGCCAAACCGCCAGGGGATCCCATCACAAAACCTCTATTCCACTCTCTTAACCTTCAACCACAATGCAGCCCACTATTGCCTTACCCATGCTCTTAATCTTCTCAATCTCCTGCGTCATATCCACATAAGACGACACACCTGTCTGCTCAACCAGAACCACGCCTTCACACTCCGGCAGTTTCTTAAGCGTCTCTGCGTCCTCAAGCATATTCGCGCCTGCGGTCAGCTCATAGCCTTCCAGCGTCTTCTGAAGTATCTTAACCATATCCTTCAGCCGTTCTTCCGATACCAGGCCTGTTATCAACAGCTTCTTGTGTTCTCCTGCATAGTTTTCCACATTTGCTGCCAGAAGTGCACCATTTTTAGCTGCATCTTTGTCCACCCTGCGTCCTTCCAGACGCGCCAGCCAAGCATCCAGTGCCCCCAGCTTCTTATCCGAAGCTGCTACTGTACCTAAAAGATCCAGGTCATAGCGTCTGCGAATATCTTTCGCCGCATATACTTTATCGCTCATCACAAACACTGCGCTGATGCAGAATGCCACCACAAAAACACCCAGCACACCGCCTAACACCGCATACTTCACACCTGCTTTTACCGCAGCGCTTTTACCTAATGATGGTGCAGACGGTTCTTTCAGTTCCTTCAAAGCAGCTTCCTTATCTGAGAGAGACTGCTGAAGATCGGTAAGCTGATCTCTGGCATCTTTCTGCTGTTTTACCAGATCCATATCAACCGTAGACCCCACTGCCTGATTCACTATGCTGACCGTGTGCGGTCCAATCGTTGCTGCAATCTGTTCCTGTAAACCAGTCACATTCGATAAAATACCATCCAGGATTTCCTGGGCTTTCTCCTTGTCACTATAGCGGACTTTAATGGTAAGCAGATTCGTATACCGTGCATATCCAGCTGTACCATCCGCAGCCGTACCAGATGTAAAGCTGCCGCGTTTCACCGAAATCAGTTCTTTCAGATACTGCGGTTCCAGAGACACCGTCTTGGCCACATTTTCCTGCAGCGCTACACTCGTCACAGCCGACTGATAGGCCTGTAAAATACTGTCTGTATAATCCGCATTCTGATATACCATCCCCGGCATAACCTGATAATCCGTCTTGATAAACAGATCCGCGCTCGCCTCACAGACATCATACGGACTCATCTTCATCAGAACCGATTCATCCATATACGTCTGCTGCGCTTCGATATCATCATTGATATTTTCAATCTCACGCTCACCGCTCTCCTTCGCCGTCGTGTACGAATCAAGCTCCCGCTCATACTCATCCTTCGCCTCTGTCTGTGTCTCGACATCCTGCGAGGCCCGGAGTGCCTGAAGTGCCTTTCCACCGCCCAGTACAACCGCCAGCACGATTGCCACCAGCAACACCGTTCTCCATTTCCGAAGAATCGCAAACATCAGGTCTTTTAAATCAAGCTCCTGACCATATCCATTATTTGATTCCATGTTCTGTCTCCCCGTTGAATATTTATCGTTTTATCTCTTTCTCACGCGGTCAAACTACCACGTCCGTTATCGATCGCAGCCGCTTTATCTCTCCGCAGTCACAATCCTCTTTATTTTATCATAAGTCACCCGCCGAAACAACCAGCATTCAGCCTCTTTCCCGCATTCCAGTCTTATAAAGCTTAAAATTCTATCGCTTTCTTCCATCATCTAAGATAGCTATCATAAAACATTTCTATCTGTGAATCGAAACAAACTTCAGGACAAAATGTAATGCACATATGCCAGCCACCGCTAACATCAAAAGATTCATCCACAAGCCGCATGCCAAATATATCATAACCGAAATAACTGCCAGCGGAAGCAGAAAAAAGCAGTACCTCCATCCCGGATGATAGACTACCTCACGCCGGATCGTCCGCATCCGCATCCAGTCGCTGACCAGATACCCTAAAAGCAGAGACAGATTCGCCGCCTGAATCCCTAGGACGCCGACAAAAACCTGCATACTGACGATATTCCCCACGCAGGCCGCCAGCGTCGATACAAACATCAAATCATTGCGCTTGTACGTGCTGATGATATTTCCCAGAAACGTGTAAAGAATCCCCGCCAGCGTCGCCGCCATGCTTAAAGGCACCAGATTCCGCGCCCCCTCATAACTTGCGTCCACCAGAAATGGAAACACCACCGAGATTGCCGGAATCAGCCCGCAAAAGCCATAAAGAAGCGCCTGAATGCAATTCTCCGTCGCCGCCTCATAAAAACGGCCCGTGTCCTGATCCCGACTGTACTTTCCATACGCCAGCTCCTGCCACGCCATCGAAAAGCAGGACGAGACAATCAGAAGCGTCCCGCCAAACTTTGCCGCGATCGCATAATACCCGTTCGCCGTCTCCCCCAGCCGGTTCGTCAGGATAATCCGGTTATATCCCGTCAAAAGCCAGTAGCAGAGCGAATTCACACAGAGCGGTAAAGAAAAACGAAACAGCTGGCGGATCATCTCCTTCGTCATGCAATGTCCCCGAAACGCCCGCAAAAGCGTTACCCTGCGTTCCAGCATCACACACTGAACCAGAATTCCACCTGCATACGAAATATAAAGCGCCCGGTAATCCATCCGAACCACCACAATCAGGAACACATTCAAAAGCGCATTCACCAGCGTCGCCACGATTCCCGAGGTTGCAAACAAAGCATTATGCCCGTACGCCCTCGCCAGATATCCATACAGACTCTGCAGCACCATAAAAAAACCATACGCAATCACGCCCGGCAGATATTCCATCCCGTTCCAGATTCCAAACAGAATCATCGCCGCCAGATACAGCACCGAAGAACCAAGGAAAATCACCGTTCCACTGCAAACCACGTTCTGTTTCTCCCGGTCTGACTCCTGCTCAAAGAAAAACTTCATGATACCCGTCCAGATGTCCAGAAAAAAGAAGGAGGCAAACAGCGTCGCATAATTGATGTTCAAATCATAACGCCCGTATGCCTCCGGCGCAATATAAGCCGTATAAAGAGGAAGCAGCAAAAATGATACCAGCTTCGTCCCGATCGTCCCGAGAAAATAGATTCCGGTACTCTTAATCAATTTTTTTATCTCATTCATTCAGCCTCTCCTGTCACACCTGCTCATGCCCAGAAATTCTCCGGCTCTTTCGGATCCCCGCATACTTCTTAAGCCCCCTTACCGCATAGCACCACTGATAATAGCAGCAAAGCAAAAACGGCAGCTGAATCTCCCGGTACACACGCCAGTTCATCCCTGCCGCTTTCCATTTATTCCCCGATTTCGAAGCCGCGCTCAGCCGGTAAATCAAAAGCGGCTCATTTACGCCGACCGCTTCCATCTTCCGCTCCTTAAGGATACGCAGCCACACGACAAAATCCTCATGAATCCGGCGCCCCTGCATCGGATACACCGCTATCAGCTCTTTTCGAATCAATACCGAAGAGCAGGAAACTACATTCTGCTTCGCCAGCTCCCCAAAGCCGATCCGCTCTGGGACCGTGAGAATATAATCAAGCCGCTTTCCCATCTCATCCATAAACGCAGAACCGGTAAATAAAAACGAACTCTGCTGCCGCTTAGCCGTCTCCAGCTGCCGATTCAGCTTCTCCGGCTCCCAGGCATCATCGCTATCCAGAAAAGCAATCCATTCGCCCTTCGCCAGTGCAACTCCCCGGTTGCGCGTCGCCGCCACGCCCAGATTCTCCTCATTTTTCACATACCGGATCCGGGCGTCTCGCTGCATCCATTCCGTCGCCATCTGCGCCGTTCCATCCTCAGAAGCATCATCCAGAATCAAAAGCTCCCAGTCCCCATATGTCTGATGTACAACCGATTCCACCGACTCATTCAAATACTTGGCCGCATTATACGCAGGCATCACGATACTAACCATCCTACTTCACACCCTCCGTGCTGTCTGGTGAAAATACAATCTTCGTCGTCAATATAAGCAGCTGAATATCCTGCCACAGCGAATAATGTTCCACATAGTACAAATCCAGCTTCAGCTTGTCATACGGAACTGTATTGTACTTGCCGTAGATCTGTGCATATCCGGTCAATCCCGCTTTCACGTGCATCCGGTAATCAAATTCCGGGAGGTCCTTCTCATACTCACGCACCAGCTCCGGTCTCTCCGGTCTGGGACCTACAAACGACATATCGCCCTTCAGCACATTGAAAAGCTGCGGCAGCTCATCCAGACGCGTCTTCCGGATCCACTTGCCAACCGGAGTGATACGGTCATCCAACTTGCCCGCCAGGCGCGCCACACCATCCTTCTCTGCATCCGTGATCATGCTGCGGAACTTGTAAATCGAAAATTCCTTTCCATACAGGGAACACCGGGTCTGCTTATACAGAACCGGTCCCCGGTCATATAGATAGATTGCAAGCGCCGTCAGAAGCATAAACGGCCATAAAACCAGAAGCAGCAGTACCGCCATCACGATATCCATCGCCCGCTTCACGATCCTCTGATCGATCGAAAGCGCCTCGCCCCGGATCAAAAACAGCGGCGTATCAAAAAAGTGCATCATCTCCGCACCCGATAAAATCAGGTCAGACAAACTCGGCATTGTATAAATGCGGATACGCTTTCCATAACACTTCTTCAAAATCCGGTTTCGTGCGGCATTCGGGATATCCCAGAGCATCACTGCATCATATATATCTACCTGATCCTCCAAAGCGACCGTCTCAATCTCATCCGCCGAAACCGCCTTCACCACCTGAAACTTATCCCGGCGCTCCGCCAGCTTCTCCCGCGCCTCCTGCTCCTTCTCCCGTCCATACACCAGAAGAACCTTGTGTGGCGGGAACAAAAGCCGGTACCAGTGCAGCACAAGTTTCAGCCAGACAAGCTCAAACACAAACGCCAGCACCGTCGCTGCCAGAAGCGGTTTCACCGTCGGAAACTTGTACGCCAGAAGTGCGATCTCCGCATAAAAGAACACATTCGCACAGATCGTCGCAAACAGATGCGATAACATCGCATCCCAGCGTTTAAAATATCCGACGCGGGTCGCGCCGTAGATGTGCATGAAAAGAAGAAGCACAATGGCATAGAGGGACATAATGTAGATGTGCCCCTTTACCCAGAATGCGATTCGAATCATCGAATTGTAGTAGCGCCACCATACATAGCCGACCAATAGTACCTGTACAATCACATTAACAGCTGTGACCAGCAATGTATAAAGACGTCGTTTTGTTTCTGAAGTCATTCCTTTTTCTCCTGTATCTTATCCGGATCGGATGCCAAAACAACTAATATCAAAGACCATATCATAAACTCTGGGGTCCAGAGCAGATCCATATCAGTTACGCTTTCCCAGAAGACCGCCATCACACCGGCTATCGCAGTAATAAACAAATGATTTCTAGGATGTATGCGGTACAATTTTTCCATTTTCCACCAGATATATGCTACAACTAATGCAAAAACGATTACACCATGAATCACAAAAATATCCAGCATCGCATTGTGTACATTAAAATCAACCCAACTCTTAATTGTAAAATTAGTGCCCGTCCCCCATAAAGGATGTTTTATGAAGCGCTCCAAAAATTCCAGCCAAATCGATTCACGCCCCGAAAATAAACGCTTTCCAAAAATTCGAATCACTCTATCTGGGTCTATTACTTTCCATGCAGCAACATATAAAATTGTAAAAATCACTGACCCCACCGTCAAAATTCCAAATGCTAATTTATACAATTTTTCTTTCTCCCACCATGCTGATGGAACAAAATATTTCATCACTGTAAAAAATAGCAATGCCAATGCCATTCCTCTTCCATGGTATAAAAGCAACTGTCCTGCCGACACTATAAGCAATGCGATTTCCAGAACATTCCGCGCCATTTCATTCTGCACCCAACGTTCCAGAAATGTCAGCAGCACAAAAGTCAAAAAGGCAATCACGGTGCCCGCCATGTTTGGATTTCGCTGTTCTGTTGTCAGAAAAGGCCAAAAAAGCCATTGTAGGTACGCCAGTACACAGGCACACATCATAATACACTGTGGACCAAATTCCCATTCCCAGCGATCACTCATATATAACAGCAGCACAAGATTACATATTGTAAAAAATGCCCCTGGCTTCGAATCTGCCAAAAACAGACAAATGATCGTAACCATTAAAATAATACATACATAATTCCATTCCTTATCTCTTAACAATATCATTTTCTTGATATCCGAAAAAAGCAATATCTGAATTACTAAAATAAGAAATACCGACAATGCCGTATTTGAAATAAAAAAATCTGGAAATGAGAGGCATGACCAACATGCCAAAAGCAGCCATGCCCATAAGACTGCACTCCCCCAGTTCCCTAAATGTTTCATTTTATCATTCATTGATTCTCTATACTCCTGATTTTCACAAACGTCCCATACAAAGCAACAGCCCAGCTGCAGGTACCGCTGCCAAGCGCTCTAGACGAGTCCCCGGCACCGCCTCTTTCACAGACTTCTTAAGCTTACAGGCAAAACAAACCGCATGTACCTGATATTTATAACGTAATAACGACTTTTTAGTCTGCGAAATCCGCTGCTGATAGTAAAGCAGCCACCCTTGCGGGTTCTCCCGCCTCAGTTTTTGAATCTGCCTGGTCAATCCATCCTGCTGATATTCACAAATCATAAGAATTTGCGGCACTACCTTATAGCAATACTTCTGATCAATCCGATCATATACAACCGCCTCCGGCACAAATGTTTCACCCTCAAACTCTGGAAACAAAAATTCTCGAAGTACAGCCGTGCGAAATACCAAAACATACTCTCCTTGAAATCCTTTCTGCTCCAGACCAGTCAGAGAATCCGCTTCCACCTCTGGGAACAATTCTCCATTCAACGTATATTCCTCATCCCGACCTTTGTAAGCGATCAGCCCCGCATATTGCCTCTGCACTTCTTCTGGTATTTCCTCCCATTGCTCATATATAGTCTTCACTGCATTCGGAGTCAAACTATCATCCGAATCCAGACACACAAACAATTCCGTATTCGTCTGCATAACCCCTTTATTATGTGCCCGCATTTTTCCACCATTTTCCTGATAGACATAGCAAATTTCAAAATCTGCTTCCAGCTTCCATCGTTCAATCTGCTGCCGCGTTCCGTCTGTCGAACCATCATCCACAATCAGCCAGACAAATTTCTTATTTACCTGGGCACATAAAGAAGCATACGCCCGCTTTAATAAAAATTCTCGATTATAGGTTGGCGTAAACACCGTCAATAAGAGGCTGTCATCTCTCTTCAACGCCATTCTCCTTTTCTGTTCTTTTTTGATGTTCCAATACTAAAATTAAAAAGAAGACCGTGCTGCATGGCGCAACAATATAGTAATTTTCAAATGTTCCCATTATAATCATGCCATAGAGAATACTAATCGCCATCGCTGAACGGGTCCACCATTTCACATCATCGCCTGTTTCAAATAAACCTCTCAAACGTTTTACAAAGAAATAAAGTGCAAATAAAAACATTGAACCACCATGTACAAACAAGAGATCCAACAATGCATGATGTACTTCCTTGTAATGGAGCTGCGGAACTAAACGTTCAAAATCTGAACCAACTCCGATAATTGGATGTTGAATATACAATTCGCCAAAGGCAGACCAGATCACATCACGTCCACTCATTACCTTCTTTCCAGCAAATCTAACAGCCGTCATAACCCCCAGCTTTGATATAAGCAAATATCCCAGCGGAAATAATAACGAACACGCCAATATCAGATATACACTCCAGCGCTTCTTTGGAAAACAAAAATACATTCCAACTGCTGCTATCACCCCAAGCACAGTTCCTCTTGCATCCAAGCGAACCGCCTGCCAAAGGATAACCGCCATTGCCAAAACGAACAGCCCACTCCAGCTACGTTCTCCTATTTTGTCATGATCTCCTAAAAGCCATCGCATTCCATACAACCAGAAAACTGCAGCCGTATAGACAATTCTAGATGCCCCATTGGAATTAAAATCCACGTTTCCATATGATGCACGTTTGTAAAATACCCAATACAACACAACCGCCGCACAAATAACCGTCAGACTTAACACCATATTTCTTGAAAATTTTACCTTGTCTGCCAAGTACAGCATCAAAAGGAAATCTGCAATTGTGAAAATAGCTCCCATATGCGAGTGAGCCAGCACCAGGTTCACCACCGCCAATATACATCCGATTACTACTAAATACAATTCATAATCCCTATTTTGTAGTCTTTCCCACCAGTTAACCTGACTAAAAAACAGCAATGCTAACGAAACAAAAAAGATTAGATTCGCATACCACAAAAAGACATCCTGCATTGACTTATTTATCCAACATGTCAGCATAATCACAATGAATATTAGCACTGCCAGCCAATCCATTGCTTTACTCCACCACTTTTTTTCCATTTTATACCTCCAAGTGTATTTTTTCGCGTTAAATACACTTAATTATAAATCCTTGCCTTACAAAAGGCAACCAAACAACGAAGCAGATTGCAGGATTTTTCTTCCTGTGATACTATAATCAAAACTAATTATTTTCCCCACTGTGAGGTAGCATATATGAATCAAACTTCCATCCCAAAAATTATCCATTTTTGCTGGTTCAGCGCCGATCCAGGTACACCGTATCCTGAACTTGTTCAAGAGTGTATCTCCAGCTGGAAAAAAACACTTCCCGATTACACTATCATGGAGTGGAACGCTTCCAACGCTAATCTGAACGCTTGTGATTATGTCAAAGAAGCCTATGCCGCTCAAAAATATGCCTTTGTCTCTGATTATGTACGACTTGATGTGCTCAACCGTTATGGTGGAATCTATCTTGATACAGACGTCATGGTTATGCGCTCTTTTGATTCACTCTTAAACAATTCCGCATTTGCCGGATTTGAAACCAATGTCTCCGTCGGAACCTGTGTGATCGGTTCTCAACCTAGCAATCCGCTAATTCAGGAAATGTTAGAAAATTACCATCATCGACATTTCATACTCCCTAACGGCTCTTTCGACACAACGCCAAACCCAGTCCTTCTCACAAAACTCTGCCGGGCAAGAGGACTGCAATATATCGATCAAGAGCAATCTCTTCCGGATATCCACATTTACCCGATGACTTGTTTTGGTCCGTTCCATCCCTATCGAAAAGAAGGTGAACTGTTTTCCGATAAAACGTACAGTAATCATTTATTCAATGGAGCATGGATTGACTCCGAGACTAAAGCGGCTATGTTGTATACCCGGAAATTCAAGCGTGTTTTAGGTGAACATTTGGGTGGACATTTAGGCGCATTATTATATCGAATTCGGCATGATGGTTTTTTTAAAACTATGAAAATCTATTGGGCTAAACTCCGCCTTATTTATCTACAAAAAAGAGGGATCCGTTAATCGGAATCCCTCTTTTGGCATAACTTTCTGAAAGCTACGGACTAAAAGACATTTCAACTTTCTCCATCTTTCTCTGACATTTCACGCATAAAATTTTTTCTAACCGCACTATACGCAGCTAGCAAATTACCATAAAATTTTTTCTTCATCTTACCATCCAGTATATTTTTCTTCAACTGAACTATCTCTTCGTCTGTCCTAGCCATAAGTGGAATATATATATAGTTAGTTTTCGATAATTCCATTATAATGGGAACAACAAAATCATCGTTCACATTATGTCGTAATAACGAAACAAAGTTTATATTTCTGATTTTCCCATATGTAGCTATTCTTCTAAAAAATAAATCATCGCATAATAAAGTTGCTTGTTCCTTCTTAGCAAGCAAAAAAGAATCCAAATGAATTAAATTCAAACGGAGTGCAGCAATAAATTGTTCCCCATTGATATCATCTATAGAAAATTCTATACGATCATCATCTGATATATTTACTATCTCACATTCAGCACAAAAATCTATAATCCTCTCCCATATTTCAGCTTGAGATACGTCATCTTGGATTAAGGTTAACTGATCATTTACATTCGTCAGTTTCCCTGATGCCATAAAGCTTGTCTCTTTCGCCTTTCTATATCTCTCAGCAAAAAAATTCATATATGATGCAGGAAGAATCAATTTATTTCTAATCTCCTCAAGCACATTCAGTATATTCATAAAACTTAATAATACCAATGTAGATAATGCTGGAACATATCTTTGATTTCTTTCATCCTCATATGTCCAAAGTCCCGTATAAAACGCCTGATCCTTTGTATAAAGAAGCATTGATAACGCATCTATATATCGATCATAATCACCATTTGTAAAAGAATCTATAGGTAAACCCATTTTATTTTTTTTAAAGTGATATAAGTCAAGCATAGCTTCCGTTTGCTCCGTTTTATCCGTCACCGACTTGATTTTTTTTATTAGCTCCTCTGGTTTTTCCGATGACAACACAAGCACAGCTCCACCAAATTTCTCTGGATGCTCACTAATCTTTCCAAAGATAAAACCTGCCGTATAATCTACTCTAGATTGAATATTAATGAGCCGATAGTTAACATTTTCAATTTTCAACATCTGATTCAGGCTACTACCTTGTAATTTCAGATACAAAGAGCATCCCGACGGAATATGTCGAAGCATTAAACTTCTATTACTTGAATCAGAAAATTCACTCTCCGAGTCGAGGCAAAGTGTAATAACTTTCGCTTTCTCTCCGTTTCTAGGATTACCCTCTTCTAGTGTAACCACACAATTATTTTTTACTCTTGTCAATTCGTTTCTATCGTGATATCGATTAAGGTTCTGATTGTAGTAACCAAAATAATTTTTGTATATTTCATAATTATCAATACCATTTAAATAATATAAAGCTTTATATGCATAGAAATCAGCCTCTTCCATTTTACCCAAGCGCAACATAGCAAACGCAACCGCCATACAATATTCCGGCTCAACGGAATTACATAGTACAGCAAGATATGAGGTATATGCGTTAAAATCCGTCTCATTTCTTTCCAAAAGCATAGCAATAATATCTCTTGCCAAAATTTCTTCATTTGTGATTTCAAAAAGTTCTTTCGCATATTTCAGCATACTAAATCTTTTCCCTTTGGCTTCTGCACAAATATATTTTATCTGCAAAAACTCTTTTCGTGATACATTGGCTTCCAAAAAAATATCCGCAATCAATTCAGCAGATTTCAATTTTTCAGATTTATTTAAAGACTTTTCATACCCAATAAGCTCCCTATTAGTAGCAGCAAACACAGCTTCATATATTTCTCTGACAATATAATACTTTACCTCTACTATATCATGGATACTTTTTAATAAAGTTACTATAAGAGCCAATTCGCCAGCATGCGACAGAATCGAAATCAATTCTTCTTTCTGCCGAAACACAAGTTTATCCATTTCAGTATTTACATGCCTCTTTATAAGAGGAATAACATCATCTTCTAAATATTGTTTTTCATGTACACCTAAAGCAATATCAATAATCCCCTCAAGATTATCTTTCTCCTCAGACAAAGCTTCTTTTAGTTTTTTCTTATAAGCATCTTTATCTTCATAATACAAAGCTCTCAAATATAGACCATTAAGTTTCGTATGCATTGCAGATGGAGTGACTTCTTTATATGCTCTTACCACTCCCGCATAGTCATTACATAACAATTTACATATCAAATATCTGCAAGCAATATTTACATTATTTTTCCAGTCCAATCCTGCATATATGCCCTCAGCAGTTTCAATATTACCATTCATCTCTAAACAGAGTGCATATAAATATTTCACTACTTTCTCGTTCTTAACATCGTTTGGAAATTCCTGATATTTCTCAATAGCAGCTTCAAGATACTCTTTTTCATTCATTCCAAGGTTATATGCACTTTCAAGATATATCATTGCAACAAGACTTTTATTACCCCTGTATTGTGTATTGTCTTTTAACAAATCAAGCTGTTTAATTAGTTCTATCAATCTCTCTCTCTGCTCATAATGACCTTCTCTCCACGCATCGTTAATGCTCTTTATCTCTGCAAGAATCGAATACAAATGATGGCTTTCTTTGCGACTTTTCTGATAGAGCCCTTTCAAAATTTCTGAAGCCTGATTGTATTTTTGTAAATTAAACAAAGCTAAACCATAATACTGTTTAACTGTATCTAATATTTCCGAAGATGCATCATCCACGATTTCTTTACATAATACAATTACCGCATTCCATAACTGTGATGAAAACATTTTATCCAGAACAAGCGTCTGACTCTCTATGCGATGACTAGCAAATGTATATGTACCAACCGGTACCGGATTTTTATAATACTCTTTCATCCATGACAACTCACCCTTATCTTGCTCCGTAAGACCATCAACTAAGAATTCACTCTCCTTATTATCATGTAATTCCATAATTAGCTTATAGAACAAGAGTGTTTCATAACCCACAACTCCTGTAAGTTTATATGCAAAAATTTTATCTAATTCTTCCCTAAGTTTATCAAAACGCATGTCCAAAACTAATGACTTGCATATTTCGATTTTCTCCTGAACAAGAGCTTGAATCAACGTAATATCAATAACTTGTTCATTTGGCTTAATTAAACTGGAATTATACTCCCTATCATTTTCATTATGAATAACAATACCTGCATATATCTGCTCCATCTGAGCATCGCCAGGTCTTCTACGAGGTAAGAAAAAATAATTAGCTATCTCTTTATACTTCATAACCAAATCCAATACTTCCGTATTAGAAATAGGATGTAGCTCAATTTCCGAAGTTTTTAATTTTTCTTTAATATCTATATATCCTTTTGCCGTAGTTGTAAGTGTTTTGTTGCAAAAAAGATATATCAAATCAAGTTCATTTCCATAACATTTTATAGCTTGATCCATTGAATTTTTAATTTGAGAATAACTTACTTTATCTTCAAAGTATTTCGCTTGAAAACTAATTTTTCTTCGTTTCGAACCATCTAAATGCTGTGTTTCTAAGATTGGAAGTACTTCAACACCAGGAGTATTGTGATTCGAATGTGGGAGGTCTCCCTTTTCTAAAAATTCCAAACGGAACAGACACCTTGACATATCCTCAAAAGATTTGGTTGGATCGTCATTGCACACAGCGAATTGGGGCCATGTTAAATTAGGGTAATTCTTATCCCGTTCTACCATACACAACTTCCCCCTTTCTTACCTTCTCGCTGCTTACTTTTCAGCATTTTGTTTTTCCAGTCGGTATAATCGTCTTCCCTCAAACATTGCAGAAAATGCCTCTATAAAACTCAGACTGTCCTTATATAATTTATGTTTTCTCAATGCAAACTGCCAAATAAGTGCCCATGACCACCGTGGCGTCATCGCATCAAAGCTGGCCCCTCTTCCCAACATATATTCTCGATCAAATCCCGTATTCCATGTCGACGGCTCATAACGTAATTTAGCAATCTTTATAGGCACATAATGAATGTTAAGTCCACGCCTTAGACACTCGTATAAAAAAGCATTCTCTTCTCCCATTTTAAATCGAGTACCCGCACCGATATGTTCGTCAAACCAAATACCATTTACTCTTTCTCTACGGAAAGAGATTTCATACGATATAGCCTTTCCACTGGAAAGATATCCTATCCTACGCCTTTTAGGAAAACACGGTACTGGATTAATTGGTGATTCTACATGAAATATAATTCCATCATATTCTGGATGTTTTTCGTATTCATTCAAAATCAACCGTTCATAATCAGGAACATACTCTACATCATTGTCACAAAGAATCCAAACATCTCCCGTTGCATGACGGATTGCCATATTACGGCTTTTACTTAATCCGCGCTCCGTACTTTCAATATAGCAAATATAACGATTATTATCGACTACATTTTGATAAGTATTCTTTTCACATTGATTGACAACTACACAATCACTGACTATATTTAATGAATTAATATAATCATATCCATTTAAATACATTGCAGATAATAATATTTCTAATTTCATATGTCCTTTTCCATTCTTCTATCATAAAAGGATATTTATAAATTATATATATTTCTCATTCATTAACAAATTGTTTAAATGTACCATATATTTTTTACTTCCTCTTTTATTAAGATGACAGTGATCATAGAAATTCCAGAATCCATAATGTAAATCAAAATCATCGATCACTTTTATTTCATCGTTCTTTCTTAACTTTGTGTAAAATATTCTTTTATTGGCTTGTATTTGCATTTTATGTGTGATAGTAAACAATGAATTAAATGGCATTACAAGAACAACTATTTTTGCATTAGGACATATTTTTTTAGCCACTTTCAAAAAATCATTCCAATATGTTACATTTTCTTCAACCGTTTTTTCAAAATACTGTGACCAAACTTTATCTTGATTTAAAACACTAGAGCGCACACTTACATATTGATGATATACCCATTTTATCGGTCTCATAAACCAGCTATTTCCTCTCGGTTTTTGTTCGTCTACACAGGGAGAGAGAAAATATTTATAATACAATTTAAACATCGATATTATTTCTTTTTGCTTATCGTCTTTTCCAAAATTATGATAATTATTTATTATTTCAAAATAATTCAGTTTTGTATGAACAAATCCATCAAAACAAGATAAATCATAATTAAATATATAATACGGCAATTCGATGATGATTTTTTTGATGTTTTTTAATTCTCCACCATTATTTCTTCCTAATAGTTTTAAATAACTCAAATGTAGAAATAAATCCATACTAGGAGCAGCAACTTTATAATACACTCCATCTTTTAACTCGTTTACATTAATAGCTGACTGTGAATGTGACATACCAAAAATCAACGAATCGACAGAATTATCATATTGTGCAATTGGATTATAAAATGTCACTCCACTAAACAGCTCATATCTAAGCACACATTTTTCAGGAATACCAAAAGACTGAAGCACCTCATACTCTTTTTCATTAGCAATGAATAATATTTCATCTCTTGAATTTTCTATTTGCCTATGGAAATCACTAATTTTTTCCATATAATCTATTGACTCAATATCAATCGCACAAGAATCGATTAGCGTTTTATCTCTTACATGACTTGCTATCTTACTAATTCGCTCTTTATTTCCACATAGAATAATTCTCATAATACTCCCGCACAATCCCCCCCCTTTAGATCATATCCCAAGTAAGAATTGTATCTTCATCTAAATTCTTTACAACCTTACGGCCAACTACAATTTCAACATATTCAGGAGAAATACCTGTGCCCGGGCGTTTTGGCATTAAGTCTTCTTCCCTAATCACTTCTCCGGCCTTCATATTTCTTGTAAGAACCAATGATCTACGAGCTTCTCTTCTTGGAATAAGTTCACAATCAAGGACTGTTTTGACACCAGATCCAAGCACAGTGTCAATCCACTTAAAATTTGCAATTGCTTTCTTGAAATCTTCCACATCGCCTGCATGATAATGGTCATTGCCTGGAAGTGTTTTATCTAATGTAAAATGCTTCTCTATCACTTCTGCTCCAAGCATATACGCTACTGCTAAAGTCATCATCGTATCATCCGGTGCAACATGATCGCTAAAGCCTACTCTTACATCCGGAAAATCCCTTTTAAGAGTTTCTATGATTCTAAGATTTGCATTCATAGGAGCTGTAGGATATGAAAGCACACAATGTAAAATAACAATATCTTTACAACCCACTTCTTTCAGTGCCCTTATCGCCACATCAACTTCTGACAAATATGCAGCACCTACAGATATATATACAGGCTTCCCTTTAGAACCAATATGACGAATAAATGGAAGATTTGAAAGATCCGAAGAAGAAATCTTATAGAAATCAACCATATCTTCAAGATAATCAGCAGATGCATAGTCAAATGGTGTCGATGTAAAATCCATACCTTTTGCATGTGTATAATTACACAATTCTCTGTACTCCGTTTCTCCAAAACTATCATGCTTTAAAAACAACTCATACTGGGTTTTTGTAGGTTCTTTTGTTGTATCCCAGTAAGCAGGTGAATTTTTAGATACAATTGTGTTTGCCTTATAGGACTGAAATTTTGCACAATCAACACCTGCCTCTGCGGCTTTATCAATATATAATTTTGCCGCATCAAGCAACGAAATTCCTAATACTTTAGCTGTATCATAAAAATTCACACCCATTTCTGCAATTACATACGGTTTATTCATTTCATTACACTCCAATCTTTATTATTATATATCTTCTTTCATTTGACAGGGCTTCTTTACAATCCATTAATTAACCCCATTACTCTCCTACGTCCGCCTCTCAGATCATGACTTAAAAGCATATTATGGAAACGTAATCTACTTTCTTTTGACATGGAAAGATACATTTTTATATTACTTTCAATTATCTCATCTGCCGGATTTAAGCCAATATACGTAAATCCATTCTCATTACAAACAAATCCATGTTTTTCCTCTCTGTGATTCTGAGCCATTGAGATTGACGGAATTCCTAACATAGCAAGTTCATATCCTGTTCGTCCTCTTGAAGTAATCCCCACATCACAACTACTCATTAATTCAGGCATATTTGAAACATCATAAAAAACTTCGATATTATCGTATTTATTATACTCCATTAATGACTTAACATTATACTTAGCTCTTCCTAAAACAACCACAAAATGATAGTCTTTATACTCCGGTTTAACCACCATATTCAAAATTCTATCAGAATAATTCTGTGGATCTGCCCCACCAAATGATACAAATACTCGTTTTACATTATCTTTAATTTCAATAGGTTCATAGAACATAAATGTCTTTCCAGATATATAATATTTTTCTCCGGCATAAACCTGCGGAAATTCCGTCTCGTTAAAAAGTGCATTAAACACAAGATCTGCTTTAATAATGCCCTCTCCATCATCCTCAAAATTCACAATCTTTGCATTTGGAAGAGCCGTTCTAAGACCAATCATATAATCAATTGTTGTAGTAAGTATATCATTAATAAAAATAGTATAATTATTTTCTTTGCATCTTTCAAACAATTCTCCAATCCCATTCACCGGGACAAGATTATGAGTTGTTTTTCCAAACACTCTAGGATTGGTCTGATTAATGTCATAGTAAATATCTGGTTTTACATAAAATTCGTCAGCAATCTCAAGTGCTCTATAAATATGTCCAATACCACGTTTATTATTACCATTCACGTAAATCGCGACCTTCTGATGTTCCAACGTCGCTGCTACACTTCTAAGATCCTCAAATGTATCAACATCCTGTGCTTCATCTTCTGGGACTTCATATACATCAACTTTTTCGCCAATTCTTGTTTTGGGTGTAACTACCGATGCTTTTGAAATCATAAATGCTCCTGTCTCCATATAGCACGGTGGTAAATATTGACGGTTAAGTCTCTCTACATAATTAGGAATCTTTTTTCCATTTTTCTCTCCCCAAGATAAATGTGGTGCATTAATTGCTGAAATAACTGTATCTAATTCATTTTCTATCGCATATTTTATCGCTCGATCTAATGTAGATACACGGAGAGTCGGTGACGTCGGTTGCATTGTAACCACATAAGAAAATTCTTCATCTTTTGGAATAGCATCCGCTATAACCGCATCCAATGTAACAGCATCCTCGCAAAGGGAAGAATCTCTCCACTTTACTTTTGCTCCCATCTGTTCAGCAATAATTCTAACCTCTGGTGAATCAGTAGATACAATTACATCCGTAATCATCTGCGAATTTAATGCATTTTTGATTGAATAATAAATCATTGGATGTCCACCAATAATTCTTATATTTTTATTAGGTATACCTTTTGAGCCAGCTCTTGCCGGAATAACTGATAAAATTTTCATTTCCATGCCTCCCTATTACCATATAGTTTTACGTTTAATAACTGAACAAAGCATTATTAGACCATCGATAACTGCTAGTCCCCATCGAATAATTGGAAAATCATATACAATCACATAAGCAAATATTGCGACTATGACTATCACAATTATATTCGGCAAAAAGAGACTCAGCGAATACGGATAAGCTTCTTTATCCAACCTTATTGCTCCAACGTAATGGAATATCCAAAGCAATATATAAGAAATAACAGTAGCAACTGCTGCTCCTAATATTCCATATTGTGGGATTAATAACGCATTCAATACAATATTACATAATCCAGCACCTACAGTTCCTACCGCTATACTTTTTGTTTTTCCCTTATAGTACTTGTAATTAATAGGAAAACTATATAAAAAAGTAAAAAAAACACCTACCGCCAAAAAAGGCAGTGCTTTAGCTTTAATTGTATACTCATCTCCAGCATACCAACTTAAAACCTCAGGTGCAAGTAACAAAAAGCCGACTGTTAAAAACGAAAACAAATTCACATAATTTTTTGTTTTAGCTCTAATATTTTCCAACTTTCTTGTTTTTAAATCTTCGTAAAAGAAAGGCACCCAAGCAGTATTAAATGCATCCATTAATATACTCAAAACATTTGTTAATGTAAAAATAACGCTATATATTCCAACCTCTCTCAGTGAACCTATTTTTTGAAGCATAATTCTATCACTTTGATTTAAAATCAAATTTGATAAGGCATGAAAAACTATAGGTATTGAGAACCCCAGTGTATACTTCCAGTATTCTTTATTAAACAGGGTTCTCCCTTTAGCCAATATAAAAATAATACTTCCTGAACCCATAACGATTGTTGGCAATGCGCTACCTACTATTCGACCAATATATTTATTATCATACTCTTGAATAGAATTAATAAACCATATTGACAAAATTATATTCGTTAGTGATAATATTAATGACACAAAAAAATTCTTTTCAGCTTCTTTGTCAAAACTCCATACACCGGTAACAATATTTACGCCATAATTAGTCAATGCATGAATCAGCATAAATCCTACAATTACTGGAGGTAGACCCATAAACGATGATATTCTATTCTTAAACATCAAAAATATCAGCCAAAGCTCAGCAAACATTACAAAGCTCAAAAAAATATTACTTGAAAGGAATCTACATCTTTCTTGTTTATCATATTTCATGCTCACATTTCCAATTATTGACTGTGTTTGTAAACCAACAAAAATCAAAACAATCGATTCCCAAGTTAAGTATAATGAAAACAAGCCAAAATTTTCAGTTCCCAGCATCCTTGTAAAAATAGATACCACAAAAAAATTAATTCCATTTAATAAAAATTTTCCAGCAAGATTAAATGCCACAATTCTATTGCTACTTTTTTCTTTCGACATCCTTATTACCTAAATTCATGATTTTATTTTTATCCACATTTTTGTTAATTGACAAATATATTTTGCAGGTAAATATTTAATTAATATAGCACGAATATCATTTTTCTTTATCAATGGATTATTAGTAATGTACTGCTTACGTATATCCATCATAGTATAAAAATCCTGGCGATCTTTCCGCTTCAACATTGGCGGATATTTAAAATAAAACTCCCAAAACCTTCGTATAAGGACTTTATTAAGGCAAACATTAAACGGTTCGCTCAAATTTACTTTTATTTTCTCGTACCATCTATCATAAATTTCGAGCGTAAGCTCTATTTTTTTGGGATTTATAGTATTCATCAAAGAACCTTGTCGCCCCATTCGATATAAATAATCACGATTCTCATTGCTTGATACTTTCTTTGCAAATTCAAAGCATCTGGGAGTCCACTCCTGATCTTCAGAATATTTAAAATATTCATTAAACTCAAGATGATTCTCCGTCAAAAAATCTTTTCTATATAACCCACGAACCCCCATCATCATCATTTCAATATGATTATGAATTTCTATAAATGCTTCTTTCCCTGTTTTATTTTCAACCCATTCTCTTTTCACAATATCACCAAATGGAACTGTACTCTGGGAATTATTATCATAGAAATATGCCATTTGTCCTAAAATTATATCACAGTTGTCAACTGCTCTCTCAGCAAAATGTTTTATAGCATCAACCGTTAATTTATCATCACCATCTAAAAAATAAATATATTTACCCTTTGCATGATTCATTCCTGCATTTCTTGCTGCCGCAAGACCACCATTAATTTTATGAACCACAAATATATTTTCATAGTTTTCAGCGTAATAATCACATTTTTTTCCCGAATCATCCGTAGATCCATCATCAACTAATATACATTCCCACTCTTTATAAGATTGTCTAATAACACTAGAAACGCACTCATCTATATATTTAGTAATATTAAATACAGGTACAACAATTGAAATCAATATATTTCCTCCGCTCTATTCATATGTCGATATATAATAATCCAAATATGCTGGCACCATTTCCTTATTAAATATCGTGTGAAATGCAAAATAATGATTATCCCATGAATACAATACATAAAATCCCGAAAACAAAAGCAATGCAATTTTAATGTATAAAACATATTTTCTACTAAGCGAAATTTTAGATATAAAATTAGGAATCAAAAAAATTACAAATTGATAAAAATATAATGATACACGTATCAGTAACCAAAAATTAAAAGCCAATACATTTATTACCAAACCAGCAGATAATAACACTAAATAAGAATATATTCTATAATCATTATTAGGCAATGTATATTTGATTTTATAAGTACAAATAAAAATTATCAAATATGCAACAAACGAACCAATCGCATACAATTTCCCCACACTTGCGCCTGAATATGTAGCAAAATTCTCAAAATATTTTGTATATCCCAGAAAACTTGCTTTTGTTAAAAAATGCATTATAAATGGCAATGCAACCGTAATTGCTAAACAAATTCCAGAAAAAGCGCATACTGTTCTTTTGTCCATTTTAATTTTCAACACCACAGGATACAACAACGTCGGAAATATCGCTGTCGTATGAAAAAAGCACGCCAATAAACATAGCATGAAATACTTAAAATATTTTTTCCCCCACAGCGCATCGTACGCAAACAGTAAAAGCATCATAGCAATTTGTTGTTTTAGAATATTATTTGCTATCATAAAATATCCCATCAAAAAATATACAGCCACGCTCCACTGATAATTATCAGAATGTTTTCTGATTTGAACAATTATTGTCCATGTACTGATTATACTACATATTATAAAAATCAAATTATGTTCTACTGGCGTACCCCATCCTATAATACTAGTAAATGATTTTACCAGATAGGAAATAACATATAACCCAGAGCCAAAAAAGCCACGCTGTATAAGGATATCCTTTACTCCAGTGTAATCCGTCAAAGCTCGATTATATATTAATGAATATGACCAGTAATCAGAACCAAAATTCATTTTTATAGCAGCGATCAATACCATAACAAATGCAAAAAAAACATCTTTTGTTCTATTGTCAATTTTTTCAAGAGAATACCCTCCAAAAGTCATTCTCCTTCGTGATCCTAATAATACAATCATAGTCACACTAAACACAATGTATAATATCGTAAATGATATATAATATTTTATCCTAACCATTAACCATACCCTTTCTCAAATTCCGTTTAACATTTTCTCAAATTCATCAAAGGATTTGGGAATTAAGACATTTGCATTCTGATATATCGAAACAAACTTTTTTATAAAATAATCAATCCGCCTATATTCATCTTCAGATAATGCATCTCTGTATAACTTAAACAATAAAATCATTTTAGGACATTTGCCAAACATAATAGTTGGTTGAAAAATCGAAGTCGAATGAATTGCAATCAATATATTATTGTCATCTATCTGATTTTTACATTCCAATTCCCATTGATTCCTAATTATATCATAGCAATTACCTATATTACTCTTATTCATTCTTGGATGTAGTCTAACAATAACTCTCCCAAGCAATTTTTTTGTTTCTAACACATGATTAAATTTTCTATCTAATTCATATCTTTTATCATCTAGTTCTCTAAATGAACACGGTTGCTCAAGTATTATTATTTTCCCACTATAAATGTGATTGCTTTTATAGTGAAATACATACTCCATATCTTCAGAAAATTGAAACGATATTTTCTTCTTTTTCTCTGATGCTGTACTTTCACATAACTCTGGGCTGTACACATACAAGCTTTCCGCAAAAAAGATTTTTTTTCTTGGATGTGATAACTTTAATATCATACGTCGTTTAAAACTCATATAGTCATTACCCAAAATATTTGAATAGTAGCTACCAATCCCATCATCAATAAGTATAAACTTGCTATAATTAATAACCGAATACAAATTTAGCGCTATTACGGTATCTAAAGATGCCGCATAAAAACAATCATAATGGTGAAACTTAACGCCCAATTTTTTTAAATGTGATCTAGCAAAAACCATATCTTTAACTTCTACTATTACACTTTGACGTTCGGCAGCCACTTCATATATATTCGAAAAAAGTCCACGTTCCCTAACTCGTCTAATTAAGTCAAACGAACCATAGAAATTATGATAAATAACCAAATCCGCTTCTTGATATTTAAACTCTGACATAATGTTTATTATCGTCATCAATTGATACGAAGTATCGCAATAAAAAAGATTTCTCATACCATATCATCCTTATATTGAGTCAAATCAATCCATGAAGCAATCTTTTGATCGTAATCACGATCATAAATATTTACAATCCCACCACTGCTAAAAAAAGTCAATTCACCAAAATAAATTTTACCATCCACATTATATAAATCCACCCTAACATGTGGAAATGGTTTACAAAGCCTATCTACAATTTTAAACATATCATCTATATTATCGGGCAAATTAGATCTAGCTTCCTCCTCGCTCAATGTGCTCATTTTCTTAAAATGATAGTCAATAGAGTGTAAGGCTCTATCAAATTTATGATTTCTCACTTGATGCTCAAACTCTCCACAAGAAACCATAAAATACTTCATCTTACCTCCAAAACAGTAAAACTTATAATCAATAGGTAAATTTCCATTTTTATCTCGAAGTACCTCTTCACAAATCACCATAGGTCTTATCCGATCATATACCCACTCTCTACAATCAAAATAATAGTTCAATTTAAGTACTTCCGCGTAAAATTTACGTAAATATTTATAATTTGGATTATCAACCTTTTTCACTATTTTGTTATTTCCCGAAACGTGATTTGTTTTAATAAAAAACTCATCTGGCAATTTCCGAAAATCTATATCGTTGGCGTTTCTATATACTCCGTATATCTTTTTTAATATATTCCCATATCCACAAGCTTTAACATATTCTTGTACATAATATTTATCTGCACAAAGATTTTCTAAAGGATTTCTATAATGCAGCATAAGAAATAAAAGTTTTTCAGAAAAATCTCTGGGACTATCTAAATCAGCTTCTTTTCCCTTTTCTTTTTTATATTTTCGTTTTAAGTATTTTTCGTCTGAGCACAATACATGATTTATTGTTCTCACATATCTAGCCATTTTTTTTAACCATATATTCTTTTGTGCCATCAAAAAATCCCCCTATCATAGTTCAAGAGAAAAGTCAAGACTCCATTATTTTGATTACTTTCAGTTATATATTTTGCTCTATCTTTCACTTTTTTTGTTGCGTTTAACATAGCCACAGATAACGGAAATGTTTCAAATACATCTATATCATTCTCGTCATCCCCAAAAACTACTATGTTATTTTTATTAAAATGCAATATGTTCAATAAATATAAAATAGCATTTGACTTATTCATTGTTTTCATTCGAATATCAACTTGTTTTTGTTCTATTAACGTAGCATGTATATTGTTCATGTTTTTTAAACAGCTGTCAACCGATTCGACATCTCTTGTATGTACAATAATTTTTTCAATTTCTAAATTAATTTTTTCAACACCATCAATGCTTATATTTTTATAATTCTCAATCCCTTTTACTAAATAATATAAATTTCTTAATACCCCGCCCATTCCCATTTTATTAATCACAATAAAATCTTTTGTTTCTGTTACTATTGTACATTTTTTATTTAATTTATCTCCTAATAATAAATGACAAATTTTTTTAACAATAGCCCTATTAAAATTTTCCGAAGACCATATTTTTTCTCCATTTGAGTTATAAATATATTGTCCTCCTGATGAAACTACAAATATATTTTTCTGAGCCATAGCAGAAAACTGCTTAATATAAGGGCGTATTTGCATATATTTTCTTCCCGAAGCAAAAATTACATATTTTTTTTCTTCAAGAAAGTTATTAAGATAATTTATAGTATCACTATCTATCGATTTACTATCATTTAATAAAGTTCCATCCAAATCAAGGCCTATTACCTTAACATTATTACGAAATTCTTCTATATTCATTTTTCACTCAATCTCCAGTGCCTCAATCCATTTTTCAATAATTTTATCTGTATAAAATTGTTCACACTTCTTCCTATTGCAGTATCCCATTTCAAGCATTTTTTCATAATCATTTAACATTGTTCTAATTGCACTAGACATTGCCATTTCATCGTTAACCGGCACTACTATACCATTATCATCTCCTATCAATTCTCTGGCCACGCCTGTTTGAAAATCAGTAGATATCACTGGTATTCCAATAGCCATTGCTTCTAAAAGAGCATTAGGAAATCCCTCGTAATTGGACGACATAATAAATAATTCCGCATCTGAAATTAATTTCATGACATTCTTCTTTGCTCCGTGGAGGAATACACGCTCATTTAAATTTAATTCATTAATCATTTTTAAAAGCGAGTCATAAAGTATTCCATCACCATATATATTTAATGTATAACCAGGAAACTCATTGCAAACTAAGCTAAAACTTTTTATTAAAAGTGGATAATTTTTTTGTTCAAATAATCTTGCTACCGATACTATTTTTTTCGAATGCTTAGCAATCCTATCTGGTATCTTTTCTTTATCTATTGGATTAGAAATAATATATTTTTTCCCCATTTCAACAAAATCAAAATAGTCCGAAACAGCTTTACTTTGGCAAACCAGTTTGTCACATTTTTTATATATATGACATCTAATTTTCTTAAACATTTTCGACCTTTGCCATGGATCATTTCTTTCCGAATGCACTTCCATAAAATTGCATCCTAATATTTTACACAAATAAACGATTACATCCGTTTCTATAAAAAAGGAAATAACTATATCGTATTTCTCACTCTTAATTTTATGGAGCACAGAAAACATCGATTTTATGAATCCAAAGCTTTCACAAAATAACAATGTTATTTTGTTTCTTCGATTAACTGAGACCCCATCTGAAGATTGTTTTATTTCTGGTCGTAAATAATAAAAACTGTCATCTGTAATCAAAGTATGTATATGCACTTCACAATTTTTATCAACTAACTTATTGGCTAGTATTGCAGTAACTCTTTCTGCGCCACCTCCAGTCATATGTGGTAAAACAAATAATACTTTCTTCTTCATAAACTCTCCCATATATACTATAATTTCAAAAACAGATGCTCAAATTGAATTTTTATAATTTTAAGTTGAATTTCTTACTTCCACATCTCGAACACTTCAATTCGTTACCACATAAACCATTCCTTCTATAACTTGCTATTAAACTAAATTTTTTTCAATTTTAATCAGGTTGTCTTCTACCGCTATAATATAATCATTTTTTCAAAACGCTCAACTATATTCGGTACTACTATTACCTTTTAGCTTTTTCTCCAATATTTTTATAGTTTCAATCGTTTCCAACATTCCATCAACAAGATTATATTTTCCATTCCACCCTAATGCCTTTAACTTTTTATTCTCTAAAATACAATCCTGAGGGGTTGAAAATCCCTTACTTTCTATTTGAGTTGGATTTTCAAATACTACGTGTGTATGGGCTATACTCGCACATACCTCTGCCACTTCCGCAATTGACGCAATCGAATTCTCATTTGCAATATTATATGCTTCTCCAATTTTTCCACAAAATAAAACTGTAAACATTGCGCTTACCGCATCAATCAGATAACAATACGTTCTTCTCTGAAGTCCTTTACTTTTTAAAACAATATCTTTACCCGCTACTGCTTTTCTAATAAACTGCGCATGTGCTTTACTATCATTTTTTAACATTGTAGGACCATAAACACTCGCCAATCTAACTATTTTAGCATCTATGCCATATTTCTCGACATACCCTAACAACATTAATTCTGCACATCTCTTACTTTCAGGATATGCATTTCGTAACCTATGAAAATCAATTACTCCCGACACATCTTCAGTATACGTGCTTTTTCCCTCAATTCTCCCATAGACTTCGAATGTTGACATAAACAGCAATTTAGTATTCCGATGAATTTCACAATAATCTAATACATTTTTTATTCCTACTACATTCGTAAATATCGTTTCCGCCGGCCGCGTTGCATATATCTCCGGATCTGCATTACTTGCCGCATGAAAAATATAATCATAAGAAATTTCCATTTCTAACGGCTGACATATATCCTGTATCACCGGGAATACTTTATTTGCAAAACGTTTTTTTATTTTCTCCATCGAACGACTCATTGCATAAATATGAAAGTTACTATGTAAACTTTCATTCGCATATGTTAAGATATCAATTATACAAGAACCTATAAGACCGGTTGCACCGGTAATTAAGATATTTCCATCCTTAATCGGTAATTCCTTAGCTATATTCTTTATACTATCCCAATATGTCATCAATGCATCCACTCGTCTTTCTTTGCATTTAATATTGCTTTAAATATTTCAATATCTTCTGTTGTCGTCAATTTAATATTTTTTTCTGATCCGACTGACATATATAATTTTTTCCCCATTTCAATATACAAAGTGCATGAAGCCACCGAATTTGTAATTCCTCTTTTCAACGCTTCTTTATGAACCTCTATAATATCATTTATAAAAAAGGCTTGTGGTGTTTGTGTAATCTTAAGATTATCCCTCGGGACTTGCTCTGTAGTTGACAGCGAATCATAAGTTTTCAACATAGCTGCCGTACAAGGTACAACCGTAATTGCATTTCCGTATTGACGACATACTCGAATATTATCTGTTATTACATCTGCACTTACCATGGGACGAATCGCATCATGAATTAATACAACATCATCCTGTCCATTATGTCTTGTAGCAATATCATATAATCCATTGCGAATCGAATCTTGTCCATTTTTTCCACCAGAAACAATATTTTCCAACTTAGAAATTCCAAATTGTTTTGCATATGCCCGAAGCACATCATGCCAACCGTCTAAACAAACTATTTCTATTGCATCAACACTCGGGTGTTTTTGAAATGCTTCCATCGTATAAACAATAACCGGTTTATCATAAACATTAATAAATTGCTTTGGAATATCTTGGTTCATGCGGTGTCCTGCTCCTCCCGCAATAATAAGTGCAATATTCATCTTGTCCTCTCCTTCATATAGCTTTTATGTAAATTCAGTTCAATAAAATCATGATGTGAAACCTGTTTTTCTTTTGGTGGTAACTTTCTCCAATCTCCATAAACACAAGTAAGATACGAATCATAATTCTCTGGTCCGTAAAGCATTATATCTTCAAATTGATATTCAGTTGGATTACCAAAAACTTCTAATGGTACAATCTCTTTTTCTCCCCAATTCCCCAATAAATTTCCTCCCCATTTTGATTCCTCAATTGAATATTTTTGGCACATCTTATCAAGGTTTATACGAACTTTGACATTATTAATAATAATATCGGGGATCAACTGTGAAACAACAATCGCACAGTTTTTATATAAATTTCTGCCTTCTCTCCTTGCTGCAACTCTAGTCAAATAGAAACTATATTGGCGGCAAATCTTTTTATGCCATTTCAATCCTTCCTGTTTGTTTTTTCCCACTCCATCTAATGGAAATATATCCAAAAATATCCCCCTAATCAATGGTTTTTTATAATTTTCAATCAAGGTTGTATTAATATCATAAAGTTTACAATATGGATAACAATAATCCTCTGCCAAAGATTCCGGTGTTTCGAGTGTATAGTGAGAAAAAATTTTATCTTTCATTATACTTTTTAACTTATTATAATCTTTTCTTGGCATTGCGATATCAACGTCATCATCCCAAGGAATAAATCCTTTATGTCTTACAGAGCCAAGCAGAGTACCCCCTATAGAAAAATACTTAAGTTTATTTTCTCTACAAAAATTGTCAAACCATCTAAGCATTTCTACTAGTTCTTTTTGTAGTGGTGTTAATTCATGAGCATTCATAATAACTATTTCCTCGCAAACTTTCTAAATATAACTCCTCGAAGCCAATTCGGCATTAAAAGTTGCAAAACCATTCTTTCTCCAACATTCACAAAATATCTAAAATATCCAATAACATAATTATCCAACATTAATTTTTGAATTTTCCATTCACTCACAAAATACTTTACTCCGCCTCTTCTTTGATAAACTTCATTTCCTGTACGTACTTTTACCAATGTATCTGGCAAATTTGCAAATTTTTTTCCAAACAAAAGCAAACGAATCCAAAGATAATAATCTTCATTCCAAAACCAATCTTGATAATTTCCAACATCCAAAATATCTGACTTTCTAAACATCACAGTCATATGATTAAATGGGCAACGTTTTCGAATGTATCTTTTTAATTCTTCATCTGTTAGTGGCACCTCTCGTCTTCCAACCACATTAGAAACATCACCAATAAATTCTTCGATTTGACCACCAACAATCGAAACATCTTTATGTTCATTTAAAAATTTTAATTGTTTCTCACATCGTTCAATGTTAGCAATATCATCCGTATCCATTCTAGCAATTATCTCATTGCGTGCCATCTCAGTTCCCCGCTGAAGAGAAATTCCCAATCCCATATTTTGCTTATTAATAACCGATGTAATCAATCCTGGATGTGCCTTTTTTATTTCATTCACTGCATCATAAAGTTCTTTCGTTAATGCTCCATCCTCTACTAAAACAATTTCATCTGGTGGCAATGTTTGATCTATCATACTATTAATTGAAGTTTTAAAATTTCCAGCATCTTCTTTTTTATAAAGCGACATTAGGACAGAATACTTTTCTTCAAATTTATGTTCTTTACTATCTCTGCCATTCAGAATCTTTTGCGCTTGTTCCTGTTTCTTTTGATATTCTTCTTTATTTATCTTTTCTGTTCTTAACAAATAATCCCCAAAATCCTCTGCTGTTGCCATATCATCCTGCGTAATTCCTTCTTGCTTTATGAATGCCTTTTTTACAGTCTCCGCTATAATTTTTATATCTCCAGAGAAACTAACTTTCTCAATATATTTTAAATCCCAGCTAAGTTTTTCTTCCCAACTAATCGCATTTCGACCATTCACCTGCGCCAGGCCACTTAATCCTGGTTTTGCCGTATGACGCCTTCTCTGTTCTTCCGTCATAAATGTCATGTCTCTTACAAGCTGAGGTCTTGGTCCCACAATAGACATTGTTCCATTAAGGATATTGAAGACTTCTGGAAGTTCATCTAAGCTAGTATTTCTAAGCCATGCACCAAATTTGGTAAGTCTTACATCATCTGGAAGCAGTTCTCCATTCTCATCTTTCTCATCCGTCATGGTTCGAAACTTATACATTTTAAAAATCGTTTCTTTCCCGTCGGGACCAATAAGTCCCGGACGTTCCTGAACGAATAAAACCGGTGAACCCAGTTTCATTTTTACAAGAGCTGCAACTCCAAGATAAAGGGGACTAAATACTACGATTGCACCTGTTGCGCAAATAACATCCATCGCTCGTTTCACGTATTTCTCGTAAATTCCCATTTTCCTGGGTTCAATCCCCTCTATAGGAACCGCTTCATATGTAGTTTTCTTTGCTTTCTTTTTCATCATATAAGCAGCTAGCGCTGTTGATACAGTTGCCCCCGCAAGCAAACTCCCCATCAATTTTTTCTTAGACACAGCATTCTCCTCTATATTTTAATACCTTTCATTCCTATTTTTACTACTCAAAGCACGCCCGGATGACCGCAATGATCCGCTCCTGTTCTTCTGCCGTCATCTTGTTATCACTCGGCAAGCAGACACCTCTGGCAAAAATATCAGCACCCACATCCGATACCCCACCCGCGATATATGCATTGGTTCTGGCTCTCATGCTGCCATTTCGCCCAATACACTCATTCATCCGATACATCGGCTGCAGATGCATTGGCTTCCAGATTGGCCGTCCTTCTGCGTTAATACCTGTAATTGCCTCCAAAATCTCGGTTGGACAACTCTTCCCCGCTTCCGCAATATAAAGTGCATCACACTCTCCACGCACCTGTTTACACATCGCATCTTCATCAATGATCATCGCGCTCAGCCAATAATTTGGCTCTGTGCCATCTGTAATCGGATTCATCTTAACCGGAAGTCCCTTTAATCCTTCTGCATATCTCTCATAGACCATCTTTTTCGCACCGATATGCTCTTCCAGATAACCATACTGTCCTCTGACTACACCGGCAATCACATTACTCATACGATAGTTATAGCCAACCTCTTCATGCTGATACCACGCGGCATTTTCACGTGCCTGCGTGGACCATTTCCGAACCTTATTGGCATCTTCCAAACTATTGGTCAACAGACAGCCTCCACTGCTTCCTGTGATGATTTTATTACCATTATAACTTACCGCAGAGTAGTCTCCAAAAGAACCACACTGTCTGCCATCGATGGTTGCACCCATGGCTTCTGCGGCATCTTCAATCAGGAGGGCGCCGTGTTTTTCACAGATTTTCTTAATCTCATCCATTCTTCCTGGGAAACCGTAGAGTTCCGCACTGACTACCAATTTGACTTCCGGATACATCTCAAATGCTTTTTCAAGCGCTACCGGATCCATATTCCAGGACTCATGTTCCGTATCAATAAAAACCGGGATGCCGCCCTCATAAACAACCGGATTGAGAGTCGCTGCAAATGTGACATCTGAACAGAAAACTCTGCGTCCCTGCACAGCTCCGCAGCCAACCGGAGGTTTTCCATACAGTCTTTCTCCCGCCAACTTTACACACAGATGAAGTGCTGCCGTACAGGAAGAAAGACCTACCGCATAAGATACACCTGCTTTTTTAGCCGCTATCTTTTCTACCTCATTGATATTTTCGCCCACCGTTGACATCCAGTTAGTTGTATATGCTTCATTCATATACTCCCACTCTTCTTTGTGCATCGTAGGGCTTGCAAGCCATACTTTCTTCGGGAACTTTTCAAATCTTCCATCGTTTTTAAATGCCATATTTACTATCTCCCCGTTGATTATTTATTGTTTAATCTCTTCCATAAAGATCTCTGGTATAAACTTTCTCCCGGACATCATCCAGGCACTTATCATACCGGTTTGCAATGATCGACTGGCTCATCGCCTTAAATTTATCCAGATCATTCACTACTTTACTGCCAAAGAAGGTATCACCGTCTTCCAGCGTCGGCTCATAGATAATAACCGTTGCGCCTTTTGCTTTCACACGCTTCATAACGCCCTGAATACTGCTCTGGCGGAAATTATCGGAATTGCTCTTCATTGTCAGACGGTAAACGCCTACAACTACCTCTTTTTCTTTTCCTTTATTCCACGCATCATTTGCCTCATATCCGCCTGCAAGTTCCAGTACGCGATCCGCGATAAAATCCTTTCTAGTCCGGTTGCTCTCTACGATCGCAGACATCATATTCTGCGGAACATCGGCATAATTGGCCAGCAGCTGCTTCGTGTCCTTCGGCAGACAATATCCGCCGTATCCAAAGGACGGGTTATTATAATGGTTTCCAATTCTCGGATCCAGACACACACCATTGATAATATCCTGTGTGTTTAACCCTTTCATCTCCGCATAAGTATCGAGTTCATTAAAATAAGAAACCCGGAGTGCCAGGTATGTATTGGCAAAAAGTTTGACTGCCTCTGCCTCTGTAAATCCCATAAAAAGCGTATCGATATTCTCTTTGATCGCGCCTTCCTGTAACAAATGTGCAAAGATCTCTGCCTTTTCACGAGTGTCTTCGTCGCAGCTTACGATGATCCGGCTTGGATACAGATTATCATACAGCGCCTTAGATTCCCGCAAAAATTCCGGGCTGAAGATAATCTTATCCGTGTTATATTTCTTTCTGACTGACTCGGTATATCCGACCGGAATCGTACTCTTGATTACCATGATCGCTTTCGGATTTACTTTCATCACTAATTCAATTACCGATTCTACCGCAGAGGTATCAAAGAAATTTTTCTTACTGTCATAATTGGTCGGTGCTGCTATGATGACAAATTCGACATCTTTATACGCTAATGCACCATCTGTTGTGGCTATTAGATTTAAGTCTTTTTCTGCCAGATATTTTTCGATATATTCATCCTGGATCGGACTTTTTTTACGATTGATGAGTTCTACTTTTTCCGGGATAATATCCACCGCTGTCACCTGATTCTTCTGAGCCAGCAATACAGCCAGAGATAATCCGACATAGCCCGTTCCCGCTACTGCTATTTTTCTGTTCATATCGTATTTCCATCCTTATACTGCGTAAAATTCTTTATACCACTCAGCAAATTTCCGAAGTCCCTCTCGAAGCGGTGTACTCGGTTTGAATCCATAATCGCGCTCCAGCGGTTCCGTATCCGCATACGTAACCGGCACATCGCCCGGCTGCATCGGCACTAATTTCTTATGCTTTTCAAAGTCATAATCTTCCGGGAGTACCCCCGCACGAATCAGTTCCTGCTGCAAAATATCCACAAAATCCAGCAGATTTTCTGGATTCTGATTTCCGATATTGTATACGGCATACGGCGGAACCGGTAGACCATCTTCTCCATTTTTCCGCTCCGGTGCCCCCTGCATCACACGTTTTACCCCCTCGACGATATCATCTACATAGGTAAAATCGCGTTTACAGTTGCCGTAATTGAAGATCTGGATGGTCTCGTCTTTTAGCAGCTTATTGGTAAATCCAAAATATGCCATATCTGGTCTTCCAGCCGGACCATATACCGTAAAGAAGCGGAGTCCCGTCGCTGGGATATTGTACAGCTTGCAGTATGCGTGCGCCATCAGCTCATTGCTCTTCTTGGTGGCTGCATACAGGCTGACTGGATTATCTACCTTGTCATCCGTGCTGTACGGAACTTTTTTATTAGTTCCGTAAACGGATGAACTGGACGCATATACCAGGTGTTCCACGCCGCTTTTCCCGTTGTCATAGGAATGGCGGCACGCCTCCAGGATATTGTAAAATCCAATCAAGTTGGACTGGATGTATGCATCTGGATTCGTGATACTGTAGCGCACGCCCGCCTGCGCTGCCAGATTTACCACAACCGCCGGTTTATATTCCGCAAAAATGGCATCAACCGCAGCCTTGTCAGAGATATCGACTTTGATGAATGTCCACTGTCCATTCATCTTTTCAATTTTCCTTAATCTCCACTCTTTGATTGACACATCATAATAATCATTCAAATTGTCAATGCCGACAATCTTGATATTTTCAATCGTTTTAAACAATTCCCGCACCAGGTTCGAACCGATAAATCCAGCAGCACCTGTCACAAGAACGGTTTTTCCTTTTAAATCTATCTTCTGCATATTATTTTCTCCCAAAGACCTTGTCTTCTTGGATCTATAAATTTACGCCCCGTTCTAGTTCTCATTAACCTCTTCTGGTCTCACATACGTCGGAACAATCATTCTCACAACTTCTTTGATATTATCCGAATCCCTATTTGCAATCTCATACAGTTCATCCAGCTGATGCGCAAAATAATCCATATCAAAGTCAATCGGTTTTCCAATATGAATCAGCTTATTCGGTGTATCCTGAAGTCCTTCCTCATTCATCAGAAGTTCTTCATATAATTTCTCACCCGGGCGAAGTCCTGTGAACTCAATCTTGATATCCTCGTCCACTTTATAACCAGACAGACGAATCAGGTTCTTTGCCAAATCGAGAATCTTAACTGGTTCTCCCATATCCAATACGAAGATCTCGCCGCCTTTTGCATACGCCCCCGCCTGAAGCACCAGCGATACTGCTTCTGGAATCGTCATAAAGTAACGAATGATATCCGGATGTGTAACTGTTACTGGACCGCCTTCTGCGATCTGTCTCTTGAAAAGTGGAATGACAGAACCATTACTGCCAAGTACATTTCCAAAACGTACTGCCACGAAATCGGTCTTGGATTTCGCGTTCATCATCTGAATGACCATTTCACACATACGCTTGGAAGCGCCCATGATGTTGGTCGGGTTGACCGCTTTATCGGTGGAAATCAGGACAAAACGTTTTGTACCGTATTTGTCCGCTGCTTTCGCTGTCTTATATGTACCAAATACATTGTTCTTGATCGCCTCATTCGGGCTGTCTTCCATCAATGGTACGTGCTTATGCGCCGCTGCATGGTATACGATTTCCGGTCTGTATTTTTCAAAAATAGTATCGATACGGTGTGTATTTCGCACAGATGCAATCAATACCTCCAGATTCAGATCCGGATATTTCTCCCGCAGTTCCATCTGGATATCGTAGGCATTGTTCTCATAGATATCCACGATAATCAGCTGTTTGGGATTATGTCCGGCAATCTGACGGCAGAGCTCGCTTCCGATGGAGCCACCACCTCCGGTAACCAGTACCACCTTGCCGCTCACGTATCCCATGATCTCATCCAGATTGACGCGGATCGGATCGCGGCCAAGCAGATCTTCGATCTCTACTTCACGAAGCTTGGAGACGCCTACTTCTCCATTTAACAGCTGATAGATGCCCGGAAGTGTCTTAATCTTGCAGTCTGTCTTACGGCAGATCTCAATGATCTCCTTGCGGTCTTTCGCCGAAGCAGACGGCATCGCAATATAAATTTCATCGATATGGTATTTTTCCACCATCTCCGGGATGTCATTTCGATCTCCCACGATCGGCACACCATTTAAAAATTTACCTTTTTTATTCGGGTTATCATCGACAAAGCAGACCACCTTATCTTTCAGGTACTGGCTGCTGGTCATTTCCTTTAAAATCACCGCACCGGAGCTTCCGGCACCTGCGATCATGATTCTACGCTCAATGGAGCTGTCGCCAATATTTTGTGGCACCACCGTCGTCAAAATACGATAGGACAGGCGGATGCCCAATTCCATACAAGTCAGGGCTACAAAACAAATGATATAAAAGCTTCGCGGAACACGGTGCTCCAGAAGCACCATTCCCGCCATCTGCACCAGCGTTGTCAAAGCACATGCTCCTACGATCCGCAGTGCCTCCCGGATACCCGCCACACTCCACATGATCGCGTACAGGCGGAACAGGAAGAAGATAATCAATGTCGCTGCTATATATAAAGGAAGATACGCCGCAACCGGTCCTATATACTCCGCCGGGATTCTTCCTACGTTCATGTCAAACCGCACAAACAGTCCCAAAAAGGACGCCACACACACCGCCAGCGCATCCACCACCATCAAAATCAGCATCCGCGCCCGCTTACTATGCGGCAGGTATTTCTCTAGTATTACATTCACATTCATTGTAATTGCCCATCCCTAGTCTTTCGTTTTGCCTTTGTCCTTCGATTGGACATGCATATTCTAGTTTATTATACGCTACTTTGGGTAGGGATTCAATAGAAGTTTATGGGAAGGAAAGGTTAGGAAATTCTTAAGAAGCAAGGGGACACAATTGCTTTTGAGGTAAGTATATGGTTGCTTTTGTAATTGTTCGAATATTGGTAAGAATTTTTCGCTACGATTGGCGGCGTCATACAGTATATTTTTCTCATCATTGGGCAAATATACGCGAGCATATGATGAGGAGATCTCCCGGGGAAAGGCTCTTCTTTATATCTTATTTGATATATTTTAAATTCAAAGGCATAACTCATAATGAACGTCATTCTCCTCTCTAAGATGTGTAAAAATATTTAACTTGATTTTATGATGAGAAATCACATAAAATAGAAACGGCTATAAACGATTTATGGCTCCCAATAAGATAATACAATGTTCAATATGAGGGTATGACAAATCACATGAAAAAAACTTCTATTTGTGCCAATGGTACTGCCATTAAACTATATGAATACGTTGAAGATTTTTACCTGGTATCAAAGCCAGCAAACACGGCATTAAAGCAGCTCCGCAAAGGATTACCCACCTGGGTCTCAAGCAACACTTATCATAAAATGAATATTTCTTTATGGATATATGACGATACCGCGGTCAATGCGTTTTCTTGTCACTATAATCAAAAGCATTATATAGCGCTATCTATCGGCTTATTATCAGCATTTTGGGAAGAGGCTAATAATTTTATCAATCAAGAAAATTTATCTTTAATATTTCACCTAAGTGAGAACAAAAAATCTCATTATATAAATTTCCTATATTTTTATATGCTTAATTTTACTGTAGCACATGAATTCGGCCATATTGTCCATGGTCATCTTACGGGGAAAAAGAACGGGCACTATATTGAAGAATTATTAAGAATCACTACTGACACTAATAGTGAAGAAAGAAAATGTCAAAACTGGCTTACACAGCTGAAAGAATATGATGCAGACTCTTTTGCTGCATCAATACAAACAATCTTATTTTTACAATCTTGGAGTGATGATACCAAAATAAATCTTGCCTCCTTTGACTTAATGTTTATAACTAATTATCTCTGCTTCCGCATATTTGCCGAAAAAACTGGTCGAAACTTCGATGAATATTTGACCAAGGATATTGATGAATACGATCATCCACATCCTGGAATCAGAATGTATTACTCATTTATTCATTATTTTTATTGGATTGGAAAATTTCACGAATTTAACCAAGATACTATAGACATCCTTATCAGCGGAAGTGATATTGTCACTAGATACGAACACATTGTATTACAAAAGAAGGCACTTCAAAAATGCTATTACTCTATTGCATTTACAGAAAAAGGAGCTCAACATTTAATGAATTTACATAACGGCTGGGAAAATCTTGTTGAATATTATAGGCACCATTCCTATATTCCCATTGAAAAGATGGAACAAATAAATGAAATGCCAATTCTAAATTTTTATAAAGCACATATAAAGGAGAGTACAGAGAATGAAAGATGATTTTTTAAAAGAACAATTAATAATTCCCATTTATCTAAACGAAAAAACAGTATTAGACATGCTCGCAATTATTGAAGATGGGTTCTCCATGATAAGCGAAGTCAATTCATCCAGTCAAAGCTCCAACACTTCTAATACAATGCTAAGCGGCGGTATTTCAACAAGAGCAATTTTAGACAAATTACTTAAAATTCAAATCAATGGGCGATTTGAAAAAGGAAAGAATTCCTCTGAAGAAACGCAAACAAAGCTTGAAAAAGTGCATACAAATGTATCACTGTTCTCAAAATTTCGTTCGGAACTGATAAAAAATCAACTTTTATCGTGTACTTCTAGCGAAAAACTTGATATATCCAAAATAGAAAGCGGAGACTTCATAGAAATTGAAGGCGAACTTCAAAAAAATCCTTTAATAGATCTTTTAGAAAAGTTTATCAATGTAATCAACTTAAGTGATATTTTCTCAGAAGAACAAAAAACACTACCAAAAGAAGAGAATGCTAATAATGCGTTAGTACAACAAATGAATTTATTTTTGCAGGAATTGACTCATTCTGGAACAATCGATTTTATAATAAAAAACACCGAAGGCACCTTGGTTTTATCTGCACAAAAACAATATTTGTCAAATGACAATATTTCAGAGATAATCGGAGGTAAATTCAAAATTTTAGGAAAGGTCATAAAGGTTTGCAAAACGCCCAAGGAAAATATAAACCTGTTAAGAAAAACTTCCTTATATCTTTTCGATAAAAATAGCCTAGATGCTTTTGCATCTATTTTTAATAGCGATGAATTTAAACAATTCAATTTACCAGATGTACAATTTGAAATTCCCGGACCATCTGCAATTATTATTCCAATCGCTATATATGCTTAAAACAAGAATCGGAGGTAAGAAATGGAAGTATATAGTTGTTTTATTAATAACGAAAAATATTATTTTACATATAACGATCCAAAATATAACAGCAAAGGCAGAACATATAGTGGGGTAGCTCAATTTTGGAAAGAAGGCCATGATGACCAAAAAGAGCTTGTTTCATTTTATACAAAAGAAGATGAAATTGATCTAACACATCAAAAAATTGAAGAACAAATAGAGCAGAAAGTAAAAATCAAGAGTGCAAGTAAAAACAACTAATGTTTTGCAAAACAGACTGTATAAAAAAAGGGGTCTATACTGAGGCTGAGCTTCTGGCAGGTTAAAATGGGGAGAAATTTCTCATTTTAACTTGTACTAAATCTTGACATAGGACCATTTCATACTCTCAAGCTTACAAAACGAGTTTTTAGCCACTGCATTATAGTAGTTCTATTTAAGATACTGCCACCTGCATTTTTATTTATTCTTCTAATATAAATGAAGGTGGCGTAACAATTGGACGTTCACCATATGAAGATGTCAATTGCGATATAAGAAGAGAGATTCGGCTCATTACTATTGATGTAATTAAATTATCTTCAGTAAGCAATTCGTTTTTAAGCATATCTTCATCTGGGGTATTGTCTCCTTTGTACTTTTCATTTAATTCTAAACCAACTCCAAATGAAACCGTAATATCAACAAGTGCTCTGGGTATAAATGATAGTTTTCGCGATATAATAAGTTCTACAGCACTTGAATTTATGGTATTTTTTTGATTTTAAAATCATCTTTAATTTCTAAAGTAACATTTCCCTCAAATTCATTTATCTTTTCATACTTAACATTTTCTAGCGAAATAGAACAATTTCCAGTAAAGTATTTCATTAAACATTGTCATTTCTATCCCTTCTTTATGCTAGTAGAATTTTTAAAGTCTATAATCTTGTTTGGGTATTTTTGTGCATTATTAATATTGCTTTCTTTTATCTCATTTTCACAAGTTCTTTTATATCTTTATTTATATCATTTGCTCTGCCATCCGATAAATAAACAGCAATTGCGTTTTCTACCGCTTTATTTAAAGAATCGCCATCTTCTAACGCTTTAAAAGCCAGTTTTTTATGTAATTCTGGCTTAATCCTGACATTAAAAGTGCCTTTATATTCCCTTTCCGGTTCCTTTCCAACTTCACTGCAAAATATAAGGTAATCGTCAACTGCACAATGAAATTCTTTTTCTACATCCGCAATATTACTTGTTTGAAAATCCACATAATCATTGATTCCTTCAATAACTCCATCAAATCTCCGCTTTTCCCATTCCCCTTTCCCTCCCCCCTATGCTACAATACCCTTATCACACCACCCAAAGGAGGCCCCACCCATGATCCCACAAACTCCCGTTAACTGGACCGCATTTAACTACAAATACTCCACCAATCCCCAACACGCCTTCGAATCTCTCACATACTACCTCTTCTGCCATGAGTTCCAGCAGCCCTACGGTATTTTCCGCTACTTCAACCAGCCCCATATTGAGACAAATCCCATTCATGTGGGCGATCGCTATATTGGTTTCCAGTCGAAATACTATGCGGACAGTGTTACCATGTCTTCCAAAGAACAGGAACTGATCGGTGCTGTCAAGGGAGCCGTACAGAGATATCCAGGTATTACAACGCTTTATTTTTATATCAGCCGTGAGTTTTCTCCCAGTTCTAAAAAGGACGATATCATGCCCTCCTATCAGAAAAAAGTGGAAGCAGTCGCTGAAGAGCTTGGCATTGAGCTTGTCTGGCGGGTTCCCAGCAACCTGGAAGCGCAGCTGATGCAGGATAAGCAGCTTACCATTTGCCGCAATGTGTTTTTTCAGGTGGACTCTGCCGTACAGACCTGCTGTGAAAATCTTGAAAAACACAAAAAAGAAATATTTGATCATATTCACACCAGTGTAAGATACAAAGAAAACGATATTACGCTGGAACATACACAGCTGAACCTTAGATCGTTTCTAAATTCAGCTATGTCCGTTTTGCTCATTGACGGAGCTGCCGGTTCCGGAAAATCGGCTCTGGTAAAACAGCTTACAAATGAACTTACAGGTGACTGCGCGTTCCTTGCCTTTAAAAGCACCGATCTGGATGTGAATGATATTCTAAATTTTTTGACGCGTTATGGCGAATTAAATTTGGATGAAGTGATCGCTGTATACAAAATGGCTGACACACGTGTGCTCTATATCGATGCAGCCGAAAAGTTTTTTGTTTGTGAATATCAGGAAACGTTTGAGGATATCCTGAACCGCTTTATGACCGCTGGATGGAAAATCATTCTGACACTCCGAACCGCGTACCGGGATTCTTTTCAAAACTCCCTATTACACGGCAGCAAGGTTCAGACCTATCATGTCGAACCGGTTGACTCTGATAAGCTGTCCACTTTATCCCATACCTATGGTTTTCAGCTGCCACAGGACAAGCGGCTGCTGGATCTGCTCTGTGCGCCTTTCTATCTGGGCTTATATCTGGCTCTGGAAAACCTCGAGGATGAATCGATGCGTTCTTTGAACCGTGAGGCATTTGAGGAAAAGATCTGGAATGATATCATCCGTAACAACCGGAAGCGAAAGGACAATCTGCCAACCAGAAGAGAAACGGCCCTTATTTCTTTGACCACGAAAATGCTTCGAAATGAGATTTATTATCATGAGATTCTCGCAGCGGATGATTCCGAGGCACTTTCTGAACTGGAGAAAAGCGGCGTGCTGTTCCAAAGCGACGATGCCAGAAGATATTTGCACAGCCATGATGTATTTGAAGAGTTGGTTGTCGGTCATATTTTTACTGAACGCTACCGGCATGGTACCCTGAATGAGCAGTTTTTTGCCGATTTCCACCCTTCTCTCCGCATCCGAAAGCTATTTCGCGGATGGCTGGCTGATTTTGCCGCTGTTCCAACGCATCAAGAGCTTATTTTCCACCTTCTCGACTGCGAACAGGTAGATCAGATATGGAAAAATGAGATTCTCTTAACGGTTATCAGCACGGAATCTTTAAAAGTAGTTTATCAAAAGCTGACACAAAAGATGGCTGCAAACAACTATGAGCTGTTACGAAAACTTGCTATTTTAATCAACACCTGCTGCCGCGCCGCAGAGAACTGGGAGCAATACTGGAGTACTGGAAATCTGATTCCGTTTCGCCTTTCCAAACCGTCCGGCTATGCCTGGCAGGCTTTGTTTGCTTTTTTGTTAGAGCAGAAAGAGACAATTCTCTGGGATGAACGCCTGATTTCCACCATCATTGAGGTACTGGATTCCTGGACCAAACACCTCGCTCATGCCAAATCAGAAAACACCCGTATGGCGGGAGAAATCGGAGTATTTTTGTTTCAAAAAATAGCCAATGACAAGGATCTGCGGTATACCTTTGAAAAAGGGCAGGCAGAAAAGCTGCAGGATGTATTGGTAAATTCTGCATGGATGATTCAGGAACCCTTAAAATCCCTTTTTCAAATGGTAATAGATGAAAAAAAGGGCGCTGAAAATCATCCTCCTCTTCCCCGTATGTATATGGACCTGGCAAAATGTGCTGTATCGGATATTTATCATTATGGAATGGTTCCAGCTGCAATGCCTGAAATCGCGCTTCATCTGATGGCAAAATTGTGGGTTCGCTCCAATATGACTCTTCGTACCCATTACGCACATCCTGACATTGAAGAAGATTTCGGTTTAAATCCTCATCTGGACTTTTGGTACCAAACCGCAAGTGCTTATGCAACACCAATTATTCCGTTGCTGCAAGCCGAGCAAAACCTCGTAACCGACTGGTTAATTAATTTTTGCAATCAAGCTGGTAATTCCTACGCACATTCATCTTTAAATGAGGATTATGGGGAATGTACAAACATTACTATTTATGTAAACGATATACCTGTAGAACAAATTGCATCTGACCGACTCTGGAAGATGTACCGCGGAACTTCGGTTGGTCCAAATCTTCTGATTAGTCTCTTGATGGGGTTTGAAAAATGGCTTCTTATGGTTATCGAGCATTCAGAAACTCTTATTATTGTTAATTATTGCCGCTATATCCTGCAAAAGTCCCGCAATGTTATGTTGACTTCCGTGATCGTCAGCGCCGCAGAAGCTTATCCAGATAAACTATTTGAGATTGTCTGCGAGCTTCTTCGCACAAAAGAGCTGTTTCATCTGGATTCACATCGATTCACCGCCGAATCCTCCGCTTCCTTTTTGTTGTCGGGAAAAGATCTTCTTGAAAAAGAACGGCTGGAGAGTAACCGGCTTCCTTTCAGGAAAAAACGTCTGGAAGAAGTTATTTTATCGTATCAAACAAATTCCAGCGGTCTTTCAACAGAAGCCTTCAATTTCCGAAAACAAACACTTTATCAAGCGATTGACCGAGCGACTGCCGATATCGATACCTGGTCATCCAATGACAAATTTGCCTATTACCGGATGGATTTACGGCGTTATCAGGAAATTGTTGATGTTCGGGAAAATGAGCACGGGCAGACACTCTGTACGGTTCTCCCTGATTTTACAGAAGACATGAAAGCATTAAGCCAGAAGAGCGCTGCCGCCTATGAACCTCATCTGAAATATATGGATTTACAGTTATGGAGCGATTATAAATTCCACCATGATGTTAAATTCCGGGAATATAAAAAGTATGAGAATGTCCGCACCATTTGCTCAGAGCTGAACGAAATCTGGGCATATATGGACGCTGAAGTTCGCAATGAGGAACTCTCTTCCGACGATATATCTGGGATCGTGCACCGCTTTACCGCGATCGCATCTTACACCAGTGCTGTTTTACTTCGGGATTTTAAGGAAACATTGTCACATGAAGATCGGACATTATGCGAATGTATCATTTTCTCTATTGCTGATTTATTTGCACACGCTTCCCACTTTGAAATCGTTCAGGCTGGAAATGGAATTGATGCGATTGCCGTTGGACTGGTTCTTTTAAGCAATGAAGATAATATAAACGCCATAAATGACGAAAATCCTCTGTGCCTGCTTCTTAAATTGGCACTGAATGACTGGAGTTACAACAGCCGTATCGTAAACGGAATCGCGTCAACCATCTGGGCGCACAGCCAGAATGCTGCGTGGCATTTCCTGTATCTGTTTTCACTCCTCGCCGATTCATATGAAGACGCGCTTTTGAAAAATGAGTCATTTTCCAGCGATGACTTTTTCAAACAGAATGAGGATGTAATTGCCTGTGCGCTTGCGAAAGACTCTGTTGATATAACCGACTTTGATTTTTCCAAGCTCCAGAATATGACGATTTTCACACTTCTTTCCTTGGTCTCTCCCCAAGCAGCAGAGGCATTTAAATTCGCGGACGCAACGAAAGATCTTGTCATGGAACTTGTTTTTACAGATAACAGGGATTTACGCGCCGAACGCAGGGAGCTTTCTGGCTATACAATAAACTATGTTTCCTGGCTGGCAGATGTTCTGCTCCATTGTGAACAGACAAAGCAGACTAACCTGATCGATGCATTTTTCCAATATGCAGATTTGACTCGAAATGATAACTCAGGATATCTGCTCACCGAGCTCATCCGGATACAGGATATCAACGGGAAAACAGATGCTTTCTGGAATGTATGGGAATTACTGAAACCTCACTTTCTTGCATTAAGCAGCAAACCACAGGTTTCTTTTGATAACCGCCATCCTTATGGACTGGACAAAGTGATTATCAGCTATTTATTCGGCAATTCTCCCTGGAGATCCGGCGTTCACCGATGCGCCTTCCTTCCAGAAGGAAAAGCGGCTTTCTTTGACGATTTTATCAACAAATCGGGAAGTCTCAAAGCCCTGTTCTACGCGATTTCCCGGCTGCTCTATACCGTTGGGCGGGAACCTTATATTGAGAACGGAATCGACTGGATGTGTAAACTGGTCACGCGTGATCCTGACTGTCGGTTACCGCTTTATCAGCAAACCTTGTATTATATGGAAGAGTACGTCGGTCTTTTTGTATCACGTCATCGCATGGATTTCATGAACGATGTGGAACTGGCTTTGAAGACTCAGACGGTGCTGGAGTATATGGTAAATCGGGGATCGCAGATTGCTTTTTTCTTGCGGGAGTTGATTTAAAATAAAGGGTACAAAGGCAAAATTCTATATTTACTTAGAAATACATATCGGACTGATAGCGAACTCAGTCGGCATCACAGAACATAAGTTCTATAATTGGCTTGTTAGCATTTACAAATTACAGATTTATAAATAATACCTCGGAGGCCAATGCCATGAAAAAAATAGGTTTAACCATATATGCTTTAAATGTTTTTCATACTGGAAAGTATCACGTTGAAAAGAAACATGGACATTTAACTTTTATAGATATGCTTTCAGCTTTCTCTAAACTCTAGAACAGGGCAGTTTTCCCGCCCCCGTTTTGGTCTTCCATGAAACGAAGGATGCGGAAGTTGGTTTTAGAAAAGCAAAAATAGAAAGCCATGCGGCTTTATTACACAACCGCATGGCTTTTCTCTTCCATCTCCTATTTTTATTTGCAAACCCGGTTCTCCAACTGCCCACTCTGCACATAATGTGTATAGTAAGCCTTCAAATCGTCTCCAAACACTGCCGCCAAATCCGGGTTATTTGCCTTATATACACTGACATCGAAATTCTCCGATGCTCTGCGTCCTTCTACCATACCACACGTATAAAAATGCTCAAATAACTTTTGCGAATCCAAGCCAATGACCGACTGCAAATCTGGATTATTCATATAATAATAATTTGCATCAAACACCGGCTGATACGTGTTCATCTGTTCCGCTACCTGATTCTGATTACCTGCGGACTGTGCCTGTGTCTGAGTCTGCGTCTGGCTGGACGTATTTCCATTCGAAACAGCCCCATTCTTATACGGGCAGACTCCATTTGGATGAAGATGTGCCTCATGGCCGCCACAATGATAATGATAACTTCCCAGACCGCTCTTATTCTTGTAGTCATGATGACCGCCTTGTGCATCGGTTCGTCCCTGATGCGCCTCAGCTGTAATCATCGTCATATTTGAAACTGTTGTGAAAGATGCCGTCAGCATCATACAGGATAAAAGCGCGGTTCCAAACTTTTTAAAACGTTTCATAATAACTCCCCCTTGTAACTGTAAAATGAAATGCTCTCCAATTTAATTGTAACATTTCCATACAGAAAACACAAGAAAATTGCCATAATACCGCACTAATTCTGCCTTATAAAACCATGCGGTTGCCATTACACAGCTGACACATACTCTTCTTACTCACCTTCTTTCAAGGAAAACTCCTTAAGAAATGGAATTCCTCCATATACCCCCGCCAGATAATCCTTTTCAAATGATGCATCGGAACGCACCTTAAAGTCCGAAAGCGCACATAATTCCGAATGTCCCAGCTCGTCTTTCTGTACAAACCAAATCTGGTCCCTTCGGAAGAATTTTTTATCCATTAATGTCGTATCATGTGTAGTATAAATCAGCTGAGCCATTGAATTGTTATCATAAAATAAATCAATAAAAAATTTTAACAACAATGGATGTAATTTTACATTTAGCTCATCCATCACCAGTACATAATCATTGATAATTGCCATATGTGCATGGATAAAAAGCATGATACTCTTGATTGTACCTTCTGACTCATCGTATAAATTCAAAGGATATAATTCCCCATCCGCCCCTTTATGAAATGTAAAAAACAGCGTTTCTTTTTCTTTATAAGTAATATCCTTTATTCCAATATCTATTGCGGTAAGAAACTCTAATAACTTTTCCTTTTTTCCATCAATCACCTTAGGTAAAAGAGCATCTAAAAACCTTGTATCTTCATAGTCATCCGACATAAAAACCAGTACATCTGTAATTCCTGAATAAACCGTTTTAAAAATATCTGTTTTTAACTTGAGCTTATTAAAGAAAGATAACAATAATGTCTCTGGTGGAATTTGATCTTTATAAGCTTCACATTCTTTTCTAACGGACACCCCTAAATTTACTTTTTGCATCGTCCTCTCAAAAATCGTCACTTTACGGTTTGTCTTTAAACTCTTTCTGTACAGCCATTCCATCACGATCTTCTCAGAATTGTACTCAAACCCATACTGATACTCCTCGTCCCGCAGAATCTGTACAATCTCAAATTCTGAATTACCTTTGTTCTCTTCAAAAGAAAATGGTTTACTGCATTTTTTGAGTACGGACTCAGCTCCGTCATCAACATTGTTCAAAGATTGGGAAACAATCCGCCGAAAAAGCTGTAGTGCCCACACGAAATTGGACTTTCCGCTGGCATTGGCGCCATAAATAGCTGCTACCCGCAGGAATTTTTCCTTGGTATCTATATCAATCAGGTTCGACGGTGCTCTTTATAAGCGCTGATTGCTGTCATATCAAAAATCGTTTCTTCTTTAAAGGAAAGAACGTTTTTCATTTTAAATTGCACCAACATGTTTTGTACCTTCTTTTTATATAATATACAAATTTCTGATTTTTATATCAACATTTTTGTGATTTTTCCGTTATTTTATTGATTTTATGTTTCATAATTACTCTATCCGTCTCTCTCAATTACAAAAAAAATCAAGATTCTATGCCGGAATAGAATCTTGATCATCAATTAGCCGCGATACTTTTCGCGAGGGATTCGCAGGCAGAACACCTTGAGGCCATATTGTGAAGCCCAGATGCGCACGCCCTTACGAGTAATATATGGAGTATATACTAAGACATATTCCTTATCCATAAGGCGGTCACCTCCTTTTTTGAAGGTTCCTCTTGAAATCCCCGACAAAGTATGATACATTTAAAAATGTAAATACGTATCCCGGCATACTCGTCGGCAGAATTTGTGCTGCAACACAGATTCAAGAGGCAGAACACCTATGGGTGGTCTGCTTTTATTTTTCCAACTCTTCTTTTAAGTTGGAAATAAAAGTGGGTAACATGTTTTCAATGTAAAGTGTGATGAAATCTAAATCTTTTTCGGTCACATTCTGGGGAATGATAACCTTTGCCACAGAACCAGAAAGTGTTGGTATTGTAAAACAATACGCCGACGGCTCCATCGACGTCAGAACTTCCTCTTTGGATTCAGCGGTACTATTTTCACTAACCTCTTTAGAATCTTTAGAAGAACTTTCATCCTCAAAGGAGTCAATATCATTCTCATCTGATTCCAAAAGAATAATGCCGTTTTTCAGTATTCCTACCTGCTCTGCATTTTCAATGAATTTCGCAGCGGCAATATCCTTAGCGCTTTTCGTTAGATTGTATTCTAAAAGAAGTATATTACTAAGCTTATCTTGACTAGGAAGGGCCTGGTTTTCATATCTTTCCACGATCTTACGATATAGCGGAGCCGATAAAAAGCTTTCTACGATAGCGCGTCTGGTATCTAATTCATTAACCGGATAGACAATCCGCTTGGCAAGTTCTGTCAGTTCAACCGCTCCATTTGAACCTCGAATCAATCCAAACTGCTTTGCAGTACTAATCTTTGCCCGAAAGGAATTTGTCTTCACGCTAAATCCAAGAACACTTGCAACAGTATTGATAGATACACGCTTTCCACCGATTTTTACAATTTCATTAATGAAATCCACAATTTCTTTAATAGAAAACATGGGATACAGTGAACTTCTTTCCTTTATATTTTTTTCAGCCGACTGTGCCATCTGAGAATCTCCCTCCTTAAATCCACGTCTAGTATAGCATCTACCATCCACTTCGTCAAGACTTAAACTTAATTTGATTCTCAATGTGTTCAAAATTTGATTCTTATTTACGTCCATTCTCGTAAAAACTATGTTTTTTACATTGTAAATTTAAAATTGAGTGCACATATCATTAAAAAGGACCATATTATTTTTCTTATATTTTGCGAAACAGCATCTGTTGTCATTTGCTGTTTCACAAATTTCATTTTTTCCTTCTGCACTCCTATTTTTAACCTGATTCTCCAGGCATTCCATACACTTAATATATATAATTTTCGTATAAAAATAGGCTATTGCAAACACCTGCATCCGCAATAGCCCATTCTTACCTTCTACTATATTCGTCACTCTCCAAAAACTTAAAAGAGCTTTCTACCGCATATACTCCTGCTTCACCTTATGATCCACCACATGCCGCTTCGCCAGCTCTTTCGTCACATCCTCTACGCTGATGCCCGCGTCTGCCATCAGAACCATGGCATGATAACACAGGTCTGCCAGCTCGTAGATCGTTTCGTCCTTGTCTTTCTTCGCTGCCGCGATGATAACTTCGGTGCATTCCTCGCCGACCTTTTTCAGAATCTTGTCCAGACCTTTGTCGAACAGGTAGGTGGTGTAGCTTCCTTCCTTCGGATTCGTCTTACGTCCCATAATGAGGTCGTAAAGTCCCTCATAGGAAAACGGCGTAATCTCCTCGTTCTGGTAAACCGGATCAAAGAAGCAGCTCTCCGCGCCCGTATGGCACGCCGGACCTTCCTTGACTACCTCGACAATCAAGGTGTCCTTATCGCAGTCCGCATAAATACTGGAAATATGCTGCACATTCCCGCTCGTCTCACCCTTTCTCCAGAGCTCCTGACGGCTGCGGCTGTAAAAACACGTTTTCTTCTCCCGAAGGCTGATCTCCAGACTCTCCCTATTCATCCAAGCCATCATCAGAACCTTCTTGCTATAATGGTCCTGCACAATCGCCGGAATCAGACCTTTCTCATTAAACTTTAACTCATCAATCTTAAACGACGGCTCTACGCCTGCAATCTCGTTGATATTCTCACTCATATTTTTATCCTGCCTTACCACATAAAATTTTAATTACATCGTAACTGTTCAGTACCTTCACAGTCACGCGCAAAATTCCATTAAAATTGCCTACGGCAATGGGATTTTTGCCTGCTGGCCCACGTTTTCGTACGGTCAGCGCAGCGCCGACGCTCTCCTTCGTGATCCACAGGAGAACAGGCATCCAAAAACTGTAGAAAACATCGCATACGCCGGTGCTTAGTGAGGTCTTTTCGAACTTAGCACCGCTGCGTAGGCGCAAGAGCGAAAGCGTTTTTCGGAAGTTTCTGGATGCCTGTTTTCCGTCCCTCTCACGAAAAAGCACCGCCCTCAAACTTCTCACTCCCTTCGCAATTTAGGATGATTTAGATCAACCGCATCTCCACCCCATTCTCCGCCAGATACTGTTTCAATTCCTTAATATTCACTTCTTTCCGATGGAAAATGCTTGCTGCCAGTCCCGCGTCGATCTGCGGATACTGGAAGAGGTCTAAAAAATCTTCTTTCTTTCCCGCGCCTCCCGATGCAATAATCGGCACATCGACACACTTCGCGATCTCCAAAAGCATCGGAATATCAAATCCCTGCTTCACACCGTCCGTATCTATACTGTTGACCACCAGCTCGCCTGCGCCGCGTCTGACGCCGGATTCTGCCCATTCCAGCGCATCAATGCCTGTATCGACACGCCCGCCCTGCTTAAATACGTGGTATTCGTCTCCAACACGTTTGACATCCATCGAAAGCACCACACACTGATCGCCGTAGCGGTGTGCCGCCTCGGTAATAAGCTCCGGATTTTTGATCGCGCCGCTGTTGACGCTGACCTTGTCCGCGCCGCATTTTAAAACGCGGTCGAAATCATCCAGCGTGCTGATGCCGCCGCCGACCGTCAGCGGGATGAAAACCCTTTTTGCCGCCTCAGTCAGGATGTCGGTAAAGATTTTTCTTCCTTCTACACTTGCCGTAATATCATAAAATACCAGCTCGTCCGCGCCACTCTGGTTGTAAAATTCTGCCATCTCGACCGGATCCGCCACATCCTGGATTCCCTCGAAGTTGACGCCTTTCACGACACGCCCGTTCTTTACATCCAGACACGGAATAATACGTTTTGAAATCATGCCGTTCCCTCCTGATTTCTTTTTCTGATTATTCATTCGAATGATTCGAATGATTTTTTTTCCGCTTTTTATACGACGCTTCTCCTAAACGGAATATTTCAGTGCTTCCTTTAAATCAATCGCACCCAGATACAGCGCTTTTCCTAAAATCGCACCATACACCTCTTTTTTCAAGATCTCAATCTCCTTGAGGCTGCTGATTCCACCGGACGCCACGATATCCAGCCCTTCAATCTGCGATAATTCTTTATAAAGCTCCAGGTTCGTTCCCTGCATCTTTCCATCGCGGGAAATATCGGTGTAAATGACCGTTTTCACTCCCGTATCGCGCAGGCGGCGGCAGAAGTCAACGCCTCTTACCTCGCTCGTCTCAAGCCACCCGTGAGTCGCCACAAAACCGTCCTTCGCGTCCACACCGACTGCAATTTTATCGCCGTATTTGCGGACCATTTCTTCGACAAATGGATAATTTGTGACCGCCACCGTGCCGAGAATCACGCGTCCGGCTCCGAGCGACAGGTATTTGTCGATGGATGCCTCGTTGCGGATGCCGCCGCCGACTTCTACAAATAATCCCGTTGTCTTAATCAGCTTCTCTATCGTGTCAAAATTTGCCAGCGCCGCGTCTTTCGCGCCGTCCAGATCGACCACATGCAGGTTTTTCGCGCCCTGCTCCTTGAATCCCAGCGCCACCTCTTCCGGCCGGTCGCTGAATACTGTCATCTGGTTATAATCGCCTTGCACCAGGCGCACCGCCTTGCCGTCCCGCAAATCAATCGCCGGAAATAGCTCCATGTCCGTTTCCTCTCCATAACTGTTTAAATCCAATCTACAAGCCTGAAAAAACAGTTACCTTTCTTGTTTTTCTATTAATTATATCTCCGAAAACGCCTTCAGAATCCGCAGTCCCACTTCCCCGCTCTTCTCCGGATGGAACTGGCAGCCCATGACATTTTCATTTGCCGCGGACGCCGTGACCGGAATGCCGTACTCCGAGGTTGCCAGCAGACTCTCATCACAATCTTTTCCATAGAAGCTGTGGACAAAGTAGACGTAATCGCCCTCTTTGCTGTATTTAAACAGTGGATGTTTCTTTCCTTTTTCCGTCAGATGCAGGCTGTTCCAGCCCATGTGCGGCACTTTTAGGTTTGCCGGAATGTCTTCTTTTAAGTCTGCCATCACGCCCGGAATCAATCCCAGACCCTGATGCTCGCCGTATTCATAGCTTTTATCAAAGAGAAGCTGCATTCCGAGGCAGATTCCCATGATCGGTTTGCCTGCTTTTGCTTCATCCAGCAGCGGCTCTGCCATTCCGGATCCGCGCAGTTTCGCAATCGCATCGCCATACGCGCCGACGCCCGGTAAAATGATGTGATCCGCTTTTCTTAAATCTTCCGGATCGCGGCTGACTTTATTTTCCAGTCCCAGATAACTGAGGGAGGAACTGAGGGAAAACAGGTTTCCCACGCCGTAGTCAATAATTGTTATCATTTGCAGCCTCCTATATCAATTCATGTATGTTCCCGCAGTCAACGCAGGAACCTGCTGAATCATTATAAACCCATTAAATAGATTTGTTATACTTACTTTTATCTTAGATCATAATACCCCTTTTGTCGATGGAATCTCGTCCCGGTACTTCTCGTCAATCGACACCGCCTCGCCGAGCGCGCGTCCCAGTCCCTTGAACATCGCCTCGATGATATGGTGGCTGTTTTCGCCGTGGAACATTTTAAAATGCAGCGTCATCCGGCTGTTGGAGGACAGTGCAATCATAAATTCCTTTACAAGCTCGGTATCAAAATCGCCCACTTTTTCGGTCGGAATCTCCACATCCATGACCAGATAGGAGCGTCCGCTTAAATCGAGGGCCGTCATCACCAGTGTTTCATCCATCGGAAGCAGGAAGCTTCCATAGCGGCGGATGCCCTTTTTGTCGCCCAGCGCCTCTAAAATTGCCTGTCCCAGGGCAATTCCGATGTCCTCTGTCGTATGATGGTAATCGACCTGCGTATCTCCGTCACATTTCAATGTGAGGTCAAACCGTCCATGTCTGGCAAAGAGCTCCAGCATATGGTTTAAAAATCCGCAGCCCGTATCGACCTGATATTTTCCCGTTCCATCTAAATCAATCGACAGGCTGATTTTCGTCTCTGCCGTGTTTCGTTCTAATGAAATCTTGCGTTCTCTTGACATTTCTGCCAGCCTTCCTTTCTTATTCACAGCTGCCCCATCTACAAAAACCATGCTGCCAGCATTTTCATACGGTTCCTACAGTAAATGCGTGAACCTATTGAATTCCAGCCTATCTTACAACTGCACTTCTCGCCGCTTCCACCAGCTTCTTCGTCTCCTCAACAAACGTTTCCATCTCTTCCTCGGATCCGATGGAAATGCGGACGTAATCTTTGATCCGCTCGCTGTCCCAGCGTCTTACCAGGATTCCTGCCTCGCGCAGTCCGTCAAAATAGACTTTTCCCGGCATATCGCCGCTCTTGGCAAAAATGAAGTTGGTCTTCGAATCCAGCACAGTAAATCCAAGTGCCCGGAGCGCCTCGGTCGTTTTTTCACGCGTTTTGCAGATGCGCCCGGTACATTCTTTCGTGTAGTCCCAGTCGCGCATCGCCGCCGCGCCAGCCAGAATCGACAGGCGGTTGACGTTATACGGGTTAAAACTGTATTTGATCCGGTTCATATCCGCGATAAGTTCCGGGTTTGCGATCGCAAATCCGACGCGCGCGCCGGCTAAGCTGCGGGATTTGGAAAAGGTCTGGATAATCACCAGATTTTCGTATTTCGGAAGCAATGATACACACGATTCGCCGCCGAAATCCACATACGCCTCATCCACCATCACAACGCGGTCCGGGTTGGACGCCGCTACTTCCTCAATCGCAGAAAGCGGCAGGTTCATGCCTGTCGGAGCGTTTGGATTGGCGATGATCACATTATTTCCGCAATTTTTATACGGTTCGATATTTAAGGTAAAATCTTCCTCCAGCGGAACTACCTTGAACGGGATTCCATAGAGCCCGCAGAGTGCCGGATAAAAGCCATACGTCAGATCCGCGAACTGAAGCGGCGCGTTCTGGTCGCAGAATGCCCGGAATGCAAAACCTAAAATCTCGTCGGAACCATTGCCCGCGATGACCTGGTTTGTTCCCACGCCGTAGTGGTCGGCGATCGCCTCGATGAGGATGCGCTCTTCCGGATCCGAATAAAGGCGTAAATTTGCAAGTTCCAGCGGCATAATTTTAGAAGAATTTTCCTCATACCCCGCCAGAATCGCCTCCGCAACCTTCGGGCTCGGTGGATACGGGCATTCATTGGTGTTCAGCTTGATAAATTTCCGTCCCTGTGGCTGCTCGCCCGGTGTGTACGGAAGAAGTGATTCGCTTGCTTTGCTCAAAAAACGGCTCATATCTGCCTACGCCTCCTTTTTGTCCTCTGCGGCTGCTTCGTTTGCTGCCTGTTTCTCTTTCTCTGCTTTTTCCTTCTTTTCCTGTTCTTTCTTCTTCTGGTGTTCTTCCACCGCGCCCTTCAGCTTCTCCGCCATCTCGGTGATCTGCTGGTTCTTGAACTCAAAGCTGCTCTTGTTGGCGATGAAACGAGCGCTGATCGGCAGGAACTCTTCCAGCACTTTCAAGTGATTTTCACGGATTGTGCTACCCGACTCGACAATATCCACGATGACATCCGAAAGCCCCAGAATCGGCGCCAGCTCGATGCTTCCGTTTAATTTGATAATATCAATATCGCGTCCCAGCTTCGCGTAATGCTCTTTCGCAATATTCGTAAATTTCGTTGCCACGCGCACCGGGCGATCCTTGTCCTCGACGTAATCCTCTTTTCCGGCCACGCACATCCGGCATTTTCCAAGTCCCAGATCCAGAAGCTCATATACATCCGGGTTGCTCTCCATCAGAATGTCTTTTCCGACGATTCCGACATCTGCCGCGTGGTGTTCGACGTAGATTGCCACATCACTCGGCTTGACAAGCAGGTAGCGGACACCCGTTTTCGGATTTTCAAACACCAGCTTTCTATTTTCGTCGTAAATACTCTTGCAGTCATATCCGACCGACGCCAGAAGCTCATACACCTGATCGCCCAGTCTTCCTTTTGGCAGTGCTATGTTTAACATCTCACGCCCTCCTTTCCGCTCTCCTGAAAGGCCGTTTCCCGATCCTCTTCCAGGGAAAGGCGTCCATCATATCGGTACAGATAACAGTAACGCAGATCCTCCGGCACCGTTTTCTCCACCCGCACGCGCAGTCCCTGACGTCGCAGGCTTTCAACCGCCTGGCACAGGCGCACCACATCGACGCCCGGCTCATAAAGCACCAGTGCATCGACATCATAGCGGATACTCTTCTCCGGCAGGCGCTCCAGCTCTTTCAGATAGATGGCAAATCCGATGGCATCGGCTTTCTTTCCGAGCTTCGCCATCATGCCATCGTACTGACCGCCGGAAAGCACCTGGCGTGCCAGCCCGTCTAAGAATCCCTGGAAAATGATGCCGTTATAATACTCAATGTCATTGATCATCGAGAAATCCAGGCGCACCTTGTCAAGCTGTCCGCCCAGTCCCATCGCCTCCAGAACCTCATACAGGCGGGATAACAGGGCAACCGCCTCTTTCATTTTCGGCGTATCCGCGATCGCACCTGCCTCTGCCAGCACCCGCCCAAACTCTCCGTACAGCCCGGAAACCTTCAACAATTTCTCTGTATCGCCCTCCGGCAGTGCCAGATCCGCGCACAGCTTTTCCAGCCCGCTGCGGTTTTTCGTCCGGATCAGCCCTAAAATGATATCTTTCTGATCGGCATTGACCGGAAGCTCTTCCATCAGTCCCACCACGAAATCCATGTTGGAAATCTTGAGCACATAGTCCGTCTCAAAATCCGCCAGACTCTTGAGCGCCAGCGCCAGCACCTCCGCGATCACGCAGTCATCCACGCCGCCCATGCACTCCAGTCCCATCTGGCTGATCTCTTTGTAAGTGTGGCTTTCCTTGCTCTCACGGTACACACTCTCCAGATAATAGACCTTCTCGCACGTATTTTTATCTGCTTTGGTGTTCTTCGCGATGCTCAGCGTCACGTCCGGCTTGAGAGCCATCAGGCGTCCGTCCAGATCCGTAAACGTTGGTACATTTTCGCCTAACAGGAAGCTCTTATTCGCTGCATACAGGCTGTATTCCTCAAACCGCCCCATCCGGTACTTGCGGTATCCATAGCTCTCATAAAGACCTCTCAGCCGAAGCGTCGCCGTCTCCGCCCTCCGAAGGCTCTGAATCTCTAAATTCATGCTCTATCTCCTCTCAACTGCCGCCGCAACCGCCCCGGCTCAACAAAATCCGCCGGACAATCACCCGCTCGTCTATATCCTGCCGTTATAGCTCCCATCACTTTTGTTTATCTCGCTATCATGGTAGCGTACTAAAGTGTTTTCTATATACTATCATTCCTTCTTAAAAAAAGCAACTACTTTTTTAGAATACTCACACTTTAATTAAAAGAAAAACTCGGGGCGTGAGAAATGTGCGCCCCGAGTTTTTCCACCTCGACTCTATTCTTTTATAACCTTCTCCAAAATCGGCCCCAGAATCTCCGTCCAAGGCGTATACGCATCCTTTTCCTCCAGATGCGTCAGCGCCATCCAGTTCAGTCCTCCCGGTGTCATTTCTCTGGCAAGGTCTTCCAGATCCCCGTCCCACGTCGCTGCCTTGCGGGACAGCGCCCCAGTAAATTCGGTGATGTATGCCCGTGCGGATGGCTCATCCAGCCCGTTTCTCTCACACCACTGGATAATGACGGTCAGAAGCATATAGTAAGCGCTCATCAGGCCCGTCGTGCTCCTAAGGATCGCGATCTGCTTCGGCGTATCGACCGGAACCGGCTTGCCGACGTGACTCATCAGATCGACCACCTCCGGGATATCCGGGTAAATCACCACCGGTCCGAAGCGGTTCGCCGCGAAGGTCAGAGGCACAACATCCGCCAGAATCTCTCTCTGTCCAAACATTTCCTCGATGCGCTTTAAGCTCAGCGTTGCAACCAGATTGATAAACTTCTTCTCCGGTCCGATATGAAGCGGTTTTAAGATATCTTCCGCCGCCTTCGGAAGGAGCGCCGCAAAGACCCAGTCCGACCGGTCCACAACTTTCTGGTTATCCGCCGCGACCGACACGATCTCCGGGTATTTCTCATGCAGCATCTGCGCCCGTTCTTTATTTCTCGGCGATACAACGATCTGCAGATTCTCCATTCCGCTCTCGCAGAATCCAGTCACGACGGACGTCGTAATGATTCCCGTTCCAATAAATCCCAGTTTCATAAACTTCTACCCTCTCTTTCTCCTCTCCGTTTACCCGAAATTTTTCCAGACGATTCCGAGCGAACTTTTCTGATAGTTACTCCCCCGATTTTATTCACATACACAGTATACAACCAAAAACACATATTTTCCAGCATCCTACTCATATCTCGGCGCACTTTTCCGGGTTTTCATCGTAATTCCTCCCTCAACCTTCGCAGCCCACTTTGATCCGGCGCCTTATTTTATCGTTCATATCCTCCTTGCCATTTTTTTTGAAATTGTCCACTTCCGCAAATAAAGCGATTGAAATAAGCCATCTCCTCATCTTTATTCAATCTTAATACGTCGTAAATCTCCCTTATCCGCTCTTAAAATCTCCAGCTGTATAATATGACCATCACAGAAATAAGGAGCTGTCTTTATGCCTGAAGAGATTATTCGACGAAAGCGCCGCCTTTCGTCTTTTCAAATTATCACATTAGGGTTTGCCGGGGTCATTCTACTCGGAGCGCTACTGCTGATGCTGCCGATCTCCACGACTGGAGAGAATATTACTCCATTCAATGAAACGCTGTTTACTGCGACCTCTGCCGTCTGCGTGACAGGGCTTGTAGTACAGGATACAGGCTGCTACTGGTCAACCTTTGGGCAGGCGGTTATTCTGGCACTGATCCAAATTGGTGGTCTTGGTGTCGTAACCGTAGCAGCATCGTTTGCGCTGTTGTCCGGGCGAAAAATTTCTCTGATGCAGCGCAGCACCATGCAGGATGCAATTTCAGCACCAAAGGTCGGCGGAATCGTCCGTCTGACACGCTTCATCCTGCGAGGGACGTTTCTGATTGAGCTACTGGGAGCGCTTGCCCTGCTGCCGGTATTCTGCCGGGACTATGGATGGCGCGGCATCTGGATGGCGGTATTTCATTCCATATCCGCTTTTTGCAACGCCGGGTTTGACATTCTTGGGACAGAAAGCAACCACTATCCATCTCTTACCGGCTACGCGGACAGCCCGGTAATCAATATCACGATTATGCTGCTGATCGTGATCGGCGGTATTGGATTTCTGACGTGGGATGACATCTTTGAAAACAAGTGGCGGTTTCATCGCTACCGAATGCAGAGCAAGGTGATTCTGGTCACGACAGGTTTTTTAATTTTTCTGCCTGCTATGTTTTTCTTCTTTTCAGACTTTTCCGCGCTTCCCGCCGGAAACCGGCTGCTGGCATCCTTTTTTCAGTCTGTCACGCCGAGGACAGCGGGCTTCAACACGGTAAATCTTTCCACGATGTCCGGTGCATCACAGGGCGTAATAATCCTTTTGATGCTCATCGGCGGTTCTCCAGGTTCTACAGCAGGCGGTATGAAAACAACGACACTGGCGGTTCTGCTTGCCAATGCCACTGCAACCTTCCGCCAGCGCGATAGTGCCCGATTTTTCGGACGCAGAGTCGATTGCAGCGCCGTCAAGACCGCCGCGACCATTCTGACGATGTACTTGATGCTGTTCTTTGGCGGTGCTGTCTTTATCAGCGCATATGAGAATCTTCCGCTGTCTGTCTGCCTGTATGAAACGGCATCGGCGGTCGGGACGGTGGGATTGACACTTGGTATTACACCGCAGCTGCACATTCCATCGCAAATGGTGTTGATCACGCTCATGTATCTGGGCAGAGTCGGCGGTCTTACCCTCATTTATGCGACATTTTCCAGCAAAAAGGTGGGGAATGCAAAGCTGCCGCAGGAAAAAATCACGATTGGATAAGGAGTCTTTTCACATGAAAAACATTCTATTGATTGGCACAGGCCGCTTCGGACGGCATATTGCAGTACAGCTTTCTCAGCTGGGGCATCAGGTCATGGCGGTCGATACAAACGAGGAACGAATCAATGATGTGCTGCCATATGTCACCAACGCACAAATTGGCGACAGTACAAACGCGGAGTTTCTTCGCTCTCTTGGCATCGGAAATTTTGATGTCTGCATCGTGACCATCAGCGGGAACTTTCAGAACTCGCTGGAAACCACCTCGCTGCTGAAAGAACTGGGTGCGAAGTGCGTGGTGTCGCGTGCCGAGCGTGATGTGCAGGCGAAGTTTCTGCTTCGCAACGGTGCCGACCAGGTAGTCTACCCGGAAAAACAGGTGGCAAAATGGGCAGCGATCCGATACACTGCCGACCATATTTTCGACTACATAGAGATCGACGAGCAGCACGCCATTTTTGAAGTAGAAGTTCCGGCCGGGTGGATCGGCAAAAGTGTTGGTGAACTGGATATTCGCAGAAAGTATGGCATTAACATTCTCGGCATCAAACATTCAGGAAAAATCGACGCTTCCATTACGCCGGATACGGTGCTGTCCGGGGAAATAACGATTTTAGCGTTGGGCGAATACAAAGCGCTGCAAAAGTGCTTCCGAATCTGAATGGACGGTGAGGGTATATGGAAGATAGCGTTTTGATCGCTGGGACGGCGCTAATGTTCCTGTTCGGCTGGTTTTTGATGAAACGGCTGGATCGCTTTCTGGACGAAAATCAGAAGCGCATCAAAGAATCGTCTGAACAACAGCAGGCTGAACCGTGCGTGCATCTGGTCGGAAATATTTCTCCTGACGAACTTGAGGAAACATTTTCTCAGTTTCGCAATAGTCATGCCCATGTAGAAATCGTGATCTATGATTCAGAGCAAATTTCTTTTCCGGACAACAAATCCAATTGGGCGCAGTAGAAACCTTCACATTTTGGTGCTATAATTGCTATAATATTGTTTAAGAGGGGTGGTGAAAATGTGCAGAATAAAGGAAGCGAAATGCCAAAAGAGCATATTCTTGTGTGCCTGTCCTCGTCTCCATCCAATGAACGCATTGTACGAATGGCAGGGAAAATGGCACAGGCATTTTGCGCCAGTCTTACCGCACTTTACGTGCAGACCCCCGGAGACGCTGATATGAACGCGGAAGATACCGTCCGTTTGCAGGCGAATATGCGTCTGGGGCAGCAGCTTGGCGCAGAAATTGTCACAACGCATGGTGAAGATGTGGCGACACAGATCGCGGAATATGTGCGGCTCTCTGATGTGACCAAAATTGTGATTGGACGAAGCGGCATACAGCGGCGGCATTTCTGGAGCGAATCGACGCTGACAGAACAGCTCATTACGCTTGCACCGGAGGTAGATATTTATATTATTCCGGATGTGGAAGCCTATAAGAACTGCCGCAGAAATCAGCCGCTTACTATCCGCCCGGCGTTTCCGACCGCCCGGGAACTACTTCTGACCATCGGAATTCTGGCAGTTACGACGGTCATCGGATGGATTTTTCTGCGGCTCAGCTTTGCAAATGCCAATATCATCATGGTTTACCTGCTGGGTGTGCTTCTGACTTCCACTTTTACCAGCGGATATACCTGCGGTGTGCTGTCCGCTTTTTTGAGTGTCCTCCTGTTCAATTATTTTATGACGGAGCCCCGGCTGTCTTTGGCAGCCTATGGCAGCAAATACCCAATAACCTTTGCCGTCATGTTCGCGGCTGCACTTTTGACAAGTACACTTGCGGCCAAGCTCAAAGCCCACGCACAGCTATCCGCACGGGACGCTTATCGCACGAAGCTCCTTTTTGATATGAACAGACAGCTCCAAAAAGCGGAAACGCCGGAGGAGGTCTATCGGATGACCGCGACGCAGATACAAAAGCTCATGCAGCGAGACGTTCTGATTTACCCGGCACAGGGCAACGCTCTGCTGGATGGGAACATTTATCCGGCTGACGGAAGTAGTCCATACAGCATCCCAGATACCGACCGGGAACAGAACGTGGTTCAATGGGTCTGGCAAAACCGCAAGCGCGCCGGAGCAACGACGCAAAACTTTCCAAAAGCAAAACGGCTGTATCTTGCCATCCGTACCGGACAGCAGATTTACGGTGTTGTCGGGATTCCGATGGAAAAGCAAACGCAGCCTGACGCATTTACATCCAGCGTTCTGTTCTCCATCCTCGGCGAGTGCTCTCTGGCGCTGGATAACCTGCGAAATGCCAGAGAAAAGGAAGAAGCTGCCGTTCTTGCAAAGAACGAACAGCTTCGCGCCAATCTTTTGCGTTCGATTTCTCATGATCTCAGGACACCACTGACCTCGATTTCCGGCAACGCAGATACGCTGCTGCACAGCTATGACGTGTTGGATGAGCAGACACGGAAACAGATTTTTACGGACATTTATGACGATGCACAATGGCTGACGGGACTGGTTGAGAACTTGCTTTCCATTACGAAAATTGTAGACGGCAGCGTAAAGCTGCACCTTTCTGATCAGGTCGTGGATGACATCATATCGGAAGCACTCAGGCATATTGACCGAAGAGCGGCAGAACATCACATCGCAGTAGATTGCGGAGACGTACTGTTGCTGGCACGGATGGACGCAGGACTCATCATGCAGGTGCTCATCAATCTGGTGAATAACGCAGTCAAATATACCCCGGTTGGCTCGAACATCCGGATCACGGCAATCCCGCGAGAAAATATGGCTGAAATATGTGTCAGCGATAACGGTCCCGGTATTCCGAATGAACTGAAGGAACGTGTTTTTGAAATGTTCTTTACTGGGGGCAATCCAATTGGCGACAGCCGCCGAAGTCTTGGACTAGGACTTACGCTCTGTCAAACCATTGTTCATGCACATCATGGTGAAATGACGTTGAAAGACAATTCGCCGCATGGCTGCATCTTTTCCTTTACAATACCACTTAGTGAGGTGAACTTAAATGAATAAGCCGCTCATCCTCGTTGTAGAAGATGATACCCCGGTGCGAAATTTAATAACGATGACACTAAAAACTCACGAATATAGGTATCTTTCGGCGCAAAACGGCGCAAGTGCCGTGATGGAAGCGCTGTCTCACAACCCGGACATTGTACTGCTTGATCTGGGGCTGCCGGATATGGACGGCGTGGAAGTCATCCAAAAAATCCGCTCGTGGTCGAATATGCCGATCATTGTGATCAGCGCCAGAACAGAGGATTCCGATAAAATCGGGGCGCTGGATGCTGGGGCGGATGATTATCTAACGAAGCCTTTTTCCGTGGACGAACTGTTGGCACGACTGCGGGTGACGCAGCGGAGACTGTCGATGATGAAAACAGACTCCGTGCAGGATTCTCCGATTTTTACGAATGGTGCGCTGAAAATCGACTATGCGGCAGGCTGCGCATATCTTGACGGCACAGAGCTGCACCTGACACCCATCGAATACAAGCTGCTGTGCCTGCTCTCCAAAAATGTTGGTAAGGTTCTGACACACACCTATATCACGCAGCAGATTTGGGGCAGCAGTTGGGAAAACGATATCGCTTCTCTGCGGGTGTTCATGGCGACCCTGCGCAAAAAGCTGGAACGCGGAAAAGACGGGCAGCAATACATACAAACACACATCGGAATCGGCTATCGGATGCTCCGCATCGAGTAAGTAATTCCTGAACTGAACATTCATGACTGAATGGAGTAGATTTCTTGTGGTCATTCCATTCTGCCCCAAATAAGCTGACCATCGTTGAAATAGCGAGGACTTGAAAGTCCTCGCTATTAGCATACATCGTCTTACATATTATATCTGTTTTTCCATCTTCGTTTTTGCTGCTTTCCCTACTTTCTAGCACACTCCCCATCAAGCCCCAAAAGGATTTTTAATCCATGATCCAGCTGCGGCAGAATGTACTCCAGACACTCCCGCACCGCCTTCGGACTGCCCGGCAGGTTGACGATCAGCGTGCGTTTACGGATCCCACTTGCCGCTCGGCTTAACATCGTCCGCTTTGTAAATTGTAAGCTGTATGCCCGCATCGCCTCCGGGATACCCGGAACCATCCGTTCCGCGACCGCCAGCGTCGCCTCCGGCATCACGTCGCGCGGAGAAAATCCCGTTCCGCCCGTTGTTAAGAGCAGATCGGCCTTTCCCTCATCGCAGATCTCCTTCATCGCCTCTTCCAACATCGCCTGGTCATCCGGCAGCACCTTCTGCCAGACCACCTCATAACCAGCCTCTCTCACCATTTCTGCGATTACCGGACCACTCACATCCTCCCGTTTTCCCGCGTACCCGGAGTCACTGGATGTAATAATTGCTGCTCTCATTGGTTTCCCACCTCTCTTTGATCTCTTTCCTACGCTTCTTCCAGAATCTCCAGATTATCTCCCTCTTTGATCACGCCGCCGTGCAGCACCTTCGTAAATACGCCCTCGCGCGGCATGATACAATCGCCCATCGTCTGGAAGATCGCGCATCCATGGTGGCATTCTTTTCCGATCTGTGTCAATTCCAGCACGACGTCGTTGCATTTAAATTTTGTCCCGATCGGGAGCGTCTTGAAATCGATTCCTTCCACGACCAGATTTTCACCGAACGCGCCGTCCTCGACTTTCGCACCACGCGCGCGGAATTCCTGAATCCGGTCATATGAAAGAAGGCTGACCTGACGGTGCCATTTGCCCGCATGGGCGTCACCCTCGATTCCATAGTCCTCGATAAGACAGACCTGATGGACATTTTTCTTCTGAACACCTTTGATTTCACTGGTACACGTTGCGATTACTTTTCCCATGATTGTTTCCCCTTTTCTATCCATAAATTTTCCGATTTCATATTTCATATACGATATTTCACTTGTAACATTCCGCCGGCTCACACTTTCACCGCAGAAACCATAATCATAATCCTCACAAACACCCTGCTTATCCGCCTATCTGGGACATTCCCCGGTGTTCCCGATCCGTAAATTCCGTCTTTTTCTCAAAATTATGTCCCTTCGGCTTTTCCGCAAGCGCCTGTCCGATCGCCCGGCGCAGGTCTTCATCGGTACCGCCGCCGCGCAGAATGGTCTTTAATTCCACCCCATTGTCATACTGGAGACAGGTCTTTAAGAATCCTTCCGATGTCAGCCGGATCCGATTGCATTCGGAACAGAATTTATGGCTGACCGCGCTGATAAAACCGATCCGTCCCTGAAAGCCAGGGACTGCGAAATAATGGCACGGGCCATTTCCTGCCACGTCCCCGCACGGGGTAAAGGTTCCAAATGCCTCTTCCAGCGCATGCTTCAACGCATCCTCTTTCACAAAGGCAAACTGCGTCCCCATGCCGATCGGCATCATTTCGATGAAACGCACGTGCACGTTATGGTTTTTCGCCAGTTCCGCCACCTCTAAAAGCTTTTGCTCCTCGATCCCAAGCACCGGCACACAATTTATCTTGATCTGCATCCTGCCTTTCTGGATCGCCGTCCGAAGACCGCGTCTGACCGCTTCGAGCTCATCCCGGCGTGTGAGCTGCCGGTACACCGACGCATCCAGCGTATCCAGGCTGATCGTGACTGAATCAACCCCCGCGTCCGCCAGCGCATCGTACATTTCTTCTAATAAAACACCGTTCGTCGTGATCGTCAGGCTCTTGATTCCCGGAATCTGTTTTAACGCTGCTGCTAACTCCGGCAGTCTCCGGCGCACCAGCGGTTCGCCTCCGGTCAGCTTGATTTTCTGAATGCCGTTCTCTGCCAGAATCTGGCAGACCCTCTCGATCTCACCAAACCGCAGGATCTCTTCATGGGAAATGCTGCTGACGCCTTCCTCCGGCATACAGTACACACAGCGCAGGTTGCATCGGTCGGTCACGGAAATCCGGACGTAGTCGATCGTTCTGCCGTATCCGTCTATCATCGCACAAATTCCCCGCTCTTTCCTCCCGATTTTGCATCGAGATGTATCTCTCCGATCTCCATCCGCTTGTCGATCGCCTTGCACATATCATAAATGGTCAGAAGCGCCACGCTGACGCCGGTCAGCGCCTCCATCTCGACGCCGGTCTTTCCTTCCAGCTTAGCAGTACAAAGTGCCTTGATCGTCAGCTCTTTTTCATCCACCTCAAAATCCACGCTGCATTTCGTGATGAGAAGTGTGTGGCACATCGGGATCAGGTGTGCGGTCTGCTTCACCGCCATGATTCCCGCCACACGCGCCACCCCCAACACATCGCCCTTGGCAACCGTTCCCTCCAGAACCGCCTTCATGACCGCTTCATTGACGTGAATCTTGCCGGATGCCGTCGCCGTCCGGCTGGTAATCTTCTTTTCCGTTACATCTACCATGATCGCATTTCCCTTTTCATCAAAATGCGTTAATTTCTCTTCCATCTGTATCCTCCTTTTCCTCTTCTTCCGGCTCCAGAAAGATTTTCTCAAACGCTGCTTCTGCTGCCGCCTGCACTGCTGCTTCCATCCGGCGGAATTTTTCTAAAAACACCTTTCCCTCCGGCGTCAGCACAGAAAATCCGCCCTTGCTTCCGCCCGTCTGGCGCTCTAAAAACTGGATTCCCAGCTGCGCCTCCGCGATCTTGAGCATTTTCCAGCCCTTGCTGTAAGAAATATCCCGGATCTGACAGGCACCGAGCATTGAACCACTCTCAGCAACTGCCTCCAGAAAATCCGCCGTCAGCGCGCTGAAGCATTCTTCCTCGCGGCTCAGCGAAATCGACGCCCGAAATGCCAGCTCCCCGCGCTTCTGCCTGTCTTTTTCGTAGGCAAGCAGCGATTCGTAGTCCATTTTCGTGTTGGTGTCCAGTAAAACACCCGGATCTTCAACCTCGATCTCCCGGACACCTTCGCCCCACGCATCCATTGCGCCGCGGAGTCCTTTTCCACCCCGGTACGTTAAGATATGTCCAAACACTTCCTTCGACAGCATGACCGGGTGTCCTTTTTTTCCCTGACAGACCGGTACTGCCATGCTTCCGGGCGCCTGCGCCATCTTCTCGATTGTGTCCGCCGTGATCATCGGCACGTCGGCAGGGAACAACAGCACCCGATCGGCTTTTTTCTGGATATGGCGCAGTCCCATGCAGATTGAGCCGTACATCTGCGATGTCTCATACCGCTTGTTTCGGATACAGACCGCACCACGGTGTGAAATATGACGTTCCAGCACATCTGCCTGATACCCGGTCACGACGACGATCGGCGAGATCCCCGCCTGCCGGATCGTGTCGATCTCCTTCTGTATCATCGTGGTCTGCCCCATCCGGAGCATCGGCTTTAATTCTTCCATGTGCGCCGACCGCCCTGCCGCCAGGATGATCGCGCCTGTTTTCCCATCTGCCATACATATCCCCTTTTCTATCATTCTAACCTTCTTTTAAAAGCATGATATCTCCCGGTGCAATTCCCAGCCGGACGCGGTCTCCGCGCTGATACTGGTTTAGTGAATCACTCTGCTTATAGTCTACCTTCCACCAGATCACCTCGCGTTCCAGTGCATTTTCTTTGTCACCCGCTGCCCCTGCATTTTCCACTGGACGCAGCAAAACATCCCACTCAAATGGCTGGCAGAGTGTGTCCCCCCACTCGCACGTAAATTCATTCGCACTGCCGCGCGCCGGATAAAACTGATGCGCCCGGATGCCGATATAGGCATGCTCCGCGGCAACTGCTTCTTCGGTCTGAAACGTGAGTCCCCAGTCTAGCGCCTCCACCTCATATTCGCCGATCCGCCGGATCCGGCTGAAGTTTTTACAGCCTGTCAGGCGTGCCGCAGTGACATTTTCCGGTTTCTGAAAAATCGCCCGCGTCTCTCCCTTCATCGCCACCTGTCCGCGGTTTAAGATGATGCTCTTCTCGCAGAACCGATAGACCTCGTCCCGGCTGTGGCTAACCATCAGCACATCGCCCGTGTACCCGCGGAGTACCTCGCGCACCTGGAACTGCAGTTGTTCCTTCAGATAATAATCAAGCGCCGAAAATGGTTCATCCAGCATGATCACATTCGGCTCATAGACGAGAATGCGCGCCAGCGCCACACGCTGCTGCTGTCCGCCGGAAAGCTGGGACGGATACCTTTTTTCAAGCCCTTCTAATTTAAAGAGACGGATCATGCGGGCAGCTGCCTCCTGTTTTTCCTCCTTGCTGCCCGAAAGCCCCGCTGCAATGTTGGTTTCTACGGTCATATTCGGAAACAATGCATAATTTTGGAATAAATAACCGATTTTCCGCTTCTGCGGCGGCAGGTTGATGCGCTTTTCCGAATCAAAGAGCACCCTGCCATTTAACACGATCCGCCCTTCGTCCGGCGTCTCAATTCCGGCGATACACTTGAGCGTCATGCTCTTGCCGCTTCCGGAGGCGCCGAGAATGCCCATGACGCCGCCATCGGTGTTAAGCGATACGTCCAGCGAAAAGCCGGAAAATCTCTTTTTGATTGCCGCCTGCAGGCTCATCCCGCGCCTCCCTTCTGTGCATCCGCTTCCCTGTCCGCAAACAGTTCCACCGAAACCTTTGCATCCTGACCGCCCGCTTCCACACTGTTATCCTTCTTTTTATGATTGCTGCTTCCGCGCATATCCCGCCGCGACAGCACATTCATCAGCACGACGACCAGGAAGGAAATCACCACGATGATCCACACATACTGGTATGCCATCGACATTTTTCCAGCCGCCACCTGTGAATAGATGGCAAGCGGCAGTGTCTGCGTCTTTCCGGCGATATTGCCCGCCAGCATCGCGGTCGCACCGAACTCGCCCAGTCCTCTCGCAAAGGCAAGGATCGCGCCGCTTAAGACGCCCGGCATCGCCGACGGCAGAATCACCCTCCAGAAAATGCGGCTCTCGGAAAATCCCAGCGTCCGAGCCGCATAGATAAGCGTCACATCGACCTGTTCAAACGCGCCGCGCGCTGCCCGGTACATAAGCGGAAATGAGATCGCCACCGCCGCGATCACCGTTGCCGCCCATGAAAATACAATCTTGACGCCAAACAATTCCAGAAACAGCTGTCCGAGCGGTCGTTTTACACCGAAAATCATCAGCAGGAAGAAGCCTGCTACCGTCGGCGGCAGGACCATCGGAAGCGTCAGGATGCCGTCCAGCACCATTTTCACTTTCTCAGAGCGTGCCGATACCACCAGCCGCGCCATCCAGACTCCCAGAAAAAACGTAATAATGATCGACAGCGTTGCTGTTTTCATCGATATCCATATCGGAGACCAGTCCATCTTTCTTCCCCCTTTCCTATGAAATGTACTCTCGGAGTCTTCTCGACTGAGATAAAAACTGCCGCAGAACACCTGGTTTTCAGCGGACCCTGCATTCTGCGGCGGATTTTATTCCCTACGTTGTTCACTGTCTGTCCTTCGCCGTCCTGTTTTCTGTTCACACAGTCGGCTGCATATCCCAGACAGCCATCGCTCCCGGCTTATTTATTTGCTGTGAAGCCATACTCCGCAAAGAAGGAGAGCGCATCATCAGTTCCCAGATAATCTACAAACTTCTGTGCTGCATCTTTCTTTGTGCTTGCGCTTACAACGCCAACCGGATAGATAACCTTCGATACGCTTCCTTCCGGTGCATATCCGATAACCTTTACCTGGTCAAACTGGTCGCTGGTGGTTGCATCGGTCAGGTACACGATACCTGCATCAGCGCTTCCGGCTGCTACCCAGCTTAAAACCTCGGTTACGTTGGTACCAAAGCTTGTCTTAGCCTCTACATCATCCCACATACCCAGGTTCTCAAAGGCTTCCTTGGAGTACTGTCCAACCGGAACACTCTCTGGATCGCCGAGTGCAATCTTCTCTGCCTTTGTAATATCCTCAAAACCGGTAATTCCCAGTGTGGAATCCTTCGGAACGATCAGGGCGATCTTATTTTCCAGAAGCTCTACGACAGAATCTGCATCAACCAGTCCCTCGTCCTCCAGCGCGTTCATCTGCTTCATCGCTGCGGAGAAGAATACGTCTGCATCTGCGCCCTCTTCAATCTGGGTCTGCAGCTTTCCTGAACTGTCAAAGGTAAAGCTCAGCTTGATGTCCGGATTCTCTTTCTCAAATGCCGGCTGAATCTTGTCTTCCATAACGTACTGAAGGCTGGCTGCTGCCGCTACCAGAATCTCCTGCTGGTCGCCGGTTGCCTCTGCTTCTGCTTCGGTCTCTTCTGTCTCAACTGCCTCCGTTTCCGGTGCTGCTGTCTCAGCCGGTTTGCTGGATGAACATGCGGTCAGGGATGCTGCCGCCATCGCTGCTGCTATTACAAGTGCCCACGTTTTTCTCATATCTTGGTTCCTCCCTCATTTCACGCACATGTTTCCGGCATCCTCCTCGTTTCGATTCCTTACGCCATAGCAATGTGGTTTTTACCCTTCCGTTATTTTTGAAAAATTATAATGATATTTGCTAATCAAATAGTAGCACGTGGCACTTTTTTTGTCAATCTTTACAATAATTCTTATTTAATGCTCGTCGTCGTTATGTGCATCAAAAAATAACGCGGCTTTTTTCTGCATTTTCCCTTTATTCTTATGAATTTTCCAGTTTTTCTTTCCAAGCCCTTCCGTCTATTTTCGTGAAATTGTTATGATGATTTTTCATGTATTTTATTTTTATCTTTTTATTTTTCATTTATTTGAAATTTTTTATCCAAATACGCCGGTGCTTCGGTTTCCTTACCGGTCACACGGTTCCCGATCCGTGGCAAAGTCTTCCACCAGCACATCCATAATGCCGCCGCAGACCATTCCTTCATCTTCCGCTGCCTCGCCGGTCAGATCTACATGAACTACTTTGTACCTGCTGCTTCCGATCAGAGAACGTGCCTCGCCCAGCACGGCCGCCTCGCTGCAGCCGCCGCCGATGCTGCCGAGAATCCGTCCGTCCCGGTAGACAATCATCTTCGCGCCTGCCCCGCGCGGGGAGGATCCCTTTGATTCAATCACCGTGACCACTGCTTTCGACTCATCCGGCTCCTCTGCCAGGCGTTTCAGCACATCAAAATCCAGATCGGAACGGTTTTTCACACGTTTGTCTTCCCGATCCATGCGCTTTACCTGTATGATCTCCGCCAGAATCGAGATCGCGATCTCCTCCGGTGTCACACCGCCGATCTTTAAACCGATCGGGCTCTTTAAACGGCTCATTCGCTCTGGATCGTAACCTTCTTCCAGAAGCTCCTGTTTCACGATACCGACGCGGCGTCTCGAACCAATCATGCCGAGATACGCCGGTTCTTTTCCTTTTCCAATCATCCGCAGGCAGTCCGCATCGTGGCGGTGTCCGCGCGTAACGATACAGATATAGTCGCTCTCCTGAATCTTGAGTTCTTTGATCGCATGCCCAAAGTCATCACAGATCACCTTCTCTGCCATCGGGAATCGTCCCGGATTCGCGAAGGAAAGGCGGTCGTCCACCACAGTTACCAGGAATCCGACGCGCGCGCCAAATTCTGCCACCGGAAGAGCCACATGGCCGCCTCCGAGAATAATCAGGCGCTCTTTCGGGAAAAATGGTTCCGCCACATTCCAACTGCTTCCGGCGCGCCCACAGACCGGCTGCCCCTGTGTCAGGGCTTCTTTTCCAATCTCCGACGCCTCTGCGCCTTCTTTCAGTTCACAGCGCATATCTGCTAGATTTCCCTCTTCTCCCACAAAGCTTCTCTCGAGCGCCAGACACGGCGTCCCTTCCAGTTTTTTCAGAATCTCCCCATACAGATTCATATCACGCACTTCCTCTCTTTTATACTGCATGAGCCATCCATTTCTCATTTCGCAGTTGTGCCATCGCGGTTGCTGCCTCATCGCCTCTCTCTGGCTCGATTATTTACCAAAACCGCAGTTCGGGAAAATACAGGTTGGACAATTTAAGCACAGACCACCTGCGCCCATTTTCGCCAGATCCGCTTTTGTCACTGGCACATCTGCCATCACACGCGGCAGCACCAGATCAAAGATGGTCCTCTTCGCATACATCACGCAGCCCGGAAGTCCCATGATCGGCTTTCCGTCCTTCGTATATGCCAGCAAGAACATCGCTCCCGGAAGTACCGGCGCGCCGTAGGAGACAACCTCCGCCCCGGTCTGCTTGATCGCGCTCGGTGTCGTATCATCCGGATCGACGCTCATGCCACCGGTACAGACAACAAAATCGGCACCCTGATCCAGCCATTCCCGGATTGCCTCCGTGATTTTATCCGGATTGTCCCCTATAATCTTCTGTCCCAGAACTTCCACACCAAATTCCTGAAGCTTGTCCCGGATGACCGGGCCAAATTTATCCTCAATCCGTCCATAAAATACTTCATTTCCGGTCGTCACAATGCCCGCTTTCTTATTTTTATACGGAATCAGCTTTAACAGCGGCTCTGAACCCGCTGCCTTTTTCGCCTCCTCCATTTTTTCTTTTTCAATTACCAGCGGGATCACACGGGTTCCGGCTAACTTATCACCCTTTTTTACCGGAAAATTCGTCCGGCGGGTCGCGATCATCATCTCCGGCAGGCTGTTGACCTTTAAGAGGCGTTCTTCATCAACCTGAAACAGACCGTCCGTCTCCGCAATCAGCTCAATCTTGCCTTCCTTCGGATCGGTTGCACGCATATACTCATTCTGGCAGATGCCGCGCAGAATGTCCGCCGCCTCGTCCTCATGATATTTTGTATCGTCCTTTTCCCAGACATAAATATGATCTTTTCCGATGGAAAGCAGCACCGGGATGTCCTCCTCGCGCACGATATGTCCCTTACGGAATACGGCGTCCTTCGTCACGTCCGGAATAATCTGCGTCATGTCATGGCAGAGTACCTGTCCGACTGCCTCGGTTGTTTTCATTAATTTCATATGATTTTCCTCTTTTCCTTTTTACAGTAATGCCTCCGCACGCTTTGCCAGCTGATACCGCCGTTCCACGCCCTCCAGCGCCTCCGGGTTATGCTTAAATTTCTCCCGTTTTGCCGCAAACCGTTCTTCGATCGTTACACGCCGTTCTCCCTGTACCTGCTTGTCCGCCAGATACACGATCAGGCTTTCATTCAGATATCCCAGCTTTTCTTCCGGCAGATCCATATGATCCGCAACGATATCCGCGATCCCGGTATGTCCCAGAAGCCGCAGCCATCCCGCCCCTGTCTCCGGATGTTCGGGGTATGCTTTAGCGATGTCGTGAAGAAGCGCCGCCGCGTAGATTTTATATTTATCGATTGGCGGGCTTTTGTATGTCATCTCCACACACCTTTCCGCCCTATACTTTAGAACTCTATCTGCCAATTCCACGGCCAGCTCCGCAACCACCCGGCTATGGCGCACCGCCGCCTCCGGCGTGTGGAACCATGCAAGCAGACGCTCGCACTCCTCTTTGTCCGGGACAGGACGTTTTCTCTCCCAGTCACGCAATTTCTGAAACTCTTCCTGCGTATCCGCATCAAACGCGCAGCCTGGATCCGGCACATCCAGGAAAATCCGGCGGATTCCCGGCTGTTCACAGGCGCCTTTAAGTCCCATCGTCCCGTCATGCTGCAGCAGTTTTTCGATCACATCTGCACGGATCAGAAGCGGATGCCCCGGTGTTTTCTCATACTCCGGGAGATAGACATCCCCATCGCCTTCCGCAAACCGGTATTTTTCATATTCCAGCGTAAATGGCGTAAACAGTGGCACATCCACCGGGAAAAAGAAAATGCCATCCAGCGTCTCTTTTCCTGCCGTTTTCCGCTTTTCCTTATAATAGGAAAGCCCCAGGCAGACGGAATCAAACATTTTCGTCTCCGCATACGCCGGATTGTGGATGAAATGGATTCCCGGTCCCGCAGCCGCCGCGCGTATATCTTCCGCCCGGCGTCCGGTAATGATCGTGATTTCATGTACGCCGCACGCCCGCAGCGTCTGTATCTCACGTTCCAGGACCGTCTGGGCGCCGAGCTTCATGAGTGGTTTGAAATCCCCCATCCGCGAGGATCGCCCCGCCGCCGAGATCAAGGCGTCAAATACATAATCCTTTCTTTCATACACCTGTCCGTAGCCAAAGGGAATCTGCAGAAGTTCTGTCTTTTTCCGCTTCTCCCAGCCACTGATCAGTGTCCGAAACCAACCCGCGTGTCCGATTACCAGAATATCGCCCCGGCTCTTCATCCGGAGTTCATTCCAGGTTGTCCTGGCGCGCCCTGCACAATCTGCAAAACTCTCTCCCTGCGGCGGTCGGAAATCGTACATATCTGCCCCTCGTGCCACATACTCCGCTGGAAACTGTTCCCGGATTTCATCGAAGGAATGACCATCCCATTCCCCCATGTCAATCTCCGCCAGACCATCTACGACCTCAATCGGAATACTTCTGTCAATCACTTCCTGCAGGATCGCGGCTGACTCCCGGCAGCGCTTTAACGGGCTGGTATAAATCTTTTCAATTCTGCGTCCCGCAAATGTCTCCCCCAGCGCCCGAATCTGTGTCCGCCCTTCCTCTGAAAGCGGCAGATCCGTCCGCCCGATGCAATATTTCCGTTCATCTGGAAATTCCGGCTTCCCATGCCGGATCAAATAAATCGTCCGCATTCTGTCCTTTCCTAGTGCTCGTGTTCCTCTTCTTCCCCACACTCGCAGCTGAAATCATGGCTGTGTCCAAATGGTCCCGGTCCGCCGATGTAGTCGCGGATCAGCTCCAGTTTATAACGGTTCATATAGCTATATGCCTTCTGAACCGTATGCCCGCTTCCCAGATAACGGGTCACGCCCGCCTTTACCAGTATCTCAAACGGTTCTTTCTCGATCGGTCCGCAGATGACTGCCTCACAGTCATGTTCTACCACCTTCTTCGCAAATACCAGATTGTCCGGATCCTGTTTTCCATAGACATGGAAAATCTGGTTCTTGTCCGCGTCAATAATCATCAAAAACGGACTCTCCTTAAAAGTCGCCGGCACCAGTCCGTCGATCTCCTCTGTCTCTGATGCAATTGCTATGTTCATTTTTTTCTCCTTGTTCTTATCAGCTTCTTATCAAAATTTGCTGATTTTTTTCAGAATTTCTCGATTATTTTTAACTTTATGATACTGCAATCAAAACTCATCGTCAAGTTTTTCATGATATTGAATTTTTCCATTCAATTTTTGCCTGTTTTTATTTTTCTTCGATGATTAGCCGCCTTTTTCCCGAACCGATATAGGGAGAAATTTCTTTTTCTATCACAGAAACGGTCAGGCAGTTCCCAAAGTATTCCGTTAATGCTGCTTTGACATTTTTCACTCTGCTTCCTACCGCATCTGCATAACCCGCTTTCTTCATAACAGCCACCGTCAGATGCTTCTGCGCCGCATTGTAAGATGCCTGAAAATCTTCCACCTCATCCAGGGCAAATAAAAGCTCATCTAATATGTGCATGGAAAGCACCTTGCCGCCGGACAGCCGGACGCTGTCATCCAGCCGTCCCTCAACCTTATCAAGTCTTGGCTTTAAACATCCGCAGGCACACGGTTCTGCAATCATCCGCCCCAGATCGCCGGTCCGATAGCGCACAAGCGGCATTCCCCGCCGCCGAAGCGTTGTCAGAACCAGCTCGCCGTATTGCCCTTCCGGCACCGGCTGTCCCGTATCCGGATCCAGAATCTCAATCAAAAGATCCCGATCCCGCAGATGGTAACCCCCGCGCGCCCCGCACTGCACACCGCCGCCGTAACCAGTTTCCGTCATACCCCAGTGCGTAAAGACCCGGCAGCTCCATGTTTTTTCCAAAAAACGCTGCACGCTGACCGGCACATAATCAGCACTTAAAAGCACTGTTTTCGGGCGAAGTCCCGGCGCATGGGCTGCCAGCGCATACATCTGGCTTGGAACACCGATCAGGCAGTCTGCCCCCTCGCCGTCCCGCGCTGCCGCTTCCATATCGTGAATCAGCCCGTGAACCTTCGTCTCCACCTGGATGCGCCCCAATCCTTCTTTTAAAAGTCCTCCAATCGAAAAAAATCCCGGTCCTTCCATATAAACCGTGACCCGATCGCCCGGCTTTACCATGTACTGCATCCCTGTTTCAAAGAAATCCGCCGTCTGCATCAGATCGTCTTCGGTAAAAAACAGGCGCTTCGGTGCCCCTGTACTGCCGGAGGTTTTCAGCGTGATGATCCGCGCGATCTCCTTGGCTGGAACACATAAAAATGTTTCCGGCTCCGCTTTCAGTTCCTCCGGGGTTGTGAGGGGAAGTGTCCGGAAATCCGCCCATGAAAACGAATCCGGCGCGAGCCGTACATCGGAACCTGCCATTTCCCCAAGCTGTCCCCAGACGGATGTAAATTTCTTCTGATAAAATGGACTTTTCTCCTTTACATACGAAAGTGTCCGCCATAACCCGGACGGCTGCGCCGCTGCAATAAAATAACCGCAGCCCGCTTCTTTTAAAATCTTCCGTTCCGCCCCCAGCGCCGCGCAGACGGATTCCAGATTTCCATCGAAGATCTGCTGCCCGATCCACTCCGCCAATGTTCCCGACGCGTCCTGCATCTTTGCAAGCACAAATCCCGCCTCCGCCAGCCGGTCACGGATTGTTTTAGCAGACTCCAGCCGTCCCAGCATCCCGTCTAAGAAAAGCTCTTTCTTCCGGGCATACATATCGCTCATCAAAAGCCATCCTTCCGGTTTTAACACCCGGTACACCTCCCGGAGCACCGCCGCCGGTTCCGCAGCCTTGGAACAACTGCATTCCATCAGAATGATATCTGCCGTCTGATCTGGATATGGCAGTTTCTCCGCACATCCAGTCTCTATCCAGCCAGGTTCATGCACATCCGGATTCTTATCCAAGCCGGAAATCTGCCAGCCTGGGCAATGCTCAGAAAGCCAGCGCATCGTGCCGCCAGCTCCGCAGCCGATGTCGATGACGCGAAACGGCACTGCAGGATCTATAGACTCCGTATCTGCCGCTCCCGCCTCCGGTATCTCAATTCCCGCAAACTGGAATATCTGCCTCGTCAGCGCAAATCCACCGGGACGGCAGAGACTGCACTCATTTGTATCCATTTTTTTCACCTCTCCTTTCTGCGCTTCTATTATCTGCCTCTTTCCATCGGAGACAAGTAGTATGCACAGAACGGAATCTTCTTCCCGTCTTTATACACATGCAGGCTGCACTGGCGCAGGCGCTCGATATCGAGATTACCGGCATCCTGAAACGCCATGGATGTGATCGTGAAGCCGTGGCTTTTGGCACGCTTTAAGAAATCCTCCATATTTGTTATGTCAACCGGCTCTTCTTCACAGCAGCAGGATTCTGATTCGGGCTGATTTCCGCCACAGCAGCAGTTTCCTGGTTCTGGCTGATTTCCGCCACAGCAGCAGCTTTCTGGTTCTGGCTGGGTTCCGCCACAGCAGCCGTTTCCTGATTCTGGCTGGGTTCCGCCACAGCAGCCGTTTCCTGATTCTGGCTGGGTTCCGCCACAGCAGCAGCTTTCTGGTTCCGGTTGAGTTCCGCCACAGCAGCAGCTTTCTGGTTCCGGCTGGCTTTCTCCACAGCAGCACGTCTCTTCCAAATCGCGCCGTTCCCAGCGGCGTCCGACAAATTCACGGTTCTTCTCCGCCGGATCCGGACCGCAGCAGCAGCCTTCGCCCTCCGGTTCTGTCTCGGTTTTTCCACTATAATTTGTCAGCGGCATCAATTTATCCCCAGGCATCACGATAAAATCCCCGTGGAACCCACACATCGGGTGATCGCAGCAAGATGGCGCGATCTGTTCCTCTTTGATAAGCCCCCCGCTCTGGCTGACAACCGCCTCCAAAAGTTCATCCAGCGTATAGCGGTCATCATTCGCCGGAAGCTCCGGGATACGCCCAAAATAGCTGACCGGCTGGAAATGCACGCCCCGCACATACGGCGACCGCTGAATGGCAAACCGGATGATGTCCCCGATCTGCTCCGTATTGACGCCCGGAACAATGACCGGAACAAGCGTCACGCCGATTCCATACCGACCGCACTGCTCGATCGCCCGTTTTTTCACTTCCAGCATCGGACGGCGGCGCAGTTTTTCATATACGGCATCGTCCACACCGTCAAACTGCATAAATACAAACGAAAGTCCCGCATCCGCCAGACGCTTTACAAATGCCTCGTCCTCCGCCAGGCGCAGACCGTTGCTGTTTAACTGCACATATTTACAGCCAGCCTGCTTCGCATACGCCACGATCTCCGGCAGATCGTCCCGCACTGTCGGTTCCCCGCCGGAAAGCTGCAAAAGTGTCTTTCCCGGATCCGTCAGATCGTCGATCCAGCGTTTTACCGTGTCTAAGGACGGATCCTTTGCCCCGTCCGGCTCCGCAAAACAGAAGGTACAGTTCATATTGCACCGCGCTGTGATCTCCAGCAAGGTACAGCAGGTGGCGCGTCTGTGCTCCGCACACAGACCGCAGCCCGCCGGGCAATTTAGATTTTCATTTTCTCCCACCGCCGGACGTTCCCCGCGCCAGTCGGCAAACTTACGCTTATTTCTCCAGATTACACTGGAAAATGTCCCGTGATCTGGGCAGGTTTTTACCAGATATATCTGCCCGTCCCGCTCTTCCCGCTTTGCCGGAATGCGTTTTAAACAGACCGGACAAACACTGTATGTATGGCGCATTTCTTCCGGCAGGACGCCTCTATCCTGCGAATCCATTATCATCTTCCTGCATCCCCTTAATCTATATATCTTCTATATATCCTCTATTTATCTTCCAGCTCTCTCTCCACATCCGCCATACGTCCTTTTACCAGCGCTTCCGGCAGATATACCTCGCCGCACTTCGGACAGCACAGGATCTCGGTGTGGAAATTGTGCCCCAGATAGTCAAAAAATGTGGATTTCGGCACCATTTCCACCTGACACCGGCGGCAGATGACTTTTTTTTCCAATGCCTCTTTGATCCGCTGATCTCTTCCGCCTCCATCAATCGTCGGCATACTCATCACTCTCCTTCCAGATTCATGCGGTGGCTGTAGCCATTCCAGAGCTTATAACCGCCGTCCGGCAGCACCTCGTACTCTGCCCAGTAGGTCATATGCTGGATCTTCAGATGCCCGATTCGATGTCCCGTCTCCGGGTCGATGATACCGCGGTCTTCCCGCTCACAGTGTTCAATGACCTGTTCCATATCTTCGAGCAAAATCTGACCCGCTGACAATTTGCGTTCCAGTTTCTTCTCAACTTCTAATTTCATGTGTGTTTCCTCTTCGATCGTCTCATTCCAATATGTCTTAAGCAGTTCCCGTTTCGCCGCCAGGCGGTTGTGCCAGCGCTCTGTCACTGTCGCTGCCGGACGTCCCGCACCATTTAACCCAAACAGCAGATCGAGGATATGTACCGCCTCCTTGCCCTGTCCGGCAAAGGACTCCCGGCAGTTGACGCAGTAGGTCACATACGGCAGTTCCTCCTCTTTTGCACGGGAAGTTGTCATATAGCTTGTGTGACTCGGAGAAGCAATCCCGATATGTCCGCCGTATCCGCAGCAACGCGCCTTTTTCCCGTCATACGGCAGATTTTCCCACGTAATCCCCGCCGCATCCGCCAGATGGCGTACACTCTCCTGCAATTCCGGGTAATAGCGGCTGGCGCAGGGATCAAACAAGGCATAGGACTGGGCCTGCTGGGTACTTCCCGCTTCCATTTCACCCTTTTCAGCATTGTCCGGTTCCAAAGCAGCATCTTTCTCCATGCCCCACTCTTCCATCACTTCCGCCAGAAAGACAACCGGAAGCTCCGGCAGGTATTCTTCAAACATCTTCCGGCAGTTCGGGCATGCTAAAACCACTGTCGGTTCGCCAAGCTCTCTCCACTGCCGCCACATTTCCTCCAGATGTGCCGCGTGGATGTCCACTTCGCCTGCCCATTCGGCAGGCGCACCGCAGCAGGTCATCCAGATCGCCGCATCCGGCTTTTTGGAACGCAGCCACTCATACGTCCGCGTCACATAGCGCGGATCCGAACCGGCGAGCTGGCATCCCGGAAAGAATGCATAGGAACTCTTCTTAACATTCTCCGGTTTCCGCGTAAGCCCCGCTTTTCCGGAGGCATATGCCATGTCGCGCAGCCAGAAATCGTGAAATGGCCACGGCATCGCGCCTTTTTTTTGCATTGCCCGCATACTGTCAAGCAGAAACTGGCTGAAATCGATATGCTGCGGACATACTTCCTTGCAAAGCCCGCAGTGGTCGCAGGTGCTGATCAGTCTGGTCGCCCACGTACCATCGCGCGATAACGTACCGGGATGGATTGTTATGTAAACCTCTTCATACAAACGGCGCGGTGTTTTCTCATGCAGGCGCATCAGATCACAGGCACGCATACAGGCATCACACGAACACTTCTGGCAGCGCGTGATCTCCTGCATCGCCTCTTCCTCCGTATACGATTCCCCGTTTGCCGGAACCACCCGATCGGCACGCTCGATCCCATTCATTTGAAGATTTAAAAGTGTCCCTTCCTTTCGAAATGGCTCATTCATGCCGCCCGTTTTCAGATACCGTTCGATGGCAAGCGAAACCGCCAGCCCATCTGCCAGCGCCTTCATGCTGTCGCCGCCTGTCAGGGAACCTCCAATGAAAACGCCCGGTGTCCGGGTTGCAAATGCGCCGTCCGGGTCCATTTCCAGACCAAAGTCCGCGCTATCTGCCCCAGTTGCCACATACACGGCATCATAGTCCGCCCGGAGTGCCTCCAGATCCGTTACCGTTTCACCGAGATGGCGTGAAAATTCCTCAAACTGGAACTGTGCCTCGATCTCCGCATCAAATTCCGCCGGATCCATCTGGTTTCTCGCCTGACCGCCCAGAACCATTTCCCGCTCATAAACCGTTACCTCGTACTTTTTATTGCAGAGACGCAGTGCACAGCCAAGCCCCGAAAGACCGCCTCCGACGATCGCGATCTTTTTTCCTTTCGACGGCAGGTTATACGCATTCGGTGCCTTCCGCTTCGCGTACTCGACCGTCGCCCGCTCTAAAAGCCCGATCGCGATCCCCCCGTCCAGCTTTGCACGCAGACATGCCTTCTCGCACGGATGGCTGCACAACTTCGACACAATATCCGGAAATCCCACCGTATTCTGATAGGTCCGGTACGCCGCGTTGAAACGTCCCTTTTTCCACTTTTCTTCCAGCCCCTTGATATCCAGCCGGAACGGACAGGCTGCCTGGCAGAACGGCGGCTCGTTCTGATGGCATTTCTCCGCCAGCGTCTTCTCAAAATCTTCCAAATAGCTCACAGGGCGGACCTCCCTTCTTTTCTCCTGCATTTATCGTTACTGTTCACGCATACGTGCCCAGTAACGGAATTTGCCGTGGCTTCGCATTTAAATACGGCAAATTCCTGCTGCCACCACGTTTTCTTACGGCACTTTCGGTTCCAAAAGTGCCTACCCGTGAACAGTAACCATTTATCCTCTCCCAGAATCATTTATCCCGTCCTCCATCGATAAGTAAAAATTCTAAGAGCCAACTTTTAATACTTTTTATTATATACCATAATTACAAAAAAGCCGCTGCAAAACCTACCTCTCTAAACATAGATTCTGCAGGTTCGCAGCAGCTTTTATTTAATTCTTATTTACAATCACGCGATACACCTTGCCGCAGCTGCCCGCTTTATGTGCAGCCACGCATTCCTCTTCCTAATCGGATTAGAACGGACGCTCAGCTGTCGGATCATCCAGGGATACGTAGAAGCTCTGGGTTCCTACCTGTACCGGATTCTCTTTGATGTTCTCCAGTTCCTCATACATATCGGAACCAAGGAAGTATTTCTTCGGCTCGTACGGTTTCTCGCCCTTTGCGATTGCATCCAGACCAGCTTTTACCTTCTCCGGAAGTGCCGGGATCTCATGGATACGTACGCCGCAGGCATTGTAGATACCATTCAGAACTGCACAGTGGCCAGATGCCTGGAATGCCTCAGAAGCACCTGAAGAACCGAACGGACCATCAGAGATAGCGCCATCGATATGAATCAGGTTGATATCATCCGGAACATCCTTGATGTAGGAAGTGCCAGCGCCAAACATGTTCGCATGTTTCTTAACGTCTGCGTAGTCCTCTTTCAGGGCGAAGCCGATACCATGCATGATACCGCTGTATGCCTGACCGTTAACAGCATCGATATTACCGATACGTCCAACGAAGTCAACACAGGTGAATTTCAGAACGGTAGTCTTACCGGTCTTAGTATCAACCTCAACCTCTGCCAGGTTCAGGCAGTATGTGAATGCCGGAGTCGGGTCGCCGATACCGGTATTCGGATCCAGACGGCACAGACCCGGAGTTGTGTTGGTCTCGTAACGGCCGAGATACTTGGTCTCGATGCCTTCTGCCTTCATCTCATCATAGGTACGAAGTGTACCATCTTCTTTTCTCATAGCTGCCAGAAGCTTGTTCGCTGCGATGATGGTTGCATTACCATCCATGTACAGGGAACGGCTGGCACCAGCCATACCGGTATCCGGACAGGTCTTGGTATCATTCTGAATCAGCTGGATATCTTCTGGTGTCAGATGCATTTCTTTCAGAGCTTCCAGTGTTACTACCAGAGAACCGGTTGTAGCACCCTGGCCCATTGCATGCCATGTGTCGTATTTGCGGATCTTGTTGCCCGGCATAAGCTCAAGAGCAACCTCAGCGCTGTCGCCGCCGCCCTCAGTAACGTTGAAGCCGCCCCATGCGATACCAACGCCTCTTCTCTTCTCCGGTGTGTCAGCTGCTTTCGCATCAGCCACCGCCTTCTCATAGATTGGACGCATGGTATCCATGATCTTCTCCATCGGATACTGCGGATATACATAGCTGTTGATATTCTTATCGCCTTCACGGCAGATATTCTTATAACGGAACTCGAACGGATCCATGCCCAGTTCTTCTGCCATCATATCCATCAGCGGCTCGCTGAGTGTATATGCCTGCGGAGAACCGTAGCTTCTGTAAGCAGTACCAAATGCATGGTTAACGTTCGCTACACGAACCAGACCTGCTACGTTCGGTACATTGTACGGGAAGAAGGTGAAACGTGCCGGTTTGGTCATAACGTCGTCACCGCCCCAGGAGTAAGCGCCGTGGTCCATACCGATATCAAATTCAGCAGCCAGGATCTTACCTTCATTATCACATGCCAGACGGCCATTGGAGTATGCCGGGCAGCGTTTGCCGCTGAAGTGCTGATGCTCTTCATAGGACATGGACAGGGATACCGGCTCGCCGGTAACTACGGTACAAGCTGCACACAGTGCGATATCGCCTGCGTTGGTAGACCATCCAAAGCTTGCGCCGGTCGGGTTCATGATGATACGGTATTTATCCTTCGGTACACCAAGGCAGTTACCCAGACGTCCGATCGAGGAGTATACACACTGGGATTTACACTGAATGGTCAGCAGGCCATCATCGCCCCAGTAAGACTGAAGTACACAACCCTCGATGGAAAGATGCGGCTCACGGGAGGAGGAGAAGCTTCCTTCTACTACATGCGGTGCTTTGTCGATTAAGTCTCTTACCTCTTCTGCATCTTCCAGACCTGCTCCCTTTAATACCGGCTGCTCGCAGAAGATGTTCGGAGTATCCTCATGGATACGGATAGCATCCGGCATAACTGCATCCAGATATGTCAGATACTCTGGCAGCTGCTCGTATTCCATCGTAACCTTAGCGGCTGCTGCACGAGCCTGACGATGTGTATGAGCTACTACCATAGCGATAACATCACCGTAACGATAGATCTTCTCATCCTGAAGAACTTTACGGGATGGTGTCATAACAGTACTTCTCTCATGGAACTGACCCTCAGCCATGATGTTAGTTCCGCCTGCTGCGATGAGGTCTTTTGCTGTGATAACCTTAACAACGCCCGGCATCTTCTCAGCTTCCTCAGTATGGATAGCCAGAATCTTTGCATGATGGGTAACCTTCGGCTGAACGATAGCTGCATATAAAACGCCCTGCGGCATCTTAAGAGCCTGATCATCGCCGTAGTCGGTCAGACCACAAACCTTACCAAGTGCATCCTGACGAACAACCGGTTTTCCGTAGTAGTTGCCATCTTCCGGATTGTGGAACTTGATATCCTCGATGCTGCACTCGCCACGCATAACCTTAGCTGCAGCCATAACTGCATCTACAATCTGTTTGTATCCGGTACAACGGCATACGTTTCTTGTCTTCTGGAACCAGTCACGAACCTCTTCACGGGTCGGATCCGGGTTCTGCTCTAACAGAGCATATGCGGAAACGATGAAGCCTGGTACACAGAAACCACACTGTACAGCACCGCAGTTCATCCATGCAACCTGTAACGGATGCAGATGCTGCGGAGTACCGATACCCTCGATGGTGGTAATCTTGGAATACTCTTCTACCTGGCTGATTTTCTTGGTACAGGAACGGATTACCTGTCCGTTCAGAATGATGGAACATGAACCGCAGACACCGGTTCCACATCCAACCTTAACACCGGTCAGACCGATCCGGCGCAGAACATCTGACAGTTTATCGTTTTCCGGATCGCACATAAACATACGATCAACACCGTTGATGTTCAACATCATTTTTCTTAATTTCATGCTGTTTCGTCCTCCTTCTTTAAAATAAATAGAGCCCTGATGCTTCCGACTATCCTTCCGCATCATACCCAATACTTACGATTCCTTAGTCATCCGCGTTTTCCAGCATCTCTGCCAGATCCGCCAGATCCACGCCATAGTCCTCCAGAAGTTCTCTGGCCTTGCGGTAGGTATTCTCTACCACCTGGGGACACCGAAGTGCCTTGTTGGCTATGTTATCTCCTAAAATCGAATGACAATCACTTCCTCCATAGATTTCACCATAGTTTTCCTGAAACCAGTCTGCCAGTTCCGGTATCATCTCGCTGTATGCCGCTTCCGGCTCAAAGAGCGCCATCATCATCGCCGCACCGGTCAGAGCTCCGCAGGTCAGCCCGCTTCTGACTCCCAGACAGAGTGCTGCAGATGCCTTCAGAAGGCTCGGGTTCTCCTCGCCCTTAAGGGTAAGTCCCAGTGATACAAGTGCCTGACTGCAGCAGCTTCCCGATAAAAGCAGCTGGTTCAGTTTTTTAATATCCGGCTCCATCCGCACCTCCTGTTCTTAGAAACACAAAAAGAAAAGCGGCACCGCCTCTGAAAAGACAGTACCGCTTAACGTATCCGAGTTTGTATATACATCTGCACCTATAGATATGGATACACCTATATCTATACCTATACCTATACCTATCTGCCAGCACATATATACCCTATCTATACAAGAAGCCTGACAGCTTCCCGTATCCATCGATGTAAAGCGAATCTCTCTTTCTTTTCAAATGCGGAAGGCACTTCCATTTCCAGATGTACCCATTGGCCTGACTGCATACGGTTTCCCGCTTAGCAATTTCGGCTCGAAAAACAGATTGTTTCTATTTTGGTTTTGATACCTCTATGGTACTCTGCTTTTCATCGAAAGTCAATCTCATTTTTCATAATTTTGAAATTTTTTACATCGACAGGACACTTGTTCGCCCCTTATTTTACCTCAATACGGGATTTTCAACATGCTATTTTACCCTTGTAATATCTGTTTACTTACAAGATTTCAGCATAACTTCCGTTCAAATATTGTATTATTTGAAGATTTGTATTCTTTCTTTCTACTATTTGATCGAGTATTTTTTTTAAAAATAACGATCCACACACTTTTATAATTTTTCATTTTCATTTGTTTAAACGTGAATTTTGTTCACTTTAATTTCACTTATATGAAATTTATATCTTTTTGATTCATAATCAAACATGAATATCTGTTATTTATCCGCTATAAATCCTCACATTTTTAAGTATCTTTTTTTCATTTTCTTTTTCTGTTTTAAATTTTATTCTGCAAACCATTATTTTTTATTTCAGATAACGCAAGCATATTTAAGAACAGAATTCATGCACATACAAATTCCGCATCGAAAATGTGATTTGCATAAATTTTTTCTTATTTATAATCCGTACAAATCCTACTTTCTCCCCGCAAAATACGCCTGCAGGTTCTCCCCTACATGCTCCAGATGCCGCTCCATCTCCCGGCGCGCCAGCGCCCCGTCTCTGGCTTCGATCGCTGCCAGAAGGCTTTCGTGTTCATTTTCCCGGACTTCATCAGAGCGGACTGCCGCCTGGTTGAAGCGCGCATACGCGTCCTGATCGGTCAGGATGAGCTTTAACATCCGCAGGATAGACGGACTGCCTGAGAGATGCGCGATCTTCAGATGGAACGCCAGATCCTCCTCGCTTCCCGCCCTTCCATGGCGGATTGCATAGAGATAGTCTGCCTGCAGATCTTTTAATTTCTGCAATTCCTTCGGATCAATCCGCTCTGCACACGCCTCCGCCGCATATCCCTCCAGGAGTTTCCGCACTAAAAGAATATCCTCCAGCCCGCTTTCTGTCTCCATCGACGCCGCCTCGATAAGCTCATTCGCCGCCTTCATCTTCTCCCGGCGTGACCGTTCTTCTTCCAGAAAGCGTTCGCCCTGCGGCGTCAGGATCCGCCCCTTATTCTGCACCTTGACAAGCAGCCCTGCTTTCTCCAAATCCAGAAGCTCCCGCCCGATGCTGGCGGACGGAAGATGCAGGATCTGCGCCAGCTGGAGCGCTCCCGCCGGGGTGTTTAATTCCTGCATGGCTGTCAGTATTTCAAAGCTGCTGTTTCGTTTTTTCCCTGCCATTTTTCCTCCCTTATGCTCTAACCCATTTTAAGCTGTAAATCCTCATGCTCCTAACATCCATTTTTATTCTCATATTTCACAATGGACCACACACATCCATCGATATAATCTCTACCTTGGCAGCATCACACTACCCATTTCTATGATTGTATCATCATTTCCGATTCGTGTAAATCATCCCTTTAAATACTTCTATGACAGAAAAAAGCGAACCGCAGGGTACATTTTCTTGCCCTGCGGTCCGCTTTGAATCTAAAATCATTTCAGATTTTGATCCATCTGTTTTTATTTATTACTTTTTATCTACATTGATGAACAGATAAGGAAGCCCTACGGAGTAGTACTGGATACCGCTTACATCCGGATTGGTCATAACGGCTACAGACTGTCCGTAAATCGGGAACAGAACACACTGATCTGCCAGCGTCTTCTCACAGCCAACTAAAGCTTCCCAACGAGCATCCTGGTCGAGTGCCAGATCGCCCTTCTTTGCGGACTGGATGGTTGCATCGTAGTCTGCATCGGAGAACTGGGAGTAGTTGGTGGAGCTGCCGGTTATCCACATATCCAGATCAGTCATCGGATCTGCGTAGTCCGGACCCCAGCGGGTAAGACCGATATCATATTCACCTTTCTGCATGTATTCCAGACGGGCTTTCTTCGGAAGTACCTGAAGTTCGATGGTCAGACCCGGCAGGTTGTTCTGCCACTCGCTCTGTAAGAACTGTGCAACAGCCTGTGCAGAATCAGTATCTTCACACATTAAAGTGAAGGATAAGGAATCTTTGCCAAGCTCGCCAAGGCCTGTCTTCCACAGCTCTTTTGCTGCCTCTACATCGTAGGTCCAGCTGTCATATGCGCTGCCTGCTGCCTCACGGAAATCTTCGCCCTTTTCATTGGTTGCAAGGCCCTGCGGTACGAAGTAATCCATCGGTGTGGAACCATCCTTCAGAACACGGGTTGTGATCGCTTCTTTGTCATACGATTTTGCCAGTGCCTTACGGATATTTACATTGTCAAGCCCCTCTTTCTTCATGTTCGGGGTCAGATACCAGTTGTAACCGTCACTTCTGGTGGAGAATCTCGGATCATCCTCATACTGCTCTACCAGGTTACCGCTTAAGGTTACAACGTCCAGATCGCCATTCTCAAAAGAAAGGGCTGCTGTCTGGCTGTCGGTAATGATCGAGAACTCAACGCCGTCGAGTTTCACATCGGATGCGCCGAAGAACTGATCATTCTTTACTAATTCTACCTTCATGGCAGACGGCTCATAGGAAGATACCTTGAACGGACCATCTGCTAACAGGGTATCTGCGGAAGTTGCAAAGTTACCGCCGCAGCTCTCTACAAATTTCTGATTTAAAGGCAGGAAGCATGCGCCGGATGCCATCAGGTAATCAAAGATAGCACACGGAGAGCTTAAAGTTACGACTAATGTCTTATCGTCCGCTGCCTCTACACCCAGTTCCTCAACCGGTTTTTCACCTGTTGTTACCTCTTCTGCATTTGCGATGCAGGCAGTTGTGATAAAGAACTGGTAATCACTTGCAGTTGCCGGATCGGCTACTCGTCTCCATGCGTAAACGAAATCGTTTGCCGTTACCGGATCGCCGTTGGACCATTTTGCGTCGTCACGGATCTTGAAGGTCAGGGTCAGACCATCCTCGGACTTCTCCTCACTCTCCGCCACGCCATAAACCGGAGCACCTGACTCATCCTTGGTCATCAGACCCATCATAAACTGGGAGATAACACCACTGGATGTGTAGTCGTTGGAAAGTGCCGGATCCAGGGAGTCTACCAGAGTGCTTGCCTGATAGCGAAGCACCTTGCCGCCCTCAGCCGAGCTGCCGCCCTCTTCGCTTCCAGATTCAGCCGCTGCTGTCTCTGTTGTCTGGGTCGAGCCGCCGCAGCCTGCCAAAAGTCCAGCAAACATGGCAGAAGCCAGCGTCCACGCCATTACTTTTCTTAGCTTCATAATACTTCCTCCTTTTTTGTTTTTTTAATAAAACCAAACCATTCCCGTTTCATGCTGCATTTCCTGGTCCCGGCTGTCTATCCTCAGTTGTCTGCTGGTTCGGCTCATCTATAAAATCACCCGCTAAACAGGTCATTTTATCACATTTATTATGGTTGATTTTGTGCCGGAATGCATCGGCTTTCTTTTAAATCTACACCCATTTTTCCAAATCTGCATCGGTTCCGCGCACAAAATGTGTGCCCTCAATCTGATGCATCGTACCTGCGCCGTAATCCAGACCGCTCGTCTTATAATCATAGTGCAGTGCAATCCGGCTGCGCTCTACCACCGGGTTCGGGTTCGGGATCGCCGAAATCAGGCTTCGGGTGTACGGATGTACCGGATGGGAGAAGATCTCCTCCGTCGTGCCCGTCTCCAGAAGGTAGCCCAGATGAAGAACGCCGATGCGGTCGGAAATATATTTAACCATCGAGAGGTCGTGGGCGATGAAGAGGTATGCAAGCCCCGTCTCGTCCTGGATGTCCTTCATCAGGTTGACAACCTGCGCCTGAATGGACATATCGAGCGCCGAGATACACTCATCGGCAATGATCAGCTTCGGGTTCATGACAAGCGCCCGGGCGATGCCGACACGCTGCCGCTGACCACCGGAAAACTGATGCGGGTACCGGTTTGCATGTTCCGGCGCCAGACCTACCTTGTGGAGGATGTCTGCCACCATCTCGGTCCGTTCTTTCTGGGAATGGTACCGGTGATGGATATCCAGCCCCTGTGCAATGATATCCGCTACTTTCTGGCGCGGATTTAAACATGCCATCGGATCCTGAAAAATCATCTGCATATCACTTCTGAGTCTCGCCTCTGTCTGGCGGCTCATTTTTCCGGAAATATCCATCCCGTCAAAGGTAATTTGTCCTGCGGTCGGATCGTAAAGGCGGATCAGCGCCCGCCCGATCGTCGTCTTTCCCGATCCGGATTCCCCCACAAGACCATAGGTCTCGCCCGGATTGATATAAAAACTGACATCCTCAACCGCTTTTACGGTAAATTTCCGGCTGACCGGAAAGTATTGCTTGAGTCCTTTTACTTCCAGAAGGGGCTTTTTGCTTGTCTCTGTCACTGTACTCATGCGATTCCCCCCTCTTTCTTCATTCTCTCAATTCGATCCCGAAGCTCCGGCGGCATATCGACCTTCGGCGCCTTCGGATGCAGCAGCCATGTCGCGGCGCTGTGCGTCTCCGATATCTTGAACATCGGCGGCTCCAGACGACTGTCAATGTTTAACGCATATTTATTCCGCGGTGCAAACGCATCGCCCGTTACCTTGTGAAGCAGGTTTGGCGGGCTGCCCGGGATTGTGTAAAGACGTTCGTCGTCCGTTCCCAGATCTGGCATCGCGGAGAGAAGTCCCCATGTGTACGGGTGGCGCGGATCGTAGAATACATCCTCGACCGTGCCGCTCTCGACGATCTTGCCTGCATACATGACGTTGACATAGTCGGCAACCTTCGCAACGACGCCCAGATCGTGCGTGATATAGATAACCGACAGCTGCCGTTTTTTCTGAATTTCCTGAATCAGTTCCAGAATCTTCGACTGAATCGTAACATCCAGCGCCGTCGTCGGCTCATCGCAGATTAAAAGCTCCGGATCGCACGCCAGTGCGATCGCGATGACGATTCTCTGGCGCATACCACCGGAGAGCTGGTGCGGATAGTTTTTGATTCGCTTCTCCGCGTCGGTGATGCCGACCAGCTTCATCAGCTCCAGCGCCTTCTCATATGCCTCTTCCTTCGGTGTATGGTAATGCCAGATCATGCCTTCCATGATCTGTTTTCCAACCGGCATCAGCGGGTTTAAGGATGTCATCGGATCCTGGAAGACCATCGCGATCCGTTTTCCGTTGATATGGCGGCGGATTTCCTCTTTTTTCATCTGCAGAATTTCTCTGGTGACCCGCTCCTGCGGGTTCCGGTAATAGGAAAATGTGATCTGTCCGCGGTCGATCGTTCCGTTCTTTGCCAGAATTCCCATGATCGCCTTCGCGGAAACCGACTTACCGGAACCGGACTCCCCGACGATCGCGACCGTCTCGCCCCGGTTTACCGTCAGGTTGACGCCCCGGACGGCATTGACCACTCCGGCTGTCGTCTCGAAGGAAATGTCCAGATTCCGCACTCGTAAAATTTCTTCTTTTTTCTCCATGCCATTTCCTCCTACATATCCTTCATCTTCGGATCCAATGCATCACGCAGACCATCCGCCAGCATGTTAAAGCACAGCATCAGAAGTCCCATGACAATTAACGGGAACACGATCATGTACGGATGGCTTGTAAAGTTCTGATATCCACTCGAAATCAGGGAACCCAGCGAAGCCATCGGCTCCGGCACACCCAGGCCAATAAAGGCTAAGAATGCCTCGGTAAAGATCGCATGCGGGATCGAAAACATCGTCTGTGTAATCAGAGGACCAAAAATATTTGGTAAAATCTCTTTGAAAATAATGCGGAAACTCTTTGCTCCCAGCGTCCGGGAAGCAAGCACATATTCCTGCTCTTTCAGCTTTAAGACCTCCGCGCGGGCGATTCGGCTCATGCCCAGCCACCCGGAAAACATCAGGGCGAACGTGATAGACATAAGCCCCGGTTTCATGACTAACAAAAGCAGGGTAACCGTGATCAGGTACGGAATACTGTTTAGTATCTCGACGATACGCTGCATGATCATATCGACTTTTCCACCAAAATATCCGGATACAAGTCCATACGTCAGACCAAACGCAAGGTCGATGAATACCGCCAGCACCGCTACATACAGGCTGATCCGCGTTCCGCTCCAGGTTCTGGTCCAGAGGTCGCGTCCCAGCGAATCGGAACCAAACCAGTAGTAGGTATCGGTCAGATCGTTGCTCTCATAATAGTTGATTTCTTTACTTCCGGTGGATGTACGGATCGTCTCAGAACCATCTAAGATACCCATATTTTCCAGTCCCGGCACTCTCGGCGCCATGTTCTGGTTGGTAATAATCTGCTGATCGTAGGTAAACTGGTTCATGTGAGGTCCGACAAGCGCCATCACAATCAGAAACAGAATACAGACAAAGCTGAACATTGCGCCCTTATTTTTCTTAAACCGTGCAATTGCCTCTTTCCAGTAGCTCTGGCTTGCAAAGTTTGTATCGACATGTTCAAAGCCGTCTTTGTGCTGGAATTCAAAATCATCGTCCAGGAATTCGATCTGGCTTAAATATTCTTCGGGTGATAACACATGCTCCCGAACGGAAGCCGCATCCCCACCTGTCATTTTCTCATCTGTCTTTTCGTCACTCCGTTTTTTCATGCCATCACCTCTCAATCCGATTTCTTCGCCAGACGGATTCTCGGGTCGATAATTCCGTACAGGACGTCAACCACCAGCATCAGGACAATGTACATGACACTGTAGATAAATGCCAGCGAAATCGTCACGTTGTAATCGTTGGACTGAATCGCTGCAATCATTAAACTTCCGATGCCCGGAATCGAGAAGATCTTCTCGATAACCAGGGAACCAATCATCAGATCGACAACCAGCGGCGCCAGTACCGTAATGATCGGGATCAGCGCGTTTCGAAGTGCATGGCGCACCAGAAGCGGGCGTCCCGTGATTCCCTTGCTCTCCGCAAGCAGCATGTAGTCGCTGTCCAGCACCTCCAGAAGGGAGGTTCTCGTAAATCGAGCCACCGTCGCTACCGTAAACATCGACAGCGCCAGCATCGGCATGATCGACGATGCGAAGAACCTCTTGCCGTCAAACAGAAGCGGCAGCCACTGTGCCTTGTAGCCGATGAAATATGCCATAACCAATGCAAAAACATAGGACGGAAGGCTGACGCCCAGAACTGAAATCACAGTACAGATGGTATCAAGCCAGCTATTTTTCTTGAGCGCTGCCAGAATACCTAAAATCAGTCCGACTACCGCACCGAAGGAAACTGCCTCCAGTCCGATTCCAAAGCTGACCGGCACACGGTTCTTTAACAGAACCGAGATGGAGGTATCCTTGGAGATAACATACGATACACCAAAATCGCCCTGCAGCAGGTTCTTCACATACGTGAAAAACTGTACGATCAACGGTTTGTCCAGTCCATATTTCTTCGACATCATCGCAATCTGATCCGCGGTCAGCTTTTCATCGTTGAACGGAGATCCCGGCATCAGCTGCAGCAGCATAAAAAGTACCAGGATGATGATCAGAAGCGTGACAAGAGAAATCATGATACGTTTTCCGATATATTTCTTCATGTCCGTACTCCCTTCTTTCTTATATAATACGTCTCTCTCCTTCTCTTATAGCCCGGATATTCTTTCAACTCCGAAGTATAAAATAAGGCAAACGGTTTTATCTCTCTATTCCTGCATCCACACACGCATATGCGTCATGCCGCGGTTGCACCATGCATAGTACGGAATTGCCTGCAGGGTTACCACCTCTTCCGGTGCCGCATCTTCTTCATAAAGCGCCAGATTAACCGCCGCTTTCTTCCGGCAGCCCGTCACGCGCAGCGCCACGATACCTTCCAGCAGATCCGCCTGATACGGAAGCGCTTCAATCTTCGCCTCCCGCGGAATCCGCAGTGTCTGAAGATCCTCTCCGTTGTCCACGCCCTCAAAGGTGTAGATGATTGGTCCGCGTCTGAGTGCCACGCATCCGGCATCCGCCCGCACCATCGGGTGTGCATAGACCCGCTCCGGCTCCATCTCCATCTCGCAGGAAACAGTATCACCAGGCTGCCAGCTTCTCTGGATCATCCAGTAGCCCTTGTCTGTCTTGACTGCCCCGGAAACCGGTATGCCATTGACCTTCACCTGCATCTGATGGCACCAGCCCGGATAACGGACTGCCAAAGTAAATTCTGCTCCCGCCTGCTCCGGTTCTACCGTGTAGGTAACGGAGCCGTTCCACGGATATTTCGATGTAAGCGCTATCTTCACGCCGCCCGCCGTTTCAAAGGAAGCCGTTCCCCCGACAAACAGGTGGGAATAGATCGTATCTTCACTTGAAGACCATACATAAGAACCAAGTGAAGTCATCAGACGCGCCAGGTTCGGAGGGCAGCATGCACAGTCATACCAGCCGATCCGCTCCGGCGTGTACTCTTCCTCGCCGTATGCGTTGGTCGGCATGCCCGGATTGGCTTCAAGCTGATTGATATAAAAGAATTTCGTTCCGTCTAACTGCATGCCGCTGATGGTTCCGTTGTAAATCTCCCGCTCCAGAATATCTGCATACCGCGCGTCCGGATCCGCCTCCAGCATCTGTTTCGCAAAGAAGCAGACCCCCACCGCCGCACACGTTTCCGCGTAAGCGGTATCATTCGGCAAATCATAATCCACGGTAAATGCCTCGCCGTAATAGGTGGAACCGATTCCACCCGTTATGTACATCCGCCGGTCTACCATGTTGTCCCACATCTTCCGGCAGGCTGCCATCAGCGCCTCATCGTGATTCTGCGCTGCCAGGTTTGCCGCCGCCGTCAGAAGATACATACAACGGACCGCGTGTCCTTCCACCGTATCCTGCTCACGCACCGGCTTGTGGTTCTGCATGTAGGACGACGGCTGCTTGTCCATGTAATCGGTGCGACTCCAGCTTCTAGCCGCCGCTTCTTTATGGAAAAACTCCGGATCCCGCCCGCGCTCATCGATAAAATATGCCGCCAGCTTCCGGTATCTCTCTTCCCCGGTTGCCTGATAAAGCCGCATCAGTGCCAGCTCGATCTCCTCATGTCCCGGAATGCCGGTTACTTTGCCTGCTTCCCGTCCGAACCGCCGATCGATATGATCGCACAGCTTGCAGCAGATATCTAAAAGCTTCGTCTTTCCCGTCGCCTGATAGTACGCGACGCCTGCCTCCGTCATATGTCCGGCACAGTACATCTCATGGCAGTCCGTCAGGTTCTGCCACTTATGTTCCGGCTCCGCCGCAATGAAATAGGTATCCAGGTAGCCGTCCGGCTGCTGCGCCCGCCCGATCAGGTCGATGATCGCATCGGCACGCGCCTCCAGCTCTGGATTTGCCTCGACGGTCAGCGAGTACGCCACCGCCTCCAGCCATTTCGCCAGGTCGCTGTCCTGAAATACACGCCCGTAATACGTTCCTTTCTCATCTCCCGCTGCAATGCGGAAGTTTTTAATCACATGGCTCTTTCGGATTCCGGACACCTCATCGTGAAGCACCCGTTCCTGATACGGAAGCATCGTGTGAATTACCACATTCTGTACCCGCGAAAAGAACGGGTCGTCTATCTTTACCTGTTTCAAATTAATGAAACTTGTCTCCTTTTTTATCATTCACAGAAAACCTCCTGATTTATTATTCACTTATCCGTAAGCGCCTATCAATAATCTGAAAAAGACTTCTTTTTTTGTATGTTTTCTTATAAGTATACCATTCAAATAGTGGAAAAGCGATCTAACACATTTTGCATATTATAGAAAAGAATACGCGTATTTTTATAGAACAAAATCAGCCTGATTTCATTCTTTCTTTTTCTCTGATTTTTCTTTATTTTTCATTCATCCCCTCTTATTTTCTCAAGTAGAGTGTTTTATTTCTGCAAATATAAGGGATTTTCCAAACAGATTCTTGCTGTTTTTCTTTCTATTTGATATAATAAAATTGATATTTTAAATTTGTTTAACAACCTGACAAAGTTGTCCTGTTTTTCGTTTGCCTCTCTGCGGTTCAGACAGGATTCCTGTTACGTGGCTGTTTTTATTTAAACGGGAGTACATACATCATGAATTTTATTAATTTAAACTGTCCGCCCCTTCCTTATTTTATCGTCGGAGGCGGATGTGTTTACCGCCCCGGCGATATCCATGAGCGCCGGACGATCCGAAATGTCTTTGATCTTATCTATGTTCACAGCGGAACTTTATATCTCGAACAGGATCCGTTCCGCGTTGAACTGAATGCCGGGCAGTTTTTTATCATTACCCCCGATACCCCGCACCGCGGCAACCGCGTCTGCCAGAAAAAGACCACGACGAGCTGGGTGCATTTCTATACCAACGGCAAATACAGCCTGTCCGATGAATTTTACCCGGACAACGTAACCCGGCGCGCCGCGCCGAAATTTTACTATTCGCCGCAGAATTTCATTCTCTCCCTGCCGCGCACCGGCGCCGTGCCGGAAGCCAACCGGGAGAAGCTGGAAAAGTATCTGCAGCGGATGAACCTGGTTTCTTTCAGCAAATACACACAAAAAAAGAGCTTTCCGTCCTCCGTGCGGACGCCGTTTGAGCTCCAGAATGATTTCATTGAATTTCTCCAGGTTCTCTATGCGCCGTACTGCTACAGCCGCGAGAAGGAAAGCATCGCCCGGACGCTGCGCGACTATCTGGATGCCCACTACACGGAGGAGATCTCCTTAAACGATCTGGCGCGCCAGTATTCCTACAGCCCGTCCCACTTAATCCGCAGCTTCCACCAGGCATACGGTGCCAGCCCGATGCAGTACCTGAAAAAACTGCGGATCGAACACGCCTCCCAGCTTCTCCTCCACTCCGACGCCACGATCCAGTCGGTCGGTGAGATGGTAGGACTGCGGATCCCATCCTATTTTATCCGCGTATTTAAGCAGGAGATCGGCATTACCCCAGCGCAGTACCGGATGTTTTACGCAGAAGAGAATGGGGGGAGTGAGGCGCCTTAAAGGCGATTCACAGCTGATGTTTTTTACTATACTATTTGTTTTCGTAAGAACTGTCATGAGCGTGGCAGTTCTTTTTTTATACCCAAACCAGTGAATCGTTTCTAATGTATCTATAAGTTCCTCTACATCAGCTATTGTTTAAGCCAGTTATCCGCACATTGAAAATCCTTTATATTTAAGGTAACACTGTGTGTATACAAAGGAGGAAATTCCGAATTGAAAACTGTCACAATTAAACTTCGCATTCATAAACTTTTGGCTGAAAAGCGTCTGACGAAATACCGTTTTATCGCCATGACCGGGCTTGGCTATAAAAATGCCAGCCGAATTCTGGACAATGAAACTGAATCCATCCGCTTCAGCACCATCGCCCGCATCTGCTCCGCACTGGACTGTACGCCCGGCGATCTATTTGAAGTTCATGAGGAAGAAGATCCTTACGATGGAATGTATTAAACATTCGGAAACAAGTGATTTCATGTGCGGATCGCACGCCAAAAAAGAGCTGTCAACCGACGGTTTGCACCGGCTTTTGTGACAGCTCTTTTTGGTGATCCTATTTTTAAAAACAGAAGCGGTACCGCCTCTGAAAAGACAGTATCGCTTAACCTATCCGAATATTATATATAAGTGTCCACCAGCAAGATACCTTACCAGTCATCCCGTCCATACTCTTCCCGTTCATCCAGGGCATCATCTACGCCATCGGCATATTCTGAATCTCGATGGTAGCGATCCCAGTCATAATCATCGCCTTCCATAACATCATCATATCCCGCATCATACGCTGCATATGGATTCTGGAGCTTCTTTCGCACCGATGGTATTTCCCTCTGCACAGGTGTGTTTTTGCGGCTCCGTTGTTTCAGTTCCCACAAGGGATCCTCTTCTATCCGCTTAAGATATTCCTCGTAGCTTCTTGATTCCTCTTCTTCTTTTTTCTTCTGTAATTCTATCAGCTCAGCCCGTTCTCTTTTTTTACGTTCCTCTTCTTCCCGTTTACTTTCTTCTATCTTCTCTGCCCTGTGTTGTTCACAGTATATGCCATCAAAGGCCAGATTGTAACATCCTTCTTCCCAGCACTTATACGGATATAGCAGAACCACGAGAAGTCCACAGCCCATCGCACAGATAAGCAGCGTACAGAGCGTCTGGCGATGCTTTCCAAACCAGTTTTTCATTCCTGCTGCCAGACGGTTTTCTTTTTTCTCTGTTTCCTTCTCAGATTCAGGACTCTCTTCTTTCTTTTTCTTCCGGGACTCCATCCACCAGGTCAGTTCGGCATCCAGCAAAAACAACGGTATCAGACATGTAAAGGTACCAACAAACAGCATCAAAGCATTGCCCGAATCTCCATGCACGCTTCTCGCATACTGGTAATGGCACTCTTCGTCATACCAACTATACAGACTCCAGGCATATGCCCCCAGAATGCCGATCAGAACTATCCATTTTATCTGCTTTTCTTTCCGCAGGATTCTCATGACGAGAAGTGCTCCTGCCATCGCAAACAGGAAACCTATCTTTAGATACACCGGTGCCGCCACCAGAGAAATCCAGGCTGTATATACCGGATAAAAGACACCAATAACCACTATCACAATCATCAGAATTCCAGACTCCATAGCTATACCCCCTATTAAGTCCATCTTACCACAAATACGGATGCTTAGGTGGGTTATTTATGCCCCTTGAAGCAAATATCCACTTATGATAGCCTGCCCCGGATTACAAAGGCACGTATATGCTTGCTGTATCTCCCTTGTAATGCAAAAAGCTGCTGCAGATCAGAAAGTTTTTTTCCGATCTGCAGCAGCTTTTTATCTCATTCTTATTATTTTCTTCCTATTCTCTTAAGCTCCAGAATCCTCTGGTTCCGGCTGCCGCGGAACTGGAGCGTCAGATCCTTCTCTGCCTCGACAAACTCGCCGTCCACCAGCACATCCACGTAGGACAGCATCTCGTCTGTCACCTCTGTATGGACAACGCCGCCGGCTGCCAGATCCCGATCCCAGAGATAGCCGCTGTAGCACCAGATATCCTTCTCCGGATACGTCTCGCGCACCTTCCGGAGTAAATGTACCAGTTCCATCTGGTTTTCTGGCTCAAACGGTTCTCCGCCGAGCAGCGTAAAGCCCTGTATATATCCCGGCTCCAATGCCGCTAAAATCTCTTTCTCCGTCTCTTCTGTATATAACTGTCCATATCGGAAATCCCACGTCTCCGCATTGAAACAGCCCTTACAGTGATGGCGGCACCCCGACACAAACAAGCTGACACGCACGCCAGGACCGTTGGCAATATCATACTTTTTGATGGTTCCGTAATACATATCTTCCTCCCCTAGACCAATGTACTCTCGGAGGCTTTCACCACATCCTACAGATGCAGCACCCGATCGCGGATCTCCTGGGTACGTCCCTGATTCCAGAACTGAGTTCCGATGTAGCCGCAGGTACGGCGTGCGACAAAGAGCTTATTCTGGTCGCGGTTGCCGCAGTTCGGGCACTCCCACACCAGCTTGCCAGCCTCATCCTCAACAATCTTGATCTCGCCGTCATAGCCACACTTCTCACAGAAATCACTCTTGGTGTTCAGCTCCGCGTACATAATGTTATTGTAGATAAACTGCATCACAGAGAGAACTGCCGGAATATTAGTCTGCATATTCGGCACCTCGATGTAGCTGATCGCACCGCCCGGGGAGAGCTTCTGGAACTCTGCCTCAAATTTCAGCTTACTGAACGCGTCAATCTTCTCGGATACGTGTACATGGTAGCTGTTCGTGATATAGTTCTTATCCGTAACGCCCGGAATGATACCGAAGCGCTTCTGCAGGCATTTTGCAAATTTATAAGTCGTAGACTCCATCGGCGTGCCGTATACAGAATAGCTGATGTTCTCCGCCTCTCTCCACTCTTTGCATTTATCGTTCAGACGCTGCATAACTTTCAGTGCAAATGGCTTCGCCTCCGGATCGGTGTGGGATTTTCCTAACATCCGCATACACATCTCATACAGACCTGCATATCCCAGAGAAATCGTAGAATAGCCGTTGTACAGGAGTTTGTCGATCGTCTCACCCTTTTTCAGGCGGGCAAGCGCACCATTCTGCCACAGAATCGGCGCCACATCGGAGATCGTGCCGAGCAGCCTCTCATGACGGCAGCGGAGCGCACGATGGCACAGTTCCAGTCTCTCATCGAGAATCTGCCAGAAACGCTCCATATCTCCCTCCGAAGAACAAGCCACATCGACCAGGTTAATCGTAACAACACCCTGGTTGAAACGTCCATAGAATTTATGCTTGCCGTTCGGCAGCATCTGGGAATCCTCTACCGTCAGGAAAGAACGGCAGCCCATGCACGGGTAAACCTCGCCCTTCTTTAATTCTTTCATAATCTTAGCGGAAATGTAGTCCGGAACCATCCGTTTCGCGGTACATTTCGCTGCCAGCTCAGTCAGGTGCCAATATTTCGAACCTTCCGTAATATTGTCCTCGTCCAGCACATAGATAAGCTTCGGGAACGCCGGTGTGATCCAGACGCCCTTTTCATTCTTGACGCCCTGCATTCTCTGCAGCATCACTTCCTCGATGATCATCGCAAGGTCATCTCTGGTCCGTCCCTCCGGAACCTCGTCCAGATACATAAATACCGTGACAAACGGAGCCTGTCCGTTACAGGTCATCAGGGTGATAAGCTGGTACTGGATCGTCTGGATGCCGCTCTTAACCTCCTCGCGCAGACGGCGTTCGGTCACGCGGTTGATGATATCCTCATCCAGTGCCTCGCCGCACTCGGTGCGCTCTGCAATCACGTTCTTGCGCAGCTTCTGACGGCTGATGTCCACAAACGGTGCCAGATGCGCCAGAGTAAAGGACTGTCCGCCATACTGGTTGCTGGCTACCTGCGCCACGATCTGGGTAGTCACGTTGCAGGCCGTAAAGAAACTGTGCGGCTTCTCGATCATCGTCTCACTGATCACAGTGCCATTCTGCAGCATATCCTCCAGATTGATCAGGTCGCAGTTGTGCTCCTTCTGTGCAAAATAGTCGGTATCATGGAAATGGATGATGCCTTCCTCATGCGCGCGGACGATCTCCTCCGGCAGCAGCACACGCTTGGATAAGTCCTTGCTGACCTCGCCCGCCATGTAGTCACGCTGGGTCGAGTTGATGACCGGGTTCTTGTTGGAGTTTTCCTGATTCACTTCTTCATTAATATGGTCCAAAAGTGCCAGGATGCCGTTATCGGTCGTGTTGGACTTGCGTTTTAACTCCCTGCGGTAGCGGTAGCGCACATATTTCTGTGCAACCTCATAACCACGCATCTCCATAATGCTGGTCTCTACCATATCCTGGATATCTTCCACATTCACCGCGTGCGGCATCTCCTGCACCTGCTCGGCGATCGTATCTGCAATCGCTTCAATCTGGTACGGGTTCATCTGGTGAATACGCTCCACATTGCCGTTTGCTTTCGTGATCGCATTTACGATCTTCGCCCGGTCAAAATGTACTTCTTCTCCATTTCGTTTGATTACATTGGTTGTTACTGTGTCTTCCATCCCTGTTCCCTCTCCTTACCCTTAAGCCCGTTTTATGACTTGTCTTCTATAATCTATAAATTGACTCGCCGGTTCCTGTTTCTGTGATTTCTCTTTCTACTTTTATGGCATACATCGAACATCCATCTGTATCCATTTCCCGTCCCCCAGCTTACTCTCATTTCCTCATTCATGAGAGCAGCGCCTTCTTCTGACAGGCTATTTTTCATGTCCGGATGCCTTCACTGACAGGATTCTTTTCCGTTCCGACTTGTCTTACGATTGGCTTTATTTTTGATTTGTATTTAGGTAATTTTTAGAATTACACACAAAATATTGAACTCGTTTTCTTTCATAACACAATATATAGTGTGTTCGTCGTGACGTATTTAAGCATACACCAATTAGATTAAAAATGGAAGAGGATTCCCCTATATTTTTTCGAATCAGAATTTTGCACAAAAATCATTTTCTCCCTTTACAAACACCCAAATCTGTGATCCCCTTTCCACGACGTTCTTTCCAGACTTATCCACCGTCCCATGTGCAAAACCCACCTCGTCATTTCTCCCATGGCTACATCCCATATACCCTCTGAGTCTCCTTCGCCCATACCCTTATCTGTTTTAAAAATACCGAAAATAATGCTTTTTAAAATATTTTTAAAAATATTTAAAAAACTGTTGACATTTTATTCTGGATGGAGTAGAATAACACATGTCTTACGGATGAGGCATCCGCAAGAAAACAAAATAAGCGCCTTTAGCTCAGTTGGTAGAGCAGTAGACTCTTAATCTATTTGTCCAGGGTTCGAGTCCCTGAAGGCGCACTATCAAGTGCTTGTTTCGCAGACCGAGAGCTGTGGGGCAGGCACTTTGTGCGTTAGCAATGAGGCGTGCAAAGAAAAAAAGAGATGGCGGATGACGCGTTGTGCTTGCACATAAGCAGCATCCGTTATCTCTTTTTTTCTTTATAGGGCGAATGCCCGACAGCGAGGAAAAGCGCCAGCTTTTTCGAGCTGCCGCACGCCGGATTTCAAAGATGCGACTCTTTTCAAACTGCCCCACGCCGGACTCCAAAGACGCAGCTTTTACAGCGCCCGCCCAATCGCCTTCTCCACTTCCTTCTTTGAACTAGCGCCGACTTCCTTGCTGAACACTTCCCCATTCCGGAAAATAATCATCGTCGGGATCGACATAACCTTATACTGGACTGCAATATCCGGGTTCTCATCGACATTCAGCTTTCCGATCTTCACTTTTCCCTCATACTCGCCCGCCAGCTGCCCGATCACCGGCGCCATCATCTGGCACGGACCGCACCAGTCTGCATAAAAATCAACCAGTACCGGAATCTCCGATTTCAGTACCTCCTCCTCAAAATTCGCGGTCGTAAACTTCATTTCCATCACTCATTTCCTCCTTTCGTTCTATCCATACAGGCAGTCAACAGAAGTGCCCTGTTTCTCTTTACGACGGCTTCTTTTTACCGCCTCCCAGTGCCTTTGCTGCCTCTTCCATCGATTTTTTCCATTTTAACGCCTGTTTATTCAGTTCCACCTTATCGCTGGTCGCCTGAATGAGTTTCCGTGTAAGCTGCTTTTTAATATCCATTCCTGATTTCTGGCAAACGCTCTGCGCACCTCGTTACCATTCATGTGAGTCCAGATTTCTCACAAAAAGCACCGCCGCGCATCCAGCCATCCTTCTTTATATTATAGTAAATATATGCAGCTTTTATTTTCTTTATTCCGGCTCTGCCAGCTCAGATAACCGTTAAATACGGCAAATTCCTGCTACCACCACGTTTTCTTACGGCACTTTCGGTTCCAAAAGTGCCTACCCGTGCCCAGTAACGATTTTCCTACCGCACTGCCACCAGCTTGCAGATCGGCTTGCCCTGCGCCGAGAACTTTGCCTCGTACTCGGTCATGACGTTGCCCTCTGCCATCTCGCTGTGGTGCAGGTCACGGGTATATTCTGTGATGCGCCAGCCCGCCTCCGGGATGGCTTCCAGGGAATAGGAAAATAAATCCTGGTTGTCCGTCTTGAACTCGACTCTTCCATCCTTCTGGAGAACCTGATCGTACACTGCCATAAATGGCGGCGAGGTCAGTCTCCGTCTCGCATGGCGGTCCTTCGGCCACGGATCCGAAAAATTCAAATAAATCCGCTCTACTTCCCCCGGTCCAAAAATCTCTGCCAGTTCTCTGGCATCCTCACATAAGAAATAGATATTGGACAGTTCCATCTGTTCTCTCTTGCGGATCGCCTTTAAAAGAACCGTCGAATATTTCTCAATACCCACAAAATTCACATCCGGGTTGCGGGACGCCTGCTCCAAAATAAACTGACCTTTACCCATACCCACCTCGATGCGGATCGGATGGTCATTTCCAAAAATCTGCTGCCAGGTTCCCTTCTTCTCCTTCGCCCCATGAACCACATGCGGGTTTTCTTCTATCATCTGCTCTGCGCCCGGTATATGGCGTAATCTCATCTTCGTTCCTCCTGCTGTCTACAATCTGCGCCGTCCCGGATGGACTTTCTTCCGTACCGTATCATTCCGTTGAGACGCCCCGGCTTACCCGCCGGATCTATCCTTATCTTACCATTGAAGCCCCCATTTCGCAAGCAAAGGTGCTCTATTTTCACACCATTTTACGATCCCCGTGTTACTGTTCACGCATACGTGCCCAGTAACGGAATTTGCCGTGGCTTCGCATTTAAATACGGCAAATTCCTTCTGCCCCCACGTTTTCTTGCGGCACTTTCGGTTCCAAAAATGCCTGCCCATAAACAGCCTCCACTCTCCTCCATGCCGTCCTTTCTAATCCGTCCGACTTTGTGTCCTTTTCTTACAAATTTCATAACTTTTCCAATTTTCATCATTTTATAGATGAATAATTCAACCGATTATATTATAATAATTTTAGAACAAAACCAAACATACGGTCACGAAATGGCTGCCGTCTTTTCACCCGTTCGCCGGACATTCAAAAGTCAGGATCCGTCCGGGAACAGCCGTCGGCACGCCGGTTTCGGACCTGCATCATATACACAGGAGGATATGCCTATGGGAACAACAGCTAACACAGGTCAGAGCACCTGGGAACAAATCCACGGCGGGGTCCGCGAGACCGAGCGCCTGATCGGACAGAAGAATTATAACCTGGCGATGGTGAAAGCCCGCCAGACCCTTGAATACATGGTCAAATGCCTCTGCGAGCGATATGGCATCCTGGAGACCGGCCTTCTGGAAATGATCGATGCCCTCTACAGCGCCGGAAAAATCAGCAAGACCACCTGCGAACATTACCACAAGATCCGCACGATCGGCAACAAGGCGATCCATGAGGGAGACAACAGCGCCTACAACGCCAATCAGGCGCATCACCTTCTGTCGCAGGAGGTCTACACCTTCGCAAATGACTACAATGACACAAAAAAATCCACCCGGGCTTCCCGAAGTGCAGCTCCAACCTCCGCTTCTTCCCGCCTCCGCGGGAACAGCCGCCATCCCTCTGCCGGCTCTGGAAACGGAAAACCTGCCGGCACACGTTCCGGCAGCTCCGGGGGACGCCGTCCGCGCGCCTATGCAGGCGGTCCGTCTTTTGAATTTCGAAGCATTATTAAACCAGTGCTTCTGATTATTATTATCATCCTGCTGCTTTTGATCATCAAGATGATACGCCCTGCGACGGATGCCAAACCGGATTCTACTGCAGCCGTCAGCACCGAATCGCTGGCTCCAGAAACCGAGGCAGAGACCGTTGCCGCAGAATCGACCGTTTACCGGACCACCGATACAGTCAATGTCCGTCCAGAACCATCCACCGACACTGACAGGATTGGCGTTCTGGCACCAGATACCGATGTGGAATATCTCCGTGATTACGACGAAAAATGGGCGGTAATCAGCTACAACGGACAGGAAGCCTACGTTTCCAGAGACTTTATCCGGCAGGTTTCGCAGTAATCAGCCAAAAAAGGAACCATACATGCAGTGATTCTTCTCCCTGACATACATGGTTCCTTTTCATTTTCTTTGTACAATGGTTCATCACTTTCGCAATTATACTTTCCGCAATGAATCCCTGAATTTACTCAACTCAAATTTTACTTCAAATCCCGAATTTTCTCCGCCAGCGGCACAATCTCCTCCAGCGAATTTAACTCATAGTCCGCCAGACTCCGGTCAAAGGAAAAACGGTTATCGATGAGCGCCGCCACTGTCATTCCCGCGCAGTGCCCCGCCGTGATGCCGACCGTCGAATCCTCAATCACAAGGCACTCCTCCGGCTGCAGACCCATCTGCTCCGCCGTATAGAGGTAAACCGCCGGATCCGGCTTGCTGCGCTTGAACGTACTCGCACTGATCATCCGCTCCAGACGGGACGCCACGCCATTTTCCTTTAAAATGCGCTCCACCTGCTCAATATTCGTCGCGGATGCGACCGCCAGCCGGAAGCCCTCTGCTTTCAGGCGATCCATCACATCCAGAATCTCCGGACGGAAGATCGAGAGATAATCAATCGAGTTAAAAATGTCCGTCCAGCGCCCCAGATACTCGTCATGCAGCTCCTGCCAGGTCTGACCATTGTGGATCGCCTTCTCCACAACCATCCAGCAGTCCTGCTTCGTCGTCCCCACCGTCCCGTGCAGACTCTCCAGAGTCACCTCCGGATTTTTCGTTTTTGCATATTCATACAGATAATTCAGATAAATTCCTTCACTGTCAATGATGACCCCATCCATATCAAAGATGACTGCCTTTATCATATTCGTATCCTCTCTCTTTCTGCTCCAGATTATAACATCTTCCCCCAGTATACAGGAATCCTCCGCCATCTGGCAAGCCCCTATTCCTCCCTCCCGCCATTCTTTCGAAAAATTTATTACTGTTCACGCATCGTGCCCAGTAACGGAATTTGCCGTGGCTTCGCATTTAAATACGGCAAATTCCTGCTGCCACCATGTTTTCTTACGGCACTTTCGGTTCCAAAAGTGCCTACCCGTAAACAGTAACAAAAATTTCACATATTTTTCCATTTCGCGCCTTTTCATGCTTCCCCGAAACTGTTATACTGGATAACGAAACGGAAACTTTAACATACAGAGCCGTTTCAAGGAAAATAGAACAAACGACCTCTTTACAAATTTATCACATAAAATGAAAGGCTGCAGCTGTACCACAACCCGACAGCCGCGAAAGGTTTTATATGACACAGAAAAAAACATATTTAAGCTGGCTTCTGGGGCTTATCTGTGCTTTCAGTCTGATGATCGTGTTTCTGATCACTTCGGTGGAAGCCGTCGCCTACTGGACGCCGCATTATTATGAAAATGAATACACCCGCTACCAGGTTGCCGATGATGTCCATATGGAGATGGACGACCTGCTTTACGTGACGGACGAGATGATGGCGTATCTGCGCGGCAGCCGCGACGATCTGAACATTGACACCGTCGTAGACGGGACGCCGCGCGAATTTTTCAACGCCAGAGAGAAGGCGCACATGGCGGATGTCCGTAACCTCTTTCTTGGAGGACTGGCGCTGCGCCGCCTCTGCCTGTTTCTGGCAGCGGCATCGGTTGCACTGCTGGCACTTTTCAAGGTTCCGTTAAAACACCTGCTGCCACGGATGCTCTGCGCCGGGACGGTTTTATTTCTGGGCGTGACCGCCCTGCTTGCCGGGATCATTTCCACTGATTTTACGAAATATTTTATTATTTTCCACAAAATCTTCTTTACCAATGATCTCTGGCAGCTCGATCCGCGGACCGATCTTCTGATCAACATCGTGCCGGAACCATTTTTCATGGACACCGCCGCCCGGATCGGCATCACCTTCTGCCTGATGACCGGCGCCCTGTTTCTTCTCTGCCTTGCATGTATCCTGCAGGAACACCGCAGGGGCAAATCAGGAGCAGAAAATTCCGGAAATTCCGGAGGCGGCAGCTCTCCAGGTAGTTCCAGCCACCCGGCTGCTCCGGATTTGAAGACGAAAATAGCTGGCAGCACAGGCAGCAAGTTGTCCTTGTTTTTAATTGGTACACTTTTGCTGTCCCTGCTCGCCGCCCCGATGCAGGCGCTTGCCTCCACCGAATGGCCGTCGGACATTTCCATTGACTCCGATGCCGGGATCGTCATGGACGCCAACACCGGAGTCGTTTTATATGGAAAAAACATCCATGAAACCTACTCTCCCGCCAGTATCACGAAGGTTCTGACCTCCCTCATCGTTCTGGAGCACTGTTCCCTCGATGAGACGGTCACCTTTTCCGAGAGCGCGGTCTACAACGTGGAGTCCAACAGCAGCAGCGCCGGATACGATACAGGCGATACTGCCAGCGTCAAGGACTGCCTCTACGCCCTGCTTTTAAAATCAGCCAATGAGGCTGCCAACGCACTCGCCGAGCACGTTGCTGGCTCCGCTGATGCATTTGCTGTTTTGATGAATGAAAAAGCCGCCGAGCTTGGGTGCCAGGATTCGCATTTTGCAAATCCGAGCGGTCTGAATAACGAGGAACACTATGTCAGCGCCTACGACATGGCGCTCATCACGCGGGCGGCATTTGAAAATCCTACGTTTGCCAAGATCGTCGAGACAACCTACTATAAACTGCCGCCGAACCAGAAAAATCCCGAGGGACAGGGCATCTCCCCGGGCAATAAGCTGGTCAAAAAGAACTGGCCGCAGTACTACCGTCCGGACGTTCTCGGCGGCAAAACCGGTTATACCTCCATCGCCCTCAACACACTGGTCAATGGTGCCAGACAGGGCGATACGACACTGATTACCGTCATCCTGCACAGCAACAACACGCAGTATGAGGATACCAGCCGGCTGCTCGACTTTGGATTTAACAATTTCCAGTCGGTCAAAATTGCAGATTATGATCAAACTTTTTCAAATATCGGAAAAGATTTGAAAATTGCAGATGTGTCTACCGCCGGGGGCGAATCCCTGTCCATCGACCCAGATAGCCGCGTGGTACTTCCAAAAACAGCGGATTTCTCGGAGACAACGACCTCCTTCGACTATGAGATCCCGGCTGGCGCACCGGACGGCACGATCGCCTGTGTCACTTATTCGCTCGGCGATCACAAGGTTGGCCAGGCATATCTGACCCTCACCGACAGCAGCCAGACAGCGGCAGATATTCCCGAAAAGCTTGTATCCCAGGCGGCAACAGCTACCGCGCAGGACAGCTCCGACACTGCCCTTTCAAACGGCTCCTCGGAGGCCTTGCCGCTCTCCAATCCGCCCGAATCGGCTGCTAATCAGGAAAATAGTTCCACCGGTAAATCCTTTGGACAGCTGTTTCATATTTCCGTCCGCGTTCCACCGGCATTCATCGCCGCACTGACCGCCATTCTTGTCGTGATTGGCGCGGTCACCGCCGGCATCCGTTTTCTCCAGATGCAGCGCCGCCAGGAGGAGGACGCCCTCGCAGAACGCCGCAGACGTCGCGCAGAACGTCTGCGCGACAGCGGAATGTCCGAAGCAGATTTCGACCTGATGATGCAGGACCGCCGAACGGCGCTGGCGAAAAAAAGGAAGAAACGTTCGCATAAAATCCCATAACTGACACAAAAAGAGTTACCAGATGTGGAAATTCTCTTCTTTTACCTTACTCTAAACAGGCAGGAGAAACATTTCCATATCCAGTAACTCTTTTCTATGAATTTTTTCTTTTCTCTAATTCCTATTTCATACGCTCCATCCGCTCGGCTGCCTTCACCCTACTCGGCTGCTTCTGCCGCCTTTCCAGACTTCTTCGCCTTGTTGCGTTCCGCGCGCTTCTTCTTCGTTTCCTCCTTCTTCTGCTCCACGTAGGCCGCTCCCTCTTCACCGACCAGCTTCGTCGTCTTAACAGCAAAGAACGAGCCGTCCTCCGACTTCTTCATCCGGATCTTTCCCTTCATATAACCGTGCTCCGGGCAGACCGCCAGACAGAAGTAAAATTTCTGGTTTGAGGAAAACCAGCGGATCTTTTTCCGCAAGGTCCGGCGGCATTTGTAACAAACCATCTCCGCCACACGCCGTTCCTCCAAAATCTCTTCCTTCGTCTCATGCTCACGCGACACAAATTTCGCATATTCTGGAAATTCCAGGTAGATCTCTTCCTCCTCCGTCAGCGGCGGCTGGTAATAATCCACTGAAACATACTCCATCATGCTGTAAAAGTCCATCTCACTCATGACACGCCCCGTGTAGTACGCATCATCCAGCGCCCGGTGGAACGGGCGGTCTTCCGTGAGGTGCAATTCCTCTACCACGGTATCTAACGACTCCTTTTGCTTGGTGCCGTGGATCAGGGCATAGATTTTCTGCAAATCATAATAGAGAAGCGGCGATGGAAACTGCAGCTCCATCCCGTGATATACCATATTCCGCTGCAATTCAGTCAGATCCATCGAGCCCCACGTACAGAACCGGTAATCATCCCCGCACCATTCTAAAAATTCGGTCATCGCACGCACAAAATCCTCGCCTTCTGTGTCAAGCTGCTCGATCGACATATGCGTCACTTCTGATATCTTATAATGCATCTGCCGGTACACCCGCGGGCGGATCAGACGGCGAAATTCCGAAATAATTTGAAGATTTTTATTTAATTTTACCGCGCCTATCTCAATAATCTCAAATGGAAGCCGGTTCATCGAGCCTTCCTTGCCCGCCGGACTCTGGTTCCATTCCAGATCCAATACTATAAACTGTCCCATAATTCTCGTCTCTTTGTAACGGTTCCGTTTTCTCCGCGTTACCTCTTACTTTTCTTTCTTCACGTTGTCACTGTCCATAACTTTACCACAAATCTGTGTATAAGTCCATATTAGGTTACCGGGCACACATGTGGGGACAGTAATATTTTTGTTACTATACACGGGTAGGCACTTTGGGAACCGAAAGTGCCGTAAGAAAACGTGGTGGCAGCAGGAATTTGCCGTATTTAAATGCGAAGCCACGGCAAATTCCGTTACTGGACACGTATGCGTGTACAGTAACATATTTTTTACATAGAACCACTGGCAGAGTGCTTCCATCTTTGCTATACTTCATGATAGAAAGAAGAAGCATTTCTTTTATCAGAATGCTTTCTTCTAAGCTTTATTATGCACCTTGGGAGGGGCTGCTTATGGATTTAATACAACAATTTATCGATACATACAAGATGAAATGGACATTCTACGACGCAGCCGGGCGGCTCGCGGCAGAGAAACTCCAGCTCGCCCTGCAAAATGCCGGTATCCGGGCGATCGTGACCTCTCGCGCCAAGAATCCCGCCAGACTCCGCACAAAAGTGCAGCGGCGCAATTCCAGACGTGAAGAACCATACCAGACACTCGAGGAAATCTACGACGACATTGCCGATCTGTCCGGTGTGCGCGTCTCCCTGTATTTCCCCGGTGACCGTGGCAAGGTAGATGCGATCATCTCGGAGCTTTTCAACATTCTGGAATTTAAACAGTTCCCGGAACAGTCGAAACCCCCGACTTACCACAAACGGTTTTCCGGCTATTGGGCGAACCATTACCGCGCGCGGATGCGCGATGAAATTTTGAATGAATCACAGAAAAAATACGGATCGGCGCGCATCGAGATCCAGGTGGCGTCCCTGATCATGCACGCCTGGTCCGAGGTTGAACACGATCTGATTTACAAGCCAATGCAGGGAACTTTATCCGAGGAAGAGCTGTCGATCTTAGATGAGTTAAATGGTCTAGTCCTTGCCGGTGAGATCGCGCTGGAACGCCTACAGGCAGCCGGAAATGAGCGGCTCCGCAGCCGCAATGCCGCGTTTGGAAGCCAGTACGAGCTGGCGTCCTATCTCTATAATTTCCTGAGCAGCCATCTCAAAACCGAGGACATCGAGCTTCGAATGGGAAATATTGCCCTGCTCTACCGGCTTTTGCAGCGTTTACAGCTCACTGGTCTCAAAGATATTACCCCGATTCTGCGGTCTGTCAAATTTGAAAAGGATCGGCGCACCATTTCCCAGCAGATCATCGATCAGATTATCTCCGGCAATGAAAAGCGCTACCAGTGCTACCAGGAGCTGCGGACGGAACCGGAGACCGCCTCACCGGAAACCCTGCAGGCAGTCAACCAGTTTCTCGAGGAGTGGGTACCCTTAGAGCGCTTGCTCAACAAGACTGCACGGCGCACCTCGACGCGTTCCCGCGGTGCCTTCAATATCAATACACTCAAGCGGATGGATCTCTTTGACAAAGAAATGATCAACCAGATTGTCCAGCTCCGCAAGCTGCGGAATGTCCTGATCCACGACATCGAGCTGCCGGACCAGGCACAGATTCTCCGCTGTACGGAGGAAGCGAAAGCACTTCTGGCACAGCTGACCGGACAGCATGACGCAATGGCAGACGGAGAAAACGGCGAGAAAAACAGCCACGCAGAAAACACATAGAACACAAACGCGCCATTCACCAAAAATGCAAAACACCAGATAGCAAAAAAACACAACGATAAAAGCCATCCAGTTTTTAGCCGGATGGCTTCTTTACTTTACATATTTGATTCTTTTCAGAACCGCTTCCAACATCGAAACACGATGTTTTACATTCTAATTTTGCATTCTAAATTCAGAAGCTTCTTAAATTAGAAATCAACCTCTGTATCATAGAAGCAGCAGGTCAGAAGTTTCGCCATCTGCTCCGGATTGATCGAACGCGGGTTGGAACCGGTACATGCATCGCCAACTGCCAGCTCTGCTACGGTTGCCAGTTTGTCATTAAATTCTTTCTCGTCAATGATTCCGCCCTCATAGAGCTTAATGCTCGGAGCGATATTTAACTGCTTGTTCATCTCTTTGATCTCGGCGATCAGAGCGTCAACCAGAGCCTCGTCGCTGTCTCCCTGTAAACCGATGAACTTCGCGATATCTGCATAACGGGAAGCTGCCTCTGGTTCCTTGGAGTTAAATTTAATAACCTTCGGAAGATACATCGCATTCGCTGCACCGTGAACGATATGTCCGCCGGAGTAAGCTGCACCTGTCTTGTGTGCCATGGAATGGACGATACCAAGCAGTGCATTGGAGAATGCCATACCTGCCAGGCATTGTGCGTTGTGCATACGTGCTCTCGCTTCTTTGTCGCCATTGTAAGATTTAACCAGATAGGTATGAATCATCTTGATTGCGTGAAGTGCCAGCGGGTCGGTGTAATCACAATGAAGTGTGGATACATACGCCTCGATCGCATGGGTCATCGCATCCATACCGGTGTTTGCGGTCAGCTTCTGCGGCATGGTCTCAGCCAGCTCCGGATCCACGATCGCTACATCTGGTGTGATATTGAAATCTGCTAACGGATATTTGATACCCTTATGATAATCGGTAATAACGCTGAATGCCGTAACCTCAGTTGCTGTACCAGAAGTAGACGGAATCGCGCAGAATTTTGCTTTTGTACGCAGTGTCGGGAAATTGAACGGAGTGATCAGATCCTCAAACTTGGTATCTGGATACTCGTAAAATGCCCACATCGCTTTCGCTGCATCAATTGGAGAACCACCGCCGATCGCTACGATCCAGTCCGGACCAAATTCCTGCATAAGCTTTGCGCCCTTCATAACGGTCTCAACGCTCGGATCTGGCTCTACTCCCTCAAACAGAGCCACTTCCATGCCAGCTTCTTTCAGATAATCTTCTACTTTCTGAAGGAAACCGAAGCGTTTCATGGAACCACCGCCAACGACAACGACTGCCTTTTTGCCTTTCAGATTTTTCAGTTCCGCTAAAGATCCTTCTCCATGATAGAGATCCCTCGGTAATGTAAATCTAGCCATATTGATACTACCTCCTGTTAATTTTTTAACCACCCTATGTCCAGATTATAGCACGCATTCTGGTGGATTTCAACTGTTTTAACTATTCACTTTTGATATATTTGTGTATTTTTCAAAAATTTTACATTTTATTACTTTGATTTCCATAGAAACTGCGTTCTTCGCTTGTCAATCATCCAACAAACTGCTTCTTTTCTCCATTTTGAACCGTTCCTTTTCTGTCTGCATAATCCCCCTGTGCCTTTGCCTCTATCATAAAGAATTCCTGCTGCCACCATGTTTTCTTACGGCACCTTCGGTTCCAAAAGTGCCTACCCGTAAACAGTAACGGAATTTCTCCACGCCTATTTCCATGCAAAATCTTATCTTGACATCCCTGTTTTTCCGTACTATAACAAGGGCAAGCATAAGCCGCCTGTGCGCTTATGCCCGTTTCATAGCACCTTACAGATTATATCTGTACAAGACTGACACGGAGGACATTATAATATGAAACAGAACTCACGAATCCAACTGGAAAACACCTTGATCGGCGCACTTGGCGTTCTTTCCCTTGTACTTTTTATTCTCAGCTTCCTGCCAGGGCTGGGACTGGCAAACCGCGTCGGTATCCTTCTGGAAATGGGGCACATGGTACAGCGTGCCTTTTCTGTCGTGCTCTTCATCCTGACCTTCCAGCTTTGGAAACGGAAGCGCGCCGCCTGGAACATTGCTGTTCTCCTGCTGTTTTTAAGCTTTTTACGCGGGCTGACAGCACTTTCTTCGCCTTTGTATCTTCCGTTTCACCTGGCAGAAGCCGTATTATTTCTGCTTCTCCTGTGTTTTCGGAAGGACTTCTGCTGCCCGTCTGACCGGCGCAGCCTCGGACGCTCTCTCCTGTTTCTACTGCTGGCACTGGCAGGCATCATCGTCAATGCCGGTATCAGCTATCATTTTTCGGTAAAACCGCTGGGAGAAACCTCTCTTGATTCGCTGATGGATAGTCTCATTCAGGGAACTGCCATGATTTTCGGCATGGGAAATCCGGGCAATGTTTCACGTGAAACACATGTAGTCGAACTGGTTACATTCTGGTTCAGCTGGGGCTGCATCCTCGCCTCCATTCTGTATGCGGTCCGCCCATGGCTGCTTCGTCCAGTCAGCCATGCTTCGGATTTGATGCATGCCCGCACCCTCGTCAACCTGTACAGCCAGAATCCCAGCGCCTACCTGACGCTGGAGGATGACAAGCTCCTATATTTCGGTCAGAAGGTGGACGGCGTCATCCCCTACGGAGTCGTTGGCAGCACCATCGTCATCAACGGCGATCCCATCTGCGCGGACAGCGATTTTCCGGTTCTCCTGGCAGAATTTAAAGAATTTTGCCAGCGCAGCGCTCACAACCTGTTTTTTATCAGCGTCACTGACCATTTTCTGGAAGAATATAAGAAGCAAGGCTTTGGATGGGTCAAAAACGGGGAGGAAGCCCGTTTCCACCTTGCGGACTATGAAATCTCTGGCAAGAAAGGCGCCAAGATGCGGATGAACATCAACCACGCCCGGAAAGCCGGGGTCGTCGTCCATGAATACTGCCCGCTGAAGCAGCGGGATGCACAGATTGAGGCAGATCTGAACCGCATCACGAACGAATGGCTGCAACAGAAAAAGAGTTCGATGCTGACTTTCGTTATGGGAACTGTCGGGCTGGAAAATCCGATGGACAAGCGATATTTCTACGCCACCGACGCCGACGGAAAAATCGTGGCATTCATCGTGTTTGTCCCATTTCTCGGCAAAAGAGGCTACATGGCGGACGTCACCCGCCACGGAACCGGCGCACCGAGCGGCGTGATGGAGACGATTCTTTACGACGCATTTCAGGTTTTCAAAGACGAGGGCATTGAGTATGGCAGCCTCGGTGTTGCCCCGCTCGCTGGCTTGGAAAATGACAGCTCTAATCCGGTCGAAAAGCTGCTCTGCTTCGCTTACAACCACCTGAACGACTGTTATGGATTCCGCGACCTCTACCGTGCCAAGGAAAAATACAGCCCGACCGAATGGGTTCCTTCTTATTATATTTACCTGCCGAAGATTCCAACACCAGACATGTTTTATGCCCTTGTGACGATTCAGAATCCGCATCAGATCCGCGAGGCAGCGGAGGATCTGGTAAAAGGATGGGCTCAGCGACTAAGAAACAAGAGGACTTCCCTGACACATCAGAGTAAACCATCTCGCCAGGTAAGTTGGGCTGCTTCTTCCAGCACGAAGCAGCCCGACACAAGAAAGCAGACAGATGCAGATAAAAAGGCAGACTAAACTCAGCTTTTATCATGCTGGATGCAGCCTGATAAATTTCATTTTTTTACCAGAAAAGAGGCGCTCTTACGATGAAACGTTCCGGCTATCTCACCACCTCCGGCGCAGAAATCTACTATGAACAGTACGGCAGCGGCACACCGCTCCTTATCCTGCATGGAAACAGCCAGTCCCTTGCCGTCTTTTACCCATTTCTGCGCACGTTTCTGCCCGATTTTCAGGTGATTCTGATGGACAGCCGGGGACATGGGCGTTCCCGGCTGTCTGTCCACACAGCGCTCCACGGGTTCTCTACAGAGGATATGGCAGACGACGTTATCGCCCTGCTTAACCACTTACATCTTTCCTCCGTCCACCTGCTGGGATTCAGCGATGGTGCCAATATCGGGCTGGAGATCGCATGCAAATACCCGGAGCGGCTGAAAACGCTCATCTGTATCAGCGCCAACGCCTCACCGGACGGGCTGCTCACGCCGCTGCACCTTGCCGCCCAAATGCTGCACAGCATTTTAAATCTCCTGGGGAATCTCCTGCTGCCTGTTTTAAAATGCAGCTTTTCTTCTGCCTCTGCATCCTCCGGGTCCTCTGCGGTCTCTGCACTGTCCACCCCGAAAGTTTCCCTGCCATTTCAGAAGAATCTCTCTGTTTCCGCCACATCCGCAGTTTGTGCCGACAAAGAAAGGCAATGCCATTTCGGGTCAATTTTCCCCCGGATTCCGGCAGAACAAAAAAAGAAGCCTGACTTTCTTACCCGGCTGACGCACCGCGTCCTCCGCCGTCGAAATCTGACTTCTCTTTTACTTCACTCGCCCCGTTTAAGTGCCCGGAAATTGCAAACCATCTCCGTTCCTGTGCTGCTGATCGCCGGAACCCGGGATCTCATTAAGCCCTCACACTCCCGCTGGTTAGCAAGGCAGATTCCAACCAGTCGGCTTCTTTTAATGACCGGGGGGCGGCATACTTCCATATTCCGGACACCGGCGCCTTATCTGCGCGCAATTCTGGCATTTCTGCGCCGCAGCTAAAGTCTCCTCACTCTTCCTGCTGCTCCACTTTCCTTGCTCCATTCACTTTTAGGTTCTATACTTTTCCTCTTCAAGCATATCTACCGGACAGCATCCGCAGCTGCCGTGTTCGAGCACTCAAAGCACCTCTCAGCACAACTTCCGCCCATTATCCACTTCTTCCTTCTGGCAGATCTCATCCAGCACCCAGTTTCCATCTTCCAGAACAAACCTCCAATATTCGAAGAAATCTTCCATTTTCCGGGAACCCTTCAAAAGTTCTCCGGTTTCTTCGTGATACACATAGTCGATCATCTTTCCATGGATCAAATACCAGATATAGTCGCGGTCGTCGCCGTCCTCATTCTCCGCTTCCACCAAAATCGCATCCAGAAGCTGGATCCCTTCCATGACAAACACCTCATGGCGCATCCTGCTCCACTCAAATTTCGTCTGAAACTCCTGCTGCATCTTCTGGCTCAGGTAAGGATGCCCTTTTTCCAGATCACGATCCCGCCAGCATTCCTGAATCCGGTAATATGATTCCCGCACCCGCTCCTGTATCTCACTCCGATCCCAATGATCTTCTCCGATGGAAAATTCTTTCAATTTTTCACGGGCTGCCGCCTGTTTCTTTTTTGCCCGGTGCAGGTATGTAATGGTTCCGGCACTTCCCAGAATCACAAAGGTTCCCGTAAGCAAAAGCGCCTGAAACGCACCTGCCCGTCCGCCTTGTCCCCGGCTGCTGCTTGTATGATGATGGGAAGAACCACCTCCGCCACCTCCGCCGCCTCCGCCGCCGGAAGCACCTCCCGCTCTGGCAAAGGCGGTAAAAGATCCAAGAACCATCATGGCTGCTGCCAGGCAAAGCAGACGGACGAACGTTTTCCGGCACAAGTGACCTTTCTTTCCCAATCTGGAACCCACCCTGATTCCGCCGTTTTCATTTTCTCCCCAGCTTCTCCCCGTTGCTTTCACATCTCTCATATGAATTCTCCTAAAATCTCCCACACCTACTCGTGCTGCTGATCCTCCGGCTCCCTGCAGACATCCACCCAGCCTTTCGCTCCGGACACTTCTTCCAGCTCCGGGATCGTGAGACGTACCGCACTGTGGTCATCGCCCGCTGCCGGATAAACCGTCTCAAAACGCTTCAGGCTCTCATCCAGATACACTTCGATTCCATCCTTGATACCAAACGGGCAGACACCGCCTGGCGCATGACCGGTGACCTCCTCCACCTGCTCAAACGGAATCATCTTTGCTTTCACGTGAAACGTATCTTTATATTTCCGGTTGTCCACTTTCGCAGTACCTTCTGTCAAAATCAATACCGGCTGTTCTCCCTGCAAAAAGGACATCGTTTTCGCAATCATCCCCGGCTCCACGCCTAACGCCTCCGCTGCCAGCGCAACCGTCGCTGTGGACTCTTTTAACTCAATAACATGATCCAAAAATCCGGCTTCCTTTAAGTGACTTTCTGCTTTTTCCAATGACATGGTTGTTTTCCTCCCGTATCCTCTATCGATTGATCTGCCGTATCAATTTCTTTTATATTTTAGAACTCATTCATCTTTCCCATCATATCACACTTTCATTTTCCATATCAATATTTCTATAAATAAAAAAGAATGCACATCATTGGCACGTTAGTGTCTTTTTGTGTAATAGGGAATTCCAAGGAATTTCCTATTACACGAAAAAGGCAGTTCCCTGCATTTGCCAGAGAACCGCCCCCTATTTCACTAACTGCCATTTTCAAGATCGTTCCGACCGCTTTTTGTAAAACCAACACAGATTTTTTGCAAATCTATCTCCAGATTTCAGATCCAAATTCCGACTTTGTTCGATTCCCTCTTATCCAGTTCCGTCCTGTATTTATCACTTCTCCCCGAAAAATAATTCCACATCGCTCTCCACGCTGTCAATTCCCGCGATTCCAAACTTTTCCACCAATACATTTACCACGTTCGGACTTAAAAATGCCGGAAGCGTCGGTCCAAGATGGATATTCTTGATACCGAGTGAGAGTAGCGCCAGAAGAACAATGACCGCCTTCTGCTCATACCAGGCAATGTTGTAAATAATCGGCAGGTCGTTGATGTCATCCAGCCCAAAAATCTCCTGCAGCTTCATCGCAATGACCGCCAGGGAATATGAATCATTGCACTGCCCCGCATCCAGGACACGCGGAATTCCTTCAATATCGCCCAGATTCAGCTTATTGTAGCGGTATTTCGCACAGCCAGCCGTCAGAATTACCGTGTCCTCCGGCAGCGCCTTTGCAAAATCGGTGTAGTAAATGCGGCTCTTAGCACGCCCATCACACCCCGCCATGACGACAAACTTTCGGATTTTTCCCGATTTGACCGCATCCACTACCTTATCTGCCAGCGCCAGCACCTGTGCATGGGCGAAGCCTCCGACAATCTGCCCCTGCTCAATCCCGGTCGGCGGCTCACAGCGCTTCGCATGCTGGATGATCACTGAAAAATCCTTCTTTCCTCCGATTCCACCGTTGATATACGTGCAGCCCGGATATCCCGCCGCACCGGTTGTGTAGAGACGATCCTTGTAGCTATCCTTCGGCGGCACGATGCAGTTCGTCGTCATCAGGATCGGTCCGTTGAACGTCTCAAATTCCTCCTTCTGACGCCACCATGCATTGCCGTAATTACCCTTAAAATTCGGATATTTCTTAAATGCCGGATAATACTGCGCCGGAAGCATCTCTGAGTGTGTATATACATCGACGCCGGTTCCCTGCGTTTGCTCCAGAAGCATTTCCATATCGCGCAGATCATGTCCTGAAACAAGAATGCCCGGATTACTTCCGACACCGATATCAACCGTAGTAATCTCCGGATTTCCATAAGTCTCGGTGTTTGCTCGATCCAAAAGCGCCATTCCCCGGACACCATATTCGCCGGTTTCCAGCGTCAGGTGAATCAAATCATCCACACTCAGACCGTCATCCAGCGTCGCCGCAAGCGCCCGCTGTAAAAATGCATCCGCCTCCCGGTCCTCCTGCAGCAGGACGTTCGCATGCCGGGTATAGGCAGACAAACCTTTCAAGCCATACGTAATCAAGCTGCGAAGGGAAATAATATCCTCGTTCTGCCCGATCAGAACGCCCGCTTCCGACGCTTTTTTTATAAATTCAGACGGCTCACCTGTCCAGCCAGCCGCCTCCGGCAGATTGTCCCGACGTTCCAGCTGCTCCCACAGTGCCGTCTTCATTTCCAGCGTCTTTTCAATTCTTTTTTCAATCGCCGCCTTATCAAAATTGGCATTCGTGATCGTCGTAAACAGATTTTCGGTAACCAGATGATTGACCTCATCTGCCACCGCACGTCCCTCCTCGCGAAGCCGTGTCGTCACCGCGCTGATACCCTTCGTCACCCACACAAGCAAATCCTGCATTGCCGCCACATCCGGCTGCTTACCGCAGACACCGACCACCGTACAGCCCTTGCATCCGGCCGTTTCCTGACATTGATAACAAAACATTTTCTGATCCATTGTTCACTCCTCCTATCGCATCTATCGTGTCTTATATAATCTGCATTTCTCGTGATTTATATTCTTGATAGGGATAGATAACGAAGCTGCCTTCCATATTATCAGCGCCATGATTAGCGCCATCAGCGTCAAGAATAGCGTCATCCGTGGTGCTATTTGTCATCTGATTTAAAAGTTCCGGAGGGATTTTTGCAGCCTGATACAATTTTCTGTAATCTCCGTCATTTCAAAAGAGAATGACGGAGATATTTCGCCCTGCTTATTCTTGTAGCAACCAATCGGCTATATCATGGATTTCGATTCCTTCATAACTATATTTTGGATGTTTGGTTCTGGCAATAATCATTTTCGGATAAGCATCTCGGATCTGAAGCAGAGAAGAGCATTCTCTCTCAAATGTTTCCTGCCCGGAAATGTTGTCGCTGACCTGAATATAAATCTTCTCGCTGCCTCTCTGAGCAACAAAGTCGATCTCCTTTTGATAGAGCTTACCGACATAGACATCGTATCCACGGCGAAGAAGTTCGATGCAAACGATGTTTTCATATACTCTGCCGTAATCCATATTTCTGCTTCCCAGTATTGCATATCGAATACCGCTGTCACACAAATAGAACTTTTCAGAGCTTTCAAGGTATTTCTTGCCTCGGATGTCGTATCTCTTAATATCATAAAATACAAAAGCATTGCACAAATACTTAATGTACTTGCCGACGGTTACATGATTGGTCGGAGTCTCATTTGCTGTCAGCAGCTGACTGACCTTATTAGGAGAAGTCAGGTTGCTGATATTATCCATAAGAAACTCGCTCAGACGCTGTAAAACCAAAGTGTCCGGGAGCGCATATTTCTGCACCAAATCCCTTGTTACAATCGTTTCGTAGACCTCTTTGATATAGTTTGTTCTGTCTTTTTCGGTTCTGTAAGCGTAAGAACCTGCTAAACCGCCCTTGATAGCGTAATCATCAAAGAGCTTATCTTTATCACTAACATCATCATAATACTGGCAATATTCTTGGAAGCTGAAAGGAAACACATGAATTTCAATATAGCGTCCGGTAAACAGAGTTGCCAGATCCGCACTCAACATGAAAGCATTGGAGCCGGTTACATAGATGTCGTATTTTCCCTTAGAGTACAGGCTGTTGATTGCCAACTCAAACTTGGGACACATCTGAACCTCGTCTACAAACAGGTAGTTCGTTTTACCTTCCTGATAATGTTCTTCCACATAGGCGTGTAAGGCATGGTATTCCTTGATTTCCTCATACGCCAAATCCATGAAGTCAATGAAGATAATATTGATGTTTTCAAAATGGCTTTTCAGATACTCAATATACGCCTGCATCAGCTTGGACTTACCGGATCGACGAATGCCCGTGATAATCTTGATGTCAGGAGTACCATTCAGTTCAATGATTCTATTGAGATATTTTGCTCTCGTGATTGTTTTCATATCGTCACCCGCTTTCAAAAATTGAAATTTTTTCATTTCTCGAAACCGCTTCACTGTACTTATTATACTGTCTGCTAATAGTATATGCAAGATGTCGCTTTCAAAAACATAAAATTTTTTATTTTTTGAAAGTGGAAATTATGTAAAGGCACTCCGAAGGCTGCCCCAGGCATCAAGCCTATCCTGTTTACACAGGTTCATTATCATCTTCATCGACGGAGCTATCTGCATCATCGTTCTCAAACTCCGGATCGTACCCATAGTCCTCGTCATCGTCCACATAATCAGCATCCGGATCAGGCTTTGCCGCTTCCTGTTCCTTCTTCTTTTCCTGGACTTTCTTAAATACGAAGAATACCTTTGTGTTAAAATGAAGGAAGATAGGCAGGTATAAAAAAAGATCTGTCACCCTTAGGATTCTTCCCAAAGCCAACAGATCTTAAATTTTCCCTTACATCTTCATACTCTTCGCCAGACTCGTCAGCAAAGCTACCATTTCCGGATTAACCCTTTTTCTTTCCATCCCACGTTATTCTGCATCTACGGTTACCACGTTTCCTTTTTTTGACATAAGCCAATAAAACACAGCACAAAATATTAATGCAAATACAACGCCAAAAACATTCTGAATCACTCTAAGACCAACTGCTCCTTTTAGTCCATAACTCTCTGTAGCAATGGCCAAAGCACCAAATGTGTTAAATACTGCCTGCCAGCCATATTTTGCAGAAAGTCCTACACCGATTCCACCAAGAATTCCTATATATGCATAGATTGACGAAGGAAGCAGAAAATATAATACTGTAAAACATATAACACCTGCAATATTTCCGACAATTCTTTTACGGACTCTGTAGTGCATATCTTCCATAAACGGCAAAATCGCGGACATGGCCGCAATACCAGCCCACATTGCACGTGGCATATTACAAAGTTCTGCAATGCAAAGGACAATCGGTACGCATAAAATCTGACATATCTGCCATTTTGTTCTGGAAGAAGTGATATCAAATTCTTGTATCAGATCTTTCAGATTTCTTTTATAAGTTCTGTTTTTATGATTTCGATAAAATACGAAGCAGGTAAGTGCTGCACCTAAAGCCATTCCGACTAATCGCACCTGATAGCTTTTTCCCGTAACATCATAACCATATAGCAGCAGATACCCAAGAACCAATGTAGATTGATTAAACATGAATGGATTATGGCATCCGAACAGAATCAACACAGCCAGTGCCGCAATATTTAACAGCATTCCCAATACCGGTGAAAACTGATTTGCTAAATGCGGACATACAGTCATAATTACAAAAAACAAAGCCAAAAGCATCGTAGATTGTCCGGTGTGGATCCCCAGATCCGCATTCCGAAATACCATAAGGCATAATAAAACTACTACACCCACAATACTATTCTCATTTCCAAATAAGATACTGAAAATAGTAACAAATAAAAAACAAAATGCCATTGTAACAGCTATCTTCACCAGATATACCCACATATGATATAATTTTTCTTTTAGTGTTTCACTCTTTTTCAACAGGTTTTTAGAACCTGCCTGATTTAACTGCAACTCCTGATAAAATGTCATGTAATTCCTCCTCTATCTGTTTTTCTTAAACTTATATGGCCTCATTTTTCTGTATTGGAAGCTCTACAACAAATCTGCATCCACCATATTCACGGTTTTCTGCTTTGATTGTTCCTCCGGCACTATCTACAATCCGTTTTACAAGTGCAAGACCTAGGCCATTTCCTTCTGCTTTATGAGATCCATCTACCTGATAGAACTTGTCAAATATTCTGGATTTTACATCATCCTCTATTCCTGGTCCTTCATCTTCCAGAATGAACTTAACAGAATCCTGTTCTTGTTTCAGAAACATCGTAATTGTCCCCTTTGAAGGGCTGAACTTAATCGCATTATCCAAAAGATTTATCCAGATATGCATAAAAAGTCCTTCATTCCCAGTATATTTAACTTCCTCCAATTCTACCTGAAAACCAATTTCTTTTTCTGTCCATTTTGTCTCCAGGGAAAGAAATGCCTGACGGATCTGTTCATCCAAACGATATTCTGTTTTTTTCATTGGTATGTTCTGATTCTCTAACTTGGATAACAGCAAAATATTACCAACCAATCCAGAAAGTCTTTGGGTGTTAAATAAGATTTTTTCTACATATTCCTCTTGATCCGGAGACAGTTCTTCTCCCTGAAGCAGCATTGTATATCCTTCAATGGCATTGATCGGGGTCTTAAACTCATGAGAAACATTGGAGACAAAATCCATCTGCAGTACTTCTGTTGCACGAAGCTCTTTTGTCATCACATTAAAACTCTGGTAAGATTCTCCAACTTCTGCGATACGGCTGTTCGTTTCCAAGTGCTGTTCAAAATCTCCCTGCGAAACTTCCTTCATTGCTTTACTGAGTCTGGTAATTGGTTCCAGCAACCTTGCATTGATAAAGGAAGTGATCAGCCCTGCAATCAATGTATTGAAAATCAAAAGCCAGCCAAGCACAGGTATGCTACCAGGCAGATTAAAAAAATGATTCAAAAAAGCAAATAATAACGCAGATATGACTGTTGAAAATACAAGTGCCAGCCAGATTGCACCAGTCAGACAAGATCGGATCCGCAATCCTTTTTCTTTCTTTTGTTCCATTATTTTTTCACCACCTTGTATCCAATTCCACGCATTGTTACGATTTCAAAATCCGGGTTATCTTTCAAACGCTCCCTGATTCTTCCTATATGTACCTCTATCGTATGTGGGTCTGCCTCCGTCTCGTATCCCCATACTTCATCCATCAACTGTTGTTTTGTAAATGTTCTACCTGGCGAAGCTGCAAGCTTATATAAAAGCAGGAATTCTTTTTTAGGCAAAACAAGACTTTCCTTATCAGTTGTAACCGTCATTGCATCATAATCAAACTCTGTTGAACCGATCACAATTTTGTGTTCATTCAGTATCTGTGCACGGCGAAGCAGTGCTCCGACTCTTAAAACCATTTCATTCACATTTACCGGTTTTACCATATAATCGTCACTTCCCGAAAGAAATCCCTGGCGCATATCATCAAAGGAACCTTTCGCAGTGATCATAAGTACCGGTATCTGATATCCTGCTGAACGGAGTTTCGACACCAGTTCATAACCATCCATAACCGGCATCATAATATCGGAAATGATCAGATCAATATACTCTTTATCCAATATTTCTAATGCCAGTGCTCCATCTGATGCACTTTTGACCTGATATCCATTCTTCTCAAGCACTTTTTGGAATAGCTGGCTTAATTCTTTATCATCTTCTACAATTAATATTTGAAACACGATCTTCTTCCTCCTTTATCAGAACAGATATCTTGCCCATCCAAGCAGATGCTGTACCAAAAGTACGTTTCTCTGACGCTTCTTTGTCAATTCAATTGGCTCTACATGATACGGATCACGATAGGTTCCATCTTCCAATACCTGTCGGGACACTCTTTCATATTCCATCATGCCTTCTTCCAACTGTTTATTAATCTCTTTGCTACGTATTACAAGCATCAGTTCCGTATCCAGATACGTGCTTCTCATATCCATGTTAAAGGAACCGATTACGGATAGATCATCATCAATCAGGATGCTTTTTCCGTGGTAAGAATAGCCGCCTTCATACTCCCAGATATCAATTCCTGTATTTAAAATTCTGTTTCTGTTTCTCGCATAATCAGCAGAACCAAACGGATTTCCATTGTTGGCAACCGAATTGGTCATGATAGAAAAATCCGGAACTCTCTCCGCAATCTCTTCCCATGTATTATACATCATATCATTGCAGATAATATATGGTGTATGAATTTTCACGCGCTCTTTTGCATTTTTCATTAGTTCTCCCAGTTGATACCAGACTACGGGTTCCTTGGGACCTGTGTGGATAGGATTTGACACTAATGCAATCTTTTCTGTCTCAAAAGTTTCGTCCGTGTAATCGGTATCGCAGATTCTTTCCTTATTCTCTTCAAAATATTTCTGATAGCCGTTCTGCAGCTCTAAAACTGCGTTCTTTACAGATTTTCTATTTGCCAGTTTTTTATTGTCATGAAAATAACCACTGTCTTCTTGTTCCCATATCGTTTCAAAATACTCTGACAACTGGTTAACTGAATTTTCTTTCTCAGGTTCATCGCAAACCACTAACACGTCTCTGTCATAGTTCTTATGTCCCGGAAAATCACCCAGGAAATAATTGTATGTATTTCTTCCCCCAAGAATATATCTCTTTCCATCTGCAATCAAATATTTATCATGCATTCTACCCATCATTTTCCACGGTTTCAACGGATTGGCCTTATTATACAGTTTAATTTCAACATTCTCATGGGAAGATAATCCATAGAAATACGGATTTCCTTCCATATCAATCCAGCTCTCCATTCCATCTACTAACAGACGAACATGTACACCTCTGTCTGCCGCATCATGCAGTGCTCCTAAAATCAATTTTCCACTTTCATCGGATTGAAATGCAAAAGTAGAAAGAATAATTTCCTTTTTTGCATTCTTGATCAAACGCACTCTTTGTAAAAGCGCTTCTGGATTCTTTTCTATGATTACTGCCCGTTCTGTATTTTCACTGCATTCGTTCCATGACCCATTTTTTGTTTCTTTTTTGGTTGTATTGGACACTTCCGGCTGCTTTTTATATGCAACGCAGATTCCGAGCAATTCATAAAAAGCCACACATAAAAAAATTGCCAGTATAACAAGAAGGATTTTACATATTTTATGCTTTTTCATTGTACAGCACCTGATTCCTTTTTATTTCATACTTATACAATACAAAGTCAATCTCAATTTAACCTCAACAAAATTTATTTTTCATAAAAAAATATGACCGGCTTATTTTTAAAGAAAGCCAGATAATTGAGTTCATCCAGACTTTCGTATTCTCCCAGCATTTCATACAGCCCATCGACATAACAGTCATAATCACTTATGAACCATTCTTCATAAGGATTACCAAAGTCATCTTTTGAACCGATTCCAATTCGTTCAAATACTTTTTTCAGATCTTCTGATGTGGTAGGAAACTTTACCCATTCGCCTACCAACTCCCCTTCGTTATATTTTCCGAGATTCGTGATGTAAGCTTCAAATGGGCAATCGTGGCCATATTCATATGCCATGCTATTTCCTCCTGTTTCATTTTTCAGGTCATCACCCGGTTTTCGGCATCAAAAAAAGCGCCATACTCATCACCATTCCGGCAATGAGCAGACGCTTTATATTTTGTCCGTATTCTTTTGCAAAAGAGAAACAAATGAAATGTAAGTTTGTAGCTCATGTCTCATTTGTCTATGATAATATTAGCACAGGTCAATTCTGAAAAAAAGAGGTAGAATGGTAGCAAAAGGATAGCAATTGGTAACAACATGGGAGTAATACGGAAACATGCTGCACATTCCCCTATCCTCTATCCGCAGACTCTACACATATAACCATAATCTGTTCATCTTGATCTTCTATCTCATCATTATGATGTTCTATAAATTCATCAAGTTTGTGTATAAATTTCAGATGTTGAACTTTCTGTGTAAATAACTTCTTATAATTAATAGATTCCATATACTGCTCTTCATCAGTAAAGTGTTTTACTGTATAATCACGAAGATTTTCCAATATTATGTCAATTCTATCATATTTATTCCATTATAATATTCTGGTTTCATTTCATACATCCATTAGTCCTGCTTTCATTTTTATTCAGCCTTTGAAAACTGGTCTTTGCCTACAAAACATAACGGACATTCAAAATCTTCCGGAATATCCTCCCACTTTGTACCAGGTGCAATACCACCTTCTGGATATCCCTTCTCCTCATCGTATTCCCATCCGCAAACATCACATACATATTTCATTTGTTGTTCCTCCTTGTAAATACATTAATACACAGCCTATATTACGGTTATATTTGTGTTGTTCTTAAATCTTAATATGTATAAATGCTTTTAGCATTTCCATAATCCATGCAGGTTACAATATGCATATACTTCTTCTACCTGTTCACCATCGCAAAGACAAAAATCTGCTATCGGCTCCTGCCCTGGATTTAACTGTTTTCTGTATATTCCCTGATTGGTATTTAATGTAATCCACTCAATGAAATGTTCTTCAAGCATTGGATGTTTTGTCTCTCCGACCACGACATGAACATAATTGCCTTCCACTGTATATACAGGCACGTGCTTCTCAACAGCCGCATCTGTCACACCGGCTTTTAATTCCTGCATAGGTTCTCCGCAACAAATTACAGGAACACCTTTATCCTTTACCTTTTCAACAATGTTTCCACAATGCTTACATATATAATACTTTACTTCCATGCTTTTATCTCCTTCCATGTGTATAATTTATAGTTCAATCGTCTCTATAATCTTTTTCAAAGAATCTGCAGATTTCTTAAGCTTTAATGCTTCCTCACCACTTAAATTAATAGGTATATTAGACTCAATACCATCAACACCTACAATAACTGGCATACTTAACGATACTCCGTCAATATCATATACGCCATGAATTATGTGCGATACCGGAAGTATTGATTTTTCATTTCTCATAATTACTTCACAGATTCTTTTTACAGACATTGCCATTCCATAATATGTAGCGTGCTTTTTATTTATTATTTCATAAGCACTGTTCTTGACTGCTAATAATCTTATCTCCTTAATAATTCTCTTCATGTACTTCAAAATAGCTTTGTGGATGGTTACATACCGGACATACCTCAGGAGCCTTTGTTCCTACCACAATATGTCCGCAGTTACGGCATTCCCATACCTTAACTTCGCTCTTTTCAAATACCTGTGCAGTTTCAATATTCTTAAGAAGTGCACGATATCTTTCCTCATGGTGCTTCTCAATCTCACCTACTGCCCTGAATTTTGCTGCAAGCTCAGGGAATCCTTCTTCCTCAGCTGTTTTAGCAAAGCCGTCATACATATCTGTCCACTCATAATTTTCGCCTTCTGCCGCTGCCGCCAGGTTTTCCTTTGTATCACCAATTCCTGCTAATTCCTTGAACCACATCTTTGCATGTTCTTTCTCATTATCTGCAGTCTTTAAAAACAATGCTGACATCTGCTCGTAACCTTCCTTTTTCGCTACAGAAGCAAAATAGGTATACTTATTTCTTGCCTGTGATTCCCCCGCAAATGCCTCCTGTAAATTCTTCTCTGTCTGTGTTCCTACATATTTGTTTTCTGCCATCTCTTTTACCTCCGTTTTCTTTACTACTTTTTCAAAATCTGATGCCGGGTGCTTGCACAAAGGACATATAAAGTCATCCGGTAATTCCTCGCCTACATATTCATATCCGCAAATTCTGCAACGCCATATTGTCTGACTGTCCTCTGTTTTTCCAACCTCCTGTGGCTTAGGCTTAATGTTATTCTGATAATAATCATATGTTACTGAAGGAACATTGCTTAAAACTTCCATATCGGTTATCTCACCGATAAACATCGTATGTGAACCTAAGTCCTCTGTTTTAGTAACTGTCACAGAAATGTATGCATTTGTACCTTCTGTAATATAATAAATACCATTCGTGCCCCTGGCACACTGCTCAAATGCTTCAAACTTATTGGTATCTCTTCCTGATTGGAAGCCAAAATGTTTGAACAATTCAAATTGTGCCTTCTGACTTAAGACTGATACAGTAAATTTTCCGGTTCTTTGAATCATATCATGCGTATAATTTGCCTTATTTACACAGATACTTAACTGGTTTGGTTCCGAAGCTGCCTGAATGGCTGTATTAATGATGCATCCGTTATCTTTTTCTGCTTCTTTAGCGGTCAATATAAACAGTCCATAACTCAACTTATACATTGCTTTCCTATCCATGCTGTTCCTCCTTTACCTTCTCCCTGCATTTCGGGCAAATGCCTTTAAATGAAATATCGTAATCCACAAATTCAATTCCATGAGTGTTATGAATTCTTTCCAGCAAATCCGGTATTTGATCCATATCCACATCAAAAATTTCACCGCACTTTATACATCTTACATGGTAATGATTTTTCAATGTAAAATCAAATCGGTTCGGTCCATTCGGAACTTCAACCTTTCTTAATGCACCTTCCTCTACCAATATATCAAGATTTCTATATACAGTTCCTTTTCCAATTGATGGATATGCTTCTTTTATAAATTCATACACTTCAATTGCCGTAACGTGTCTTCTCATTTCGTATACGGTATTTCTTACGAGATCTTTTTGAATGGTATTTCTCCTACTTGTCATCCGTCCTCCTTATTAGGATTAGTTCTTAATAAGGATTATATACCACTATCATCCTGTTGTCAATAAAAATAGTAATGATTCTCATTATTATAAAAGGTGCTAAACTGAGCATCTTTTACCTGAATAACTATTTTATTTTGCGTTCAAATACATATTCTGAATCTGAAGATAAATCAGACCTAAACGAATATCCGAGTCTGTCAAATTTCTGAATCTCCACCGGATTTTCAATATTATTTTCCGCTATGAATCTGACCATTTCACCACGAGCCATTTTGGCATATGTACCTTTTGTTACCATTTTATCTCCAGACATTTCGCAGAATGTAATCGTAATATATCTGTCCTTCGATGTCAGGTACTTTTCTATACATTTTGAGTATTCTTTTGATGCCAAATTAATGATAATCCTGCTATCATCGATCACAGAGCGGTATAACAAGTCTTCCCAAAACTCATACAGATTTTTTGCATCTCCAATGTCTGCTTTTGCCTGCATTTCAAGACGATAAGGCGTCACTCCGTCCATCGGTTTCAGAACCCCATAAAATGCAGATAATATTCTTAAATGATTTTGCAGATACTCAAACTGCTGGATTTCAAACACAGATGGTGCCATATATTGAAATGCAATCCCTTCATATGCTAAAACAGCCGGAGTAAGTCTGTTATAAAGATCCATATTTTCCAATCTGTGAAAGTTCTGCTCTGCAATCTTGTCATTACATTTCCAGATAGCTTTCAGTTCCTCTTTTGATTTGCTTTTCATCCAGCTCAATATCTCTGCTGTCTTATCAATAAAGGCAGGCAGTTCAACCGGTGCTATGTTATCTGTATCTACAATCATCTTTTTTGCAGGTGACAATATAATCTTCATCAATTTAATTCCTTAAGCATATTTTCAGGATCATCTGCCGCCTTGACTTTATCATTTGCCTTTCTAATGATTCCCTGCTCGTCAATAAGATATGTGGTTCTTACCACACCCATAGAAACCTTGCCATAGTTTTTCTTTTCTTTCCAGACATCATATGCTTCGATCACCTTACGCTCCGGATCTGCCAAAAGTGTAAATGCCAATCCATATTTTTCCTCAAATTTCTTGTGAGAGGCTACAGAATCCTTACTGACTCCAAGGATCACCGCACCTTTCTCGGTGAATTGTGGATAACGCTCAGAAAAGCCACATGCCTGCTTCGTACATCCTGGTGTATTATCCTTTGGATAAAAATATAAAATTATTTTTTTACCTAAATAATCACTTAATTTATGCACTTCTCCGTTCTGATCCGGCAATTCAAAATCCGGTGCTTTTGTTCCTATCTCTAACATTTACTATTCCTCCGCTTTTGTATTTTCCACCTGTTTTCTTGTTCTTTTATTACCTGAAATCATTTTATGACCAGAATAGACTGCCATAATCATGCATATCAGAGAGCCAAATGCAAAGTATTTGTGTGCTGCTTTTAACCCTTTATATCCTGTATAAAAAGTTCCAACCATTGTAACTATTGCTCCGATTGACCAATATTTATGTGCTTTCATTTTATACCTCCAAATTGATTAAGCTGTTTCCAAAATAAATATCTCTGGATCATTAACAATATTATACCTTCCATTCATCACTTTCTACAAGTAAGAAAAGAAAAATACTCAATCCATGTAGAGATCGATGTAGCATTCACAGTTTTTAACCGCCTTATTGAAAATGTAATCTGCCATCTTATCAAATAATACAAAAGGATGTATCACGATAATTCTCCCATTACCTTGACGCATCCTTTCGTATTGTATTTTTTTCTATTCTTCTTAATGACAGCTATGGTTTCCACATCCATGTTCACCACATGTATGTCCCTCTCCGTGGCTGTGCTCATGGTGAGAACACTTAACATCTGGATTATAATCAAGTGTATCATTGATAAAAGCTTCTACTGCTTTATCTGCATCTCCTGAAACTCCGCCAAAAAGCTTAATGCCTGCTGCCGCTAACGCAGTCTGGGCACCTCCTCCTATTCCGCCGCAGATCAAAACATCGGCATTTAATGCATTAAGAACTCCTGCCAATGCACCATGTCCGCTTCCATTCGTATCTACTACTTCTGAATACAATCTATAATGATAAAATCATAAAATTCCCTTAATCTCTCAATAAGTGACCTCATAATCAGTTCCCTGCTCATTGCGTTTACCAAAGATACCTCAATCGCTGATAATTCTATATTGGCCGGTATCAGATCCACACCTTCCTTATGATGAAGGATTGTTTTTTCCATGTTCAGTTTTTCATCATTCACAATATTTAGCATCAGCGTTGCAAGAGAATACTCCATTTCATCCGGTTCCTCATACCCTAAACTAATTGTGAGACTGCCCTGCGGATCTGCATCTATCAGAAGAACCTTTTTCCCTTCCTGTGCCAGTCCGATTCCTAAATTCACGCACGATACCGTCTTTCCAACTCCACCTTTTTGATTTGATACTGCTATGACCTTACACATATTCTGTTCCTCCTTTCCTTAAATCCAGTTACTGTTTCTCCATGATTTCAATATTTCTAATATCTCTCTTCGCATCTGTTCTGATGTATAAGTTGATGGGAAGAAACGGTATAACTGCTCATTTTTAAATATCACCCTATCAGTTTCTTTCTGCTTAACCTCTCCAAGAATCCCTTCTATTTCTGCTTCTGTCAGCCATCCGGATTCACTCAGTTTTTTCATCCGGATGGCTTGTGAAAGTGATGGTGTGCATTGGGTAGAATCAATTGCATTCATTATTTCCTGCTGTTCTTTCTTTTTTAAGTAGGACAACTGTACTGCTGGGGTAAATCCCATTGTTCCATCATCCACTTTATCCAACAATGCCGGTATCAATTCTGTTATTTTGATATAACGCTGCACCTGCTTCGCACTGTCACCACAAAGTTCTCCGATTACGTCAATACTCCTCTTTCCTGTATTGTGGTCAACTTGACTACAATTCTTTCTGCCTGCCTTTTTTTTGATGGCATCATATTTCATCTTATAGGCATAGGCCTTTTCACTTGGTGTAATTTGCTCTCTCTGCAAATTGGAATCGACCATGATCACTACTGCTTCATCATCCTGCAACATACAAATGATTACCGGAATTTTCTTATATCCCAGCTTCTCAGCCGCATATTTTCTTCTGTGGCCAGAAATAATTTCGTAGTAGCCTTCAATCTTTGGACGAACAATCAATGGATTCAGTACACCATACTTTTTTATGCTGTCCTGCAGCTCAATCATCTGACTGTCTCCGATCACTTTAAATGGATGATTTGAAAATGCTCTTAACCGTTCCATTTCAATCTCAACAACTTTTTCATCCGGATCTCTTACATCCGTTTTTTTATCCATAAGCTATCCTCCTCTAAAATATCTGTAACGAAAAAATCCGCCCAGAATAGATTCTTAATCTAATCTGAGCGGATAGATCCGTCAGGCCTGTTTTGTTCAGGCAAGAAAACCATATTTACATTCATTGACACCCCAATCCTTATCCTACGCTGTAGTTATCTCCGTTCGGTACCAGGATTGAATTATTGCATTGGTGCCCGTTAAGAAATTTCGGTGCTCAATATCTGCGTTTAAGTGTTCTCTCGGTGCTCACGAGCACCGGAAAAAAGAAAAAGCAGCAATGAACTTTTACGATCATTGCTGCAAAAAATGCACGTTCCCAGGGGGAATCGAACCCTCAACTAGTGCTTAGGAGGCGCTTGTTATATCCATTTAACTATGGGAACAAATGCCGTATTTTCGGGCTTTTTCAGCCTTTTCGGTCACGGCGACCAACTTTATGAACTCAATCACTTTCGTGATGAATTATCTCTTTCTTATCTCTTCTGATTTTTCAGATTTCGCTTCCTTAAGTGATCCTCAAACGCTACCCTTTTTCTTCAAAAAGGTTCCGCCATGGTTCTACCTTAGGAGGCGAACGCTCTATCCTACTGAGCTACAGAGATTTATATGTTTCACGTGAAACATATATCGTATTTTCATACTGCATTTTATTATAATTCATTTTCATGTGTTCCGCAACTATTTTCTCTTCCTGCCTGCTCCGTATGTAATTTCTGTGTAACTGTTCACGGGTAGGCACTTTGGGAAGCGACGATTTTTTATAGGCATTTACGCAAAATGAGCCGTTCCCATCATCCATATTTTTCCTTTAAACCGACGTCCCGGAAGCGGTTCTCCAAGCAGGTCCATCTTATTGATACCCACGCGGAAATACAGATCGTTGCATTCCACCTTGAGATCATAGATTTCCTCGCCGGTAAACCGGTTTTTCTTACATATAACCTCTTTGATCTCGCCTAAAATCGAATACTGATCGCACTCGATCCCGCTTGGCATAAAAGTTGTATCGACGATCGAATAAATATCCTCTCTCGTCGCCCGGCGCGATGCCATCGAATAGAGATCCAGATCCTCGATTGTTAAGGACTCCATCGCATCCTCGTCGCCATTTTTTGCCGCTTCCAAAAGTTCATCCCGGTTTTTCGCCGCCACTTTGGCTTTTTCAATCTGCAGCGCCGTCTTTTTGATCGGAAGAAGCACCTTGCCCCGATTAGCAAATCCTGCCAGGCTGACCGAAGTCACCTGTAAGCGCTCGCGCTCTTTCCGGTAACACTCCCTGTATTCGATCGGATTCAAGAGATAAAAGATCAGCGAAAGCCCTACCTTATACTCATCCAGAAGCCCCGCATAGGTTTCCTTCTCCGTATGACGCTGAATGGAACATTCTGCCCGCGAGGTTACCTCCTCGTTCAGGATATAGGGATAATAATACTCTATCTCCATCTCATCCTGCTCATTCAGCTCCCCATACATCGCCACGCCGATCCCCGGCGCAACTTCTGTCTTGATCTCATATAATTCGGTCTCCCTGTCAAGCTGAAGACAGCTGGAGGTTCCCGCCTCTCTCGCCAGACAGCGAAGCAGGGCACGGATGTCCTTCTTCTTCTGATACATACTAAATCCGGCAGCTCGCAAAAAACGATGCATATTGACTCCTTCTAACTACAATCCGCAGCTGCTGCCAACACATACAGCCGCCTCATTTCTATCCTTTATTTTCCTTACTTATACCCAAGCGCACGCTCCAGTGCTTCCTTCTCTTCACTTCCTAAAAGCACCTCGGTCTTGCCCTCTACGACATCCTTCAGATACAGGTAACAGCCTTCACGGCTGTGAACAGAATTCAGCACAAATCCCGTGTTGTTATCATCCAGCATGGCAATGACAAAACTCAGATTGCCGCCCATGCCCTTAAACGCATTGTACTTGACAATACCGGTTTTCTGGTATCCAGCCTGCGCCTTGGAGACAACCGAATCCACCAGGCGTTTTGTATCTCCGTCCTTTGCCCGCAGATACTCGGTCTCATCCACCAGTTCCATGATCGTGTCTTCGAGCGTCTCCGCATCTTTTCCCCGCATAAACATATCATATCTGCGATACAACTTCCTATACTGCGAAAAACAGATGACGGACGCAATAAATGATATGAGTGTCAGGATCGCCAGAACGATCACGATAACCCCCGGATCGATGCCAATCCCGCTAAAAATACTGCTCTCCATCTTTCATTCCTCATTTCCCATCATCCGTCCCCTGGGACGAATTTTGTGTGATTACTGTCTTAATGACTCCAAAAGCTCAATCAGACGTTCCAGTTCCGCTGATGAATAGTATTCGATCTCGATTCTGCCTTTATTCTTATCCTTGCGGTTGATCGAAACCTTCGTTCCCATAACTCCTTTCAGCTTCTCTTCCACATCCTTGAAAAAGACCTCCATATCGCGTTCCGGCTCTGCTTTCTTTTTCGCCTTTTTCGGCTTCAAAAGCTCTTTCACCAGACGCTCGACCTCGCGGACGCTCAAATGATTTTCTACTGTTTTAAGCGCCAACTGGTACTGTTTTTCACCATCTTCCAGCGAAAGAAGCGCTCTTGCATGACCTCCGGTAAGCCGGTCCTGAATCAGCATCTCCTGCACTCTCTCATCCAGTTTCAAAAGACGCATGCTGTTCGTGATCGTCGCACGGTTCTTCGCTACGCGCTCTGCCACGTCCTCCTGACGCAGCCCAAACTCCTGAATCAGCATCTGGTAGGCTTTCGCCTCCTCAATCGGATTTAAATCTGCACGCTGTACATTCTCGATCAGGGCGATCTCCATCGTCTGCTGTCTCGTATACTCGCGCACGATCACCGGGACTTCCCGAAATCCTGCCAGTTTGGCAGCTCTCCACCGGCGCTCTCCGGCAATCAGCTCATAACGATCGCCCTTTTTCTGAACCAGAAGCGGCTGCAGCACGCCGTAACGGCGGATGGATTCTGCCAGCTCTCCGAGCTGTTCTTCATCAAACATCTTACGCGGCTGGCTGACATTTGGCTCAATCTCCGAAATATTTAGAAATTTCTCTTTTTCCACCTCAACGATCTTTACGACCGGCTCCGCTTTTGCCGTCTGTGTCTTCGATTTTGCCGCCGTCTCCCCGGCTGTGCGGGTTTTTCCTTCTGTCGTCGTCTTTCCGGATGCCTTTGCAACTCCCACACGGCTGCCTTTTCCCACTGTTTTCGCAGCTGTCTTTCCGGCAGACGCCGATTTTTTCTGTTTTTTAGATCCCGGAAGCACCATATCCAGCTCTTCCAGGCTCTTTTTCTCTATCTCCTGTTCCGTCTCACGAACGGAAGTCTTTTTTCCGGCTTCATCCGATGGCTTTGCGCTGCTTTTTCCCGCTTCTGCATTCTCGTAATCATTTCCAAAAAAAGCTCCCAATCCTCTGCCAAGCCCCGTTCTCTTTGACATTTCCTTCCTCCTCACGAACCTCCCGACGCCCCGGCAGGCATCCTTTCTGAATTTCACTTCACCGTTATTTTCCTGCCTACAGCTCTTCTCCCCGGCTGATCACCTCTGCTGCCAGCAGACGGTAGCTCTCTGCACCGGTCGAACGGCTGTCGTACAGGTTGATCGGCATTCCGTGGCTCGGCGCCTCCGCCAGTCGCACATTTCTCGGTATGATCGTCTTGTAAATCCGCTCATTTAAGTTCTGTTTTACATTCTCTACGACCTGCAGGGAGAGATTCGTTCTCGCATCATACATGGTAAATACCACACCCTCCAGCTCCAGCGACGGATTCATCTTTTTCCGGACCAGACCGATCGTCCGGAGTACCTGGCTCAGTCCTTCCAGCGCATAATATTCGCACTGGATTGGCACCAGCACCGTATCTGCCGCTACCAGCGCATTGATCGTCAAAAGACTCAGCGACGGCGGGCAGTCGATGATAATAAAATCATATTGATCGCGGATTGTCTCCAGATAACCGTTTAACACCGACTCTTTATTTTCCACATCCAGAAGTTCAATCTCAGCTCCTGCCAGATTCGAATCCGAAGGAAGAACATCCAGATTTTCCTGAACATCGCGCATCAGGCAGTCCTCCAGTGTGCAGTCGCCCAAAAGCAGCTCATAGACTGTATCTTCAATCTGTTCTTTTTCCAATCCCAAACCAGTGGTTGCATTTCCCTGCGGATCAAAATCGATCGTCAGAACCCTCTGTCCCGCCTCTGCCAGGCATGCCGACAGGTTGATCGCCGTTGTCGTTTTTCCTACGCCGCCCTTCTGATTTGCAATCGCAATCGTTCGTCCCATACCGTATTCCTTCCATTTCCTCGGTTTTATCTCACATGAAAGACAGGAAAAAGCCTCCCCGCAGGCATCCGCACAGCGATTTCCAGCTTTTTCCCGTTCTTGTCTTGCCTAATAGTATAACACACTTAAAACTCATTTCCTACTTTTTTAGAAAAATTTCATTTAAAATGTTTCACGTGAAACATCGGCTCCACCGTCTCCCCCAGAGCACACCATTTATCTGCCAGACACACAATCCACGCCTCGCGGCACTGCGGCGGCACCGGTATCAGCGGAAACATATGACGTGCGATGATATTTTTTTCCCTCCAATTTAAATGGTAATCTCTCTGTGCATTTCCAAGCGCTGTTTTCGGGTGACGGAAGCCGTGCAGGCGGTGCGAGGAATCCTTCTGATGCCAGTCATACAAAAAATAATCGTGCAGCAGTGCCCCTCTCACAAGTGATTTTGGTTCCAAGCGAATCTGCCACCGTTCTATCATCCAAAGGCTTGTGTAGGCAACATTGAGGCTGTGGCGGTAAATGGATGTCGTACCATGCTGCATCGCCAGCTTCTCCTCGTCTAAGCGCCCTTCCTGCTTCAGTTCGCGTATCGTTTCCGCCAGCAGCCGCTGCCTGCCCGCCGACAACTGAAAAGATTTCTCTGTCTTCCGTTCCATACGATGCCGAAAGCATAACTTATTTTCCTTCTTTATCATATCGCGCATTTCTTTCCCCATCGATTGATTTTTTGATACGTGAACATTATAATGAATTTAATATCGATTTTCAATGAAATTTTGTTTACATAAAATGGCATGTTTATAACTGTTCACAGGTAGAAATTTTCCAAACTGAAAATCCCGAACGCTACAGTTCTGGTTGCAGATTTTTCCGATTTGAAATGCGAAGCATCGGCAAAATCCCGTTACTTGGGCACACATCTGTGAACAGATATTCTGTGAAAAATACGCTGGAAATAGCTGAACTGGAATACAGGAAAATATGATATAATGAGCGCAAGTGAGCCAGAAAGCTGCTTGCAGATTTATGGCGAACGGAGAATGGCGATCACGATAGCTGCGTCAGCAGCGGTAAGCATCGAAGATGCGAATCGTGATATAATGAGCGCAGAAGAAAAGAATGCGGCTGCGAAGCAGACATATTCTTTTCTTGCGCCATTAAGGAACGAACAGCCATGCGAAGCAGGGCGGTAGAGCGCGATAGCGCGGGTTCGTGAGTGGACGGGTGAGAATACGTTCATATGATATATATGAACACTTAGCGATGCATTTTCGATCCTAGTGCGAGTCATACCTAAATACTTAATGAAGCCAAGCCAAAGGCGATAGCTGAATTTAGTATTTATGGTATAATAGAATTACTTGATGAGATATTTTCAAGTTTAATTTTTCGATTCAAAAGGAGCTTTCTATATGAACACAAAAAACAAGATCATGACCTGCCTGATGCTGTCCGCCGGCGGCGCAGTTTCACTGGCACTTTTAAATAAATATATTCAATTTTCTGCCACCTCCCGCGGTCTGACCCGGGAAGAGAATTCTCTCTGCTACAAATGGCGGCTGGGAAATATCTACTATACAAAATGCGGTTCCGGCAAACCGCTTCTGTTGATTCACGATCTGCACTTTGCATCGAGCGGCTATGAGTGGGAATCCATCCGCGAACAGCTCAGCCACTCCTACACCGTCTACACGCTCGACCTTCTCGGCTGCGGACGTTCCGAGAAGCCGAACCTGACCTACACAAATTACCTGTTTGTCCAGCTGATCTGTGATTTTATCAAATCTGAGATCGGACATCGGACCAACATTCTCTCCACCGGTGATTCAGCGGCACTGTCTATCATGGCGTGCAGCAACTCTCCAGAACTGTTTGATCAGATCATGCTCATCAACCCGAGCAGCCTTACCGACTGTTGTCAGCTTCCGGGTAAAAATGCCAAGCTTTATAAGCTTCTTCTGGATCTCCCGCTGGCTGGAACGCTCATTTACCACATTGCGTGCAGCCGCTCTATGATCGAAGAGGCATTCCGCACCAAATATTTTTACAATCCGTATACCGTAAAACCGGTTCAGATCGACCGCAGCCACGAAGCCGCACATCTCGGTGAATGTCCGAAAGCGATCTTCTCCAGTATTGAATGCCGCTATACCAAGTGCAATATTTCCAATGCTCTCAGGAAGATCGACAACAGCATCTTCATCATCGGCGGTTCCGAGGAACCGATGATCGAGGCGACGATTCAGGATTACAAGATTTATAATTCCGCAATCGAGTCCTCTATCATTCCGAAGACCAAACATCTGCCGCAGTTAGAACAGCCGGATGCCGTGATGGATGCGATCCATATGTTTTTTTCTTAAAAAAGGATAATGAGTATGCATACCGCGGAGCGTTTTTTTCGTCATAGGACGAAGCTTATTACTGTTCACGCATACGTGCCCAGTGACGGAATTTGCCGCATTTAAATACGGCAAATTCCTGCTGCCACCACGTTTTCTTACGACACTTTCGGTTCCAACAGTGCCTACCCGCGAACAGTTACTCTCTCTTTCCCACATCTCCATAAAAAATGCTTTTTCATACTCATACCATGATGCAGATACCATCTTTCCAGTATCTTTCATATTCACAGCGTCATCCTTCCGTGCGCCCTGTTTGTTTCTTCTTGATAGGAACGATCCCAATGTTTCATCCAGGTCCCGCCGCACTATCTATATACAAACAAAACCCCCGGAATGCTCCTCTTTATTCTACATTATTCCCACTCGATCTCCTCGGCTTTCGCACAAAAAACTATATTCTGTAACGAAAACTCAAATTTTATAAATTTTCCCTATTATCTTCAGCTCTGCCATCACCTCTACCTGCTTCTCCAGATTTCCTCTGTCATATGCCTGATACGGCTTCTGGAACACAATCTTCCAGGACAAATATTCAGTCATACATTTTTGTTTAAACCCCGCCTATATAAAAAAGAAAGACTGCATACCCTACGTGTTCCATATACAGTCTTTCTCTATCTACCTTTTGATTGCTTTATTTCAGCGGCTCCCGCGACGGCGTTCCCGCTTTTCTCGGATACTTTTTTCCCGTCCTCTCTGTCTTATGAATCCGGACCAGGTTACGCTCATCCTCATTGGCAAGGTGGAAGGAAATCACATCCTCCAGCTCGCCGCCCAGCTTGCGGATCGCACCTTTTCCCGTCTTCATCTCTTCCTCCAGTTTGCCTGATTTGTACGGTACAAACCAGCCTCCCACCTTGACAAATGGCAGGCAGTATTCCGACAGCGTGGACAGATTTGCCACCGCGCGTGAAACGCAGAAATCAAATGTTTCACGTGAAACATTATCATGTGCCGCATCCTCCGCCCGTCCGTGAACCGCCTGAATTTTTTCCAGTTCCAATGCCTGAATTACCTCGTTCAGAAAGTTGATCCGCTTATTTAAAGAATCGAGAAGCGTGACCTTTAAATTTGGAAATGCAATCTTTAACGGGATACCCGGAAATCCAGCTCCCGTTCCAACATCGATCAACGTATACTCTTTCTCTGCCAGATCCGGCACCGCTTTCACAAGTGCCAGACTATCCGAAAAATGTTTGGTCACAACTTCCTTCTGTTCCGTGATCGCTGTCAGATTCACCATCGTATTCCAATGAATCAACAGTTCATAATAATCGTAGAACTGCTTGATCTGGTGTTCATTTAACGCGACGCCCATCTCCTGCGCTTCTTTCTGAAGCTGCCCGGTAAAGTCTGCCGGAGGCAGAACCACACCGCTTTCTACTTTATTTTCTTCTGCCATAAATATATCCTTTATGATATGTTCTATTTTTTCTCAGGTTCTTATCTATCTTACATTTTGAGTTGCTGCAATGCGTTTACCTGTTTCCATGCAGTCTCTGACTCGTTACTGTTCACGCATACGTGCCCAGTAACGGAATTTGCCGTGGCTTCGCATTTAAATACGGCAAATTCCTCCTGCCACCAGGTTTTCTTACGGCACTTTCGGTTCCAAAAGTGCCTGCCCGTGTACAGTAACTCTGAATCCGCTCGTTTCTATATTTACAGTTCTTTCTTCTCTTCCCCATGCCCCGCATGGCGGCTCTGCTCTAAGTGTACCAGCAGCACCGAAATATCCGCCGGTGACACGCCCGCGATTCGGGATGCCTGACCGATATTTGCCGGTTTATAGAGATTTAACTTCTGTACTGCCTCACGGCGCAGACTTCCGACCGTGGAATAGTCGAAGTTTTCATCCAGCTTCCGGCTCTCCATCTTCTTGAACTGTGCAACCTGCTGCAGCTGGCGGCGGATATAGCCGTCATACTTGATGTTGATGTTGATCTGCTCGATCACATCTTCCGGAAGTTCCGGACGGTTCGGATCCAGCTCTGCCAGTGCTTCATAGCTTAACTCCGGACGGCGTACCAGCTCTGCCAGCGTTGCCGCGGTCTTGAGCGGGGTGCTTCCGTGGCGCTCTAAAAATTCCTGCACTTCTTTTCCAGCGCCAATGTTGATCTTCTCCAGACGCTTTGCCTCTTCCTCGATCATTTTTTCTTTCCAGAGGACACGCTCATACATCGCATCACTGACCAGTCCAATCTCATGCCCGATCGGGGAAAGACGCAGATCCGCATTGTCCTGACGCAAAAGCAGGCGGTATTCCGCACGCGACGTCATCATCCGGTACGGTTCATGGTTTTCTTTGGTAACCAGATCGTCGATCAAGACACCGATATATGCCTGGGAACGGTCGAGGATGATCGGTTCTTTTCCCAGCACTTCGCGCGCCGCATTGACACCCGCCATAAAGCCCTGTACCGCCGCTTCCTCATAACCGGAGCTTCCGTTAAACTGACCGCCGCTGAACAATCCCCGGATCGCCTTAAATTCCAGCGATGCCTTTAACTGGCGTGCATTGATACAATCGTACTCAATCGCATATGCATTTCGAACAATTTTGACATTTTCAAGTCCCGGTACGGTACGGTACATCGCGTACTGCACATCCTCCGGCAGGGAACTGGACATACCGCCCAGATACATTTCATTCGTATAAATTCCCTCCGGCTCGACAAAAACCTGATGACGGTTCTTATCTGGAAATTTTACCACCTTATCCTCGATCGATGGACAGTAACGCGGACCTGTTCCCTCGATCGCGCCCGAAAAGAGGGGCGATCGATCCAGGTTGTTGCGGATGATCTCATGTGTTTTCTCATTGGTATAGGTCAGCCAGCAGGACACCTGCTCCTTCTGCACCGACTCCGGATCGGTGGAAAAAGAAAATGGCACAACCCTCTCATCGCCGAACTGCTCTTCCATCTTAGAAAAATCGATGCTGCGCTTATCGACACGCGCCGGTGTGCCCGTCTTGAAACGGAACATCTCGATTCCCAGCTTTTTCAGGGAATCTGTCAGATGGTTTGCCGCCTGCAGACCATTCGGTCCGGTCGGATTGCTCACATCGCCATAGATACATCTTGCTTTCAGGTACGTTCCCGTTGCCAGCACCACCGCCTTGCAGTAATACGTCGCGCCGGAGTACGTTTTCAGTCCTTTGATCTGACCTTCTTCCACGATCAGCTCTGCCACCTCTCCCTGACGGATCGTCAGGTGATCGGTATTTTCCATGGTACGGCGCATCTGGCGGGTGTATTCCTGCTTGTCCGCCTGCGCGCGGAGCGAATGCACCGCCGGTCCCTTAGACTGGTTGAGCATCTTGGACTGTATAAAGGTTTTATCTATATTTTTTCCCATCTCGCCGCCGAGCGCATCCAGCTCGCGCACCAAGTGGCCCTTCGAGCTTCCTCCGACATTCGGGTTGCACGGCATCAGGGCGATGCTGTCCACGCTGACGGTAAACACGATCGTCTCGAGTCCCAGTCTCGCGCTTGCCAGCGCCGCCTCACAGCCGGCGTGTCCCGCCCCGACGACCGCTACATCATAATTTTCTGTTAAACAGGGCATGTTTCCTCTTTCCTCTCTATCTCTGCGTTCTATTCAAGTCGAACGTCCGTGAGACTTGGCGCGTGATTCTGGTCAGCGTAAGCTGACATATTCTTTACAGAATCACTGCGCATCCTCGCGGAGCGTTTATCTCAGTCGGAGACAAGGCTTCCACTGAGACAAATTTGCTATTACTCACCACCTGAAGAGGTGGGAGTCTTCTCGACTGAGATAAACGCTGCGGCTCATGCGCCGTATGTTTCGCAGCCGATTTTACTGCAGCTGCACATTTCAATTCGATCAAACGCCTTATATTCTTTCTTGTTTTCAGATCCACCCTATCATACCACAAGGAAAGAAACCTTGCAAAAAAATTGATCTATTTCCCCATACAAAAATGGCTGAAAATCTCATTTACCAGATCCTCTTCCAGTGATTCCCCAAGGATCGTTCCAAGATGTTCATAGGCATCCATCAGATCAATCGAGAAAAAATCCTCCGGCATCGCATTGTCGATGCTTGTCTCGACCAGACGCAGGCTTTTCAGCGCCTGCTCCATCGCCGTCTTGTGACGGACGTTTGTCAGCATGACCTGATCGTTGAAATTCAGGTTTCCCTGCAAGAACATCGTCTGAATTTTTTCCTCCAATCGATCAATTCCCTGCTGTTCCTTCGCCGATACCGGGATCACTTCCTGCCCGCACGCTTCGCGAAGCGCTTCTTCTGTGAGAACCGGTTCCAGATCTGTCTTATTTAAGAGGACGATCACCTTCCGTCCCCGGATCAAATCGAGGATCTGACGGTCATTTTCATCCAGCTTCCTTGATCCATCGACCACATACAAGATCAAATCTGCCTCATCCGCAATTTTTCTCGCCCGTTCCACGCCAATCTTTTCAACGATATCCTCCGTTTCCCGGATGCCCGCCGTATCGATCAAATTTAAACTAAGCCCGCGCAGACGGATATTTTCCTCCAGCGTATCGCGTGTCGTACCGGCGATCTCTGTCACAATCGCGCGCTCCTCTCCCAGCAGTACATTCATCAGGGACGATTTTCCTGCATTCGGCTTACCTAAGATCACGGTTTTGATCCCCTCCGTCATGATACGCCCGTTGTCAAACGTCCCGATCGACGCCTCCAGCTCCATCTCAATCGGCTGCAGCGTCTCCCGAAGGCGCTCCGGGTATCCGTCCAGAGAAATATGCTCCGGATCATCAAGTGCGGACTCAATAAAGGCAATCTCATAGATTAGTTTTTCGCGAAGTTCCCGCACTTTCCGCGACATTGAACCGCTCAACTGGCTGACCGAAGACTGCAGCGCATACTCATTTTTCGACTGGATCACATCGATCACGGCTTCCGCCTGCGAAAGATCAATTCTGCCATTTAAAAACGCCCGCTTCGTAAATTCGCCTGGTTCCGCCAGCCGTGCCCCACATTTTACCGCCAGCTCCAGAATCCGCTTCATCACCAGCACGCCTCCGTGACAGTCAATCTCTACCGTATCCTCCGCCGTATAACTGTGCGGACCGCGCATCAAAAGAAGCAGCACTTCATCGATCCGTTCCTCTCCATCCCGAATATATCCATAATGAATCGTATACGTTTTCTGCTCCGAAAGCCTCTTCCCCGCCACCGCCGGTTCAAACATCCGCTCCGCCACCGCAACAGCGTCCGAACCGCTAATCCGGATAATCCCAATCCCCGAACTCGAAAGCGCCGTCGCGATCGCGGCGATTGTATCTGTATATACCATATATATATAAATCCTTCCTTGCTTTTTATCTTCTTATTCTATACCATATGGAAGCATTTTCCCATCTTTATTTACAAATCTAGTCTAATATTTATTTCTTTTTTCATGTTTTCACGATAAACCTCTCGCGCTCGATCCCCCACAAAAAAGAAGGTCTAGATACCTCCAGACCTTCTTCGTCACACTTATTTACTTCTCATATCTCACATACCCGTCACTTCTCTCGCGTCTGCCCTCACGCTTCAGCGAAATAATCACATGCCGGAACGGATCCTCGCCCTCGCTGCGGGTGGTGACATACTTGTCATTCTGCAGCGCTGCATGAATGATCCGTCTCTCATACGGGTTCATCGGCTCCAAAGATACGGAACGTTTCGTTCTCTTTACCTTGTAAGCAATGTTCTTTGCCAGTGTCTCAAGCGTCTCTTTCCGTCTCTCGCGGTAATTCTCGGTATCGAGCTTCACGCGGACGTAATTCTCGCTCTTCTTGTTGACAACCAGGCTGACCAGATACTGGAGAGAATCCAGGGTCTGACCTCTCTTACCGATCAAAATACCCATATCCTCGCCGGAGAGGTCGATGTTCATCTCGCACTCTTCCTCATTGAAAGCCGCTGCGATCTTCACATCTAAGTTCATCGCATCAAATACCTGGCTTAAAAAGTCGATCGCACGATCCTCGAGCGTCTCTTTCTTCTTAGCACGGATGATCGCCGGTTTCGCGCCGATCCCCAGAAATCCGGCGCTTCCTTTTTCGACCACTTCGTACTCTAATTTATCACTGGTGGTTTCCAGTTCAATCAGTGCCTTTGTTACTGCCTCATCGACTGTCTTAGCGGTAACCGTAATCATATCCATCCTGCGCCCTCCTTCTATTTTTTCGCGTGCTTATCGTTGTACTTCTGCACCATCTTGGCCTTGGAAGCCAGACTGCCCGGCTTCGGATCGGAATTGTAAAATGCTTCAGACGCCTCCATCTGCTTTTTATTGCGGGAGATCTTGTCCTCTTTCGCCTTGCTTTCCGCATCCTCGCGTGCCTGAAGCGCCTTTAAATTCACGCTTGCCTTCTCGCTGACATTGGCCGGCGGCAGACCTTTTCTCGCTCTCTTCTTGTTCATCTTCTCCACGTTGCGGCGGATCAGATCATCGACATCGATCTTGTTCATATGTGCATTTACGATCAGCTGCTGAACGAGCTGGAATGCACCCTGAACGACCCAGTAGATACCGATCGCGGACGGCAGGGAGAAACAGAAGAATACGGACATCAGCGGCATCGTGATCATCATGCTGTTCATCATGCTCGCGCCCGGCGCGTCCTGATCCACCTGCTGTAAATTGGAAATCAGCTTGGTGGAGAGCCACTGGGTCAGACCTGCGAGGATCGGGATGATCCATGCGATCGTGATGTGGTTAAAACCGGTAAACGGCGGAGTTGCCAGATTGATGCCGAAGAAATAGTTCATCTGCTCAATCTTGCCCGCATTTTCTGCGATCGTCGAAGAGATCTGCGGGAATAAACTTTCCAGCGTATCCCATCCAGCCGGTGTCAACTTATATAACATATCTACGACTTTGTTTGCCACGGTGTAGTCTACCTTGTCCACCGCCATGCCGACACCGCTTGCCAGCTCGGAAATCTTGTTGACGTAATCCGGCTGCTCCATCAGCGGGTTCGCTACGTTGTCAAAAAAGACACGTACTGACGGTACGTATGCCGGAATGTTGTAGATAACCCGGTACAAAGCGAAGATAATCGGAAGCTGAATCGCCATCGGCAGACATCCTGCCATCGGATTCGAGCCATATTTCTCATAAACTGCCTGCATCTCGACCTGTTGTTTAGCCATCGATGCCTGATCGGTTTTTCCCTTATACCTATTCTGAACCGCCTTGATTTCAGGGTTCATAAGCGACATAAGTTTTGACGATTCCTGCTGTTTGATCGTCAGAGGAAATAACAGTAACTTTGTGATAATGGTAAACAGGATGATACACAGACCGATATTCATGATCCCCATGCTGCTGGTAATCCGGAATAAAAAGTCCATGATATAACCAAACACGCTGGCGATCGGTCCCATGATCGAACCTGCCTTTGTCGCAACTAAAACGCTAACGTCCAATGAACTACCTCCTCATCCTTTACGGAACTGGATCATAACCGCCTTCTGCAAATGGATTACAGCGAAGAATCCGCTTACATGCCAAAATCATACCTTTTACAGCGCCGTACTTTTTAAGTGCCTGGATGGCGTACTCCGAGCACGTCGGCGTGTACTTGCAGTGAGGTCCTGTCATAGGGGAAATATAGAGCTGATATCCCCGAATCATCTTTATCAAGATCTTCTTAATCAATATTCTCACTTCGATTCTCCAGAATGTTATGCAGTCCGCATAAGTGCAGGTATGCACTCTCAATTTTTTTGAAGTCTGCTTCTTTCGCTGCCGGTCTGGCAACGACTACGATGTCTAATCCGAGTCTGACTCTGTCCTTATTTAACCGATAGCTCTCCCGTACCAACCTTGTCACGTGATGGCGGACCACGCTGTTTCCAACCTTTTTGCTGACGGAGATACCGATCCGAGGCTCCTTCCCGTCATCCACCCGCTTCACGTACATAACCAGAAGCTTATTGGCATAGGATTTCCCTGTCTTGTAAACCTTTTGAAATTCGCTGTTCTTCTTAATTGAATTAAAACGCTTCATTAAAATCACCAATGATAAATAATATAAAATAGAATCCGGCTTGCCGGATTCACGCACCGAGGTGCGATTGCATTAGCAATCATTTTCCCCTGCAGCGAGTGTGCATCGCAGAGCTTTTCTTAATATTCTTAGAACTTTTTCTATGAATATTAAGAAAGGCCACAATCTATAACTCGATTGCGGCCTCGTTCATTAAGCAGATAATTTTGCTCTACCTTTTGCTCTTCTGGCAGCCAGAACTTTTCTTCCACCTGCGCTGCTCATTCTCGCACGGAATCCATGAACTTTTGCTCTCTGTCTTTTCTTCGGCTGAAATGTCATCTTCATGTCTGCATACACCTCCTCATCCATAATATAGTAAGAGAAATCCACGCTTCCTCCGGCTCACGCCGAAATCCGCATTCTTCTCAACATAGTTAGACTATTGTAATTAAACATCTTCTCCATTATATAGAAGAATTCCGCATTCGTCAACCACTATTTTGATCTTTTTAATCCCCATAGAACAAGGAATTTCTGTGGTTTTTCCACCATTTCGATCCTGCGTCCCCACAGATCGATCGTCGATTGCTGTCGAGGCACCTTATTGTATACAGTATACACACCGGGACGTTTCCATTTTGTGGATAAAAAAATCCTTATTTTATCAGCATTCCCGCCACCTATTCACAGCTTATCCTCCACTTATCCACATTTTGGGGATAACTTGTGGAAAAGCCGTGGAATACGATCTGGATAAGCTTCTGATTGTTCACACCCATTCACCAAAAAGCCTTATTTTTCGGCGTTTTTTCCACGTGGATAACTGAATTTCACTTATTCACATTGCGGGTTTTTATTGAAAAATGTGGACAAATCATGTAGAATAGAACTTAGATTGGGTTATTTTGCAGTTTTGGCTGCTTTTTACGTTTAGGAGACACAGTATGATAGAGAAAATTAAGGAAAAATGGGATGAAATTCTCCTCCATATTAAAGAAGAACACGAACTGACGGACGTTTCTTTCAAAACATGGCTGCTTCCGACGCAGCCTTATTCCATGAAAGACGGCACCCTTCAGATCCTGGTTCCGGATGTGCAGTTTCTCGGCTATATCAAAAAAAAATACGGACTTTTGATCCAGATTACCATCGAAGAACTAACCGGAATCGAGTGTGAGGTCGATTTTGTCACCATCGAACAGGTCGATGAGCCGCAAAAAGAGACGGACAAAAGCCATCTGATCAACCGCCCGTCCGAGGTCAGCCGCCAGCTCATCCAGGATGCGAACTTAAATCCGCGCTACACATTCGACACCTTCGTCGTCGGCGCGAACAATAACTTAGCGCACGCCGCTTCCCTCGCCGTGGCAGAATCTCCGGGTGAGATCTACAACCCTCTCTTCATTTACGGGGGTGTAGGTCTGGGAAAAACGCATCTTATGCACTCGATCGGACATTTTATCTTAAAAAACAATCCAAAAGCGAAGGTTCTCTACGTTACAAGTGAGAAGTTTACGAACGAACTGATCGATGCGATCCGGAACAAAAACAATATTTCCACCACGGAGTTCCGTGAAAAATACAGAAACAACGACGTCCTCCTCATCGATGATATCCAGTTTATTATCGGTAAGGAATCGACACAGGAAGAATTTTTCCATACCTTCAACGCACTCTATGAAGCGAAAAAACAGATCATTATCTCCTCAGATAAACCGCCGAAAGAGATCGAGACGCTGGAAGAACGGCTTCGTTCCCGTTTCGAATGGGGCTTGACCGTCGATATCCAGTCGCCGGATTATGAAACCCGTATGGCGATCCTCCGCAAAAAAGAGGAACTCGAGGGCTACAATATAGATAATGAAGTGATCAAGTACATCGCCACCAACGTCAAGTCCAACATCCGCGAACTCGAGGGCGCCCTCACCAAGATCGTCGCCCTTTCCAAGTTAAATAACAAGGAGATCACGACGGAGCTGGCGGAGGAAGCGCTCAAGGATCTCATTTCCCCGAACGCGGAGAAAGAAGTGACCCCAGAGCTGATCATCCAGGTCGTTGCTGATCATTTCGGTATCACTCCGCTTGACATTTCCTCCCAGAAGCGCAACAAGGAGATCGTATTCCCGCGCCAGATCGTGATGTATATCTGCCGTTCGATGCTCGGAACTTCCCTGCAGAATATCGGCAAATATTTAGGCGGTCGGGATCACACGACGATCATCCACGGTCACGACAAGATCGCTGCCGATATGGAGAAAAACGAATCGCTTCGCAATACAGTGGAAATCTTAATGAAAAAGATCAGCCCACAGTAGGTTTCTTCCACAATTTCGCGTGGAAAAGTGGTTGAAAACCTGTGGATAACTTTTCCCACATTTTGCTCCATTTCAGGGTTGTGGATAATTCAAAAGTTATCCAGCCGGTTCCGGACAGTTTTACACAGCCTTTTTAACCATTCAAAAGGAGTCTGAACCCCTGTATTTTCGGGGCTGTCCGGAGAATTCCACATATTCACAGCCCCTACTACGATTGCGACGGAATTTATATATATCTTTTCTTTCCGTTCCACGTTATTTTTAGCAAAGGAGTTATCAACAAACATGAAGCTTTCATTTGAAAAAGATCATTTAATGAACGGCATCAACATTGTTCTGAAGGCCGTTCCTTCCAAAACCACCATGCCGATTCTCGAATGCATCCTGATCGATGCTGTTTCGGATGAGATCAAACTGACCGGCAACGATATGGAGCTGGGAATTGAGACGAAGGTCGAAGGAACGATCCTGGAACGTGGAAAAATCGCTCTTGATGCCAAGCTTTTTTCCGATATTATCCGCAAGCTCTCCGGCGAAAATTCTACGATCACGATCGAATCGGATGAAAAATACAACACGACGATCACCTGTGACAAGGCTATTTTCCAGATTCAGGGCAAGGACGGCGATGAATTTTCCTATATTCCCCACATTGAGCGGGATAAATTCATCACACTTTCCCAGTTTACCTTAAAAGAGATCATCCGCCAGACGATCTTCTCGATCTCGCCGAACGACAGCAACAAGATGATGACCGGTGAGCTGATGGAGGTCACCGGCAATGAACTTAAGCTCGTTTCCCTCGACGGACACCGCATGTCGATCCGCAAAGTTGCATTAAAAGAACAGTACGATGATATAAAAGTCATCGTTCCTGGCAAGACTTTAGGTGAGATCAGCAAGATCTTAAACGGTGACAACGACTCTGAGGTACAGATTTTCTTCAGCACCAACCACATCATGTTTGAATTTGACGACACGATCGTGTTATCCCGCCTGATTGAGGGCGAGTATTTCCGGATCAATCAGATGCTTTCCTCCGATTATGAGACGAAAGTTACCTTGAACCGCCGTGATTTCATGGATGCGATCGACCGTGCGAGCATTCTCGTCCGTGAAAATGATAAGAAACCTTTGATCTTAAACTTTACCGATGAAGAAATGGAGTTAAAGATGCATTCCGCCTTCGGTACGATGGATGCACGTCTGGCGATTACCAAGTTTGGAAAAGACCTGATGATCGGCTTCAACCCGAAGTTTTTGGGTGATGCGCTGCGAATCATCGATGATGAGGAAGTGACTCTGTACATGATGAATCCGAAATCCCCGTGCTTTATCCGGGACGAGGAGGAGACTTACATCTATCTGATCCTGCCGGTCAATTTCAATGCGGCAGCGATCTAACCTGCCATTTTTTGACATGGCAGGTGCAGGCAGACAGTGACAGAAAGGATCTGAAATAAGATGGAGATAAAACTGAGAGATGAATTTATAAAACTGGGTCAGGCGCTTAAGGCAGCCGGTCTGGTAGAGTCCGGCGTGGATGCTAAATTTGCGATTCAGGACGGGCTTGTGAAGGTCAATGGCGCGGTGGAGATGCAGCGCGGCAAGAAGCTTTACGACGGGGACAAAGTCGAGTATGACGGAGAGACCGTAACAATCACCAAATAAAGGATGGTTTCATGTTTATCGAATCGATCGAACTCAAAAATTACCGCAATTACGGGGAATTACATATGGATTTTGATCCGGGGACGAATGTTCTCTACGGGGACAACGCGCAGGGTAAAACCAATATTCTTGAAGCGGTCTACGTGTGTGCGACGACCAAGTCCCACCGCGGCAGCAAGGACAGGGAGATCATCGAATTCGGAGAGGACGAGTCCCACATCAAGATGCAGCTTCGCAAGGACGATGTGCCATACCGGATCGACATGCACCTAAAGAAAAATAAGACGAAGGGCGTGGCGGTCAACGGGATTCCGATCCGGCGGGCGAGCGAGCTTTTCGGCATCGTTAACGTGGTGTTTTTTTCGCCGGAAGATCTGAATCTCATTAAGAACGGGCCGGCGGATCGACGCCGTTTTATTGATCTGGAGTTATGTCAGTTAAACCGGCTCTACGTCCATTCGCTGGTGCAGTACAACCGGGTAGTGATACAGAGAAATAAGCTCTTAAAGGAGCTGTTTTTCCATCCCGAGTACGAGGAGATGCTGGATATATGGGATATGCAGCTTGCTTCCTACGGGCGGGAGGTGAGCCAGTACCGGCGGGAATTTATCGGTGAATTAAACGAATTGATCCGTCCGATCCATCAGAAATTGTCGGGCGGAAAGGAAGAGCTTGTTATTCAGTATGAGCCGAACACGGAGGCGGATCAGCTGGAAGCGGCTGTCAAAAAGAGCCGCGAGGCGGACCGGAAGCAGAAGACGACGCTGGTCGGACCGCACCGGGATGACTTAAGTTTCTATGTCAACGGGATTGACATCCGGCGCTTCGGTTCACAGGGACAGCAGAGGACGGCGGCATTATCGCTCAAACTGGCGGAGATTGAGCTGGTTAAAAAGATCAAAAAGGAGTATCCGATTCTGCTTCTCGACGATGTTTTGTCGGAGTTAGATGGGAAACGGCAGGATCATCTGCTCGCCAGCATACGTCATATACAGACGATCATTACCTGTACAGGCTTGGATGATTTTATCAGCCACAGCTTCCAGATAGATAAGACCTTTCGGGTCGTGAGCGGGACGGTCACCTGTGAACGTCCAAACAAGACAACTAGTCAGACATAAAACAGCAAGTGAAGGAGGAACTATGGGTTCAGAATACAGTGCAGATCAAATACAGATATTGGAGGGATTGGAGGCGGTCAGAAAGCGTCCTGGTATGTATATAGGCAGCACATCTGTAAGAGGCCTCCATCACCTGGTGTATGAGATAGTTGACAACTCCGTAGATGAGGCATTAGCCGGATTCTGCAGTCACATTGAAGTACAGATCAATGCAGATAATTCCATCACGGTACAGGATGACGGTCGTGGTATCCCGGTTGATATTCAGAAAAAAGCCGGACTTCCGGCCGTTGAGGTTGTATTTACGATCCTGCATGCAGGCGGTAAATTCGGCGGTGGCGGATATAAGGTATCAGGCGGACTTCACGGTGTAGGTGCATCGGTTGTAAACGCCCTTTCCGAGTGGCTGGAGGTTGAGATCTGCCGCGATGGAAAGGTATATAAGCAGCGCTATGAGCGCGGCAAAACCATGTATCCGCTGAAAGTAGTCGGTGAGTGTGCTCCGGATAAGCACGGCACACGGGTTGTATTCCTGCCGGATAAGGAGATTTTCGAGGAAACGGTCTACGACTATGATACGTTAAAAGTACGCCTGCGTGAGACGGCATTCCTGACGAAAAACCTCCGGATCACGCTGCGTGATGACCGCGAGGTAAAGCATGAGAAGACTTTCCATTACGAGGGCGGTATCAAGGAATTTGTCACCTACTTGAACCGGAGCAATGAGAAGCTCTATGAGCCGGTTATTTACTGCGAGGGCATCAAGGACAAGGTGTTTGTCGAGGTGGCGATGCAGCATAACGATTCCTACACGGAAAATATCTACACATTCGTCAACAATATCAATACCCCGGAGGGCGGTACGCATCTGGCTGGTTTCAAGAGCGCGCTGACGAAGACTTTTAACGATTATGCAAAGAAAAATAAGCTTCTCAAGGAAAATGAACCGGCGCTCAGTGGCGAGGATATCCGCGAGGGCATTACAGCCATCATCAGCGTCAAGATCGAGGAGCCTCAGTTTGAGGGACAGACGAAGCAGAAACTCGGCAACAGCGAGGCCCGCACGGCGGTTGATGCGATCGTGAGCGAGCAGCTGACGTATTTCTTAGAGCAGAATCCGGCGGTTGCCAAGATCATCTGTGAGAAATCGATTCTTGCCAAGAGAGCCCGCGACGCAGCCCGCAAGGCCCGCGAGATGACGAGACGTAAATCAGCGCTCGATGGCATGGCGCTTCCAGGAAAGTTAGCCGACTGTTCCGATAAGAATCCGGAAAACTGCGAGATCTACATCGTAGAGGGAGATTCCGCGGGCGGTTCCGCCAAAGAGGCGAGAAATAAATCGAATCAGGCTATCCTGCCTCTTCGAGGCAAGATCTTAAACGTAGAAAAAGCAAGACTGGATCGAATTTACGGCAATGCGGAGATCCGTGCGATGATCACGGCATTTGGTACCGGTATTCATGAAGATTTTGATATTTCAAAACTTCGTTACAACAAGATCATTATCATGACCGATGCCGATGTGGATGGTGCACATATCAGTACCCTGCTTCTGACGTTCCTGTATCGTTTTATGCCGGATTTGATCCGGGAAGGACATGTATATCTGGCACAGCCGCCGCTTTATAAGATCGAGAAGAATAAGCGTGTCTGGTATGCATACAGCGATGATGAGCTGAATTCGATTCTGACTGAGATTGGCCGTGACAACAACAATAAGATCCAGCGTTATAAAGGTCTGGGTGAGATGGACGCGGAACAGCTTTGGGAGACTACCATGGATCCGGAGCGCCGAATTCTTCTCCGTGTCCAGATCGACAGTGAGACTGCTTCGGAGGTTGATCTGACATTTGCTACCCTGATGGGGGATCAGGTTGAGCCGCGCCGTGAGTTTATCGAGGCAAATGCGAAGTACGTAAAGAACCTGGATATTTAATTAAATTTAAGTCACTTAAATCCTTTTGAGGACGAAAGGAGTATAGATGGAACCAAATATATTTGACAAAATTCATGACATTGATCTGAAAAAGACAATGGAAACGTCTTACATCGATTATGCGATGAGCGTTATTGCTGCCCGTGCACTTCCGGATGTGCGGGATGGCTTGAAACCGGTGCAGAGACGAGTGCTTTATTCGATGGTTGAGCTGAATAATGGACCGGATAAGCCCCACCGTAAGTCAGCCCGTATCGTCGGTGATACAATGGGTAAATACCACCCACATGGTGACAGTTCAATCTATGGTGCGTTGGTAAATATGGCTCAGAAATGGGCTACCCGTTACCCGCTTGTAGATGGACATGGAAACTTCGGTTCCATGGACGGCGACGGCGCCGCAGCGATGCGATACACCGAGGCAAGACTGAGCCGTATTTCCATGGAGATGCTGGCGGATATTGGCAAGAATACCGTTGATTTCATGCCGAACTTTGATGAGACTGAGAAAGAACCGACGGTTCTTCCGGCTCGTTTTCCCAATATTCTGGTAAATGGCGGCACCGGTATCGCCGTTGGTATGGCAACGAATATTCCGCCTCACAACCTGCGTGAGGTGATTGCTGCCGTTGTCAAGATCATAGACAACCGGGTGGAGGAAGACCGCCCGACTACCATCGAAGAACTGATGGAGATCGTAAAGGGACCTGATTTCCCGACAGGAGCAACCATCCTTGGAAAAGCAGGCATCGAAGAAGCGTACAGAACCGGACGCGGCAAGATCCGTGTACGGGCTGTATACAATATCGAGGCCATGGCAAATGGCAAGAGCCGTATCATCGTGACAGAGCTTCCTTATGCAGTGAATAAGGCTCGTTTGATCGAAAAGATCGCAGAGCTTGTAAAGGATAAAAAGCTTGATGGAATCACGGATCTGCGTGATGAATCCAACCGTGAGGGACTTCGGATCTGCATTGAACTGCGCCGTGATGTGAATGCCAATGTCATCATGAACCGTCTGCTGAAGCATACACAGCTGCAGGACACCTTTGGTGTGATTATGCTGGCGCTGGTTAATAATGAGCCGCGTATCTTAAATCTGCAGCAGATCCTGGAATATTACTTAAAGCACCAGGAGGATGTGGTAACCAGAAGAACCAAATATGATCTGAACAAGGCAGAAGAGAGAGCCCATATTTTGGAAGGTCTTTTAAAGGCACTGGATCATATCGATGAGGTTATTAAGATCATCCGCGGTTCTGCCAATGTTCAGGCGGCGAAAGCTCAGTTAATGGAGCGTTTTGATCTTTCGGATGCACAGGCACAGGCCATCGTAGATATGCGTCTGCGTGCTCTGACCGGTCTGGAACGCGAGAAACTGGAAAATGAATATAAAGAGCTGGAGGCAAAGATTGCAGAGTTGAAAGCGATTCTGGCAGATGAGAAGAAACTTCTGTGTGTTATCAAGGAGGAGATCTCCCTCATCGCTGATAAATACGGAGATGACCGCCGTACCGCCATCGGATATGATGAATACGATATGTCTGCGGAGGATTTGATCCCGGATGACGATATCGTTGTGACCATGACCAATTTTGGCTATATTAAGAGAATGTCCAGCGATAATTTCAAGAGCCAGAACCGCGGAGGCAAGGGAATCAAGGGCATGCAGACTATTGAGGAAGATTATATCGAAGATCTGCTGATGACCACAACCCATCATTATGTGATGTTCTTTACCAACAAGGGACGCGTATACCGTCTGAAGGGATACGAGATTCCGGAGGCAGGACGCACTGCCAGAGGTACTGCCATCGTGAATCTGCTTCCGCTGATGCCAGGCGAGAAGATCACATCCATCGTTCCTATGAAGGAGATCGATGATGAGAAATATCTCTTCATGGCAACCCGCAATGGTATGGTTAAGAAGACTCCGATGAAGGAATACAGCAATGTCCGCAAGAACGGTCTTCAGGCGATTGTACTTCGTGATGACGATGAATTGATCGAAGTTAAGGCTACCGATAATACCGAAGATATTTTCCTGATCACAAAGAAAGGTATGTGTATCCGATTCCATGAGACCGATGTCCGCGTAACAGGCCGTGTTTCCATGGGGGTTATCGGCATGAAGTTTGATGAAGGCGATGAAGTCATCGGTATGCAGATGGCCAGCCAGGGAGAATGCCTGCTGGTGGTATCGGAAAATGGTTATGGAAAACGCACTCCGATTGATGAATTTACAGCCCAGAACCGAGGCGGCAAGGGCGTGCGCTGCTATAAGATCATCGACAAAACCGGTGATTTGGTGGGTGCAAAGCTGGTAGATAATGAGCGCAAGATCATGCTGATTACCAATGAAGGCATCATCATCAAGATGGCAGTCAGCGACATCTCGATTATCGGACGCAATACCTCCGGTGTGAAGCTGATGAGTATTGATGCTGAATCCGGCATAGCAGTTGCAAGCATCGCCAAGGTGCGGGAGAGCGACAAGGATGAGGATGAAGAAGACGAATTTCTGGAGGAACAGGACGGAGAAGAAACCGAATCTGAGAATACGGAAGATGTCATGGCTGAACTGTAACGAATAAAAAGTAAAAAAGATCAGATATCCTTGATCTTTGAAAAGAAAATCATAAAAAAGAGAACATCCGGCAATTCATAAACTGGAATTAGCGGGTGTTCTCTTTTTGATCTTTATAAGGCGCAGTATTTTAACAGCGTCACAGCGTCGTTTCTCTCTGAATGAGGCGGCACTTGAATTCCTGGTAGGTAAATTCAGATTCACGGTTTTCGATCATAGCAAGAAGAAGTTTGGCAGCATACTCGCCCATTTGATCGTAGGGAATATCAATGCCGCTGATAGAAGGATAGTCCATTTCATAGAAATTCACCTCGTTCAGGAAGATATGGCGAATTCTCTGAGGGATGGAAAAGCCTGTTTTTAATATTTCACGCTGCAGCAGCAGTCCAATGTCGTAGTTTTGAGAAATGGCAAGATCAAAACTGCGGTTTTCCATGTATTTAGCTAAAAATTGCTGCAAATGAATCAGATCACGATCCTTGATAGGGCAGATCACGTGCTCCAGATGGCAGTTCGGTGCCGTCCGGCGAAGCAGGGATTCAAAAAGCGGATATTTATTATTAACTAAAAGACCGTCGTTGCTGATGGAAAAATACCGCACTTCGCGGATTTCCTTTTCCAGACAGAAGGAGGCACATTCCTGCAGGGCATATTCAAATGCATGGGGGAACGGTGTTTTTTTTGAGAAAACTCCGTCCATACAGATAACCACATAAGGAATATGATTTTCATCGGCCGGTTTTGTAAAAGCAGCGTGATCATCGTTGGAAATAAAAATGAGTCCATCGATCACGTTGGAATAATAGCTTTTGACATAATCCGGAGAAGAATCTATATCATCCATTTCATTGAAAATCGTGATGGTATAGTCGATCTGGGACAGGTACTGGCTGATTCCGGTAAAAGCATTTAAGAAAGCCTGGCGGCTGTAATCTTTTGCACATACAATTCCGATGGATGTGCAGTTTTTGGTCCGCATGCTTTTGGCAGAGGCATTGGGATAGTAGTGAAGTGTTTCAACAGCCTCTAAAACCTTGCGTCTGGTTTCCTCACTGATCTTCTGATTCTGGCGATTATTGATCACATAAGATACAGTCGCCTGAGAGACTCCGCAGAGTTTTGCGATGTCTTTTGCAGTAACATTTTTTTTCATAATTTTGTAGACTCCTTATAACACTTTTACAGTTTATTAAATTTCTCTAAAAATGTCTATAGAAATTCACTAAAATACACAATAATTTAATATTGCTAAAAAAATAATTGAAATGCCGATCCTTTTGTGATATTCTAACAATACAAAATTCACTTATACGTATAAGTTGGGAATGGAGGAAAAAATGGGAAAAGCAAACGAACAAGCAAAAGATAAGCCTTCGTTATTAAACCGCTGGCTGAACGGAATTGAGAAAGTCGGAAATAAACTTCCGCATCCGATTTCTATTTTTGCAATTTTAGTTCTCTTTGTTATCGTTCTTTCTGCTGTCTGTGAGATGGCTGGAGTTTCGGCAACAGGTGAACTGGTTAACCGTTCTAAGGGAGTCGTAGAGACGCAGACGGTTCAGGCTGTCAGCCTTTTGAATGGTGAGGGGCTTGTGTACATGCTGACACATGCAATCACTAACTTTACAGGATTCGCTCCTTTGGGAGTTGTCCTGGTAGCTATGTTTGGTATCGGACTTCTGGAGGACAGTGGTTTAATTGGCGGCGCATTAAAGTCTGCTGTAGAGGTTACTCCGGCTAAGTTAATTACTCCGATGATCGTATTCTTAGGCGTTATGTCCAACCTGGCCGATGCAGTTGGATACATCGTTCTGATTCCGATCGCAGCACTGATGTTCATGGCATACAATCGTCATCCGGTAGTTGGTATGGCTGCAGCATTTGCAGGTGTATCCGGTGGTTTCTCTGCAAACTTATTAATCGGTACTCTGGATCCGCTTCTTTGCGGTATTACCAACGAGGCTGTAAAGATGGTAGACCCGACTTATGTAGTTGAGCCGACCGGAAACTGGTACTTCATGATGGTGTCTACCTTCCTGATCACAATCTTAGGTACTATCATCACTGAGAAAGTCGTTGCACCGCGTTTTGGTGAGTATCACGGCAATGGGGAAGAGAATGAAACAAGCTCTGAGTATAAATTAAACGACCAGGAAAGAAAAGCTCTGAAAGTAGCTGGTTTAACCTTACTGGTTATGATTCTGGTTCTGGTAGCTTTCTGTCTCCCGGCTAACTCTGTTATGAGAGCTGAGGATGGAACACTGTTAGGAAACTCTCCGTTTATGGAGGGCATCATCCCGATTATCACTGTACTTTTCTTCGTGCCGTCTGTTGTATATGGTCATATGACTGGCGTATATCACGGAGAGAAGGATGTCTGCAACGCTATGGGACGTGCCATGGGAACCATGAGCTCCTACATCGCTCTGACCTTTGTGGCAGCACAGTTTATTAACTTCTTTGGTTATACCAAATTAGGAACGATCCTTGCATTAAAGGGAGCTGAATTCTTTAGAAGCTCTGGTATTGGAACTATCCCGACCATGATCTTATTCGTTCTTTTTGCAGCCTTCATCAACCTGTTCATGGGTTCTGCATCTGCAAAATGGGCTCTGATCGCGCCGGTATTCGTACCGATGTTCATGCTGTTAGGTTACACACCGGAGTTCGCTCAGGTTGCTTACCGTATCGGTGACTCCTGTACAAACGTTATCACTCCGATGATGTCCTATTTCGCAATGATTATCGTATTCATGAAGAAATATGATAAAGAGGCTGGTATCGGAACACTGGTTTCCACCATGCTTCCGTACAGTATCTGCTTCCTGATTGGATGGAGTATCCTGTTAGTATTATGGATCGTACTTAACCTTCCGTTAGGACCGGGCGTTGGAATGTTTCTTGGCTAATGGGGCTGAAACGTTACGATAATTTAAATAACTAGAATAAGATGTACTCTGGGAATGTTTTATGCGGAATGCATAGACATTCCAGGAGTACATATTTTTTCAAAAAAATCGTATGAAGGAGGAAATAATGAACCAGACAAATGTAAAAATTGGACAATTAAGAGATCGCATGAAAGAACTGGGAATCGATGCATACCTGGTTCCGACTGCGGATTTTCATGAATCTGAGTATGTAGGAGAATTCTTTAAATGCCGTCACTTCCTGACCGGTTTCAACGGAACCGCTGGAACGGCTGTTATCACTATGGACAAAGCCGGACTCTGGACAGACGGAAGATACTTTGTACAGGCAGAAGAGCAGCTTTCAGGCAGTGAGATCAAATTATACCGCATGGGTGAACCTGAATTCCCGACTCTGGACGAGTTTTTAGAGGAGGAGCTTCCGGTTGATGGATGCCTTGGATTTGACGGTCGTGTTGTAAACTCTGAGTTGGGGTATGGTCTTCAGAACTTACTGCAGGAAAAAAATGTAACAATCAACTGCAGCAAGGATCTGGTAGGTGAGATCTGGACTTCCCGTCCGGCTATGTCCTGCGAGCCTATCTGGAGCCTGGATGTAAAATATGCCGGAAAGAGTACCGTAGAGAAACTTTCAGATCTTCGTGATGCCATGAAGAAAAATAAAGCACAGATTCATCTTATGACGGCTCTGGATGAAATCGCATGGTTATTCAACCTTCGTGGAAACGATATTGTAAATAACCCGGTATTTCTGTCCTATGCACTTATTACACAGGATGAAGCCTATTTATACGTACAGAAAGAAGCTATCAAAGAAGATACTAAGATGGGAAAAGAGGTTTGTGCGGCTTTAGCTGAGGCAAAGGTTCAGGTAAAAGAGTATGCGGAATTCTTACAGGATGTGGCAGCCCTGAAGAATGAGAAGATTCTTCTGGAACGCAAGAAAGCAAGCTTTGCTGTATGCGAGAGCATTGATGCTTCCTGCCGTATTATAGACGAGATGAATCCTTGTGCGACCATGAAGGCTGTTAAGAATGCGACCGAGATCGAAAATATGCGTAGGGCCCATTTAAAAGATGGCATTGCTGTTACCAAGTTTATGTACTGGCTGAAGCATACCATCGGAACCTGCGATATGACAGAGATGACAGCGGCTCATAAAATTGAAGAACTGCGAGCAGAGCAGGGCAACTATATCGAGCCAAGTTTCGTAACCATTGCCGCTTACAAGGAAAATGCAGCAATGTGCCATTATCATCCAAGCGATGAGGTATGCAAGAAATTAAAACCGGAAGGTCTTCTGCTGGTAGATTCCGGCGGACAGTATTTAGAGGGAACTACTGATATCACAAGAACCTATGCATTAGGACCTCTGACCGAGAAGGAAAAAGAGTACTACACAATCGTAGCAGCCGCTATGCTGAAGGTATCAACCATGAAGTTCCTTCACGGCTGCCGGGGAATCAACTTAGACTACACCATCCGTGAAGCATTCTGGAAACGTGGTCTTGATTTTGCACATGGTACCGGACATGGTGTTGGATATCTTTCTAACGTACATGAGAGACCGAACGGACTGCGCTGGAAGGTTGTTCCGGAGCGTCAGGACAGTGCTGTGATTGAGCCGGGCATGATCTGCTCCGATGAGCCGGGTCTGTACTTTGCTGGCGATTTCGGAACCAGAACAGAGAACCTGATCTTATGTGTCGAGGATGAGAAAAATGAGTACGGACAGTTCCTGAAGTTCGAATTCCTGACCAAGGCGCCGATTGACTTAGAGGCACTGGATACACGTTTCATGGATGACGCGGATATCGAGCGCTTAAATACATACCATAAAGACGTATACGAAACCATTTCTCCGTATATGAATGACGAAGAAAAAGAGTGGTTAAAACACGTGACAAGAGAAATTTCAAGATAATATAATACCTCTTGAAAAACGGCACACCGCATTCTCGTTACTTTAGCCTGCA